>NZ_JAWJYL010000001.1:0-884286 GCF_046566945.1 Cobetia sp. SIMBA_158
CTCGATAGCTCAGTTGGTAGAGCAAATGACTGTTAATCATTGGGTCACAGGTTCGAGTCCTGTTCGAGGAGCCAATATCACTTCCCTGCTTCCCCTCGTGTTCTCTGCTGATCGCACCATCGCTGCCTGAGCTTTGCTTGTTGGCTCTGCGCCTGAGCCCTATTCGCAAGCCCTGTTCATCAGTTCTGCGCCTGAGCGCTGCTCGCAATCCTTGCTTGTCAGTTTTGCTCGCCAGTCCGCTCCTGTTCCACACCCTGCTTCCTCAGTTCTGCTCGTCAGCTTGTTCCTGCTCCACATCCTGCTTCGGAATTTCGTGCTTTCTGCCTCGAGAGCGTGTTCCCGCGTCGCCAGCATGCTGCTGTCATCCTCAGCGCGGCAGCTGCTTGGCATTGCGATGCATGCCATATCGTTTCTGCTGCTACGTTCTCTGTCTTGTCGTTGCTTCGTATGTGTTGCTGCCTCGCGCGGCCGTGATGCTGCGTGCCACAGTCTTTCTTAGTGGCATGAAAAAAGCCCCTGCGCTCGGTGTTGCATGAGAGCAGGGGCCTTGGCGGTCGACCAGCTTCGTCAGACGCGAGTCATGGTGCGAGTCACGAGAGTCTAGCGATCACCGGTGAGGTGGGCGTAGTCGAGCAGGATCTCGGCACTTTCCTGAAGCTGAGCCTGATCGATCGGGTCCTTGGCTTCCTTGTCGCTGCTGCCTTCTTCGATATCGGCTTCCTGCTGCGGATCACTCTCGGGGGAAGAGATGTGGTCGCTGGCGGCATCGAGTTCGGCAAAGCTTGTCAGTGGCTCGAGGTTGAGGGCACGACGGCGCTTATTTTCCAGTGCCAGCTGCTCGGCTTCCTGGGCATCCATCTCGCGTTTGCGCTGCTCACGATTGAGGCTGATGCTGGTCTGCTGCGCGCGCAATGCCTTTGACAGCGCGACTTCGCTCTTCAGGTAGCTGAAGTTGGGGTCCTGTTCGACGCGGCTCTGGTGGCGGGCGCGCAATGCGGCCAGGTAGCGTGCCGGATCACCGTAGCGGCGATACTTCACCGGGCGTACCTGGTCCCAGGGCAGCGCGTAGTCGAGGCTGGATTCGCCGATCTCCTGCGGGTCGATGACGCTGGGGAAGGCGATGTCCGGCTTCACACCCTTGTTCTGGGTCGAGTCGCCGGAGATGCGATAGAACTTGGCGCGGGTCAGCTTGATCTCGCCTTCGCTCAGCGAGGAGATGGTCTGTACCGTGCCCTTGCCGAAGGTCTGGCTGCCGAGTATCGGGCCGCGGCCGTAGTCCTGGATCGCACCGGCGAAGATTTCGGATGCCGAGGCCGAGAGGCGGTTGACCAGTACGGTCAGCGGGCCGTCATAGTGGGTGCCGGCGTCGGTGTCGCCATAGAGGCTGATGCGGCCGCGTGCGTCACGCACCTGCACGGTGGGGCCGCGATCGATGAACAGGCCGATCATCGAATTGGCTTCCTGCAGGGCACCACCGCCGTTGTTGCGCAGATCGAGAATGATGCCTTCCACCTGCTTGGCCTTCAGTTCATCGATCAGGCGCGCCACGTCGCGGGTGGTGCTGCGATAGTCGTCTTCACCGGCCTGCCAGGCATCGAAATCGACATAGAAGGCGGGCACATGAATGACGCCGATCCTGTGGACGCCGTCATCGCGCTTGACGTCGATGACCTTGGCATTGGCAGCCTGGTCCTCGAGCTTGACGGTGTCGCGGGTGATATCCAGTTCACGCGTCTTGGTGACATCCAGCGACTGGGCCGGAATCACTTCCAGGCGCACGACGGAGCCCTTCGGGCCGCGGATCAGGTCCACGACGTCATCCAGGCGCATGCCGACCACGTTGGTCCACTCGCTGTCGCCCTGACCCTGGCCGACGGCCACGATGCGGTCGGCCGGCTTGAGCTCGCCATCCTTCTCGGCGGGGCCGCCGGGCACGAGGCTCGAGACCTTGACGTATTCGCCTTCGGATTGCAGCAGGGCGCCGATGCCATCCAGCGACAGCTTCATCTGGATATCGAAGGATTCGCCCTGGCGCGGCGAGAAGTATTCACTGTGCGGGTCGATGCTGCCGGTCACGGCATGCATCACCAGCGTCAGGATATCTTCATCGTTGGTCTGCTTGATGCGCTTGAGCTGGTTGGAATAACGCTCGCTGAGCGTCTTGGCGATCTCGTCATCGCTCTTGTCGGACAGCGACATCGATAGCCAGGCATTCTTGAGGCGCTTGCGCCACAGCTCGTCGAGCTCCTGCTCGCTATCGGCCCATGGGCTGTCCTTGCGGTCCAGCGCCAGGCGATCGTCCTTGTCGAAATCGAAGCTCGGCTTGGCGTCCAGCGTCTTCACCAGCCAGGTGAGGCGTGCGGTGAGGCGTTGCTGATAGCGCTCGTAGAGGCCATAGATACGCTCGAGATCACCATCGACCATGGCGTCGTCGAAATCGTGACGCAGGTCGCTGAACTCGCTGATGTCCGCATCCAGCAGATAGGCTTTCTGGGGGTCGAGAGTCTTGAGGTATTGCGTAAAGGCGCGGTTGGCCCAGTGGTCATCCAGGGTCACATCTTCGTAATGCCCATAGCGCAAAGACTCGGCAACTTCGCGAGCAGCCTGTGCATCGGCGTCAGTAGGGGTGACCGCGGCACTGGCAGGGCCGGCCATGGCAAGACACAGGGCAACGAATGCCGTGCGCCGGACGTTTGCGAACAGGCTCATCAATGAAGCACTCCCGATTCATGTACACTCTGCTCCCTGAACGACCTCCCCGCAGGGGGTCGAGCGGGCATTGTAGCAGTCTCACGCACCATACACAGTTGTCTGGCGTTGATGCGTTGGGGTTGTGAAAACTCTGTCAGCGCAGGGCTTTGGCTGGCATGCCGCGCTTCTCGACGCCCCGCTGAATGGTGACTGGATGGCAGTCATGTCATCGAAGGGTCGTCACAGGTTTTCCCCATCATGTTTCTTCTTATACAGTGCCTTGCATATATCTTCGAGGACCAGACGCCATCATGACTCATGCGATTGCGGATTCCCGCGTTCCCGCACTGCTCGACTTCCTGTCTTCTTCTCCCACGCCGTGGCACGCGACGGCTTCCATGGCGCAGCGTCTTGAACGGGCGGGCTATCGTCGCCTCAGCGAGACGTCTTCCTGGCAGCTGGCGCCCGGTGAGCGCGCCTATGTCACGCGCAATGATTCCTCGTTGATCGCCTTTCGGCTCCCGAAGGGTGATACGTCGCTGAGCTCACTTCGGATGATCGGTGCGCACACCGATTCGCCCTGCCTGCGCCTGAAGCCCAATCCGGCACAGGCCAGTCAGGGCTGGTTGACGCTGGGCGTCGAGACCTATGGCGGCGTGTTGCTGAGCACCTGGTTCGATCGCGATCTGGGCCTTGCGGGCCGCGTCCAGGTGCGGCATGCGGACGGTCGTCGCGAGACGCTGCTGCTGACGGTCATGCGTCCGTTTGCCTGCGTGCCGAGCCTGGCGATCCATCTGGATCGTGACGTCAACAGCGGGCGTGCCATCAATGCCCAGACCCAGATGTCAGCCGTGGTCATGCAGCTTGGGGAAGAGGCCGGGACGCCCGCGGAGGCCTTCAATGCGCTGTTGATCGAGCTGATCGAGGAGCAGCACGGCGTGCGGGTCGCGGATGTCGTCGACTTCGAGCTGGGCTTGCATGATCTGCAGCCGGCGGCGCAGTCGGGGCTGAAAGGTGAGTTGATCACCAGTGCGCGCCTCGACAATCTACTGTCCTGTTTCGTCGGTCTCGAGGCACTGCTGGAGGCCGATGGCAGTCAGGGGGCGCTGTTCGTCACTACCGATCATGAAGAAGTCGGCAGTGCCAGCGCCTGTGGTGCCCAGGGGCCCTTCCTGGCCGATGTGCTCAAGCGCATCAATCACTACGTCGGCTTGGACAGCGAAGAAGGCTATCAGTGCCTCGTGCAGCGCTCCTTGATGATTTCTTGCGATAATGCCCACGCCGTGCATCCCAATTTCGCGGACAAGCATGATGCGGGGCATGGGCCGAAGTTGAATGCCGGGCCGGTCATCAAGGTCAATGCCAATCAGCGTTACGCCACCAACAGCACCACGGCCGGGCTGTTCCGTGAGATGTGTCGCGAGCAGGATGTGTCGGTGCAGACCTTCGTCAGTCGTGCCGACATGGGCTGTGGCAGCACCATCGGGCCGATCACCGCCAGTGAGGTGGGGGTGCCGACTCTGGATGTGGGGCTGCCGCAGTGGGGCATGCACTCGATTCGTGAGACAGCCGGCAGTGCCGATGTCGCCATGCTGATCAAGGTGCTGGTAGCCTTCTGCAATCGCGAGCAGCTGGGCTGAGTCGAGCCGGATTGTGCTGAGAGAGCGAGCGCGTATCGTAATATCGTAAAAAGACGAGCCTGGAAAAAGGGCGGCGGAGCGGGTCGCTAGGTGCGCGAGCGAAGCGCGGTCAAGGTCCGATCAAGGTCTCGACGCAGAACGCGCACTACGAAAAAGGCCTGACTGCAAGCAGTCAGGCCTTTCGAATCTTGGTTGGTGGCTACACCCTGATTTGAACAGGGGACCCCATCATTATGAGTGATGTGCTCTAACCAGCTGAGCTATGTAGCCGTCCAACGGAGGCGAATATTACGGATTGTCCGCGATGTTGTCAACGCATCAGCGCGAAAAAGAGGCAGGGAATTCATCAGGCTAGCGTCCCGGCCGCGCAGCGAGGGCATCAGGTAGGGTGTTGGTGAGAGTGCCGGGGCCGGAGAGAGAGCTGGGTATAGCCTCTCGCGAGATGGCGCGTGCGATGAGGTCGCCACTGGCGCAGGCCAGCGTGAAACCCAGGCTGCCATGGCCGACGTTCAGCCACAGATTGTCCGGGCTGTTCGCTTGCCGGGGACGGCCGAGGATCGGCGGCCCCTTGGGCGTGCTGGGGCGCAGTCCGGCCCAGGGAGTGGCCTGCGCGAAATCGCCGGCTGCGGGGAAGGTACCGCTGGCCAGCTTGCGCAGGGCGGCAATGCGCTGCTCATCCAGTTCGGGGTGGAAGCTGTCGCGTTCCCGCTGGCCGATATCCACCATCGCCGCGACGCGCAGCTGGCGTGATGCCGACGACTCCAGGTCGGCATAGACCACCTTGCGTGCCGAGTCGGTAACACTGATGCGCGGCGCGGACGTCTCCGGGGTGTCAGCTGCCAGTGGCAGGGTGAGGCTATAACCCTTGAGCGGCTGCAGGGGCAGGCGGATGCCCAGTGGGCGCACCAGCTCGGAGGCATGATTGCCGGCCGCGATGACGACCTCTTCGACGGCGAGGCATTCTCGGCGGCCATCAAGGTGTCTGAGCTCGAGCTGCGCGATGCGGCCGTTGCGTGCGCTCAGCGGGGCGACGCGCGTGTTGGCGATGCGCGTGTAGCGCCCGGAGGCCTGCAGCTTGCGCTCCAGCGCCTGACAGAAGGCATGGCAATCCGCGGTCTCGTCCGAGGCGCTGAAGATGCCGCCTGACAGATGGGCTTGCTGATGGGCCAGTGAGGGCTCCAGCGCGATGCATTGGCGCGCATCGAGCACCTGTTGGTCCTGCGGGGCGACGCGCGCGGCGGCCGCCTTGTCGAGCGCCGCCGGATCACGATGGATCACCAGCTTGCCGCGCTGCTGCCAGGCGAAGTCGCCGAGCGCGTCTCGAGTGCGCCACTCGCTCATGATAGCCTGGCTGTGCAGCGCCAGCGAGAGCATCTGCGCAGCGCTGGCCTGGTGGGTATGGTGATTGCAGGCGGCCACAAAGCGGGCCATCCAGCGCCATTGTGCGGGGTCCAGATTCGGGTGCAGTTTCAGCGGTGCCTCATTGCCTGCCAGCAACCACTTGATGGCCTGGCGGGGGACGCCGCTATCGGCCAGTGGCGCCACATAGCGATAGCTCAGCTGGCCGCCATTGGCGTGGCTGGTCTCGCTGGCGACCTCGGCATGGGCATCGATCAGGGTCACGCAGTGGCCGGCGCGCACCAGGGCGTGGGCACTGGCGAGGCCGATCACGCCGCCTCCGATGACGGTCACGTGGCGTTGCATGCTGGGCTCCCGGGTCGTGAAGGTCGTGTTTCGTTGTGTTCGAGCTTGCCGGTCGCTTGCGTGAGTGGCGAATGAAAAGGATGTGCCGCCCCATAACCTGAGGTTATGGGGTAACCTGATGCGCAGGCGCTCAAGTGCGCCCTCAAGTACGCCCTCAAGTACGCCCTCAAGTTAGCCCTCTAGACAACCGGACAGGGAGATAGCGCATGCGGCTCAGGGACCTGGAGATCTTTCACGCCGTCCTGCAGGCCGGCAGCGTGACCGGCGCGGCGCGGTTGCTGCATATCTCCCAGCCAGCGGCGAGCAAGGCGCTGCAGCAGGTCGAGCGCCAGTGGGGCATCACGCTGTTCACGCGCAGTGCAGGGCAGCTTCATCCCACCGAGGAGGCGCGCAAGCTGGAAGCGGCCAGTCAGGGAATGCTCGGTCAGCTGGACGATGTGAGACGGCTGGTCGATGGCTTGCGTGAGGGCGAGGCACGCACGCTCAAGGTGGTGGCGACGCCTGCCATCGCCCAGCAATTGCTGCCGCAGGCGCTGGGTCAGTGGCGCAGGCGTCAGCCGCGGGTCAGCTGTGAGCTGGCGACCCAGCATACCCGCGAGATCGTCGATGCCCTGTTGCTGCATGAGGTGGATATCGCCTTCACGCTGAGTGCGCCGACGCATCCTGCACTGATGACGCGTCCGCTGGTGCGCATGCCGCTGCTGGTGCTCGCGCCCGCAGGGTATTGGGCGCAGGACTGTCAGCAGGCACCGATGACGGTGGCGGAGCTTGCCGGTCAGCGCCTGATCGCGCTGGGAGCGCACGACCCGCTGGCGCGGCGACTCGATGGCCTGCTGGCGAGCGTGGCGCAGGAAGCTTCAAGCGCTTTGCCATCCTCACCGCGCATCGTGACGCGAGTGCAGACCTATCCACTGGCGGCGGCGCTGGTTCAGGCGGGGGGGGGGCTGGCGGTGGTCGATGCGCTCACGGCGCATGCCGCCACTACGGAGCGCGGCTTGAGCGCACGTCAGCTGCCCCAGGCGGGTGAGCTGGTGTTGAGCGCCGTGTGGCGACGCGAGGCGGGGCGTTCGAGGCTGGCGCAGTCGCTGGCAGACCAGCTCGCCAGACAGGCTGCGCAGTGGCTGCAGGTGCCGCTGGCAGAGCCCTCAGCGGTCTGAGCCTTCCGCTGTTTAGCCCTCAGCGGTCTGAGTCCTCCACTGATTGAGCCCTCCACGCCTTGATCGGTGTTCCTGCTTGAGCAGTTTTCCGTGCCACAACGTAGAAAGCCCCTGACCTCGTGAGAGATCAGGGGCTTTCTGTCAGGACAGGCTGTCAGGGCGTCAGCTGGGCCCGGGCGTCGCCGGGCACCGGTGAGCCATCAGACATTGAAGCGGTAGTGCACCACGTCGCCATCCTTGAGGATGTAGTCCTTGCCTTCCAGGCGCCATTTGCCGGCATCCTTGGCGCCTTGCTCGCCCTTGTAGGCGATGAAGTCGTCATAGGAGATGACTTCGGCACGGATGAAGCCTTTCTGGAAGTCGGTGTGGATGACACCAGCGCCTTCCGGTGCGGTAGCGCCGATCTTGACGGTCCAGGCACGCACTTCCTTCACGCCAGCGGTGAAGTAGGTCTGCAGGCCCAGCAGCTCGTAACCGGCGCGGATGACGCGGTCCAGGCCCGGCTCTTCCATGCCCAGCTCGTCGAGGAACATCTCGCGCTCTTCCTCGTCCAGCTCAGCGATCTCGGCTTCGATCTTGTTGCACACCGGCACGACGCTGGCGCCTTCGTTGGCGGCAATGCCGCGCACGATATCGAGGTAGGGATTGTTCTCGAAGCCTTCCTCGCTGACGTTGGCGATGTACATGGTCGGCTTGAGGGTCAGGAAGCCGAAGCCGCGCACGATCTTCAGGTCGTCATCGCTGAGGCCGAAGCTGCGCAGCGGCTGGCCTTCGGCCAGGTGCGGCTGGATGCGTTCCAGCACGGCCTTGGTGGCGATGGCTTCCTTGTCGCCGCCCTTGGCGACACGGGCCAGACGCTGGATGCTGCGCTCGACGCTGTCGAGATCGGCCAGGGCCAGCTCGATGTTGATGGTCTCGATGTCGGCGGCCGGGTCGACGTGGTTGGCGACGTGGATGACGTTGTCATCCTCGAAGCAACGCACCACGTGCGCGATGGCGTCGGTCTCACGGATGTTGGCCAGGAACTTGTTGCCCAGACCTTCGCCCTTGGAAGCGCCAGCGACCAGACCCGCGATGTCGACGAATTCCATGGTGGTCGGGATCACCTTCTCCGGCTTGACGATCTCGGCCAGCGCGTTCAGGCGAGGGTCAGGCATCGGCACGATACCGGTGTTCGGCTCGATGGTGCAGAAGGGGAAGTTCTCGGCGTCAATGCCAGACTTGGTCAGTGCATTGAAGAGAGTGGACTTGCCGACGTTCGGCAGGCCGACGATGCCGCAATTGAAACCCATGGCGCTAGATCCTGGTGTGACGTATCGAATGGGGCGTGGCACTGGCAGTCGTCTCGACCAGCAGGCTCTGGGTGCACAGGCACTGGGCATGCGGGGAAACGAGTGGGCAGGCACGGAATGAAGACAGGCGGGAAGTGTAAGGCCTCATGCCGCCGAGGTCATCCATTGGGCGCATGTCGCGCGACAAATGATGCCTTTTGCTGCTGATCGCGTGGCGAGACGCGCGCACGCAAGCGAGGTGATGCGCTGAGCGAATCACCGAAATTCGGAGAGGGGTGATGCAGAGGTTCAGCTCTTGAAGGAATGCAGGCGATTCATGGCCCGTGCCCATTCGCCACTGATGGCGTCGGGGAGGGTCATCACCACTTCGTCGATGGCGTCGTCGATGGCCTGGCGTTCAGCCTTGCCGGGACGTCCGAGCACGAAGTTGGTCACCAGCTTGGCATTGCCGGGGTGGCCGATGCCGATGCGGGCACGATGGAACGACTTGTCGTTGCCCAGTGCACTGATGATGTCGCGCAACCCGTTGTGACCGCCATGGCCGCCACCCTGCTTGTAGCGGGCGGTGCCGGGGTCGATGTCCAGCTCATCGTGGGCGACGAGCAGTTCATCCGGGGCGAGCTTGTAGAAGTTGCACAATGCGGCCACGGCCTGACCGCTGCGATTCATGAACGTCGATGGGAACAGCAAATGCAGATCCTGACCGGCGAAGTGGACCTTCGCGTATTGGCCATGGAACTTGCGTTCCGGACGCAACGTGGTGTGACCGTGGCGCGCAAGAGCGTCAAGGAGCCAGACGCCGGCATTGTGACGGGTGTCTTCGTATTCGTTCCCCGGGTTACCGAGGCCGATGATCGCTTTCACTCGTGACATGCGCTGTCTGGCTCCTTGATCAGGCTGCGTTATTCTGCAGCAGGTGCTTCTTCGCCTTCAGCAGCATCTTCTGCGTCAGCAGAGATGTTCGGACGAGTGACGTTGACCACAGCGGTGTCGTGATCGGCACCGTGGGACAGGGCAACGGACTCGGCGCCTTCCGGCAGAGCGATGTCGGACAGGTGCAGGGTGTGGCCAACTTCCAGCTTGGACACGTCCAGCTCCAGGTATTCCGGCAGGGCTTCCGGCAGGCAGCTGATTTCGACGTCAGTCGCCAGGACATGCAGGACGCCGTCCTGGTCCTTGACACCGACACAGGCTTCCTGACCAGTGATGTGCAGCGGCACGTTCATGGTCAGTTTGTGGGTCGGATCGATGCGCAGGAAGTCGACGTGAGTCAGCAGCGGCTTGAACGGGTGACGCTGCAGGTCACGGATGACGACTTTCTCGGTCTTGCCCGCAACATTCAGGGTGATGATGGAGGAGTAGAACGCCTCATCGTCAACCGCCTTGTACAGGCTCGGCTTGTCGATCATGACCGGAGTCGGAGCCTGGTCGGCACCGTAGATGATGGCCGGCACGAAGTCGTTCGTACGACGCAGGCGGCGGCTCGCACCTTTCCCCAGGTCTTCACGAACTTCAGCATTCAGTTTGAACAGTTTCATTTTGCAGATACCTCAAGGGTCTAATGAGAATCCGGTAGCCCCCGCGACCAGAGCGCTACCGGATCCATGAGGCCGGCCCGGAGATTTCCGGGCCGGCCGCTTGTCGGCAGATGACGGATCATCTGCCGTTGTCAGTGCCTCTTCCTCGAGCAGCGGCGAGCAGGGCCCGCCGACAGGACTCAGTGGAACATGGCGCTGACGGATTCTTCATTGCTGACGCGACGGATCGCCTCGGCGATCAGGCCAGCGACTGTCAGCTGGCGGATCTTGCCGGAACGACGCGCGGCGTCGGACAGCGGGATGGTGTCGGCAACCACCACTTCGTCGAGGACGGAGTTGGTGATGTTGTCGACCGCCGGGCCGGACAGGATCGCGTGGGACGCATAGGCCACGACGCGGTTGGCGCCATGATCCTTGAGTGCCTCGCCCGCCTTGCAGAGGGTGCCGGCGGTATCGATCATGTCATCGACCAGCACGCAGGTGCGGTCCTTGATATCACCGATGATGTTCATCACCTGGGCCTGGTTGGCCTGGGGACGACGCTTGTCGATGATGGCCAGCTCGCAGTTGAGCTGCTTGGCGATGGCACGTGCACGTACCACGCCGCCCACATCCGGGGAGACGACGATCAGGTTGTCATAGTTCTGACGTTCGATGTCGTCGAGCAGGATCGGTGAGCCGTAGACGTTGTCCACCGGCACATCGAAGAAGCCCTGGATCTGATCGGCATGCAGGTCCATGGTCATGACGCGATTGACGCCAGCCTTGACCATCATGTCCGCGACCACCTTCGCCGAGATCGGCACGCGAGCAGAGCGCACGCGGCGGTCCTGACGGGCGTAACCGAAGTAGGGAACGACCGCAGTGATACGCGCCGCAGACGCACGACGCAACGCGTCCACCATCAGGATCAGCTCCATCAGGTTGTCGTTGGTCGGTGCGCAGGTGGACTGCATGATGAAGACGTCCTTGCCGCGAACGTTTTCGTTGATTTCTACCGCAATCTCGCCATCGCTGAACTGACCGACGGTTGCATGGCCCAGGCGGGTATCGAGGGCTTCAGCTACCTTGCGGGCGAGAGCGGGATTGGCATTCCCCGCGAATACCATCAGTTTTGACACGCGCAGCCACCTTTGGAGTCTTGTGGGATCTCGGGAGTGGAGAATTCCGGGTTGACCGGGAACGGCCAGGATTGGCTGGGGTACCAGGATTCGAACCTGGGAATGTCGGTACCAGAAACCGGTGCCTTACCACTTGGCGATACCCCAGCAACGTTCACTTCAACCAGTTGCTGTGCTCAGGCCGAAGCCAGAGCGGCATGTAGAGGGGAGATATTGCAACCGCGTGCCGAGAAGGCGTGCCACATCGGGCGCTCGAGTTCGAGTCGACCCAGCACCTCGCTGGCCTGTCGTGCGTCGTCAAACGCACAGAACACACAGGCGCCGGTGCCCGTCAGTCTGGCGGTGCCGAACTGGTCCAGCCAGTCCAGGGCGTCGGCGACTGCCGGGTACAAAGTGCGCACCACGACTTCACAGTCGTTGCGGCCCCCCTGCAGTGCGCGCGCCATACTAATCGCGAGGCTGGAACGTGTCAATTGCGGGTGGCCGAACACGGCGGGTGTCGCGACCTCGACACCGGGGTGGATCACCACGAACCATGGGGTGTCCAGCGGGGCTGGCACCAGGCGTTCACCGATGCCTTCGGCCCAGGCGGCGAAGCCACGCACGAACACCGGCACATCCGCGCCGAGCGACAGGCCGAGCTCGGCGAGGGCGTCTTCGCCAAGCTCGAGCCCCCAGAGTCTGTCCAGCGCCAGCAGGGTCGTGGCGGCGTCGCTGCTGCCGCCCCCCAGGCCGCCACCCATCGGCAGCACTTTCTCCAGCGTGATATCGACACCGGGCAATGCGGTGGGTGACGCGACCTTGCCCTGCGCGTGTGCGGCTTCTCGCAGCAGGCGCGCGGCGCGCACGATCAGGTTGGCCTCTTCGGGCACACCTTCAATAGGCGGCGAGAGGCGGATGGCCTCATCGTCGCGCAGCGTGAAGCTGAGGCTGTCGCCGTGCTCGAGAAACTGGAACAGCGTCTGCAGCTCGTGATAGCCATCGGCACGCTGGCCCGTGATATGCAGCATGCGGTTGAGCTTGGCCGGTGCCGGCAGCGTAAGAGTCATGGTCGATGCGGATGCGGATGCGGATGCGGCTGTCGGGGTCGTCATGGAAGAAGGAGAAGGTGTCACGATCACAGCGCCTGCCACTGGTTGACGATGAGCGTGGCGGTGAGGTCGCCGTAGTAGAGTTTCATCTTGCGCGGCAGCCACAGGCCTTCGGCGCGAGTCCAATCCTGATAGTCCACTTCCCAGCCATCCTGATAGAGGGTGGTCGGGAAGCCAAGTTGATCTGTCTCGAGGTCATGCTCGCCAGCGGCCGGTACGCCGCGCACCCAGTTGTCGAGGGCGCCCAGCGGCAATGACCAGCCCAGTTGCGCCAGCATCAGGCTCTCGGCATCCGGGGCCTCGAAGTCACCCTCGGAGGAGGAGAGGCGCACACCATCGGCGTCGCGCACCAGGGTCGTGCGCCCCGCGCCCAGCGGCCCGGTGATCAGCATGTGGTAGTCATCGCCGTCCTGCTGCCAGTCGAGGTTGGCGCTGTGGCCTTCCTCGGGAGTGCGAATGCCGACCTTGCCTGCCAGCTGCCAGTGGGTCAGGGCGGCAAGTTGCGCGTCCTGTTGCTGCCAGTCGCCGTCGCTGCGCGTCAGATCACCGGCATTGTCGCTGGCCATCTGGCTGGCGCAGCCGCTGAGTACCAGTGTCATGGCCAGCAGGGCTGGCCCGAGCAGGCGGCGTGCCTGGCCCAGCAGGGGGAGTGACAGGGGAGAAGTGATCATGACGCGAAGGCCTTCCGGATGGCGAGAAGATGAGTGACGGTGAGTGAGGCTCCACTCACTGACGGGTCAGGATAATGGACTCGCCAGTGGGCAGAAAGTGCCGGGTAGCGTGGCAGTGCCCTTCAGGGCGCGTCGACGACCGGGCGCAGCTCGGGGATGTGCTGGAACAGGGCTTCGAGCTCGCTGGCTTCTTCAAAGCGCTCGCTCAGCTCTACCGCCAGACCACGGGCTTCATCCTCGCGGCCCAGCGCCCACAGCACCTCGATGAGATGAGCGCCGATCTCGGCATCCTGCTGCTGGGCCCAGGCGGCTTCCAGCGGTGCCAGCGCATTGTCGAGGTCGTCGGTCAGATAGCGGCCCCAGCCGAGGCTATCCAGAATGGCCGCGTCGTCGGGCGACAGTGCATGGGCGCGCTCGATCAGGGCCAGTGCTTCCTCGAGGCGGTCCGTCTCCACCAGCAGGGTGTAGCCGAGCGCGTTGTAGGCGCTGGCGTTGTCGGGCTCCAGCGCGATGACTTCCCGCAGGTCTTCTTCCATGCCGCCCAGCTGATCATCTTCCAGACGGCGGATGCCACGCAGGAACAACAGGCTGCCCAGCTCGCTTTCCAGCGTGTTGCGCGTGTCGGTCTCCTGGGCGGCGATGGCTTGCGCAAGTGCCTTGCGGCGCGTGGTGATGCTGCTGCTCAGCAGGGCATCGGCCTCGGCATGCGCCTCCTGGGAGTCGAGCAGGTCGATCTCGAAGCTGAGCAGCGTCATGGCATGACGCGGATGACGCAGGCGTTCCACGGCCAGGAACTGACGGGCCTCGTCCGTGCGCTCATGTTCGACCAGCAACTGGGCGGCGCGGGCGCGGCTGGAAATGTAGCGCTCGCCGTCCGGCACCTGACGGTAGTAAAGGATGGCGTTGTCGACGTCGCCGCTGGACTCGGCGGCCAGCCCCAGCAGGGCGTAGGCGGCGTCCGGCACCGGGTCTTCGTCGAGCAGCGGCAGCAGCAGGCGATGGGCGTCCTCGGGGGAATCGGCATCAAGATAGAGGCTGGCCAGCGCCAGGCGCAGACGTGGCGCGTTGGGATGGCGGGTGATGAGGCTGTCGATGCGCTCGCGTGCCGCGTCCAGATCGCCGCTGGCCAGTTCGGTCTGCGCGGCGCTCAGGATCAGGCGACTGTCATCGGGGGCGATCTCAAGGCCTCGGGCCACCGCGCGCCGCGCCGCCTCGAGACGCCCCGCGCTGCGTTCGATCTCGCTGCGCGCCAGCCAGAGCTCCGCCAACGTGGCGTGAGCGCTTTCCAGGCGCACCAGGCGTGCACGCGCCTGTGTCTCATCTCCCAGCGCTGCCTCGAACAGTGCCGCGGCAATCTCGGGCATCGGCTGCTCGGGATGCTGGGCGATATGCGTCTCCAGCATCGCCAGCAGGGGTTCGAGTTCGGCGCCGGCATCGATCGCCTGCTCGGCCAGGGTCGCCAGATTGCCATTGCCGCCACTGGCGGTGAGCATCAGGCGCTGCTCGAGCGCGGCCTGCCAGTCGCCTCGCTCGACCGCCAGGCGGGCGCGGATGATGCCGGGCTCGCTGGCGGATTCATCGAGTTGCTGCCAGCGTTCGGCGGCGCGTTCCAGCAGGGCCGGGTTGTCGGCGAAACGGGCCGCGAGCACGGCGCGGCGCGCCAGTTCCGGGTCATCGAAGTGACGGCTGGCGGCCAGATAGCCATTGGCGGCGCGGGGATAGTCACCGCGCTGTCCGGCGAGTTCGGCGCTCAGCAGCTGATTGAGGCTGTCGGCATCCAGGCCCTGCTGGATGGGCGGCGCCGTGGCCAGCGGGTCGGGCTGCGCCATCAGGGGCGCGGAGTCGCTCATCGACTGACAGCCGGTCATGCCCAGCAGCAATCCGCCCACGACGCAGGACTTCCACCCGCCGCGCGGGCGACGGAGGACATCAAGGCAGGCGTGCGCGTGCGGGGGGCTATGTTCAGCGGCAGTCGAAGCGTGCATGCAACCTCGCGTTTGTCAGTGGGAGCAGGATGAGGGATCGGGGCGGTCGAGCCGCAGGCCGGGTCATGCGCGCAGCTTGGCGCTGACGAAGGCGTCGTGTCTCGCAGCATAACGGCTGGCGGCGAGCGGGGATAGCGTTGCCGACGCGAGGAAGTGGCATGACCCACCGGAGGCCTCGTATGCCGACAGAGACGCCGCGCGGGCTGATAGCGATAGCCTGCCAGCATCATGGAAAATCCTCATCGGCTGCGACGTGCTGCGGGGTCGCGTGGTCCAGACGCTGTGGTAGAATGAGCGCGCTAATATTACGATCTCAGCCGCTTCGGCAGCCCTGTGTGCCTTTATGTCAGCCGCCTTTGTCCCCATTGAGTCGACAGGTGTAAAGGCACCGAGCCTGCGCGGATTACCTGCTGTCCTGGCCTTGGCCTCGCGGCAGGCCAGCACCGAGAGCCGCCTGACATTGACGCCGATTCCTGCCGGCCAGACCCTGACGACTGACTCCATGACCCTTCTTGCCCTTGGCATCAATCACCGCACCGCCGCCGTTGACGTGCGCGAGCGCGTTGCTTTCACGCCCGCGCAGCTCGATGCCGCGCTGGGCGAATTGAAGCGCCTGCCGGCGGTCTCCGAAGCGGCGGTGCTGTCGACCTGCAACCGTACCGAGCTCTACTGCGTGACCAGCGATGGCGCCAAGTCGGTGCTCGAGTGGCTGGGGCGTTTTCATCGCCTGCCGGTGGAGGAGCTGTCGCGTTGCAGCTATCAGCACCTGGGAGAAGAGGCGGTACGCCACCTGATCCGTGTCGCGGTGGGGCTGGACTCGATGGTGCTGGGCGAGCCGCAGATTCTGGGCCAGCTCAAGGACGCCTATCAGTTCGCGCGCAACTCGGTGGGGCTGGGCGGTGAGCTCGAGCAGCTCTTCCAGCATATCTTCCAGGTCGCCAAGCAGGTACGCACCGAGACCGGTATCGGCGAGAACCCCGTCTCGGTGGCCTACGCCGCCGTCAGCATGGCCAGCCACATCTTCGATGACTTCTCGCGGGCCAATGCCCTGTTGATCGGTGCCGGCGAGACCATCGAACTCGTCGCGCGTCATCTCAAGGAAGCGGGCATCGCCAACCTGTGCATCGCCAACCGCACCGTGTCGCGCGCCGAGCGTCTGGCCGATGAGCTGGGCGGGAGCGCCATCGGCCTGGAAGGCATTCCGCATGCCCTCGAGAATGCCGATATCGTGATAGCCTCCACCGCTTCCCAGCTGCCGATTCTCGGCAAGGGCATGGTGGAACGCGCGCTCAAGAAGCGCCGCTACAAGCCGGTGTTCATGGTCGACATCGCCGTGCCGCGCGATATCGAGCCGCAGGTCGGCGACCTCGACGACGTCTTCCTCTATACGGTCGATGACCTGCAGGAAGTGATCGACGAGAATCGGCGTCACCGTGAGCTGGCCGCTGCCCAGGCAGAAGAGCTGATTCGCCAGGGCGTCAACGCCTGGTTGCACCTCAAGCGGGTGCGCAGTGGCGGCGAAGTCATCAAGCGCTACCGCAGCCATGGCGAGCAACTGCGCGCCGAATGCGAGGCGCAGGCGCTGGCGGAGCTCGATCAGGGACGCGACCCCCAGGAAGTGGTCGCGCAGCTGGCACGCCAGCTGGCCAATCGCTTCATGCATCACCCGACGCTGGCACTGCGCCAGGCCTCGGGAGACGATCGCCAGGATATTCTTCAGACGGCCCAGACGCTTCTGCTCGCGCCGGCTGATTCATCACAGGACCCTTCATGAAAGACAGCCTCATCACCAAGCTCGACACCTTCCATGACCGCTTCGAGGAGATCTCCGCACTGTTGTCGGAGCCCGAAGTGATCGGGAACCAGGCCAGGTTCCGCGACCTGTCGCGGGAGTATGCCGAGCTTGAGCCATTGATCGAGGCATGGCGCCGCCATCGCGGCCTGAACGAAGACCGTGACGCCGCGCTGGCGATGGCGGAGGACAGTGATCCCGAGATGCGCGACATGGCGCGTGAGGAAGTCCGCGATACCGATGCGGCGCTCGAGACCCTGGAAGCCGAGATCACCCAGCTGCTGATTCCGCGTGACCCGGATGACGGTGCCAACGTCTTCCTCGAGGTGCGTGCCGGCACGGGCGGTGACGAGGCGGCGCTGTTCGCCGGTGACCTGTTCAAGATGTATTCGCGCTACGCCGAGCTCAAGGGCTGGAAGGTCGAGACCGTCAGCGCCAGCCACGGCGAGCACGGCGGCTTCAAGGAAGTCATCGCCCGCGTGAAGGGCGAGGGCGTCTACTCGCGCCTCAAGTTCGAGTCCGGCGCGCACCGCGTACAGCGCGTGCCCGCCACCGAATCCCAGGGGCGTATCCATACCTCGGCCTGCACCGTGGCGGTGATGCCCGAGGCCGATGAAGTCGGCGACGTCGACATCAATCCGGCCGACCTGCGCGTGGATACCTATCGCAGCTCCGGTGCCGGTGGTCAGCACGTCAACACTACCGATTCCGCGATTCGCATCACCCACCTGCCCACCGGCGTGGTGGTGGAGTGTCAGGATGAGCGCAGCCAGCACAAGAACCGTGCGCGCGCCATGTCACTGCTGGCGGCGCGCCTCAAGCAGGCCGCGGTGGACACCCAGGCACAGGCCACCTCCGATGCCCGTCGCAAGCTGGTCGGCTCCGGGGATCGCTCCGAGCGCATCCGTACCTACAACTTCCCGCAGGGGCGTCTGACCGATCACCGTATCAACCTGACGCTCTACAAGCTCAATGAAGTGATCGCCGGCCAGCTGGACGAAGTGATCGAGCCGCTGGTGGTGGAATACCAGGCCGATCAGCTGACCGCACTGCAGGAGCAATAAGGTGAGAATCGATGTCACCCTGGCAGCCGCGACTGCCCGTCTGAGCGAGGCGGGCAGCGATTCTCCGCGTCTGGATGCCGAGTTGCTGCTGGGCGAGGTAATGGGACGAGAGCGCACCTGGTTCTATACCTGGGGCGATCGTGATCTCGAGAGCGAGGCCGGCGCCGAGGGCGTGGCACGTTTCGAGGCGCTGCTGGCACGTCGGGCCGAGGGCCATCCCGTGGCGCATCTGCTCGGGCGGCGTGAATTCTATGGCCTGACGCTGGCCTGTTCACCGGCCACGCTGATTCCGCGCCCGGACACCGAGGTGATGGTGGAGTGCGCGCTGGAACTGGCCGAGGCCACCAGCGGCAAGCTGCTGGATCTCGGCACCGGCACCGGTGCCATCGCGCTGGCCTTTGCGCGTCATCGCCCGCAGTGGCAGGTGCTGGGGGTCGATCTCATCGAGGAAGCCGTGCAGCTTGCACGCGGCAATGCCGAGCGTCTGGCGATCGCCAATGCCGAATTCCGCCAAAGTGACTGGTTCAGTGCCGTCACCGAGAGCGGCTTTGCGCTGATTACCGCCAACCCCCCTTATCTGGCCGATGATGACCCGCATCTCGCGCTCGGCGATGTGCGCTTCGAGCCGCGCTCGGCGCTGGTCGCGGCCAAGTCAGGGCTGGCGGACTTCCTGCATCTGATCGCCACTGCGCCGCAGCACCTGGCCGCAGGCGGCCACCTGATGCTGGAACATGGCCTTACCCAGGGCAATGAAGTGCGCGAGGCACTGCGTGCCGGCGGCTTCGTCGACGTCGAGACCCTGGAAGACCTGGGCGGGCGCGAACGCATCACGCTGGGCAAGCTGGCCTGATGCTCGCCGGGCGCCGTCTAGCGGTGCCCGTGCGTGGTCCCCGCTGACACCCTCGCGCTTGGCACCCCTGTAGTGCATTCCACCGTTTTCAGTGGAGTCTGCGTGGAATCCTCGTCACAGTACCGCCAGTGAAGGCGTATCCCCTGTTGGCCGGGTATGATAGTAATGAACCTGCATGATTGGCATGGTCATCTGATAACCCCCTTGTTATCCGACGGCCTGACTGCACGGAAGCCAGGAGCACGGATGATCCTGCTGCAAGTCACCCTGCTGGGAAAACTATTACAATGAAAGCAAAATCACGCTCTCTGGACCGCATCGACCTCAAGATTCTGCGTTGCCTGCAAGAGAATGCCCGTATCTCCTATGTCGACCTCGCCTCGGAAGTCGGCCTTTCCACCACGCCGTGCCTGGAGCGCGTCAAGCGCCTCGAGCGTGCCGGCGTCATCCGCGGTTACAAGGCGGTACTCGACCCCAAGGCGCTCAAGGCCAATCTGTTGGTCTTCGTCGAGATCAGTCTCGAGACGCAGTCGCCGTCGGTGTTCGATGAGTTCCGCCGCGCCGTCTCCAAGCTGCCGCAGATCCAGGAGTGTCATCTGGTCTCCGGTCAGTTCGACTACATCCTCAAGTGCCGGATTCCGGAAATGTCCGCCTATCGTCAGCTGCTCGGCGATGTGGTGCTGACGCTGCCCGGCGTCAAGGAATCCAAGAGCTATGTAGTGATGGAAGAGGTCAAGGAGCAGTTCTCGCTGCATGTGCCCGATATCGAGGAGCTGGATGCCAAGTAATGGCAAGCCCTGTGGTTGCCTTGCAGGGCGCGTGGCTCCTCACTTCATTTACCGATAGGCGGCTTTTCTCCCATGCAAGATTCGCAATTGCTGCGCTACTCGCGCCAGATCCTGCTCCCTCAGGTCGACATCGCCGGGCAGCAGCGCCTGTTGGCGGCGCGGGTTCTGGTGATCGGGGCGGGTGGTCTGGGCTGCCCGGCAGCGCTTTATCTGGCAGCCGCGGGCATCGGCACCCTGGTGGTGGCCGATGATGACCACGTCGAGCTGTCCAATCTGCAGCGCCAGATCGCCCATGGTGACGCCGACATCGATCAGCCCAAGGCGCAATCACTCGCCGCCTCGCTGTTGGCGATCAATCCCGATACCGAGGTGATCGCGTTGTCAGAGCGCCTGCAGGGTGAGGCGCTGGCCGAGCAGGTGGCCGCCGCAGACGTGGTGCTCGATTGCACCGATCGCTTCAGCTCGCGCTTCCCGATCAACGCCGCCTGCGTGGCAGCGGGCACCCCGCTGGTGTCCGGCGCCGCGATACGCTTCTCCGGCCAGCTGGCGGTGTTTGATCGCCGTGAGCCACAGGCGCCGTGTTATGGCTGCCTGTATCCTCCGGATGAGCTGGGCGATGAAGAGCTGACCTGTGCCGAGAGCGGGGTCATCGCGCCGCTGGTCGGCATCATCGGCGCCTTCCAGGCATTGGAGGCGCTCAAGCTGATCAGCGGTGCCGGCAGCGTGCATCGCGGCCTTGCCACCTTCGATGGCCTCAGTGGTGAATGGCGGCGCATGGGCCTCAAGCGCGACCCCGGCTGCCAGGTGTGTGGTCAAGCGTCATGATGTAGTCGGTCAAATCGACGGTATATCTCCAAGTCGCATGTCTTCAGGACAGCATATCTCTAAAAAGCCCCGCAGCCTTTCTGGCTGGCGGGGCTTTTTTGTCGCATGTTGTGGTGGAGCGGCCGGCGCTGCGCATGCCGCGTGTGCGCACCACCAGGGTGCGCCAATGCCGTGGGGTGTTGAAGATTTCTCCCATGCAGCGCAATCAACATGCAGCATTACAGTGAAACGTGTGGTAAATATCGAAAATATTCCAGTCGATGGTGAATAAACTCAACAAGAGCGGATGAGGAGGTGCATGGGCGGCTTCAGATCAGGCACGCAGAGCGAGTGTGCTGGCTCGTATTCCTACTACCAGGCCAGCCAGCGTGTGACGCTTGACCCATGCCCGCCTCTTGTCGGTGAGCAGCGTGCCGATGTCTGCGTGATCGGCGGCGGTGTCACGGGCTGCTCCGCTGCGCTGCATCTCGCCGAGCGTGGCTATTCGGTCATTCTGCTGGAAGCGCAGACCATCGGTTTCGGGGCCTCCGGGCGCAGTGGCGGCCAGATCCTGCCGGGGCTCGGCACCGATATCGCGACGGTCGAGAAGGCGCTGGGGCGCGAGCAGGCACGCGCCATCTGGGAGATGAGCCGCGAGTCCGTGCGCCTGACCGCCGAGCTGGTCGCCCGGCATCAGATTCCCTGCGACTTCACCCAGGGCTACCTGCATGCCGCGGTCAAGCCGCGCCATGTGCGCGAGCTGCAGGAGTTCCAGGCGCGCATGGCACGCGATTACGACTATCACGCGCTGCAGTGGCTGCAGGGCGATGCGCTGCGCGAGCGGGTCGTCACCGACGCCTATCCGGGCGCGTTGCATGATGGTGAGGGCGGTCATCTGCATCCGCTCAACTATACCCTCGGACTTGCGCGAGCTGCCCAGCAGGCCGGCGTCACGCTCTGCGAACAGAGCCGGGTGCGTCAGATCGACCACGGCCAGAGCGGCGATACACCCGATGGCACCTCACGGCGTGCTCGTATCCATACCGAGCATGGCTGCGTGAGCGCCGAATTCGTGGTCGTGGCCACCAATGCCTACCTCAATGGCCTCGTCGCCTCGCTGGAAGAGCGCATCATGCGCGTCGCCAATTACATCGTTGCCACCGAACCGCTCAGCGAGGCTCAGGTCGCGCAGGTCCTGCCGCAGGATGACGCGCTTTCCGATGCCAACTTCGTGCTCGACTACTACAGTCTTTCTGCCGACAGGCGCCTGCTGTATGGCGGTGAGGTGAGCTATACCGGTCAGGAGCCGCGTGGCCTCAAGGCGCGCATGGACAGCAAGATTCGCCGCCTGTTTCCGGTGCTCGATGGCGTGGCGATCGATTACCGCTGGGGCGGTGACGTGGCCATCACCATGAACCGCGCGCCGGACTTCGGGCGTCTTGCGCCGAATGTCTATTACGCCCAGGGCTACTCGGGACATGGCATGTCGCTTGCAGGATTGGCGGGCAAGCTGGTCGCCGAGACCATCGCCGGTCAGGCAGAACGTTTCGATATCTTTGCCGCCATGCCGCACCGCCCCTTCGTGGGTGGGCGCTGGCTGCGAACTCCTCTGCTGGTCCTGGCGACCAGCTTCTACACGTTGCGTGATCGGCTCTAGGCCGAGGCCATGATGAAGGTGCTGCACATTTGACACTGTTGAACACCCCGACAGCCCAAGAGCTGGAAACGACTGGTGAGTAATCGCAAGGGAGGCGCGATGAGCGCGGTGGATGGCAAGGACGCTGGTACGCCCGAGCAGCACACGACGAGAAAGCCTGCCGGCGCGCGGGCGCCTGGCGGCACGCACGCCAGCGAGAGCGTCAGTGAGCATGTCGGTGATAGCTTCGACGATAACGCCGGTGAGAACCTTGGCGATACCGTCAATGAGAGCGTCGGCGAGAGCCACGGCACCAATGCGGATCAGCCCGCGCTGCCGCGACGCGCGGCATCCTCCATCCAGCTCAAGGGGCTGCACAAGCGCTTCGGCAATGAGGTGGCGGCGCTGGATGGCGTGGACCTGAGCATCCAGCCCGGCGAGTTCTTCACGCTGCTGGGGCCTTCGGGCTGTGGCAAGACGACACTGTTGCGGATTCTGGCCGGTCTCGAGGCGCTGGATGAAGGTCAGGTGGTGATCGGTGGACGGGATGTCACCGAGGTGCCGCCGCATCAGCGCAGCGTCAACACGGTCTTCCAGTCCTATGCGCTGTTTCCGCATCTGTCGGTGCGCGACAACCTGGCATTCGGCCTGAAGATGCGCGGTGTCGCCTCCCGGGAGTGCGAGGCCAGGGTTGCCGAGATGGCGGAGTTCATCAAGCTGGGCAGCCTGATCGATCGCCGGGTCGACCAGCTCTCCGGTGGTCAGCGTCAGCGCATCGCGCTGGCGCGGGCGCTTGTCTGCGAGCCGGATGTGCTGCTGCTGGATGAGCCCCTGTCGGCGCTGGATGCCGGCCTGCGCAGCCAGATCCAGATCGAGCTGCTGCGCCTGCAGAAGCGCCTGGGCATGACCTTCGTCTTCGTCACCCATGATCAGCAGGAAGCGATGGTGATGTCGGACCGCATTGCGGTGCTCGACAGCGGCAGCCTCCAGCAGGTGGGCTCGCCGCGTGAGATCTACGAGCGTCCGGCCAATGCCTTCGTGGCGCGCTTCATGGGCCATGCCAATCTGTTCGACGTCACGGCTCGCGATGACAGCCGCAGTGACGCCATCCGACTGACCACGCCGCTGGGCGTACTGACCGCACAGGCGCCGGGCACTGGCAGTCTGCTGCTGTTGCGTCCCGAGACGCTGGACCTGCGCCGGCGACCCGCCAGCGAGTTCGAGCGTCACGACGTGCTGGAGAACCACTTGCCGGGCCGAGTGCAGGAGCGACTCTACCGCGGCAGCCACGCCGAATATCGTGTCGAGGTAGCGGGTGTCAGCGTGCAGGTGGTGGTCAACAACCGGGGTGGCCAGTTGCCGGAAGTCGGCGACCAGGTCGATGTGGTGGTCGCCGCGCAAGACCTGATCACGCTGGGGGAATGACGATGGCCTATCACGCAACCCTGGCCACTGCGCGCAGCCGCGCGGTGGTCGCCGAGTCACGCCACCTGTTGCTGACGGTCGCGCCCGGTGCACTGTGGATCATCGTCTTTCTGGTGCTGCCCAGTCTCTATCTGATGAGCGTGGCCTTCATGACCAACGGCCCCTATGGGCTGCCGGAAATGCCGTTGTCATTGACCTCGTTTCAGCAGCTGGCCGGACAGGGCTTTCTCGGCTGGAGCCCGGGCAACCTGATGACGCTGGGGCGCTCGCTGTGGCAGACCGTGCTTTCCACTGTGCTGGTGGTGCTGGTGGCCTATCCGATCGCCTATTACATCTCGCAGTCAGACCAGCGCTGGCGGCCGATCATGCTGCTGGCGGTAGTCGTACCGTCCTGGACCAATCAGGTCATTCGCACCTTCGGCTGGATGAATCTGCTGGCGCCGGGCACGCCGCTGGCGGAGCTGGCGGAAGCCATGGGCATGATCGCGCCCAACATGGGGCTCTATCCGTCCAATTTCGCGGTCACTCTGGGGCTGGTCTACAACTTCCTGCCGTTCATGGTGCTGCCGCTGTACGCCGCCTTCGAGAAGTTGAATCTTTCACTGGTGGAGGCGGCGCAGGACCTCTACGCCTCGCCGCTCAAGGCCTTCTGGCACGCGGTCTTCCCCCAGACGCTGCCGGGGCTGTTGGCGGGTGTCGTGCTGGTGGCGATTCCGGCCTTCGGCATGTACGTGATTCCGGAGCTGCTGGGCGGCGGCAAGGGCATGATGCTGGGCAATCTGGTCGCCAATCAGTTCGCTGGCAGCGCCAACTGGCCGCTGGGTGCGGCGGGCGCGATCCTGATGCTGATCGCCACTTTCATTGGACTGTATGCGATGCGCCGTATCGGCAAGCGGCTGGGCGGCGGTGAAGAGGTGGTGATATGAAGCGCGGGAGCTTTCACAAGGGATTGCGGGGCTTCTGGTGGCTGACGCTCGGTTTTCTGTATCTGCCGCTGATCGTGGTGATGCTGTTTTCCTTCAATGCCTCCAACAGTGCCGCCAGCTTCACTGGCGTGTCGCTGCGCTGGTATCGGCGCCTGCTGGGCAATGACGCGATTCTGTCGGCGCTGGGCAATTCGCTGCTGCTGGCGGTGGTGTCGTCATTGCTGGCGCTGATGATCGGCACGCTGATCGGGTATGGCATGTATCGCCATCGTCACCGCAAGCTGGGCTGGCTGATCGTGCTGATCTATCTGCCCATCGTGCTGCCGGACATCGTGTTCGGGATCTCGGAAATGACCTTCTTCGTCAAGATCAATGAGCTGACCGGTCTGCTGTCGCCGGGACTGGCCACCATGACCATTGCACACGTCACCTTCCAGGTGCCGTTCGTGGCGTTGATCGTCTACTCGCGCTTCGTCGGGCTGGACCCGACGCTGTTCGAG
This sequence comes from Cobetia sp. SIMBA_158, assembly GCF_046566945.1. NCBI lineage: Bacteria > Pseudomonadati > Pseudomonadota > Gammaproteobacteria > Oceanospirillales > Halomonadaceae > Cobetia > Cobetia sp. SIMBA_158. The sequence continues at coordinate 24,676 of NZ_JAWJYL010000001.1, forward strand.
GCGGCCAAGGACCTCTACGCGACACCGCGGCAGCGCGTGCAGTTCTTCATGTTGCCGACACTCAAGCCGGCATTGATCTCGGGCTTCCTGCTTTCCTTCACGCTGTCGCTGGATGATTTCGTGATCAGTTTCTTCACCGCCGGACCGGAGAGCGCCACCTTGCCCATCTACATCTGGAGCGCGATACGCAAGGGCGTGACTCCTGAAATCAATGCCATCGCCACGTTGATGATGGCGGCGGTCGCCCTGGCGGCGCTCATGAGTCTGGTGCTGTCACGACGGCGTACGGCGTCGTGAGCATACGCAATATCCACAGGCGGTCTGACACTGCTGTCCTTGCCGACGTCGGGCCTGATCATTCATCACGCACATCCCATCATTTCTCAAGCACGTTGAGCGGAGCATCACAATGACAAACAACACGCTGCGTTTCGCTGTCGCCATCGGCAGTCTGCTGCTGGCAGGTGCCGTCCAGGCCGAAGACAAGAAGCTGTATCTCTTCAACTGGACCCAGTACATGGATCCGGAAATCATCACCGCCTTCGAGGAGAAGTTCGGCGTCGAGGTAGTCGAGAACTACTACAACTCGCTACCGGAAATGCTGGCCAAGCTCAACGCGGGCGGCGTCTCCCAGTACGACATCATCGTGCCGTCCAACTATTACGTGCCGCGTCTGATCGAAACCGGCCTGGTGCAGAAGATCGACAAGGCCAAGGTCCCGAACCTGGCCAATGTCGCCGAGCAGTTCAGTGACCCGAATTTCGATCCGGGCGCCGAATATACCGCTCCCTATCAGTGGGGCGTGACGGGACTGGTCTACAACGCCAGCACCTTCAAAGAGGCGCCCAAGAGCTGGTCCTTGCTGTTTGATCCCGCCGTCAATGTCGATTACCCCTTCAGCCTGATGGGCGATGGTCAGGTCAGCATGGGGTCTGCCTGTGCCTATCTGGGGCACGGCTACGACTGCACCGACCTGGATGACTGGCGCGAAGCCGCCAGGCTACTGATCGAGACCAAGCACCGCGACAACTTCAGCGGCTTCTCCGATGGCACGCCGGCGCTTCAGCAGCTGGCGCGCAAGGTCACCCATGGCGCGTTGTCCTACAACGGCGACTACCTGTTCTATCTGGAGGAAAACCCGGAGTCCTTCGCTGACATCAAGTTCGTCATTCCTGACGAAGGTGCCGAGAAGTGGGTGGATTCGATGATGATTCCGGCCAAGGCACCGCACCCGGAGCTGGCGAACGCCTTCATCAACTTCATTCTGGATGCCAAGGTCGGCGCGCAGCTCTCCAACTACAACTACTACGCCAGCCCCAACGCCGCCGCGGCACCGTATCTGGATGAGGTACTGACTCAGCCACCGATTCAGCCCTCTGAGGATGACATGGCGCGCCTGCGTTTCTCACCGAGTCTCTCCGGCCAGCAACTGCAGGTATTTCAGCAACTGTGGTCTGAGGTGCAGTCGCGCTGAACCGAGGGAGCTCTGAACCGAAGGAGCTCTGATTGATGTCTGAGTCGAAGCCACGCATGGAGCATCACGATGACAACTGACACGCTGCGTTTCGCTGCGGCCATCGCCAGCCTGTTGCTGGCCGGTGGCGTCCAGGCCGAAGACAGGAAGCTGTATCTCTTCAACTGGACCCAGTACATGGACCCGGAAATCATCACCACCTTCGAGGAGAAGTTCGGCGTCGAGGTGGTCGAGAACTACTACAACTCGCAGCCGGAAATGGTCGCCAAGTTGAATGCCGGGGGTGTCTCCCAGTACGACATCATCGTGCCCTCCAGCTACTACGTACCGCGCCTGATCGAGATGGGCCTGGTGCAGAAGCTCGACAAGGACAAGGTGCCGAATCTGGCCAATCTCGCCGAGCAGTTCCGTGATCCGGTGCTGGGGGAGGGGCTCGACTATGCCGCGCCCTATCAGTGGGGTGTCACCGGGCTTGTCTACAACGCCAGCACTTTCAAGGAAGCGCCCAAGAGCTGGTCGATGGTGTTTGATCCGACCGTCAATGATGCCTGGCCGTTCGGCTTGATGACCGGTGGTCAGGTCAGCATGGGCATCGCCTGCGCCTATCTCGGCCATGGCTATGACTGCACGGATCTCGACGACTGGCGCGAGGCCGCCAGGTTGCTGATCGAGACCAAGCATCGCGGCAATTTCAGTGGCTTCTCCGACGGCACGCCCGCACTTCAGCAGTTGGCGCGCAAGGTCACGCATGCCGGGCTGTCCTTCAATGGCGACTACCTGTTCTATCGTGAGGAAAATCCGGAGTCCTTCGCTGACATCAAGTTCATCATCCCCGATGAGGGCACCGAGAAGTGGGTGGATTCGATGATGATTCCCGCCAGGGCGCCACACCCGGAGCTGGCGAATGCCTTCATCAACTTCATTCTCGATGCCCGGGTCGGCGCGCAGCTCTCCAACTACAACTACTACGCCAGCCCCAATGCCGCGGCAGAGCCGTATCTGGATGAGGTGCTGACTCAGCCACCGATTCAGCCCTCCGAAGAGGACATGGCGCGACTGCGTTTTTCACCGAGTCTCTCCGGCGAGCAGCTGCAGATCTTCCAGCAGCTGTGGTCCGAGGTGAAGGCGCGCTGAGCGCTGGCAATCGGGTCTATCGAAGCAGGCTGCCGAGCGCGTGGCCTGTCCTGTAGCGTTCAAGGAAGGTGTCATGAAGTACGAACCCACTGGTCGCGAAGACGACGAAGCCGTGCTGCAGGAATGGTTCACGGCACATGGCATCACCGAGGTGGAATGTCTGGTCACCGACCTGACCGGCATTCTCAAGGGCAAGATCATGCCGGCACGCAAGTACCTCAATGGTGGGCGACCGCGCCTGCCGGACTCCATCTTCATCCAGACCGTCACCGGCGGGTATCCGGATGATGAAGACAGCCGCTTCTGGAATCCGGCCGAGCAGGACATGCAGCTGATCCCGGATACCAGTGCCGTCTATCTGGTGCCGTGGGCGGAAGACCCCACCGCGCAGATCATCCATGACTGCTATTACCTCAATGGTGATCCGGTGGAGCTGTCGCCGCGCTATGTGCTCAAGCGAGTGCTGGCACTGTATGCCGCACGCGGCTGGAAGCCGGTAGTGGCCCCCGAAGCCGAGTTCTATCTCGTCAAGACCAACAAGGACTCCGACTATCCGCTGGAGCCGCCCATCGGGCGCAGCGGTCGTCAGGAGAGCAGCCGTCAGTCCTATTCCATCGATGCGGTCAATGAGTTCGATCCGCTCTTCGAGGAGATGTATGACTACTGCGAGGCCATGGGGCTGGATCTCGATACCCTGATCCATGAAGAGGGTGCCGGGCAGATGGAAGTCAATTTCGAGCATGGTGACCCGCTGGCGCTGGCCGATCAGGTCGTGATGTTCAAGCGCACGCTACGCGAGACGGCATTGCGCCACGGTATGTACGGTACCTTCATGGCCAAGCCGATGGCCTATCAGCCGGGCAGCTCGATGCATATCCATCAGAGCCTGGTGGATGTCGCGACCGGCAGGAACCTGTTCGCGGATGATGAAGGGCGGGCCAGCACCCTGTTTCGCAACTTCATCGGCGGCTTGCAGACCTACATGCCGTCCGCGATGCCGTTCTTCGCGCCCAACGTCAATTCCTATCGCCGCCTGATGCGCAGCGAGACCAGTGGCTCCGCGCCGATCAACGTCGAATGGGGTTTTGACAACCGCACCGTCGGTTTGCGGGTGCCGGTGTCAGATGCCGAGGGGACGCGGGTCGAGAACCGTCTGGCCGGCGCCGACGCCAATCCCTATCTGGTGATGGCTGCCTCGCTGGCCTGTGGTTATCTGGGCATGATGGCGCAGATCGAGCCGCGTCCGCCGGCCGTGGGCTCTGCCTGGGAGGGCGGTAATTCCTTGCCGGACGATATCGGGCCTGCACTGAATGCGCTGCACTCCTGCAAGCCGTTGGCGGATATTCTCGGCGAGCGCTTCGTGAAGAGCTATCTGGCCGTCAAGCGCGCCGAGCATCGTGAGTACTTCCAGGTCATCAGCTCGTGGGAGCGGGAGCACCTGCTGCTGCGTGTCTAGCACTGTATGTCTCACCCTGCGGGGCAAGCCCATGAGGGAGCCGAGAGGTCGTGACAGTCGTCACGGCCTCTCGGCGTTTCAGGTGGGGCACTCTGTGTTGGCAGGATGCTGCTTGTGGTGATTATTGCATGTCAAAGTCGACGTGATTGGCTCAATGATCCGTGATATCGTACTTTGATGTTGATTAAAATAACCACAAGGAAATTGTCATGAGTGCCTCTCTGCCCCTGGAACATGCTGCCTCCTGGTATGCCGCCTCAGCCAATGCCGCGCCCGAACGGCCCCCGCTAGCGGGAGATGTCAGCTGTGATGTCTGCGTCGTCGGGGCTGGCTTTACCGGCATCTCGGCGGCGCTGCACCTGGCCGAGCAGGGCCTCAAGGTGATGGTGCTGGAGGCCGCCCGCGTGGGTTACGGCGCATCCGGTCGCAATGGCGGGCAGATCGTCAACAGCTACAGCCGCGACATGGATGTGATCGAGGAGCGTTTCGGTGCCCAGACGGCGCGTTCGCTGGGCGACATGGCCTTTGAAGGCAACCGCATCATTCGTGAGCGTATCGCCGGTTATGGCATCGATTGTGACCTGCGCGAAGGCAATCTGTTTGCCGCCTGCAATGCGCGTCAGCTCAAGGGGCTCAAGGAGCACAAGGCGCTGTGGGAGCGCTATGGCAACACCAGCCTCGAATTGCTGGAAGGCGATGCCTACAAGCGTGAAGTGAGTGCCGAAGGCTATACGGGCGCGCTGGTCGATCACTCCGGTGGCCACATCCATCCGCTCAATCTGGTATTGGGCGAAGCCGCAGCCTTCGAGTCGCTGGGCGGCGTGATCTTCGAGCACAGCCCGCTGCTGAGTCTCGAGCATGGCAGCCCCGTCGTGCTCAAGACGGCTGGCGGCACCCTGCGGGCCGACCGCGTCGTGATGGCGGGCAACGCCTACCTCAATGGCGTGCTGCCGGAGCTTGAAGGCAAGTCGATGCCCTGTGGTACCCAGATCATCACCACCGAACCGCTGGCGGAGGATGTGGCGCGTAGTCTGCTGCCCAACAACATGGCGGTGGAAGACTGCAACTACCTGCTGGACTACTACCGCCTGACCCGTGACAACCGGCTCATCTTCGGTGGCGGCGTCAACTATGGCGTCGAAGACTCCAGCAATATCGAAGCCTTGATTCGCCCCAAGATGCTCAAGGCCTTCCCGCAACTGGCCAACGTCAAGATCGACTACGCCTGGAGCGGTACCTTCCTGATGACGCTCAATCGTCTGCCTCAGTTCGGCGTGCTCAATGACAACGTCTACTACGCCCAGGGCTATTCCGGGCATGGCGTGACCTGCAGCCATCTGGCAGGGCGCTTGATCAGTGAGGTGATGACCGGCCGTGATGGCCGCTTCGATGCCTTCGCCGGCCTGCCGCACCTGCCGTTCCCCGGTGGCCGCATGCTGCGGGTGCCGCTGTCTGCCGTGGGCGCCTGGTACTACCAGACCCGCGACAAGCTCGGTATCTGATCAGCCTGTTCTCCAGAATGCCCCAAGCCGCCTTCCTTATCGGGAGGCGGCTTTTTCATGGGCTGGAAAGTACGCCTGACCTGGCCCGAAACGCACTGCGCCCCGCCTGTGAAGGCGGGGCGCAGTGCATGTCTTGCCGATTCATGGCGTGAGCGCTGGGTCAGCCGGCGATCCAGAACCCCATCAGCAGGAAGCCCAGCGTCGTGACCAGCGCGCCGATCAAGGTGTAGGGCAGTTGCGTCAGCGCATGCTGCATCGGCTGGACCCCGCAACCCTGTGAGGACAATACCGAGGAGTCCGAGAAGAAGCAGGCGTGGCTACCGAAGCTGGAGGCTGACAGCAGGGCACCGACGATCAGCGGCAACGAGGCCTCCATGTGCAGCGCGATGGGAATCACGATCGGGATCGAGATCACGAACACGCCCCAGGAGGAGCCGGTCGCGAAGACCACGACGGCCATGCTGACGAACACGATGGCCGGCAGGATCGCCGGAGTCAGGTAGGGTGTCAGGCTCTCGATCATGAAGGTGGTCATGCCGAGCTGGTCATTGACCTCGCGCAGCACGAACCCGACCGCCACGATGGCCAGGGGCAGCATCATGGTGCGAAAGCCGTCCATCACCGCGTCCATCAGCGAGGAAAACGACACCAGACGCTGGGCGAGATACAGCAGGATGGTGAACAGCGTAGCGACGATCACGCCCTTGAGCAGGTCGATCTCGAACCAGGCGCTTGCGCCGATCAGCACGGCCATTGGCAGCACGAAGTTCATCAGACCGATCCAAGGGCTGGACTGCGGCGCTTCTGCTTCCGGCAGGGGCTCCGGGGCGCCGTCAGGAATCGGCTGGCCGGCCTTGGCGCGTCGCTCGGCGGCCTTCATCGGGCCGATGTCCGGCATCAGGCCAATGGCGACCAGCATGGCCAGCGCCATCGCGATCCAGCCATACAGCATGTAGGGAATCGCCTGGATATAGAGCGACATGCCGCTTTCGGTGGCACCGCCTTCCTCGAGCAGTTGGGAGAAGTACACCGCCCAGGTCGAGAGGGGCACCAGAATGCAGATGGGGGCGGCAGTCGAGTCGACGATATAGGCCAGCTTCTCACGCGAGACCCCGAAGCGGTCCGTCAGGCGTTTCATCGCCGCCGGCGTCGCCAGGGCATTCAGATAGTCATCGATGAAGATGAGGATGCCGAGAATCACGGTGCCGATCAGCGACTGACGGCGTGTCTTGAGCAGGCGACCGATCATGTTGCTGAAACTCAGCGTGCAGCCGGACTTCTCCATCATGGCGATGAAGCCGCCCATCAGCCCACAGACCAGAATCAGCCAGGCGATGGTCTCGTTCATCATCACGCCCAGCGAGATATCGGCCAGCTCTCCGATGTAGTCGTCAGGCTGCAGTATCAGCAGACCCGCGAGCGCGCCGATGGCCAGGGCTTCCAGGGTGCGATGGGTCGCGATGGCGACCACCAGCACGATCAGCGATGGCACGAGGCTGATCCAGCCGAACGGCGTGCCGGCCTCATGGGTAAAGGTGATGCCCAGCACCAGTGCCAGGATGACGCCGAACATGGCAATGCTGCGCCCCTTGCCACGGGCGCTGACGGAGGGAGCGAAGGGGTGTGGGGACGCTGGGGGGACGGGAGAGACCTGATTCATGCCCGGGCCTCCCATGCAGCGAGGAAGTGCTCGGTGCTGACTTGCTCGGTACTGACTTGGTCGGTACTGAGTTGGTCGGCACTGAGTTGGTCAGCGCAGCAGCGCTCTGCGGGGAGCCGGTCTGCAAAGCCGTGGCCATGCAGTGAGTGACCAACGAAGTCGCGGGCAGCGACGGTTTTTATGATTGTCATGTCCTGAGCCCTGGAGTTGGTGGAGGGGTCGGTGTGGATCAGATGTTGCGCAGGTACCAGTCGTATTCCAGACGGCTGATGATCTGCATGGCCGCTTCACGCTCCGCGCGACGGCCAGCAATGAAGACGTTCAGGAAGCGCTCGCTGAAGGCGTGGGCCAGTGCTTCACTCTCCTCCAGCAGCGTCAGTGCCTCGGGCCAGCTGTTGGTCAGGCTCGGCTCGAACTGGTCATAGGCATTGCCGGTGACCGGCTCGCCCGGCGAGACCTGATGCGTGATGCCGTGGATCACCGAGGCCAGCAAGGTGGCCAGCAGCAGGTAGGGATTGACGTCGGCCCCGGCGACACGGTGCTCGAGACGACGTGCCTCGTTGGGGCCGGAGGGGATACGGATGGCGACCGAGCGATTGTCGAAGCCCCAGGTCGGTGCCATCGGCACGTACAGGCCCTGCTGGAAGCGGCGATAGGAATTCAGGTTGGGCGCAAACAGCGCCATCGAGGCGGGCATCAGTTCCAACAGGCCGCCGATGGCGTGACGCAGGGTCTCGGTGCCCAGCGGATTCTCGTCCTGCGCGGCGAAGACATTGTTGCCGTGCTGGTCCACCAGGCTCATGTGTGCATGCATGCCGTTGCCGGCCTCGTCGCCATACGGCTTGGCCATGAAGGTGGCATCGAAGCCGTGGCGCAGGGCGACGCCCTTGATCAGACGCTTGAGCAGGACAGCGCTGTCACAGGCCTTCATGACATCGTCGAGATGGATCAGGTTGATCTCGAACTGGCCCGGCGCACATTCCTTGAGCGCGGTATCCAGCGGCAGCTGTTGGATGCGCGCGGCAGTCTGGATCTCGTCAAGGAAGTCGGCGTACTCATCCAGCTCGCCGATGGAATAGAGCTGGCTTTCGCTGGCGCGCTCGCCCGTCAGCGGGGAGCACGGCGGCTGCACCATGCCCAGGTCATCGCGCTCGCGATCGACCAGATAGAACTCCAGTTCCAGCGCGACGACCGCCGTCAGGCCCATGTCGGCAAGAATATCGACCTGTTTCTGCAGCTGATTGCGCGGGTCGGCAAAGAAGGGGCCATCCTTGTCATCACGCATGTTCATCAGCAGCTGCCCCTGCTTGCCGTTGCGCAGCCAGGGGGCTGCCATCAAGGTGCCGGGGATGGGGCGGCAGACCTGATCACTGTCGCCGCTGCTGAGCCCCAGCCCGGTTTCCTCGATGGTGTTGCCGGCGATATCCAGTGCGAAGACGGAGCCTGGCAGGTTGATGCCATTCTCATAGGCCTTTTCCAGATTCTCGCGCGGGATTCGCTTGCCGCGCTGGATGCCGCTGATGTCACTGATCAGCAGATCGATGTTCTCGATTTCCGGATGACGGTCCAGAAATTCTCTGGCCTCATCGACGGGGAGGCTGTACATGGATATCACCTGTGGGCATGGGATGTTGTGGTTTATATATCGCCATCATGGCCATTGTTGTCAAATATTTTACAAAACTTGACGGTTTTCGTGGCTGGATGGCTTTGGTGTTATGGGGATAAATTCTTTTTAAACAGTGTGTTGTATGGATTTTTGTGAAATCGTCGTTTCGTCGGGTTGGCAAGGAAAGGCGTTCAGTCTATGTTGATTAAAACATACCAATCATCCAAGGCTTGCTTGTTCGCCTCAAAGGAGATCCCATGCCACCTCGTCCCCTGGTGGGCGTCATTGCCTGCCGTCGCACCGTAGAAGGTCATCCGGCGCATATGGTGACCGACAAGTACGTCAGCGCCCTGCGTGAATTCGGACTGGATCCGGTGGTCATTCCGGTCTGGGAGGATGTCGAGCCCGACGCCGCCAGCGCCCTGCTGGCACGCCTGGATGGTCTGCTGCTGACTGGCAGCTATTCCAACATGCACCCCTCACGCTACGGCGAGACCAGCGCGCCGGAGAACACCTATGAAGACCCGGCCCGCGACGCTGCGGTGCTCTGCTGGGTGCCGCTGGCGCTTGAGTTGCGACTGCCGCTGCTGGGGATCTGCCGCGGGTTTCAGGAGCTGAACGTTGCCTTCGGCGGCAGCTTGCACCAGGCGGTGCAGAAGGTGGCAGGCCTGATGGATCATCGTGAGCCCAAGGGCGATCTCGAGGCGCAGTTCGCGCCATCGCATGCCATCAGCATCCCGCCCGGCGGAGTGCTGGCAGGGCTTTACGCCGCGCCCGAGGCGCAGGTCAATTCCTTGCATCAGCAGGGGGTCGCCCGTCTTGGTGAGGGCCTGGATATCGAAGCGGTTGCCCCGGATGGGCTAATCGAGGCGGTCTCGGTCAGTGGTGCGGCGTCCTTCACGCTGGCGGTGCAGTGGCACCCGGAATGGAAGCCGCGTGAGCACGCCTTGTATCAGGCGATTCTGGAAGGCTTTGCCGCGGCCTGTCGTGACAAGACCGAGGGTGGCACCTTGCCGACCTGTCACCCGACTCGCGAGGAGGCGTGAAGATGGCAATGAATGACGCTGGCGAACGCCTGAAGGCGCTGGATGCGCGCCACCACCTGCACCCCTTCACCGACTTCAAGCAGCTGGGCGAGCAGGGCAGTCGTATCATCACCGGTGCCAGCGGCGTCTATATCCATGACGCCGATGGCCAGCGGATTCTCGATGGCATGGCGGGGCTGTGGTGCGTGAACCTCGGCTATGACCAGCCGGAACTGGTCGCGGCGGCCAGCCAGCAGATGACGCAGCTGCCGTACTACAACACCTTCTTCAAGACCGCCCACCCGCCGGCGATCGAGCTGGCGGCCGAGCTGTGTCGTCTCGCGCCGGTGCATATCAATCATGTCTTCTTCACCGGCTCCGGCTCTGAAGCCAACGACAGCATGCTGCGCATGGTTCGGCGGTTCTGGGCGCTCAAGGGCAAGCCGGAAAAGCAGTGGATCATCGCGCGCGAGAATGGCTATCACGGCTCGACCGTCGCGGGCATGAGCCTGGGCGGCATGGCACCGATGCATGCCCAGGGCGGCCCCTGTGTGCCCGGCATCACGCATATCCGCCAGCCTTACTGGTTCGCGGAAGGTCGTGGAAAGGGGAGTGAAAGCCCGGAATCTGAAACACATAGCCGAGACGATTTCGGGCGACTGTGTGCCGAGGCGCTGGATGCGCGCATTCAGGAACTGGGCCCGGACAATGTGGCCGCCTTCCTGGCGGAGCCCGTGCAGGGTGCCGGCGGTGCGATCATGCCGCCTGACAGCTACTGGCCTGCCATCAAGGCCGTGCTGGCGAAATATGACATCCTGCTGGTGGTGGATGAGGTCATCTGCGGCTTCGGTCGCCTCGGTGAATGGTTCGGCAGTCAGCATTACGACCTGAAGCCCGATCTGATGCCCATCGCCAAGGGGTTGTCCTCCGGTTACCTGCCGATCGGCGGTGTGCTGGTCGGCGACAGGGTCGCCGATACGCTGATCGAAGAGGGCGGCGAGTTCTTCCATGGCTTCACCTATTCCGGACACCCGGTGTGTGCCGCCGTGGCGCTCAAGACCCTCGAGATCATGCAGCGCGAGGATATCGTCACCCGGGTGCGTGACGACCTGGGGCCGTATCTCGCCAGTCGCTGGGCCACGCTTGCAGACCACCCGCTGGTCGGCGAGGCGCGTTCGCTTGGCCTGATGGGGGCGCTGGAGCTGGTGGCCGACAAGGCCAGTGGCGCGCGTTTCGATTCTTCCCAGGCCGTCGGCAACCTGTGTCGTGATATCTGTTTCGAGACGGGGCTGGTGATGCGCTCGGTGGGTGACACCATGATCATCTCGCCGCCGCTGGTGATCACGCATGAGCAGATCGATGCGCTGGTCAGTCTGGCGCGCGCGGCACTGGATGAAACGGCGCGCCAGCTGGCGAGTCACGCCGCCACTTGCTCTTCCGCAGCGCTGAAGGCCACTTCGCCCTCGTCCTCGCTGTCTTCTTCACTCTCCTCTACTCCATCCTCTGAACCTTCCTCTTCCCTGACCTCGGAATCCTGATCATGAGCCGTCCTCAGACATTGGCCGAATGGCAGGCGCTGGCCGCTCGCCTGACCCCGCAGTTGCAAGGCAATGCCTTCATCAATGACGAATTCGTGCCGGCGGTCAGCGGCGAGACCTTCGAGAGCCTCAACCCGGCCACCGGTGAGCGGCTGGCGATGGTCGCCAGCTGTGACAGCGCCGATGCCGAGATCGCCATTCGTCATGCGCGTGCCGCCTTCAAGAGCGGTGTCTGGTCGCGCATGGCCCCGACCCGGCGCAAACAGGTGTTGCTCAGACTCGCCGAGCTGATGGAAGCCCATCAGGATGAGCTGGCGTTGCTGGATAGCCTCGACATGGGCAAGCCGGTCACCAGCGCGCTGAACGACATGGCCGGGGCGATCGGCTCGATCCGCCACCAGGCCGAGTCCATCGACAAGCTTTACGGTGAGGTCGCCCCGACCGGTCAGCAGGCGCTGGGCATGGTGCTGCGCGAACCGCTGGGCGTGGTGGCCTCCATCGTGCCGTGGAACTTCCCGCTGATGATGACGGCGTGGAAGATCGCCCCGGCGCTGGCGGCGGGCAACAGCGTCATCCTCAAACCGTCGGAGAAGTCACCGCTGTCGGCGCTGCGTCTGGCGCAGCTGGCGCGTGAGGCCGGTATCCCGAGCGGCGTCTTCCAGGTGCTGCCGGGCTTCGGGCATACCGTCGGGCGTGCACTGGCGCTGTCGATGGACGTCGAATGCCTGGCCTTCACCGGCTCCACCGCCGTCGGCAAGCAATTGATGCAGTATGCCGGGCAGTCGAATCTGAAGCGGGTGTTCCTGGAGTGTGGCGGCAAGAGCCCCAACATCGTCTTCGCCGATTGCGCCAATCTGGATCGCGTCGCCGAAAGTGCCGCTGCCGCCATCTTCTACAACCAGGGTGAGGTCTGCATCGCGGGTTCACGTCTGCTGGTGGAGAACTCGATCCGTGATGCCTTCGTCGCCAAGGTGGTCGCGGCTGCCGAGCGCATGCAGCCGGGCGACCCGCTGGACCCGGCAAGCTTCATGGGCGCGATGGTCGACAGTACCCAATATGAGCGCGTGATGGGCTATATCCGCCAGGGTGTCGAGGAGGGCGCGGCACTGCGCGCCGGCGGTGAGGAGGTCGAAGGGCCCGGACTCTTCATTCGTCCGGTGGTCTTCGATGGCGTCACACCAAAGATGGCGATCGGCTGCGAGGAAATCTTCGGCCCGGTGCTGTCCGTGTTCGGCTTCGAGACCGAAGACGAGGCGCTGGCGTTGGCCAATGACAGTGATTTCGGGCTGGCGGCAGGGGTGTGGAGTCAGGACATCGATCGCATCATGCGCGTGACGCATCGTCTCGAATCCGGTCAGGTCTTCGTCAACAACTGGGCGGGGGGCGATCAGACCATGCCCTTCGGTGGGGTGAAGCAGTCCGGCAACGGCCGTGACAAGTCACATCACTCGCTGGCGGAATACACCCAGCTCAAGAGTGTCTGGATCGAGCTGAGCTGAATTGGAATGCGCTGAACTGAAATGAATGAGCTGTGTAGGTCTCCGTGAACTCAGGGGCTTGCGGAGAACGAAGAGGCCACGCGATTGCGTGGCCTCTTCTTGCTTGCCTTCGCCGCAGAGGCTAGAACATCCGCGCCGGCGTGGCGCAGCTGACCAGGCGACACTCGACATCACCGATGTTGCGGAAGCGATGCGGCACGTTGGTATCGAAGTAGTAGGCGTCGCCCGCCTTCAATACCCGCGTGTCGCCACCGATGGTGATCTCTATCTCGCCCTCGATGACCACGCCCGCTTCCTCACCCTGATGGGTGATCATCTCGCGGCCAGTGTCAGTGACGGGCGGGTAGGTCTCGATCATGAACGACAGGGCGCGGTCACGCCGCTTGGCGCCCACCAGCTTGAAGATGACATCGCCGCTGCCGACGTTGATCAGCTCCTCCTCGCTGTAAAACACCTTGGCGGTGTTCTCGAGCTCCATGGTGAAGAAGTCGCCGACACTCATGGGAATGGCGGCGAGAATCTTCGACAGTGAACTCACCGACGGGCTGACCTTGCCCTGTTCGATCAGTGACAGGCTCGAGTGTGTCACACCGCAGCGCTTGGCCAGCTCGCGTTGCGAGATGCCACGCAAGGTACGCAATGCCCGCAGGCGGGCACCGACATCATCTGCCATCAGAACATCCTTCATGTCGCGACGAGTTGAGGAGAGGGGCAAGCCCTTCCAGACCGACGACGGCCAGCCACGGAGCTCCGCGACTGGCAGTCGTTCACGTGCTGGTGGTCAAGATCAGGGGCATCGGCATCAGAGCCGGCGCTGTCCTGATCATCGACCACGCGATCAGCTGAGGCTATCCAGCTTGTCTTTCAGCACCTTGTTGACCTGTTGCGGATTGGCGGTGCCGCGCGAGGCCTTCATCACCTGACCGACGAAGAAGCCGATCATCTTGCCACGCTTGTCCGGTTCGGCTTCCTGATACTGGGTCACCTGGGCCGGGTTGTCGGCGATCACCTGATCGACCACGGCTTCGATGGCACCGGTGTCGGTGACCTGCTTGAGGCCGCGCGACTCGATGATCTCGTCGGCGCTCTTGCCTTCGCCATCCCACAGTGCAGCGAACACCTGCTTGGCGGCCTTGCCGTTGATGGTCTCATCGACGATGCGCTTGATCAGGCCGCCCAACTGCGCCGCGGAGACCGGGCTGACGGTGATGTCGAGGTTTTCCTTGTTGAGACGACCGGCCAGCTCGCCCTGCACCCAGTTGGCGGCCTGCTTGGCGTCGCCGCAGACATCCTTCACTTCCTCGAAGAAGTCGGCCATCTCGCGGCTGGCGGACAGCACGCTGGCGTCATAGGCGGACAGGCCCAGTTCGCTTTCGAAACGGGCGCGTTTCTCGGCCGGCAGTTCCGGCAGGGTCTGGCGCAGGTGTTCGATATAGGCCTCGTCCACTTCCACTGGCAGCAGGTCCGGGCACGGGAAGTAGCGGTAATCGTTGGCTTCTTCCTTGGTGCGCATGCTGCGCGTCTCGTCGGCGTCCGGATCATACAGGCGGGTTTCCTGCACGACCTTGCCACCGTCCTCGATCAGCTCGATCTGACGCTCCACCTCGAAGTGGATGGCACGCTCGATGAAGCGGAAGGAGTTGACGTTCTTGATCTCCGCGCGGGTGCCGAAGGCTTCCTGACCCTTGGGGCGCACCGAGACGTTGACGTCGCAACGCAGGGAGCCTTCGGCCATGTTGCCGTCGGAGATGCCCAGGTAGGTGACGATGGCGTGGATCGCCTTCACGTAGGCCACCGCTTCCTTGGCGGAACGCATGTCCGGCTCGGAGACGATTTCCAGCAGCGGTGTGCCGGCACGGTTGAGGTCGATACCGGTCATGCCCTGGAAGTCTTCATGCAGCGACTTGCCGGCATCTTCCTCGAGGTGGGCGTGGTGGATACGGATCGACTTGCGCGTGCCATCTTCCAGCAGGATCTCGAGCACGCCAGGGCCGACGATGGGCTGATCCATCTGGCTGGTCTGGTAGCCCTTGGGCAGATCCGGGTAGAAGTAGTTCTTGCGCTCGAACACCGAACGGCCGGCAACGGCGGCATCGACGGCGAGGCCGAAGCGCACGGCCATGGCCACGGCCTGCTCGTTGAGCACCGGCAGGGTGCCCGGCAGGCCGAGGTCCACGGCGCTGGCCTGGGTGTTGGGCTCGGCACCGTAGGTGGTGGAAGAGCCGGAGAAGATCTTTGACTGGGTGGCGAGCTGAGCGTGAACCTCAAGCCCGATTACGACTTCCCATTGCATCAGGCTTGCTCCTGTCCGAATTCCGGGCGCTGGCGGTGCCAGTCGGTGATTTGCTGGAACTGGTGCGCGACGCCCAGCAGGGTCTGCTCACCGAAGTGCGGGCCGAGGATCTGCAGACCCACCGGACGCTTGCCTGCCAGGCCGGCCGGCACGCTGATGCCCGGAATGCCCGCCAGGTTGATGGCGATGGTGTAGAGATCCTGCAGGTACATGGACAGCGGGTCCTTGTGCGCGCCGAGATCGAACGCCGGGGTCGGTGCCGCCGGGCCCATCAGTACATCGACCTGGTCGAAGGCATCGAGGAAGTCCTGACGGATCAGGCGACGCACCTTCTGGGCCTTGATGTAGTAGGCATCGAAGAAGCCTTCGGACAGGGTGTGCGTGCCGATGATGATGCGACGCTTCACCTCGTCGCCGAAGCCTTCCTCGCGCGTGCGCTTGTAAAGGTCTTCCAGGTCCTGCGGGTCCTTGCAGCGATGGCCGAAACGCACGCCGTCGTAACGCGACAGGTTGGAGGAGGCCTCGGCCGGCGCGATCACGTAGTAGGTCGGGATGGCGAGGTGGGTATGCGGCAGCGAGATTTCCTGCACGCTGGCACCGGCATCCTCGAAGACCTTGATCGCGGCACGCACGGAGGCTTCGACTTCCTCGGACAGGCCTTCGCCGAAGTATTCCTTCGGCAGGCCGATCTTCAGGCCCTTGAGGTTATAGTCCAGCCCTTCGACGTAATCCGGCACGCCACGCACCACGCTGGTGGAGTCGCGCGGGTCGGCGCCGGCGATCACGTTCATCAGGCGCGCACAGTCTTCGGCGGAGCGGGCCATCGGGCCGCCCTGATCGAGGCTGGAGGCGTAGGCGATCATGCCGTAGCGCGAGACGCGACCGTAGGTCGGCTTGAGGCCGGTGATGCCACAGAAGGCGGCCGGCTGGCGGATGGAACCGCCGGTGTCGGTGCCCAGGGCGGCCGGCGCAAGGCCTGCGGCGACGGCGGCGGCACTGCCGCCGGAGCTGCCACCCGGGACGGCGGACAGATCCCACGGGTTCTTGACGGCGCCGTAGTGGCTGTTCTCGTTCGAGGAGCCCATCGCGAACTCATCGAGGTTGGTCTTGCCGAGAATCACCACGCCTTCGGCCTTGAGCTTCTCGATCACGGTGGCGTCGTAGGGCGCGACGAAGTTGTCGAGCATCTTCGAACCGCAGCTGGTGCGTATACCTTCGGTGCAGAAGATGTCCTTGATGGCCATCGGCACGCCGGTCAGCGCGGCGGCATTGCCAGCGGCACGGCGTGCATCGGCGGCATCCGCATCACGCAGCGCGTCTTCGCGGCACAGGGTGATGTAGCTGTTGAGCTCGCCGTCGAGGCGTTCGATACGGGCCAGGAAGGCTTCCGTCAGCTCGCGGCTGGTGTATTCGCCGGCCTCCAGGCCTTGCGCCAGCTCACTGAGCGTCTTGTCATGTAGTGCAATGGACGATGACATGTTCGATTCCATCAGTGCAGACGATGCGCCGGGCATCGTCCGCAGAAATTCCGGGGCGGACGGGGCGTGCCGCGTGACGTGGTATCCGATGGCAGCCGGTCACGATGCGTGAGCGACCTGCCAGGCGAGATCACTCGACGACGCGCGGAACCAGATACAGACCCTGCTCTGTGGCCGGGGCCACCTGCTGAAAACGCTCGCGCTGATTCGATTCGGTGACTTCGTCCGCGCGCAGGCGTTGCGTGGCTTCAAGCGGGTGTGCCAGCGGTGCGACGCCGTCGGTATCGACCTGTTGCAGCTGGTCGACCATGGCGAGAATCCGGTCGAGATCCTCGACGTAGGCTTCGGCATCCTGCGAGGCAAGACCCAGGCGTGCGAGGTGAGCGGCACGCAGCACATCTGAATGTTCAAGGGCCATTGAAGTTTCCCTGTCTTGGCTTCGAGAGGCTTGAGGTGACGGCAGGAGTCGGAGACGACCACGCGGAATCGGACTGGCGCGACGAGCGCGAAAAGCCGAATTCGAAAATTGTGGTGTCCCGGCAAACCCGATGCCCGTTACCCTGTAAAACAGCGCGCTTTGCAGCGATGGAGCAATCTGTCGCCGAATGCGCCGTTACAGTGTGATTCGGCGTGAAATGTACCACATCTGCGTCGCTCTGGCAGGCGTGTCAGCTTGCCGCCATGGGGTGGCAATGGTACCGTTCGCGTCTGCACAGGGTTCCGGTCTGGACTAGGTGATCAACTTCCATGTTTAAACGTTTACGTGGGCTGTTCTCGAGCGATCTGTCGATCGATCTGGGTACTGCCAACACGCTTATTTATGTGCGCGGTCGCGGTATCGTGCTCGACGAGCCCTCAGTCGTGGCCATTCGCCAGTCCGGGAATGCCCGCAGTGTGGCGGCCGTCGGTGCCGATGCCAAGCGCATGCTGGGGCGTACCCCCGGCAATATCACGGCCATCCGTCCGATGAAGGACGGCGTCATCGCCGACTTCACCGTTACCGAACAGATGCTCCAGCATTTCATCCGCAAGGTGCATCAGAGCACCTTCCTGACACCCAGCCCTCGTGTGCTGGTGTGTGTGCCGTGCATGTCGACCCAGGTCGAGCGTCGCGCCATCAAGGAATCGGCCGAAGGGGCCGGCGCGCGTGAGGTCTACCTGATCGAGGAGCCGATGGCTGCCGCGATCGGTGCGGGCCTGCCGGTGGAAGAGGCGATGGGCTCCATGGTGGTCGATATCGGTGGTGGTACCACTGAAATCGCCATCATCTCGCTCAACGGCGTGGTCTATTCCGAATCCGTGCGTATCGGCGGTGACCGCTTCGACGAAGCCATCACCTCCTATGTGCGTCGCCATTACGGCAGCCTGATCGGTGAGGCGACGGCCGAGCGCATCAAGGAAGAGATCGGTTGTGCCTACCCGGGTGGCGAGCTGCGCGAGATCGACGTGCGCGGCCGCAACCTGGCCGAGGGCATTCCGCGTTCCTTCACGCTCAACTCCCACGAGATTCTCGATGCGCTGCAGGAACCGCTGGCGGCCATCGTCTCGGTGGTCAAGAGCGCGCTCGAGCAGTCTCCGCCGGAGCTGGCCTCCGACATCGCCGAGCGCGGCCTGGTGCTGACCGGTGGTGGTGCGCTGCTGCGTGACATCGACAAGCTGATCGCGGAAGAGACGGGCCTGCCGGTGATCATCGCCGAAGACCCGCTGACCTGCGTGGCGCGTGGCGGTGGCAAGGCGCTGGAAATGATCGATCAGCACACCTTCGAGCTGCTGTCGAGCGATTGACCTCGTTCGGGGCCGGGCATGCTGTGTGCTGTACGGCTGGTCCCGGCCTGTCGGAGGAAGTGCTATCAAACCCCTGTTCACGCGTGGCCCCGTGCCCGGCTACCGCATGCTGTTGTGCGCGGTGCTGTCACTCGCGCTGATGTTTGCCGAAGATCGCTTCAGCTGGATGGTCGATGTGCGCGCCAGCATGGCGACGCTGGTATCGCCCGTGCAGTGGGTCGTCAGCTTGCCGACGGAAGGCATCAGCTGGGGGGCACTGGTGTTTGCCGACCAGCAGGAGCTGGCCGACGAGAATCGCGCGCTGCGCGAACAGCTGCTCAATCTGTCCAGCCGTGTGCAACGCATGGCGAGCCTGACCTCCGAGAATACGCGCCTGCGCGAATTGCTCAATGCCGGGCAGCGTAGCGACATCCCCTATATCACCTCCCAGTTGCTGACCCTCGATGCTGACCCGTTCTCCCACCGCATGGTGGTGGACCGCGGCGAGCAGGATGGCGTGCGCATCGGCTTGCCGGTACTCGATGCCTATGGCCTCGTCGGGCAGGTCATCTCCACCTCGGCCTACAACAGTCGCGTGCTGATGATCAGTGATGCCAGCCACGCCGTGCCGGTGGAGATCAATCGCAATGGCCTGCGCTTCATCGCCCAGGGCAGCGGCAAGATCGACCAGGTCGATGTGCTGCATGTGCCGGATACCGCCGACATTCGTGTCGGTGATCTGCTGGTGACTTCCGGACTGGCGCTGCGCTTTCCGCGCGGCTTGCCGGTGGCACGTGTCACCGAGGTCTACCATGATCCCGGCAAGCCGTTCGCCCGCGTGAGTGCCGAGCCCATCGCGCAGCTGGAGCGTTCGCGCAACTTCCTGATCCAGATGCCGCCGCCGGTGGACACCGACAACCTGTATGTCGATGACAGCCTCGATGAGTTGCCGCGCGACAACCTGGCGGCGCCCAGACCCGAGGGTGACGACGCCGCACAAGGCTCCGCCGAGGATGCGGCAGACGCACAGGCACCCACCGATGCTGCCGGGGAGAACAACTGATGGCCTTTCGTCCCCAGACCACCTTGCTGTGCTGGTTCTCGCTGCTGCTGGCGCTGTGTCTGCAGGTCATGCCATTGCCGGATGTATGGCTGATCTGGCGGCCCCAGTGGCTGGGCCTGATGCTGGTCTACTGGTGCATCGTCTCGCCGCAGAGTGTCGGAGTCTTCCACGGCTTCCTGTTCGGACTGGCGCTGGATGTGCTGCAGGGCGCACCGCTGGGGCACAACGCCCTGGTACTGTCGCTGACGGCCTTCATGGGTGTGCTGCTCTATCAGCGCATTCGCGCCTACTCGCTGTTGCAGCAGGCGTTGCTGGTGATCGTGGTGCTGGGCATCGCGCAGTTGCTGGATCAATGGCTGCGCAGTCTGTTCGGTGCCGGCCCCGTCAGCCTGTCGTTCCTGCTCTCGGCGGTCATCGGCGGTGCATTGTGGCCGTGGCTCTATACCCTGCTGCAGATGCTGCGTCGGCGGGTCGCGGCCTGAGTGCCACTGGCGCATCGATAGCGCTTCTTGTGAGCTTCCAAAAGCCGCCTACGGGCGGCTTTCTGGTACTTGTCAGCCATGTTTCTCTTCACGAGGTCTTCCATGTCATCCAGTTCAAGGTCATGCACTTCCAGGCCATCCACACCTGACACCGCAAGCCCCACTTCCTCACTCTTTGCGAACTCTGACGCCGCGACGCAGCGCAAAGTGATGTCTCAGGGCATTGCTCAACAGGGTGCTGATCAACAGGGCGCTGCTCAAGCGGAATTGATTCTGGCCTCGGGGTCGCCGCGTCGTCGTGACCTGCTGGCCAGTATCGGCATCCAATGTGAGGTGGCGCCGGTGGATATCGATGAGACGCCGCAGGCCAATGAGTCGCCGGAGCATTACGTGCTGCGTCTGGCGCGGGAGAAGGCGCAGGCCGGTTTCGCGGCCCTGGCGCAGCGGACGGCAGGCCAGACGGCGGGGCGGCGAGTGCTCGGCGCGGATACCGCGCTGGCACTGGATGGACGCATTCTCGGCAAGCCGCGCGATGAGGCCGATGCGCGCGAGATGCTGCTCAGCCTGTCGGGGCGCAGCCATCAGGTGCTCAGTGGCGTTGCGCTGTGTCATGGCGACGCCGGGCGCGACATGCGCTGCGCGAGCGAGCTGGTCGAGAGCCGCGTGACTTTCCGCACGATCACTCCAGAGGAGGCCGCGCGCTACTGGGCGACCGGTGAGCCGGCTGACAAGGCGGGGGGGTATGCCATCCAAGGGCTCGGCGCCGTCTTCGTCAGTCATCTCGAGGGCAGTTACAGCGCCGTGGTCGGGCTGCCGCTGCATGAGACCGCTCAGTTGTTGAGCAAGGCGGGCGTTCAGCCGTGGCAACCGCTCTGACGGGGGATGTTCCGCACTGCGTCAGTCGGGTGTCGAGACAGCACTCCAGCGCCATCGTGAAGGACGATGGCTTGCGTGCGTGGCACAAAATACCCGTTGCAGGAAATCCTTAGTCGATAGATCACAGCCGGGGGCTCCCTTGCTATGTCATAATCGCAAGCAACGACTTTACAAGGACTTGCGCTATGAGCGGCGAGGTATTGATCAACCTGACACCGATGGAGACCCGCGTGGCGGTAGTCGAGAACGGTGTCCTGCAGGAAGCCTTCATCGAACGCAGCGGGCGACGCGGCATCGTCGGCAACATCTACCGTGGCAAGGTGGTGAGAGTGTTGCCCGGCATGCAGGCGGCCTTCATCGACATCGGTCTCGAACGGGCCGCCTTCATCCATGCCCAGGAAGTCATGCCGGCGCACACGCCGCATGATGAGCAGCTCTCGATCCGCGAGCTGCTCAGCGAAGGCCAGCCACTGGTGGTGCAGGTCACCAAGGACCCCATCGGCACCAAGGGCGCCCGGCTGACCACGCATCTGTCGGTGCCGTCACGCTATCTGGTCTACATGCCGGACTCGCCGCATACCGGCGTGTCGCAGCGCATCGAGAGCGATGCCGAGCGTGACCGTCTCAAGGAGCTCACCGAGCAGTGCCTGACGGCGCTGGACCCGGAAGCGCCCGGCGGCTTCATTCTGCGCACGGCGGCCGAAGGCATCAGCGAGGCCGAGCTCAAGCAGGACATGCACTTCCTGCTGCGCCTGTGGCGCAAGGTCAGCGAGCGTCGCCTGACCGCCGCCGTGCCCAGCGTGATCTATGATGATCTGCCGCTGTTCATGCGCACGCTGCGCGACGTGATGCGTGACGAGATCGAGCGCGTGCGCATCGACTCGCGCGAGAACTTCATCCGGCTCAAGGAATTCGCCAGCGAGTTCATGCCGGACATGGAAGGGCGCATCGAGTATTACCCCGGCGAGCGGCCGATCTTCGACCTGTTCAGTGTCGAGGATGAACTGCACAAGGCGATGGGCCGCAAGGTGCAGCTCAAGAGTGGCGGCTATCTGGTGATCGACCAGACCGAGGCGATGACCACCATCGACGTCAACACCGGGGGTTTCGTCGGTCATCGCAACCTCGAAGAGACCATCTTCAAGACCAATCTCGAGGCGGCGACCGCCATCGCGCGCCAGCTGCGCCTGCGCAATCTCGGCGGCATCATCATCATCGACTTCATCGACATGGAAGAGACCGAGCACCAGCGCCAGGTGCTGCGCGTGCTCGAGAAGTCGCTGGAGCGTGATCATGCCAAGAACAAGATGACCGGCGTGACCGAGCTGGGCCTGGTGCAGCTGACGCGCAAGCGCACGCGCGAGAGTCTGGAACAGGTGCTGTGCGAGGCCTGCCCGACCTGTCAGGGGCGCGGCACCCTCAAGACACCGGAGACGGTCTGCTACGAGATCTTCCGCGAGATCATGCGCGAAGAGCGCGCCTACAGCCCGGATACCTACATGGTGCTGGCCTCACAGAACGTGGTCGATCGCCTGCTGGACGAGGAATCCGCGGCCGTGGCGGACCTCGAGAGCTTCATCGGCAAGACCATCCGCTTCCAGGTCGAGGCGCATTACACCCAGGAGCAGTACGATATTGTGCTCATGTGATCTGTCAGCCGCCGCGCCTGCGATGATGCCGGGAGTCGCGTTATCCACATCGTGAGTCTGTCCTGTTCGGAGAACCACCAGTGACCCGTTCTACCTCACCAGAGGCGGCACGTTCTACCTCGCAAGAGGCGGCGCAGGAGGGCGTCGAAGACGCCCCGTCTTCGTCAGCTGCGACGCCAGCGCCACCCTCGCGTGGGCGGCGCTGGGCGCGCGGGCTGCTGATGGCGCTCGCGGTGCTGCTGGCGTTGCTGGCCATCCTGATCGGGGGCCTGCGCTGGTGGTTGACCACGCTGGATTCGCGCAGTGAGTCCATCAGTGACTTCATTGCCACCCAGACCCACTCCAATGTGGGGATGTCATCGCTTGAGGGCCGCATGGATCACCTTGATCCGGCCATCAAGCTGTCGGGTCTCAACCTCTTTCGACCCAACGAGATGCAGGCGGCGCCGCTGTTGAGCGTGTCGCATCTGGAAACCCGTCTCGATGTACTTTCCTCCCTGCGCCATCTGGCGCCTGTCTTTGATCGCGCCACCGCCACCGGCGTCATCGTGCACCTGTACCAGCGCGAAGATGGCAGCTGGGGCTGGCCGGGACCGCCGCGTCCTCCCGAAGCGCTCGAACCCGAAGGACAGATGAGCCTTGCGCAGACGGAGCAGGGGCTGGCGCTTTTGGCGCGTCAGCGTGTGCGGCTCGAGGACGTGCGTCTGGTGCTGCATGGTCGCAACGATACCCTCAACCTGAATGCCGCCGAGCTGTTGCTGTCGGGAGAAGGCGATCGCGCGCACCTGGAAGGCCAGTTGCGGGTCGGGGAATCGCCTCAGGCCGGTGTCAGCGCCGTGCTGGAGGTGCTGCCGGGAGATGACGGCCTCGCCGACTACTCGGCCCAGCTGCAGGTGGAGCTGGACGCCGGTGCGCTGGCGAGTGTCGGGCGCCTGATGGGCGAGCGCGACAGCCTGATGCTGCGCGACGCCGATGGCAACGCGACGCTGTGGGCGCGCTGGCGTGACGCGCGACTGGAAGATGCTCGTCTGCGTCTCGATCTCAATCGCCTGACGCTGGATCACCATGGCGCCCAGCTGGCGCTCAAGGACATTCATGCGCGTGGCCAGTGGCTGCGCGACCTGGCGGGCAGTGATCGCTGGCAGGCCTGGCTCAATCAGATCTCGGTCGGCGCCTCGCAACTCGATGACGCCCCGGTGGCCGGCACCCCGGCGGCCGGCGCTCCGGTGGCCGACGCTTCGGCGCCCGGCGATCCGGTGGCAGGCAGTGATGGCCAGACGCCGCAAGCGGCGTCATCGGCAGAAGTCTCCGCGGCGCTTGCCAGTCTGCCTGAGCGTATTTCGCTGTCGGGGGATCTCGCCGAGGGCAGCGTGTCACTGGTCACCAGCAGTTTCGATCTGGAAAAGGTGGCGCGCTGGCGCAATGTGCTGGCGCCCGGCGAGCTGGGCAATGTGCTCGAGTCTCTCGATCCGCGTGGCACGGCCACCGGCCTCTCCCTGTCGCTGGCCGGGATCGGCCTCGATACCCCACTGACCATGAAGCTGGCGCTGGGCCTCACCGGCGCCGAGGTGGAACCCTGGCAGGGCGCTCCGGGACTCGGTCCCCTGGCGGCCTGGGTCACCGCGCAGAGCCTTGATGAAGGCGGCATCGCGAGCCGGATCGCGTTTCGTGGCGACCAGGGCATGCGCTTCCACTTCCCCGAGGTCTTCGGCGACGGCTGGCAGCTCGAGGCTGCCGACGGAGTGGTCGAGGTCAAGGTCGATGACAGTGGCAGCAGCGTCTCGGGGCATGATCTGCATATCCAGCGCGCTGGCGCCGATGTGACGGGTGGCTTCGGCCTGCAGATTCCCGCTCAGGACCATGATCGCTTCCAGCTGGATCTCGAGATGCGTGATGTGGATGCCCGCAGCATTCCGCTGGCCTCCTGGTTGCCGATGAAGGTGCTGGACCCGGCGCTGAGCGAGTGGTTGACGCGCGATGTCGCGGGGCAGGTCCCCGAGGGCAGCCTGCATCTCACCCAGGTGTGGGATGACGACAATGGCGAAAATGGCTATGGCCCCGGCGATTCGATGGACCTTGAGCTGGCCATCGAGGATGGGCGACTCGGTTATGCCGAGGGCTGGCCTGCGCTGGAGGGCGTGAAGGGCAACCTCGCGCTGCATGACAATACGCTGAGTGCCACGGTCGCGGCGGCGCGCTCTCAGCCGGTCACGGCGCTGGGCAGTGCAGCGCCCCTGTCGGTGCGTCAGGCCGACGTCGACATGCAGGACAACACCTTGAAGATTCAGGGTGATGTGACCGGCAGCGTCGAAGCGCTGTTCGATCTGCTCTCGCATGCGCCGCTGGAAGATACCGCTGCGCTGATCGCCGAATGGCAGGGCAAGGGCTCGGTGGATGCGACGATGGACATCCGCGTGCCGCTGGAGGACGCCGAGCAGACGCGCATCACCGCGGCGGGCAAGGTCGGCGAGCGCCAGGCGGCGACGCTGGCCTTCCCGGGGCCGGGCATCGAGGTTGACGGCATTCGCGGGCCGCTCGAGTTCGTGCATGACCCATCGCGCCCCGAGGGGCGCCGTGAACAGTTGACCGGCAATCTCTCCGGCAAGCTGTTCGGCGGTGCGGTCAAGGCGGCGCTCAACATCGGGCAGGCAGATTCAAGCAGCAAGGGCGCGATCATCTTCGACGGCAAGGCACCATTGGCGCCGGTGCTGGGCTGGCTGGGCGCGCCCGAGCACCTGATCGGCGATGCCGCCGAGAACACCCGGGCTGCCTTGCAGGACGGCGAGACCCCGCGCGCGCTGGGCGGCGAGTTCCACTACCAGGCGCGCCTGATGCTGCCGGATGACGGCGCCAGTCTGGCCCTCTCGAGTGACCTCAAGGGAGTCGCCATCGATCTGCCGGCACCCTTTGGCAAGGCGCGAGAGGAGGCGGCACCGCTGGCGGTGGATATCGGGCTCGCGGAGGGTGGCGGCGATGTTCGCCTCGACAATCGCGCCCGAGCACGCTGGAAAGGTGGCAATACGCGTGACGATGGCAGCACGGCGCCGATGACGGGGCAGTTGTGGCTGGAGCGTTGGCCGAGTGACCCGCAGTGGCCCACCCAGACCGGCTGGGACATCGCCTGGCGCACACCGACCCTCGCCCCCGAGCTCTGGAAGCCGTGGGCGGGAGCGCTCTCCGGTGAAGGTGGCGTGAGTGGAGAGGGCAGCGCGAGTGGTGAGGGCAGCGACGCGGGGCAGAGTGACCCCCTGCGTGCCTTGTCACGCCTACGCGTTGCCACCGATTGCCTGATGATCCAGTCCCGGTGTACGGGGCCGATGACGCTCGAGGCCGCGCCGCGCCAGAGCTCGCAGCAGCAAGGGCTGGGGCTGGCCGCGACGCTGGATGGTCAGCTCGCCAGTGGCGAGCTGGTGTGGCAGTCAGGCGCCGCGCGACCGCTGATTCTGGACCTGGATATCCTGAATCTCGATGCCCTGTGGCCCGCGGATGCCGAGCAGGAGACGCAGACCGCCAGTGCGCCCAGCAACTTTACCGAGGCTATCGATGTCGGCATCGAGCCGACGCCGTATCCCGCTGAGCTTGCCGACCTGCCCGCGGGCAGTCTGCGTCTGGCACACCTCATCTGGCGCGATCAGCAGCTGGGGCCGATCAGTGCCGACTGGACCGCCGACAGCCAGCAGCTGGTGGTGTTGCCGCTCTCCATCACGCTGGGCAAGATCACCGCGGTGGGCAACATCACCTGGGAGGATGCCGGCACCAACAGTCTGACGCGCGCTCGCCTGTCCGCCGATGGCAGTGACCTGGGCGGGTTGCTCGAGCGTCTCTCCCAGCCGCGCGGCATCGAGGCGGACCGCGCCCGGGCCGAGGTCAAGCTGGCCTGGCCCGGTGCGCCGCAGGACTTTGCCCTGTCGCGCTCCAATGGGCGTGTCGAGATCAAGCTGGATGACGGACGCTTCCTGAATCTGGGCTCGACCTCTGCCCGCCTGCTGGGGCTGGTCAATGTGGATAACCTGCTGCGCCGGCTGTCGCTGGACTTCTCTGACGTCACCGATAAGGGGACGGCCTTCGACAAGGTGCGCGGCGCAGCGACGCTCTTCGATGGGCGGCTGGAAAGCGATGGCCCCTTGCGTATCGAGGCGCCGTCCACCACCGTGACACTCAACGGGCAGGTCGATCTGCTTCGCGGTACCCTTGATCAACGCATGGCCATCACGGTGCCGGTCAGCCAGAACCTTCCGCTGGCCGCCGTGCTGGCAGGCGCACCCGCCGTGGGCGGGGCGCTGTTCGTGGCCGACAAGATCTTCGGCCGCTTCATCGACAAGGTGACGCAAATTCACTATCGGGTATCAGGCCCCTGGGGCGACCCGAACATTACTCTGGAAAGTGCCGAATGACGCAAAATGCGAGTTCCGGTCGCGTGCTCGACGATGCCGCGGCCCTGTTGCTGACCCCGGGCGGGCTCAGCCTGGATGATCTGGATGCTGGCCTGGCACATGCCATGGGCCCGGGCACCGACTATGCCGACCTCTACTTCCAGCGTATCTGGCAGGAGAGCTGGGTGCTGGAAGACGGCGTCGTCAAGGACGCCAGCTACAACATCGATGGCGGCGTGGGCGTACGCTCACTGGCGGGGGAAAAGACCGGCTTCGCATACTCCAATCAGATCGATGCCGCCGCCCTTGCCGACACTGGCCGTACTGCGGCGGGTATCTCGCGCAGCGGCAGCAGCGGCACGGTCGCAAGCTCGATCATCACCGAGGCGCCGTCCTTCTATGCGGGCATCGACCCGCTGAATGGCCTGAGCGCTGAGGACAAGGTCGCGATGCTCAAGGAAGCGGACCGCATCGCGCGCAGCCTTGACCCGTCCATCAGTCAGGTGTCGGCCTCGCTGTCGGCGCTTTACGAGGTGGTGATGGTGCGTGCCAGCGATGGCACCCTCGCCGCGGACCTGCGTCCGCTGGTGCGTTTCAACATCAGCGTGATCGCGGTGCGCAATGGCCGTCGCGAGCGTGGCAGTGCCGGTGGCGGTGGTCGTTTCCCGCTGACCCGTCTGCGCGATGAGAATGTCGCCGAGCGTTACGCGCGTGAAGCCGTGCGTCAGGCGCTGGTCAATCTCGAGGCCATCGATGCACCGGCCGGCCAGATGCCGGTGGTGCTGGGCAACGGCTGGCCGGGCGTGCTGCTGCACGAGGCGGTCGGTCATGGTCTGGAAGGTGACTTCAACCGCAAGGGCAGCTCTGCCTTCTCGGGCCGCATGGGTGAGCAGGTCGCGGCACGCGGCGTCACCGTGGTCGATGATGCGACCCTGGCCGATCGCCGTGGCTCGCTGTCCGTCGATGACGAAGGCATCCCGGGGCAGTACACGCCGCTGATCGAGGACGGCATCCTCACCGGCTACATGCAGGACAAGCTCAATGCCCGCCTGATGGGCATGGCGCCGACGGGCAATGCGCGGCGTGAGTCCTTCGCGCACCTGCCGATGCCGCGCATGACCAATACCTACATGCTGGGTGGCGATCGCGATCCGCAGGAGATCATCAAGAGCGTCAAGCGTGGCATTTACGCGGTCAGCTTCGGCGGTGGTCAGGTCGACATCACCTCCGGGCGTTTCGTGTTCTCCGCCAGCGAAGCCTATCTGATCGAAGACGGCAAGGTGACCACGCCGGTCAAGGGCGCGACCCTGATCGGCAACGGGCCGGAAGCCATGGGCCGCGTCTCGATGATCGGCAACGACCTGGAGCTGGATACCGGTGTCGGCGTGTGTGGCAAGGACGGCCAGTCCGTGCCCGTCGGTGTCGGTCAGCCGACGCTGAAGCTCGATGAGCTGACGGTCGGCGGCACGCAATCCTGAGCGGGTCGTGTTCACAATGAAGCGATGAATACGACGACACCGCCGTGGCAGGGCCATGGCGGTGTCGAGGAAGCGCTTGAGGATCAGTGCGTGAGGTTCAGCACGAGAGACGCAGCGCGTGAGCGGCAGACCCCGTATCAGAGGTCGAGTTCGGCACGCAGCAGCTTGAAGAGCTTCTTGGCGCTGTTGGGCTGTTTGCCGGCGTCACGTTCGGCACGCGCATTGCGGATCAGCTGACGCAGGGCCTGACGGTCCACGTGAGGATAATCCTCGACGAAGATCACGAAGGCTTCATCGTCGTCCAGCAGTCGATCGCGCCAGCGTTCGAGACGCTGGAAGGAAGCATCGCGACGCACGTTCTGCTGCTCCATGGCTTCGAAGACGGCACGCACGGCGTCCAGGTCTTCCTTGCGCATCAGCTTGCCGACGTACTGCATGTGGCGACGCAGGCCTTCGTGACTACGAATGCGATGGGTCTCCTCGATGGCGGCCAGCATGTCGTCAGAGAGCGGGAACTTGGCGCGCTGGCCTTCCGGCAGATCGATGATCTTCTTGCCCAGCGCCTGCAGCTCGATCATCTCGCGCTTCAACTGGGACTTGCTGGGGCGCTCGACGAGCTCCTCGGGTCTTTCTTTACGCATGCCAATTCCAATGAGTCGGGGAAATTTGCGGCAGTATAGCACTGCCGGGCCCCCGTCTCCTCAGAAGGAGAACAACATGAGCCAGGCCTTTGATGCCGTTGCTCAGCAACAACTGCTCGAGCGTCGCGTCAGCGAAGCTCTCGAGCTTGCCCGCAGCCTGGGTGCCGACGCCTGTGAGGTCGGTGCCAGCGTCGATCAGGGTGTCAGCATCTCGGTGCGTGACGGCGAAGTCGAGACGGTCGAACTGTCACGTGACCAGGGCATCGGCGTGACCGTCTATCTCGGCAATCGCAAGGGCAGCGCAACATCTTCCGATGCTGGCAGCGACTCGATTCGTGCCGCGGTCGAGAAGGCGGTCTCCATCGCGCACTATACCGGCGAAGACAGCTTTGCCGGTCTGGCGCCGGCCGAGCTGATGGCCACCGACTTCCCTGATCTCCAGGCGCATCATCCTTGGGCGATCAGCGTCGATGAAGCGACTGACCTGGCACTGGCCTGTGAGCGTGCCGGGCTGGAAGTGGAGGGCATCGCGCAGTCCGAGGGCGCCAGCTTCTCCAGTGGCGAAGGCGTGCAGGTCTATGGCAACAGCCATGGGTTCCTGGCCAGCCAGTGCGGCAGCCGCCACTCGATGTCATGCATGCTGATCGCCAAGGATGCACAGGGCATGCAGCGTGACTATGACTACACCAGCGTGCGCAATCCGGCAGACCTGCGCTCTCCCGAGTCAGTGGGGCGTGAAGCCGCGCGCCGCACGCTGGCGCGCCTGAATGCGCGCAAGGTGGCGACGGGGCGCATGCCGGTGCTGTTCGACCCGCAGATGTCGGCCGGGCTGGTCGGTCACTACCTGTCTGCCATCGCCGGCGGCTCGCTGTACCGTGAGTCCAGCTTCCTGTGCGATAGCCTGGGTCAGCCGCTGTTCCCCGACTGGTTCACGCTGGGTGAGAAGCCGCGGGAAGTCGGTGGCATGTCCAGCGCCGCCTTCGACAACGATGGCGTCGCGACGCGTGACAATGTCTACTTTGCCGACGGCAAGGTGCAGAGCTACATGCTGAGCGCCTACAGCGCCCGTCGTCTGAACATGCAGACCACCGGCAACGCCGGCGGCGCGCGCAACGTGCGCATCACCGCGCCGTTGACCTCGCTCGATGAGATGCTCAAGCAGATGGGCACCGGCGTGCTGGTGACCGAGCTGATGGGCCAGGGCGTCAATGGCGTCACCGGTGACTACTCACGCGGCGCCTCCGGTTTCTGGGTTGAGAGCGGCGAGATCCAGCATGCGGTCGAGGAGTTCACCATTGCCGGCAACCTGCGCGACATGGCGGCCAATCTGCTGGCGGTCGGCGATGATGTCGATACGCGTGGCAGTATCCACAGCGGTAGCTGGCTGATCGATGGCATGACCGTCGCGGGCATGTCCGAAGGCGAAGACGAAGAGCTGGAAGGCTGATCGCTGAGGCCTCTCTGATCGTATGACAGGCGAGAAACAACACGGCCGCTCCCAAGGGAGCGGCCGTGTTGTTTCTAAAGCAGTCACTGGAACCCGTCGGGGGGGATTACAGGTAGAGCCAGGTTGCCAGCCCCAGGAAGGCCATGAAGCCGATCACGTCGGTCACGGTGGTCAATATCACGCTGCCGGAGAGGGCAGGGTCGATATTGAGCTTCTTGAGCAGCACCGGCAACAGCGTGCCCGTCACGGCGGCGATCAACAGATTGATCATGATCGCGGCGCCGATGATGGCCCCCAGCTGGACATCCCCGAACCACACGATGGCGATGCCGGCTACCACCACGGCCCATAACAGGCCGTTGAGCCCCGCGACGATGACCTCGCGCTTGAGTAGCCAGCGGACATTGCCGCTCTTGACGTGCCCCAGCGCGATACCGCGAATCAGGACGGTGAGTGCCTGAGAGCCCGCGATGCCGCCCATGCTGGCGACGATGGGCATCAGTACGGCCAGCGCGGTGATCTTCTGGATGGTGCCTTCGAACATGCCGATCACGGCGGAGGCCATGAAGGCGGTCAGCAGGTTGATGCCGAGCCAGACGGCGCGGCGCCACGAGGTCCGCATCACGGGAGAGAAGGTGTCTTCGTCCTCATCCATCCCCGCCATCGACATCACCTGGTGCTCGGCGTCGCCACGGATGACGTCGACCACGTCATCGATGGTGATACGGCCCAGCAGGTTGCCATCGCCGCCGACCACGGGCGCCGAGATCAGGTCGTGCTTCTCGAACAGCGAGGCGACTTCGGTTTCCGGCATCAGGGCTGGAATCACCACGCTGTCGGTGTCCATCACTTCGCGCACCGTGACGCCGGGGTCCGAGACCAGCAGGCGATTGATGGGCAGGGCACCGATGAATTCATCGCGACGTGAGACGACCAGCAGGGTATCGGTGGAGTCGGGCAGACGCTCGTGGCGGCGAATGTAGCGCAGCACCACGTCCAGGGTGATGTCCGGACGAATGGTGATGGTGTCCGTGTTCATCAGGCCGCCGGCGGTGTCCTCCGGGAAGGACAGTACCGTTTCGACGCGCAGGCGCTCCTGCGCCTCCATGGAGTCGAGCACTTCGAGAATCACCGCATTCGGCAGGCGCTGCAGAATGTCGGCGACATCATCCGGTTCCAGGTTCTCGGTGGCGGCGAGAACGTCGACGGCGTCCATGTCCTTGAGGAAGTCGGTCTGGATGTCTTCGCCAAGGTACTGAAGGACATCGCCCTGCAGCTCGGCATCGACCAGCTCCCAGAGCAGATTACGCTCCTTGGGGGGCGAGGATTCCAGCAGGTGGGCCACGTCCACCGGCGCGAGGCCGCGATTGAGCATGCGTCTTGCCTGTTCCAGCTCGCCGCTTTCCAGCGCCTGTGACAGGCGATCAAGTCTTGGCTTGAGTTTACGAGACGTCTTGCTCATCTGTCGGCTTCCCCTGTCGACATGAAGGACAGCGCTGATTCTACCATTGGCGTAGGGGGGCGCGTCGACAAAAGAAAACAGTGTTTCTTATCGAAAGGACAATCCGCGTCCCGCCACTGGCGCAAAAGCAGCGTTACATGGCTGCCAAGCGCAAGGATAGGTGCAGAGATAGGTATAAGGGGAGGTGCAAGGACAGGCGCAGGAACCGGTGCAGGAACAGGCGCTAGGCATCCTGCATGAGCAGTTAATGGTGTTGCCAGGGGGCCGCCAGAGGGGGCTGGCCGATAAGCGAGCGGGCCGAAAAGATAGTTGACCAAGAAGCGAGCTGGCTGAGGGAGGAAGGCTGAGCGCACAGCGCAAATCCACAGCGCTGTCAGTGGCGGTTATTCGTCTTCCTCGAAACGCGCCTCGAAGAGCGCCTCGATGGCCAGCATCGCCTCATCGGCCTGTTCGCCCTCGACATCGATCAGCAGCGTGGTGCCGCAGGGCGCGGCCAGCATCAGCAATGCCATCACATTGGCTGCATTGGCGCGTCGCTCGCCATGGCTGACCATCACCGTCGCGCAATAGGGCGCACAGCAATTGACCAGCTTGGTGGCTGCGCGGGCGTGCAGCCCGCGGCGGTTGGTCAACGTCAGCTCACGAGAGGCCATCGCGATGCTCCTGCTGATGCTCTTGCTGATCACTCGCCTCACCCGCGTTGCTCAGCGCGGTATGAATGCCCAGCTCGCGGTGACGCAGGCGCACCTCAGGCAGGCGCTCGGCGAAGTAGCTTGCCAGCTGCTCGCACAGGTAGACGCTGCGATGCTGGCCGCCGGTGCAGCCTACGGACACCGTCAGGTAGCTGCGGTTGCTGTCCTGATAGGCGGGCAGCCAGCGTTCCAACCAGCCGGCGATATCGTCATGCATCGCCTGGACGGTGGGGTAGCGCTGCAGGAATTCGGCCACGCTGTCATCGCGACCGGTATCACCGCGCAGATTGATGTCCCAGTACGGGTTGGGCAGGCAGCGGGCATCGAACACCATGTCGGCGTCGGTCGGCACGCCATGCTTGAAGCCGAAGGATTCAAAGGTCAGCGTCAGGTGGCGGGAGCTGTGCTGGGCGACCTGCTCGGTGATGCGCGAGCGCAGGTCATGCACGCTCAGGTTGGTCGAGTCGATGACCAGATCGGCCTTCTGGCGGATGGGAGCGAGCGTCTTCTGCTCGATCTCGATGGCCTCGGCCAGGGTGTGGTCATTGTCGCGCGTCAGAGGGTGACGACGACGGGTCGCCGAGTAGCGTTCCAGCAGCACTCGCGAATCGGTGGTCAGGTAGACGACCTGCACGTCCATGCCGCTCTGGCGGACGTTGTCGAGCAATTCGGGGAAGCGGGTCAAGGCTTCCGGCAGGTTGCGGGCATCGATGGAGACCGCGATGCGCCGGCGCGCCGGGCTGTCCTTTTCGAGCTGATCGACCAGTGGCGCCAGCAGCATGCCGGGCAGATTGTCGATGGCGTAGTAGCCAATATCTTCCAGCGCCTGGAGAGCGATGGATTTCCCGGAGCCGGAGCGGCCGCTGATGATCACGATCTTCATGAAGTGCTCTCCAAGGGCGAGGTCAACGTCGAAAGAATGCAGGGGTGGGGCAGAAGGCTGCCCGCTATCAGTGCGCTGTACGTCGGCCGATGGAAGGCCAGCAAGACGAAAGCCCGGACGATGTCCGGGCCTGTCATTCAGCGCGCCGGTAATTCGGCGATGGCTTGGGTCAATGCCTCAAAGAGTGCACGCTGGCTGTCTGCCTGGCGCAGGGCCGAGCGATTGGTCGGGGAATTGAGCAATTCCGCGACCTGCCCGAGCAGCGTCAGATGGGTCTCATCCGCTTCCTCAGGCACCAGCAGCACGAACAGCAGATCGATGGGTTCTCCGTCGATGGCATCGAAGTCGATGGGTTCACCGAGCTTCAGAAACGCAGCGATTGGCGTCTTGCAATGCGGGCTGCGTGCATGGGGCACGGCCACACCGTGGCCAATGCCGGTCGACCCCAGTCTCTCGCGCCCGATCAGGCGCGAGAAGACTTCCTGGCTATCCAGGCTGGGAATGTTCTGTGCGATGAAGGTGCTGAAGAATTCAAGCACCCGCTTCTTGCTCCCCCCGGGGACACCGTACAGCGTGCGCTCGGGGGGAAGGATCTGATCAAGTGTCATGGCTGAAGGTCAACGGGTCCCGGTGCCCTGAGAGCGAGCTTGGGACTTTTCCTTGTGTTTGACCAGCTGGCGATCCAGCTTGTCGGCGAGCGCGTCGATGGCAGCGTACATGTTGGGGTCTTCTGCCAGGGCGTGGAGGTCAGCGCCTGCCGCGTGCAAGGTGCAGGCAGCCTGCTGGCGCTCCTTCTCGATCGACAGTGTCACCTGAACATTGGTGATGTTGTCGTAATGCCGTTCGAGGCGAGCGAGCTTCTCGTTGACGTAATCGCGGAGAGGATCGGTAAGTTCCACATGATGCCCGGTGATATTCACTTGCATGGACACGCTCCTTTATCCAGCGGGTTGCCATTCAATTGTAACCCTTTTTGACTACGAGCAAACCCTGATCGGACGCTCTGCAACAGGCTTGACGGCCACCGTCTGGCGATGTTTTCGCACCCTTGCCAGTGGCGTCAGAAGTCGTGAGCGTCTGTACCGACAATGCCCAAGCTTTGCGCAAAGATCAACGCTGCGCTGCATCGTGGCTCAGTGCTTGTCTTCAACTCAGTGAGGGGTGTCGGAGTGGACTTCAAGGGCACGTCTGATGGGTGGTGCGTGAAAGACGCGCAAGAAGGCGGGTTTTCGTCGCCAATCCCTGCATGTACGTCGCCTTTCAGGCGCTTCGATTGCGTGGAGCAAGCGGCGTTCCGGGAGGTTCTCCGGGTGTCATCCAGGTGCAATGCGCGCAAAAGTGACTTTAAAAACATGCGATTGACGGTGAATGACGCTGCCGGAACGGCGGTTTTTTACCGTCATCCTGCGCGCCGTCATGGCCCATGACGGGCAATTGATGAGCGGTTGACGGCATGACAGAGCGTACGACAGGCGTACCGCTACCCGCGAAGTCAGAGGCTGATGAGCGGAAAATCCAGCGCTTGAGGTTGGCGGCGGCTGCCATTGTGGAGGTGAAAGCAGGGCATGGCAGCCGCAGGTGACGCGTCAGGCCAGACGCTTGCGCTCGCTGGAGGAGGGGATGCCCATCGCTTCGCGATACTTGGCCACGGTACGGCGTGCGACCTCGATGCCATCGCTGGCGAGCAGGTCGACCAGCCGCGAGTCGGAGAGAGGCTTGCGGGCCGGCTCTTCCGCGATCAGCTTGCGGATGCGGGCACGAATGGCGGTGCTTGAGTGGGCGTCGCCACTGCCGCTGCCACCGACCTGGCTCGAGAAGAAGAACTTGAGCTCGAAGACGCCGCGTGGGGTGTGGATGTACTTCTGGGTCGTGACCCGCGAGATGGTCGATTCGTGCATCTCGACCACTTCGGCGATGTTGGCCAGAATCAGCGGCTTCATGCCTTCCTCGCCTTGCTCGAGGAAATCGATCTGGCGTGCCATGATCTCGCGGCCGACCTTGAGCAGGGTGTCATTGCGTGATGACAGGCTCTTCATCAGCCAGCGCGCTTCCTGCAGGTTGTCCTTGAGGAAGGTGTTGTCGGCGGACTTGTCGGCACGCTTGATCAGTGCGGCGTATTCCGGCTGGATGCGCAGCTTGGGCAGCGCTTCCGGGTTGAGCTCGACCTGCCAGCCATGGCGGGTATGGCGCACCAGCAGATCTGGGATCACGTAATCGCTGGCGGGCTCGCCCCAAGCGGATGCCGGACGCGGATCGAGCGCACGCACCAGACGAATGACGTGATCCAGCTCGTCATCGTCAAGGCTCAGGCGGCGCTTGAGCAGCTTGCGATCATCGTTGCCCAGTGCCTCGAGGAATTGACGTACCAGGCGGCGCGCCTGCGCCAGCAGCGGCAGGTCATCCGGCAGCAGTGCCAGTTGCAGCAGCAGGCATTCGCGCAGATCACGGGCGAAGACGCCGGTCGGGTCGAACTGCTGCAGACGCAGCAATACCTGCTCGAGTTCGGAGGCCTTGAGGCCGGGCAGGCCCTGGCCGCGCAGGCCATCGACCAGCTCGTCGAGTGACAGGCTCAGATAGCCGGCACCGTCGACGGCATCGATCAGGCTCTCCGCCATCTGGCGTTCACGGCCATCGAGGTCGGTCATCGCCAGCTGCCAGCGCAGGTGGTCCTGCAGGCTCTCGACACTGGTATTGCGATCGAAGTCCGGCCCTTCTTCACTCCCGCTGCCACTGCCGGAGCTGGTCAGGCTACCGGCGTGGTCCTGGTAGAGGTCCGACCAGTCACTGTCGAGGGGGTATTCCTCGGGAATCTCGCTCGAGGAGTCGGCAGTGGAGATCTCGCTTGAATCCTGTGTCTCGACGACATCCAGCGACTCGTAGTCCTCGTCGAGCTCCAACATGGGGTTGGACTCGAGGGCTTGCTGAATCTCCTGACGCAGGTCGAGCGTCGACAGCTGCAGCAGCTGGATCGCTTGCTGGAGCTGCGGCGTCATGGTCAGCGAGGTGCCGAGGCGGAGTTGCAGGGTGGGTTTCATGGAGTCAGTCAATTCACGGCAAAGGAACGTGCTTACTACGCTATACCGTGACTTGGGGCACTGACAAGTGGTTGCCGTGAATATTAAAGCAACTTGCATGCCATGTTTCCACCAAGGTGGTATGGACGTCATGCATGCGTCTGATGTCAGACATGAAAAAGCCGCTACGCGATAAAATCACGCAGCGGCTTTCGAAGCTTTTACCTCGCGAGGACTCAGCGCAGCCGCAGTCCCTAGAGCTTGAACTCGTGGCCCAGGTAGACGTCGCGCACCTGCTGGTTGGCCAGGATGGAGTCTGCATCACCGTGGGCGATGATCTGGCCATCGCCGACGATATAGGCGGTGTCACAGATATCGAGTGTCTCGCGCACGTTGTGGTCGGTGATCAGCACGCCGATGCCACGGTCGCGCAGTTGGCGCACGATGCTCTTGATCTCGCCCACCGAGATGGGGTCGACGCCGGCGAAGGGCTCATCGAGCAGCACGAAGTCCGGCTCGGTGGCCAGTGCACGGGCGATCTCGACCCGACGACGCTCGCCACCGGACAGGCTCATACCGGCACTGGCGCGGATGTGCGTGATGCTGAATTCCTCGAGCAACTCTTCAAGGCGTGCCTTGCGGCCATTGCGATCCAGGTCCTTGCGGGTCTCCAGGATCGCCATGATGTTGTCGGCCACCGACAGCTTGCGGAAGATCGACGCTTCCTGCGGCAGATAGCCGATGCCGGCGCGTGCACGCTGATGCATGGCGGCAGCGGAGAGGTCCTTGTCATCGATGGAGACGTTGCCGGCATCGGCGCGCACCAGTCCGACGATCATGTAGAACGAGGTCGTCTTGCCGGCGCCGTTGGGGCCCAGCAGGCCGACGATGTCGCCCTGGCGGATCTCCAGCGAGATGTCCTTGACCACCTTGCGGCCCTTGTAGGCCTTGGCCAGATGGCGAGCGCTCAGCGTACGCGGAGTAGCAGCAGTCATGACTCAGTTTTCCTTGCTGGCATTGGCGCCGCGTGGCGTCAGAGTCATGTGCACGCGACCGCCTTCGGTCTGCTGTGCCGTCTTGCTGTTGTTGGCGTTCACCTGGCGCTTGTCGAGGAAGTACTCCACGTAGCCGCCTTCGAAGGTGTCATCGCCTTTCTCGAGACGCGCGTTGCCGACCAGCTCCACGCGGCGCTCCAGTGCATGGTAGCGGATGGTGTCGGCCCAGCCCTTGACCAGCTTCTCGTCGGGTGCGGGTTGCTGTTCCAGGTAGGCACGCTTGCCGGTGGCCTTGACCAGCGAGATCTCGCCGCTGCCGGCGCGGCTGATATCGACGCGGCTGGCATCGAGTTTCATGCTGCCCTGGCGCATCTCCACCTGGCCGGTGTAGGTGGCGGTACCGGCCTTGTCATCGAGCGACAGGGCGTCCGCGGCGATGTTGATCGGCTGGCTGGCATCGCTGTCCAGCGCCATGGCGGCCGGGGCGAAGGTGGACATGCCCAGTGCCAGGCAGAGCGCCATGACACCGCTGTTGAGGGTCTGGCGACAGGCCGTCAAGGGCTTGCGAGTCGTGGAAGTCATGGTGGCTCCTTGGCATGACGGGGTCGCCGCCCGAGCAATGATGCCATCGAGCGGCAGAGAAGAAGGTGTTGCGGCGCGGGTCATGGCGTGAAGGCCAGCCCGGCGGATTCATTCACCGCTGGCAGGCGCTGCCTCGAAGGTGCTGTTGACGCGCCCATCATCGGAGGTGGTGCTGTCGGCGCCCGAGTCGATGCGCTCGGCTTCCTTGCTGGCCTCGCTCTGGCCTGTGCCGGGTTGCAGGACGCTGCGAACACGGCCCTGCAGCACGGCGGAATCCTGTGAGAGGTCGGCGCTGAAGCTGTCGCTTTCGACATGCTGGCCATTCTGGGTGATCACGACCGGCACGTCACTCCAGGCGCGATTCTGATCACGGCTGTAGTGCAGGACATCGGTATCGAGGGTCCAGCGGTCATCGGGCTGGCGCAGTCTGGCATCACCCTTGAGGGTGAAGGTGTCGCCGCCGGCGCTCAACACGCCACTGTCACCCGTGGCATACCAGCGGCGGTCTTCACTGTCGTTGGTGCGAATCTTCGGGGTCTGCGCCCGGGTCACGTCATCGCCTGGCGTGTGCTCGATATGCGGCGAGGTCATGGACTGGATCGCCACGCCGCGTGCATCGAAGCGTGTCATGTCTGCCCCGTCGAGATAGTAATCCGGCTCACTGCTGTCGACCTCGACATTGACGGTCGATTCCAGGCTGTTGCGCTGCTCGATCAGCGCCAGCACGCCACCGACGAGCAGCAACAGCAGCATCAGCCAGAGACGCGGAGAAGGGCGGGGCAGACGTAACATCAGGGACGCGACTCCTGCAGGTAGGTATCCAGCACCGAGGCCCAGTGGCCCTGTGCCTTGAGCAGCAGATCACAGAGCTCGCGCACGGCGCCATCGCCGCCCTGGCGTGAGGTGACCCAGTTGGCCTCGCTCATCACGTAGGCCATGGCGTTGGGCACGCTGACGCCGAGACCGACACGACGAATGGCCTCGCGGTCCGGCAGGTCATCGCCACAATAGGCGACTTCTTCCAGCTCGATCCCGTGCTCGCGGCACAGGTCGGTCAGCGCGACCAGCTTGTCTTCACGGCCCTGGATGACATCCTGAATGCCCAGTTCCTTGGCGCGACGCTCGACCATCGGCGAGCTGCGGCCGGTGATCAGCGCGACGCGAACGCCACTGCGCAGCACCAGCTTGAGGCCATGACCGTCCTGGACGTGGAAGGACTTGGTCTCGACGCCATTGGCATCGTAGTGCAGACGGTTGTCGGTGAGCACGCCGTCGACATCCAGCGCCAGCAGACGCACGCGGCGTGCGCGGTCGATGATGTCCTGCGGATATTCTTCGCTCAGGGAATTCGTGTCGCTCATGGTCTTTCTCCTCGCACTCCGTGCATGCTTGACGCTGTCCTGTGAACGGCGCTGATGGGCGTTGAGCGGTGGCGTCTTGCCGGGACGATCTGCCGTCGAACAGAGACAGCGAACGCCCGCGGGAGTTCAGATCACGCCGCTGGCCAGCAGGCCGTGCATATGGATGGCTCCGATGGGGTGCTCATCCTCGTCACAGACTACCAGAACGCTGATGCGGTTTTCTTCCATGATGCGCACCGCTTCGGCGGCCAGCATGCTGGCGCGCACGGTCTTGCCGCCACGGGTCATGACATCATCGACCTTCAGTGCGCGCAGATCGCCGTGCTGGTCGAGGGTGCGGCGCAGGTCACCATCGGTATAGACGCCGACCAGGTGGTCGTCATCATCGATCACGCAGGTGAAGCCCATGCCCTGACGCGTGATCTCGAGCAGCGCATCGCGCAGCGGGCTGCCGAGCGCCACGCGCGGCAGGGCGTCGCCATGATGCATCACGTCCTGGACCCGCAGCAGCAGGCGTCGACCCAGGCTGCCGCCCGGGTGGGAAAGGGCGAATTCCTCGGCAGTGAAGCCGCGGGCCTCCAGCAGTGCCACCGCCAGGGCGTCGCCCATCACCAGCGCAGCGGTGGTCGAGGCGGTCGGTGCCAGATTCAGCGGGCAGGCTTCCTGGGCGACGCTGGTGTCCAGATGCGCCTCGGCGTCACGCGCCAGGGTCGAGCCGGGTTTGCCGGTCATCGAGACCAGCGGGGTGCCCATGCGCTTCAAGAGCGGCAGCAGCGCCGTGACTTCGGCGGTCTCCCCGGAGTTGGACAGCGCCAGCACCACATCGGCCGGCGTGATCATGCCCAGGTCACCATGGCTGGCTTCACCGGGGTGGACGAAGAAGGCCGGCGTGCCGGTGCTGGCCAGGGTGGCGGCGATCTTGCTGGCGACATGGCCGGATTTGCCCATGCCGGTGACGATGACGCGGCCCTTGGTGGCCAGCATCAGCTGACAGGCGCGGTCGAAGTCGTCATCGAGATGGCTTTCGAGCGCGGCGATGGCCGCTTCCTCAATGGCGAAGGTGCGGCGGGCGCTGGCGCGAAAATCCGCCTGGCTGGCCGGAGTCTCATCGGCGACGGACTGGCTGGCGGCGGTCTGACTTGAAGCAGAAGTGCCAGGCGTGGTGGCGTGCGGGGTGCTGGAAGGCTCGGTCATGATCGAATTGTTGCCTGTGGTTGGCCAGGGCTCAAACCGCGCGGAAAGGGCGTGTCATTCCGCGCGGCGGCGTGGCAAACGATGATGAAGACGCTGCCGTCAGCGAGTCAGGCTGATGGCAAGCCAGGCCGTGTAGGCCAGATAGCAGGCGAGCAGGATAACACCTGGGCCGCGACCGATGCGCCCACGGCGCTGCCAGATGAGCAGCGCGGCCAGCAGCAGCGTCAGCCCCAGCATCACCGGATAGTCGCGGCTGATGGCGCTACCATCCACCGGGCCCGGCGCCAGCAGGCCCGGCACGGGCAGCACGGCGAGGATGTTGAACAGGTTGGAACCGATGACGTTGCCGATGGCGATGTCGTGATGGCGCTTGAGGGCGCTGGCCACGCTGGCGGCCAGCTCCGGCA
This sequence comes from Cobetia sp. SIMBA_158, assembly GCF_046566945.1. Taxonomy (NCBI): domain Bacteria; kingdom Pseudomonadati; phylum Pseudomonadota; class Gammaproteobacteria; order Oceanospirillales; family Halomonadaceae; genus Cobetia; species Cobetia sp. SIMBA_158. Next base: position 65,707 of record NZ_JAWJYL010000001.1, read on the forward strand.
GGCTGGTACCGATGGCGATCACGGTCAGGCCGATGATCAATTCCGGCACGCCGAGTGCCTGGGCGATGTCGGTCGCTCCCCACACCAGCGCACGCGAGCTGGCGATCAGCACCGCCAGCCCGACCAGCAGCCAGAAGATGGCGCGTCCGGTGCTCATCTCGGGCACGTCATCCTGGCTTTCCGCCTCGCTCGGCGAATCGACCTTGAACAGCCACACCAGCGTGAAGACCAGCAGGGCCAGCAGCAGGATGCCATCGAGACGCTCGAGCCCGCTGTTGGACAGCGCATAACCGCCAAGCGCCGTGGCCGCCAGCAGCAGCGGCAACTCGCGGCGCACCAGCCCGAAATGCACCGGAATCGGGGCGATCAACGCCGTGACGCCGAGTACCAGGCCGATATTGGCGATGTTGGAGCCCAGCGCATTGCCGGTCGCGATATCCGGAGTGCCATCAAGAGAGGCCATGATGGAGACGACGATCTCGGGGGCAGAGGTGCCGACGGAGACGATCGTCATCCCGATCAGCAGCTTGCTCATCCCGGCGCGCCACGCAGTGGCCGCGGCTCCTTCGACGAAGCGATCAGCACTCCAGACAAGACCAATCAGGCCGATGACGACTGCAAGGATGGGATATAGCATCAGAACTCTCGGGGCAGGGGGCAGGGCGGTGGCGTATCGCCGGGAACCGCGCCATTAAACGCATCCCCCCAATCCTTTGCAAGACAGCGGCCATGTTCCCATTGTCGAGCCTCTTGCCGAGCGCTTTGTTGAGCGCGTCACCACCCGCGGCACGGCTCTGTTGCCTTGATGAGACTGGCGGCACAGGGGTGGGTTCGGATACGATGTTCGCTAACTAACTTGATCCTTGGATCCCATGACTCGGACATTCGACCTGTTCACGAGCCGACAGCGTGTAGCTCGTCACGGCGAAGGTCCCTCACAGCGGATGCTTCTATGACTGATTTGCCCGGTCAGACCGCAACCCGGACGGGTGCGGACGGCCAGGATGCGCAGGCTTCTTCACGCGGCGCGGCAGGCGAGATCAATCTCGATGACGCCCTGATTCGTGTCGAAGGCCTGCGGTTCACCCGTGGAGAGCGCGAGATATTCTCCGGCATCGACCTCAAGATCCCGCGCGGCAAGATAACCGCCATCATGGGGCCTTCCGGTACCGGCAAGACGACACTGCTCAAGTTGATCGGCGGTCAGTTGACGCCCTCGGCGGGGCGCGTCGAGATCGCCGGCTTGCACGTGCATGGCCTGTCGCGGCGCGAGCTGTTTCGCATGCGCCGTCGCATGGGCATGCTGTTTCAGAGCGGTGCCCTGTTCTCCGATCTGAGCGTGTTCGAGAATGTCGCCTTCCCGCTGCGCGTCCACACCGATCTCCCTGATGCGATGATTCGTGACATCGTGCTGATCAAGCTCGAGTCCGTCGGGCTGCGCGGCGCGCGCGAATTGATGCCGGCCGAACTCTCCGGCGGCATGACGCGGCGTGTGGCACTGGCGCGAGCCATCGCGCTGGACCCGGACCTCATCATGTACGACGAGCCCTTTGCCGGGCAGGACCCCATCTCGATGGGCGTGCTGGTCAACCTGATCCGTCGCCTCAACGATGCGCTGGGCATGACGGCGCTGGTGGTCTCGCACGACATCAAGGAAACGCTGACCATCGCCGATTACGTCTATGTGATCGCCGATGGCAAGGTGATGGCGCAGGGTACCCCCGAGGCGCTGAACGCCGAATCGGACCCGCGTGTGGCCCAGTTCATCCACGGCAAGCCGGATGGCCCGGTGCCCTTCCATTATCCCGCCCCGGACTTCGCCGGCGACATTCTCGATGGTCGCGAATCGGCAACCCGCAGGAGAGAGTCATGAGTGGTCTGAATCGTGGCCCGCTCGGGGCCATCACGTCACTGGGCCGCAGCAGCATCGACGTGATCGCGGCCATCGGGCGTGCCGGCATGCTGCTGGTGCAGGCCGGTATCGGCATTCCGTCCCGTGAGGGCATCGGCCTGTGGGTACGGCAGATGCACTTCGTCGGTGTACTGTCGCTGGCCATCGTGCTGGTCTCGGGGCTGTTCATCGGCATGGTGCTGGCGCTGCAGGGCTACACCATTCTGGTCGGTTTCGGCGCCGAGGAGGCGCTGGGGCAGATGGTGTCGCTGTCACTGCTGCGCGAGCTGGCGCCTGTGGTCGCGGCCTTGCTGTTTGCCGGGCGCGCGGGGTCGGCGCTGACGGCGGAGATCGGCCTGATGAAGGCCACCGAGCAGTTGACCAGCATGGAGATGATCGGCGTCGATCCGCTCAAGCGCATCGTCGCGCCGCGCCTGTGGGCCGGGTTCGTCTCGCTGCCGCTGCTGACCATCGGCTTCAGTGTCGTCGGCATCTGGGGCGGCAAGCTGGTGGGGGTCGACTGGCTGGGCATCTACGAGGGCGCCTACTGGAGCAGCATGCAGTCGAACGTCGATTTCATCGGTGATGTCATGAACGGCGTCATCAAGTCACTGGTCTTCGGGCTGGTGGTCAGCTGGATCGCCGTCTTCCAGGGCTATGACCTGATCCCGACCTCGGAAGGCATTTCGCGCGCCACCACACGTACCGTGGTTTATTCATCTTTGGCGGTGCTGGGACTCGACTTTGTCCTCACGGCCGTCATGTTCGGAGAGATTTGATGAAACGTACCCGCATGCTCGAGTTCGGCGTGGGCCTGTTCATACTCGCTGGTTTCCTGGGAATGGTCTTCCTGGGACTGCGTGTCAGCGGCGTCACGTTCCAGCAGGCCGATGACACCTTCGTGCTCAATGCCAACTTCTCAGGGATCGGAAGCCTCAAGGCGCGGTCAAAGGTCACGATGGCAGGTGTTGCCGTCGGCAGCGTCGAGAAGATCGAGCTGGACCCGAAGTGGTTTGACGCCCGTGTCACGATGAAGCTCGACAGCAGCCTGCGTGGCAAGCTGAGCAAGGACACCACCGCCGCCATCCTGACGTCCGGCCTGCTGGGCGAGCAGTACATCGGCCTGAGCACCGGGGGAGACCCGGACGTGCTGGAGGACGGCGATACCATTCGCGATACCCAGTCTGCACTGGTGCTGGAAGAGTTGATCCAGCAGTTCGTGTCCAATTTTTCGAAGAGCTGATTCTCGAAGCGTTGATATTCGAAGTATTGATATTCGATGCGCTGTTCATCGCAGTGCAGGCACCCGGTGCACGCGTGTGATGCACCGACAGACCTGACTCGGTGCCTGCGGTTTCACGTTCGAGCACGATGCACATTTTCAAGGAGCAACCCTGATGACCTCTAGCCTCAAGAAGCTGATTCGTCCGTTGAGCGTGCTGAGCCTGTCCGCCCTGATGGCGCTGAGCCCGCTGGCCATGGCCGCCCCGCAGGAGCCGGACGTGCTGCTGCGCGACACGGTCGAGGGCCTGACCACCAAGATCGATAGCCGCGAGAGCTACTACAAGGACAACGTCGACGAGCTGGAAACCCTGGTGGATTCCGCGCTGAAGCCGGTGGTGGATTATCGCTACATCGCCGCCAGCGTGATGGGCAAGTACTTCAAGGGCGCCTCTCCTGAGCAGCGCACCGAATTCTCCAAGGTCTTCCATGACACCCTGATCGGCACCTACGCCAAGGGTCTGGTGAGCTTCGATTACGCCAGGCTGGACGTGAAGGACAGCGAAGGAGAGCGTCGCTATGAAGACCAGGACACCGTCTACATGGACGTGGTCGATACCAAGGGCAAGGTCTACCCGGTGGCCTATTCCATGCGTCTGCGCAACGACGAGTGGAAGGTGGTCAACGTGATCGTCAACGGCGTCAACCTGGGCCTGACCTTCCGCAACCAGTTCGATCAGGCCATGCGTGACAACGGCCGCGACATCGACGCCGTCATCAAGGGCTGGCAGCCGGATGTCGACCTCGAGAAGGGTGAGGGGGATCAGGGCAACAGCTGAGCCCTGTCGTCGCCATGACCATGAAAACTCTCTTCGATCGCGAGGGCGTCACGCTGGAAGCCGGTGACGCACGGCTGAGCCTGAGTGGCCAGCCGGATTTCGACAATGCCGCAGAGCTGGCGGATTCCGGCAGGAAATGGCTGGGGCGCCGCGAGGATGGGGTTTCCATCGATCTGTGCGGCGTGGATAGCGCCAGTACCGCCACCCTGAGCGTACTGCTCGAGTGGCAGCGCCATCTGGCGGAGCATGGTGGGCATGTCGCTCACCTCGCGCTGTCTCCTGCATTGAGCCGACTGGCGGCAGTCTCCGGACTGGAAAACCTGCTGCCGGGGCTGAATGTCGCTGAGATCAGCGCCGAGCCCCCGCTGTCACTCGAGACGTCCTGAGTCAGCGGCGGCCTGATCGCCTGTCAGGTCGCACCGCTCTGCTGGTCGCTCGAGGCTTGTCCGAATCGCCATTCATGCGCGCGGCAACGTGGAGGCAGCGATTGACTGCCAATCGCGTTCCCGCGCGCTTTTGATTACCATGTGCGGTCATATCGCATCGATCGTCGCGCAAGGATTCCCTGCCACGATCCCGACATGTACCGCGAAGGAGTCACCGCTCGTCATGCAACCGAATGATGTCAAGGCCCTGCTCGAGGCTCGTATCGAGAACGTCGATTTTCATATCCAGGGTGAGGGCTGCAATTTCCAGGTCGTCGCCGTGGGGGATGTCTTTGCCGAGCTGAGCCGCGTCAAGGCCCAGCAGCTGGTCTACTCCGCGCTCAATGACGAGATCCGCTCTGGCGCGCTGCATGCCATCAGCATTCGTACCTATACCCCGGCGCAGTTCGAAGCTGCCGCCGGCAACGCTCAGGGTTGACCGGAACATTTCATGGATAAGCTGATCATCACTGGCAACGGGCCGGTCAACGGGGAAGTCTGGGCCAGCGGCGCCAAGAATTCGGCACTGCCCATTCTGGCAGCCACGCTGCTGTCGGAAGGTCCCGTGACCATCAGCAACCTGCCGCATCTGCAGGACATCACGACCAGCCTCGAGCTGCTCGGGCGCATGGGCGTCGAGCCGGTGATGGGCGACAACATGACCGTGCAGCTGGATGGCTCCAAGGTCGAGCATTGTCACGCGCCCTATGACCTGGTCAAGAAGATGCGTGCCTCGATTCTGGTGCTGGGCCCGCTGCTGGCGCACTTCGGCAGTGCCGAAGTCTCGCTGCCGGGTGGCTGCGCCATCGGCTCGCGTCCGGTGGATCTGCACATCCGTGGCCTGGAGGCGATGGGTGCCGAGATCACGGTCGAGAATGGCTACATCCGTGCCAAGGCGCCGGGTGGCCGCCTGAAGGGCGCGCGCATCGTCTTTGATGTCGTGACCGTCACCGGCACCGAGAACCTGCTGATGGCCGCGACCCTGGCCGATGGCCGCACCGTGCTGGAAAACGCCGCGCGTGAGCCGGAAGTCGTCGATCTGGCCGAGTGTCTGATCGCCATGGGCGCCAGGATCACGGGCCAGGGCTCCGACACCATCGTCATCGACGGTGTCGAGAAGCTGCACGGCTGTGAATACTCCGTCATGCCGGACCGCATCGAGACCGGTACCTTCCTGGTCGCGGCGGCCGCCTCGCGCGGCAAGGTGCGTGTCACGCGTACGCGTGCCGACACCCTGGACGCCGTACTGGCCAAGCTGGAAGAAGCCGGCGCCACCATCACCACCGGTGATGACTGGATTGAGCTTGACATGCACGGCAAGCGCCCGAAGGCAGTCAATATCCGCACGGCGCCGTACCCGGCATTCCCCACCGACATGCAGGCCCAGTTCGTGGCGATGAATGCGGTCGCGGAAGGCACCAGCACCGTGATCGAGACCATCTTCGAGAACCGCTTCATGCACGTGCAGGAGCTCAACCGCATGGGCGCCCACATCGCGCTCGAGGGCAACACCGCAGTCGTGACCGGCACCGAGCGCCTGTCCGGCGCGCCGGTGATGGCAACCGACCTGCGCGCCTCTGCCTCGCTGGTGATCGCGGCGATCGTCGCCGACGGCGAGACCATGGTCGACCGCATCTATCACATCGACCGCGGTTACGAGTGCATCGAAGAGAAGCTGTCCGGGCTGAACGTGATCATCCGTCGCTCCGCCGGCTGATCAGTGCCCCACCTCGCGCTGTCGGCCTTGGTTGACCGGCAGCGCGTGCCGAATTCCTACGTACAAGCACGGGCGAATACCCCATGAGCAAGCAACTGGTCGTCGCCCTCTCCAAGGGGCGTATCCTCAAGGAAACCCTGCCGCTGCTGGCTGACGCTGGCATCGAGCCGCTGGAAGATCTCGACAAGAGCCGCAAGCTGCTCTTCGATACCAATCTGCCGGACGTCAAGCTGGTCATCATCCGTGCCACCGACGTGCCGACCTACGTGCAGCTGGGTGCCGCCGATCTCGGTATCGCCGGCAAGGACGTGCTGCTCGAGCATGGCGCCGAAGGCCTGTACGAGCCGCTGGACCTGGAAATCGCCAAGTGTCGCCTGATGACCGCCGGTGTCGTCGGTCAGCAGCAGCAGGGCGCTCGCCGCCGTGTCGCGACCAAGTTCGTCGATGTCGCGCGTCGCTATTACGCCGAGCAGGGTATCCAGGCCGAAGTCATCAAGCTCTACGGCGCGATGGAATTGGCCCCGCTGATGAATCTGGCCGACGAGATCGTCGATATCGTCGACACTGGCAACACCCTGCGCGCCAATGGCATGGAGCCGCGTGAGCTGATCACCGACATCAGCACGCGTCTGGTGGTCAACAAGGCCGCCATGACCATGAAGCACGATCGCCTCAAGCCGCTGATCGATCGCCTGCGTCAGGCCGTGGAAGCCCGCCGCGAGGCGTGATGACGGCGTGCTGTTGGCATCGACCCGCTGGATACCCAAGGTCGCATAGATGACCGTGGCAGAAGATGACTCTCGAAACGCCAGCTGCCGCCCCTGCTCGTCACGATGCTTATCAAGATGATGCGGGCAGGCGGTGGACAGAGCCCGTCCGGTTCAGCCTTCTCTGCCAAGCAATGAGAAAAGAGGTTCGCATGGATACCTTGATCAACCGGCTTGATAGCCGTGATACCGATTTTACTGCCCGCCTGGACCGCTTGCTGTCATGGGAGGGCGTGTCCGATGCCGAGGTACAGCATCGTGTCACCGACATCCTCGCGCGCGTCAAGCAGGAAGGCGATGCGGCGCTGGTGGAGTTCTCCAACCGCTTCGACCGCCTGAATGTCTCGAGCATGGCCGAGTTGGTCATCGGTGCCGAGCGTCTGGCCCAGGCCTATGCCGACCTGCCGGCGGATCAGCGCGAGGCGCTGGCCGTGGCTGCCGAGCGTGTGCGTGTCTATCACGAGCATCAGAAGCCGGAAAGCTGGTCCTTCAAGGACGAGCACGGCAGCCTGCTGGGCCAGAAGGTCACGCCGCTGGATCGCGCCGGGATCTACGTGCCGGGCGGCAAGGCGGCCTATCCGTCTTCTGTGCTGATGAACGCGATTCCGGCGCATGTCGCGGGCGTGCGCGAGATCATCATGGTCGTGCCGACGCCGGACGGCGTGGTCAATGAGCTGGTGCTGGCCGCGGCGCACCTGGCGGGTATCGATCGTGTCTTCACCATCGGCGGCGCCCAGGCCGTGGCGGCACTGGCCTATGGCACCGAGACCGTGCCGCGCGTCGACAAGATCGTCGGCCCCGGCAACATCTACGTGGCGACTGCCAAGCGTGCGGTGTTCGGTCAGGTCGGTATCGACATGATCGCCGGGCCGTCCGAGATTCTGGTGGTCAGCGATGGCGTGACCGACCCGGACTGGCTGGCGATGGACCTGTTCTCCCAGGCCGAGCACGACGAAGATGCCCAGGCGATCCTGATCGGGTGGGATGACGAGCACCTGGCCGCCGTCGAGGCCTCCATCGAGCGACTGGCGCCGACCATGGAGCGTGCCGAGATCATCCTGACCTCGCTGCGTGAGCGCGGTGCCCTGATTCGCGTCAGCGGACCGGAGCAGGCACTGGAGCTGACCAACCGCATCGCGCCGGAGCACCTGGAGCTCTCGGTGGCGAATCCGGAGGAGTGGGTCGAGGGCGTGCGTCACGCCGGCGCCATCTTCATGGGTTCGCACACCTCTGAGGCGCTGGGCGATTACTGCGCCGGGCCGAATCACGTGCTGCCGACCTCCGGCACCGCGCGCTTCTCCTCGCCGCTGGGCGTCTATGACTTCCAGAAGCGCTCCTCGCTGATCCAGTGCTCGCCGGAAGGCGCGTCGGTGCTTGGGCGTACTGCCTCGGTGCTGGCACGCGGCGAGTCGCTGACGGCGCATGCGCGCAGTGCCGAGAATCGCATTCTCGACTGAGCCTGAGCATGAGGCTGAGACTGAGCCTTGTCTGGTCAGTCAAAAAAGCCCCGCGACGGTCTCCGTCGCGGGGCTTTTTGTCATCATGAGGCGGGTGGTCTGATCAAGGCATCGCGCCGATGTTCCGGCTCAGCCCTTGTCCTGCAGGGACGGCTCGACGGCTGCCGGCGTGTTGTCGGGAATCGGGCGCTCGCCGACCTTGACGTCGATGTCCAGCGTCTTGCCGTCACGCAGCAGGCGCAACTCCAGCGCATTGCCGGGTTTGACGGCGGCGATGTCGGCCATGGCCAGGCGAGCATCCAGCAGGCGCTTGCCGCCGATGGCAGTCAGGATATCGCCCGGACGCAGGCCGGCACGCGCGGCAGGGCCGTCACGCAGCACGGCGGCCACCACCACGCCTTGTGGGGCGCTCAGGCCGAAGGAGTGCGCCAGCGACGGCGTCAGCTCCTGCACTTCCAGTCCCAGCCAGCCCCGAATCACGCGCCCGTGGTCGACCAGCGATTCGAGGATGTCGCGCGCCAGGTTGGCGGGGATGGCGAAGCCGATGCCCTGCGAGCCGCCGGAGCGCGAATAGATGGCGGTATTGATGCCGACCAGTGAGCCGTCGGTGTTGATCAGGGCGCCGCCGGAGTTGCCGGGGTTGATCGCGGCATCGGTCTGGATGAAGTCTTCATAGGCGTTGAGGCCAAGATGGTTGCGTCCGGTGGCCGAGATGATGCCCATGGTGACCGTCTGGCCGACTCCGAAGGGATTGCCGATCGCCAGCGAGACATCGCCGACGTGGACCTGGGTGGAATCGGCGATCGCCACGGTGGGCAGGTTGTCGAGGTCGATCTTGAGCGCCGCGAGGTCGGATTCCGGGTCCACACCCACGACCTTGGCGAACGTCTCGCGGCCATCGCGCAGGGCGACCTGAATCTGGTCGGCGCCCTGGATGACGTGGTTGTTGGTCAGGATATAGCCGTCACTGGAGAGAATGACGCCAGAGCCCAGGCTCGACAGCATGCGCTGGCTGCGCAGGGCGTCTTCCCCGTAGAACTGGTTGAAGAAGGGATCGGACATCAGCGGATGCTTGCTGTCGTCCTTGATCTCGCGCGAGGAGTAGATATTGACCACCGCCGGTGCGGCGGCGTCCACCGCGGCCTGATAGCTGGCCGGGCCGCTGTTGCGTTGCAGCGGCGGTGCTTCACGCAGTACCGGGTCTGCCGACTCTTCGCGCTGCGCCGCTGACAGCGTCAGGCTCGGAGGCGGCAGCACCTGCTGATTGGCGGCAGAGTTCTGAGATGGGCTCGGGTAGGGGGTGTTGCCGGCCTGCTCGTTCTGCTGCGGGGCGGGCTCGCCCAGACCCAGCGTCGGAAAGCGATCCAGCACGACGACGGCCAGCAGGACGCCGGTGACGACGGGCCACAGTAGCGGGAGCAGTGTGCTGCGAAGAGAACGGGGCATCGGATTACCTGATAAAAAGTCCGCGCACCGACGCGATGCTGCGGACATGAAGATGAAAAGCCTGAAGATCCACGTGCCACGCGAAGGGATGGCCCCGGTCAAAGCGCGACACGCTTACATGGCGCCGATGCGCCGTTACAATGCTCGCCAGTGTAACACTCGATGACTCTGACTGCTGGAGGCCCAATGGCTGATCGTGACACGCTGATGAAGGCGCTGGATGGCTGTCTGGAGGCGCAGGCCTTCAAGGACTATACCGTCAATGGCTTGCAGGTGGAGGGGCGCCGTGAGGTGCGTCGCGTGATGACCGGTGTGACGGCCAGTCAGGCGCTGCTCGATGAGGCGCTCGCCTGGCAGGCCGACCTGGTGCTGGTGCATCACGGCTACTTCTGGAAGAACGAGCCGGCCCAGATCACCGGCATGAAGCGTCGGCGCCTCAAGACCTTGTTGGCCAATGACATCAATCTGGCGGCCTATCACCTGCCGTTGGATGCGCACCCGACACTTGGCAACAATGCTCAGCTGGCCGAGCGTCTGGGGCTGGTCAGTGAAGGCTGTCTGGATGGCGTGCCCGGGCGTGGCCTGGTGCATGTCGGGCGTCTGGCCGCTGAGGTGGAAGGGCTGGACAGCACCGCGCTGGGGGCCGAGTTCAGCCGGCGTCTGGGGCGCGAGGTGCTGGTCGTGGCCGGCCATGATCGTCCCATCAAGCGCATTGCCTGGTGCACCGGCGGCGCTCAGGACTATATCGGTCTGGCCATCGAGGCCGGTGTCGATGCCTTCCTCTCGGGCGAGATCTCCGAGCGCACCACCCATAGCGCCCGCGAAGAGGGAGTGACCTACTTCGCGGCGGGTCATCATGCGACCGAGCGTGACGGTGTGCGGGCCCTCGGCGAGTGGCTGGCGGCCGAGCATGGCGTGGAGCACCGCTTCGTGGATATCGACAACCCGGCGTGACATCTGATGCCGGAAACGACAACGGCCACCTCGAGAGGTGGCCGTTGTCGTTGTCGCTGTCGTTTTTAGATGCCGTGAGAGGTTCACGACAGCAGGGAGATCAGATACGCGGCGGGTTGGTAGCCGGTGTCTCGCCTTCACTCGGTTGCGGCTTGAGGCCGAAGTCCTCTGACAGGGTGCCACGGTTGTCGGCGTAATCACGCGGCAGGTCGACCTTGTCGGTCTCGCTGTCGTCCGGCGTGGTGTCAGTGTCCAGCAGGCGGCGCTTGAGCTGGCTGTCATCGCACAGCGCGGTGGCGCCAGTGGCCAGATGCTGGCGCAGCTCATTGCCGGCGCGCTGGATCTGGTCGGTCAGATCGCTGGCCTTGGAAAAGTGGTCGTTGAGGGCATCGCGGAACTGGGTCAGCTCCAGCTCGCGCTCAGCCAGCTTCTGGCGGGTCTTCTGGTTGCGGGCCACGTTGGCATTCAGCAGGTGGTAGCACAAGGCGCCGATACCGATGCCAGCCAGAAAACAGGCAATGGCCAGGATCCAGTCAATGTTGCTCTCGTTCACGTCGCTCTCCTTGTGTCACGACTGCGGTGATCGTCACCGCTGGGGCATGGTAGCGCTGAGATACGATGCCGGTATTCAATGATGTTCCATCATGCCGATCTCGGGATCGGTCTGGTGTCCAGCAGGTCAGCGCCGCTTGCCGCTGTCCTTCTTGCGTCAGTCTTGCGTGTCTCTTTCTTTGCTCGGTCTTTCGTGACTCGGTCTTTCGTGCCGCTTGCGTCTCAAAAGCGTCCACGCGCCATTATATCGGTGTGGTGCAGCGATGCGTCAATTCACGCGGCGCGCGACCTTGGTCGCCTGTCGGCGCAGCCGGCGGGGTGTGGGCGGATGCCAGCTCACGCCTTGCGAGCAATGCGCGCGGCGAAAGCCACGTCTTGCAGCCGATTGCTGGCCGGTGAGTGGGTAAAGTGGCCATCAAGGCGTATAATGCCGCGCAATTTCGTCCTTGCCTGCCCGCCGTGTCGGGTCAGGCGTGATCTTGTTCCTTTCATGTCAGGCGTGCGCCAGTCCGTAGCGCCTGACCTGCAGCGGGTTTCTCAATGCCAGCACCGACGCCTCTCGAGAAGTACCAGGCAGACCTCAAGCGTGATGACTTTGCCTACGATGCCGCCCAGGAAGAAGCGGTCCGCCATCTGCAGCGTCTCTACGACGACCTCTTGCGCACGCCGCGTCAGACGCCCGGCAAGGTGTCCGACGCGACGGGTGGCGGCGGGCTGGGCTCCAAGGTGCGTCGTCTGTTCGGCAAGCCGTCACGCACGGCGCCTGTCGATGAAGCGCCCGAGATCATGGGCCTCTACTTCTGGGGCGGCGTGGGGCGCGGCAAGACCTATCTCGTCGATACCTTCTACGAGAGCCTGCCGTTTGCCGACAAGATGCGCACGCACTTTCACCGCTTCATGCAGCGTGTCCACAATGAGCTCGGCCACTACAAGGGCGAGAAGAACCCGCTGACTCTGGTGGCGGCCAAGTTCGCCGTCGAGGCGCGCGTGATCTGTTTTGACGAATTCTTCGTCAAGGACATCACCGATGCGATGATTCTCGCCACCCTGTTCGAAGAGCTGTTCAAGCAGGGCGTGGTGCTGGTCGCCACCTCCAATATCGTGCCGGATGACCTCTACAAGGACGGCCTGCAGCGGGCGCGCTTCCTGCCGGCGATCGACCTGGTCAAGCGTCACTGCACGGTGGTCAACGTCGATTCCGGCATCGACTATCGCCTGCGCGCGCTGGAGCACGCCGAGCTCTTCCATAGCCCGCTGGGCGACGACAGTGCCGCGCGGCTGGCGCGGGAATTCCGCTCCATCGCCGGTGCCGAAGGCCATGCCGATGAAGGTCTGAGCATCAATCATCGCGTGCTGCACGCCCTGCGTCGCCATGAAGACGTGGTGTGGTTCCACTTCGATGAGCTGTGTGATGGCCCGCGTAGCCAGAATGACTACATCGAGCTCGCGCGTGAATTCCACACCGTGCTGGTGTCCGAGGTGCCGCAGATGGGGCGCGACAGCGACGACCAGGTGCGTCGTTTCATCAACATGGTCGATGAGTTCTATGACCGTGGCGTCAAGCTGCTGATGAGCGCCGCGACGCCCGTCGAGGACCTCTATACCGGCGGCAACCTGGATTTCGAATTCCAGCGCACGCTGTCACGTCTGCAGGAAATGCAATCGCGTGAGTATCTCGCGCTACCGCACAAGCCGTGAGGCCTGCGGCAAGGGCAAAATAGCCTTTGTGGTAGGCGGGCATGACATGTACAATGCGCGCTCGCTCGAACTGTTGACCGGTTCTCGAGCCATCCTGAGTCATTCACTCCTGATGGGCGAGGGCAGTCTGGAGATGAGGGGACAGTGACTGCGCAAGCAGCACGCCGCTCGTTGCCAGACGTCGGACAACCAAGAAAAATAGGGATTGGTCGCGCACACAAGTGCAAGACCCGACTATAGGTGATTCATCCATGAAGACGTTTACTGCTAAGCCGCAGTCCGTCCAGCGTGACTGGTTCGTCGTCGACGCAGCCGGCAAGACGCTGGGCCGTATGGCTACCGAAATTGCTCGTCGCCTGCGCGGCAAGCATAAAGCCGAGTACACTCCGCACGTTGATACTGGCGATTACATCGTCGTCATCAATGCCGAGAAAGTCGCTGTGACTGGCCGCAAGGCAGAAGCCAAGACCTACTACCGTCACACCGGTTACCCGGGCGGCCTGCGCTCCATGAACTTCAACCAGATGATCGAGCACAAGCCTGAGCGTGTGATCGAACTGGCTGTCAAGGGCATGCTGCCGAAGGGCCCGCTGGGTCGTGCCATGCAGTCCAAGCTGAAAGTCTATGCTGGCTCCGAGCATCCGCACGCTGCGCAGCAGCCGCAAGAACTGAACATCTGAGGGAAGCATCGCCATGACACAGCAGCACTACGGTACCGGGCGCCGCAAGACTTCTACCGCGCGCGTCTTCCTGAAGCCGGGCACCGGCAAAATCACCGTCAACCAGCGTGACCTGAACGACTACTTCGGTCGTGTGACAGGCCGCATGGTTGTCCGTCAGCCGCTCGAGCTGACCGAAACTACCGAACAGTTCGACGTCTACGTCACTGTTGCTGGTGGTGGTGGTTCTGCTCAAGCCGGCGCTATCCGTCACGGCATCACTCGTGCCCTGATGGCTTACAACGAAGACTTCCGTCCGGCCCTTCGCGCCGCCGGTTACGTCACTCGTGACGCCCGTGAAGTCGAGCGTAAGAAAGTCGGTCTGCGCAAGGCCCGTCGTCGTCCGCAGTTCTCCAAGCGTTAAGAGAATTCGCGTCGACCACAAGAACGTCCAGTGCCCGCAAGGGTGCTGGACGTTTTTTTTGCGGTCTCGCTGCACGATTGACGAAAGCGGCTTTGGTCAAGGTGGCTTTCTTGAGTTGTGAGCGCTCTGTTCTTGCCCTTTAATACAAGCAAGCATCAAGTGCTCGGCAAGTGGATGGCCCAGCATCAAGCGGTAGTGTTTGGGAGATAACAATAAAATGTCAGATCAAGGTGTGAACCGAGGGCGACGCCGCTTCCTCGTCAGCGCAACCACCGTGGTCGGGGCGGTAGGGGTGGTCGGTATCGCAACGCCCTTCCTGGCGTCCTGGCAGCCAAGTGCGCGTGCCCGTGCGGCAGGCGCGCCTGTCACGGCGGATATCTCGCGGCTGGCACCCGGCCAGCAGATGACCATCGAATGGCGCGGCAAACCGGTGTGGGTGGTGCGTCGCACCCCCGAGATGATCGCCGATATCCGCGCCATCCCCCCCGCAGAGCTGCAGGATCCCGAGTCACTGCGTCCCCAGCAGCCCCCCTATGTCGATGCCGTGCTGCGTTCCATCAAGCCGGAATATGTGGTGTTGGTGGGTATCTGCACGCACCTGGGCTGCTCGCCTGGCTATCGTCCCGAGATCGGCGCGGCGGATCTCGGTGCGGACTGGCCGGGCGGCTATCTGTGTGCCTGTCATGGGTCCAAGTTCGATCTCGCCGGGCGAGTCTTCACCGGAGTGCCGGCGCCTTCGAATCTGGAGGTGCCGCCGCATCGCTACGAGAGTGAGCAGGTGCTGGTGGTGGGTGTCGACGAGGAGGCTGCCTGATGGGGAATCCAAACCGTGCCAAGGCGCCACGCGGCATCATGCGCTGGATCGATGATCGCCTGCCGGCCACCCAGTTTCTGCAGGACCATCTGACCGGCTACTACGCGCCGAAGAACTTCAACTTCTTCTACTTCTTCGGCTCGCTGGCCTTGCTGGTGCTGGTCAATCAGATATTGACCGGCATCTGGCTGACGATGAGCTATACGCCGAGTGCCGAGGAGGCCTTTGCCTCCATCGAGTACATCATGCGCGATGTGGAGTACGGCTGGCTGATCCGTTACATGCATTCCACCGGCGCCTCGGCCTTCTTCGTGGTCATCTATCTGCACATGTTCCGTGGCCTGCTGTATGGCTCCTACCGTGCGCCTCGCGAGCTGGTCTGGATCTTCGGCATGTGCATCTATCTGGCGCTGATGGCCGAGGCCTTCATGGGCTATCTGCTGCCCTGGGGGCAGATGTCCTACTGGGGGGCGCAGGTGATCATCTCGCTGTTCACGGCGATTCCGGTCATCGGGGCAGACCTGGCGCAGATGATACGTGGCGACTACCTGATCTCGGGGATCACCCTGAACCGCTTCTTTGCGCTGCATGTCATCGCCTTGCCACTAGTGATCGTCGGGCTGGTGGTGCTGCATCTGGTGGCGCTGCACGAGGTGGGCTCGAACAATCCCGATGGCATCGAGATCAAGGACAGGAAGGATGAGGCGGGGCAGCCGCTGGATGGCATTCCCTTCCATCCCTATTACACGGTGAAGGACCTCGTCGGCGTCGGCGTCTTCCTGTTCGTGTTCTGTGCGGTGATCTTCTACTTCCCCGAAGGCGGCGGCTACTTCCTGGAGACGCCGAACTTCGAGCCGGCCAATTCGCTCAAGACGCCCGAGCACATCGCGCCGGTGTGGTACTTCACGCCGTTCTACGCCATGTTGCGCGCGGTCAATTACCCGCTGTTCGGCGTGGATGCCAAGTTCTGGGGTGTGGTGGTCATGGGGCTGGCTATCGCCATCCTGTTCGTGCTGCCGTGGCTGGATCGCTCGGCGGTGCGCTCGATCCGCTACAAGGGCTGGCTGTCGCGTATCGCCATCGTCATCTTCGTGGTGAGTTTCGTGACGCTGGGCGTGCTGGGGGTGATGCCGCCCACGCAGGAGCGCACGATCATCGCGCAGCTGGCGACCGTGGCATATTTCGCCTTCTTCATACTGATGCCGCTGTATACGCGCTTCGAGACGACGCGAGCGGTGCCTGACAGGGTGACGGGCCGATGAGCGCGCTGATGAGTGGGTCAAGGGAGTGGCTCAAACGCGGGCTGGCCGCAGGGTTGCTGGCCGTAGTGAGCCTGATGGGGGCGGGTGTGGTGAGCGCGGCGAGCAGCGCGGTGCCGCTGGAGACGATGCAGCCGGATCTGCACGATCAGCCCTCGCTGCAGCGAGGCATGCAGCTTTACACCAATTACTGCCTCGGCTGTCATAGCCTGCAGTATCAGCGTTACTCGCGTGCCGCAGAGGACCTGGGGATGCCCGAGGACCTGGTCGAGCAATATCTGATTCTCTCGCCAGCGCTCAAGATCAATGACACCATGCGCACGGGCATGCAGAAAGAAGACGCGGCCGGCTGGTTCGGCACGCCGCCACCGGATCTGTCGCTCGAGGCGCGTCTGCGCGGCACGGACTGGATCTACACCTATCTGAAGAGCTTCTATCGCGATGCGTCACGTCCGTGGGGCGTGAACAATGCGGTCTTCCCCCAGGTCGGCATGCCGCATGTGCTGGAGTCGCTGCAGGGCGTGCAGGAAAAGGTCTGTGGGCAGAGTGACCTGGCGGTAGCGGGGGCGGAGATCGATCCCGACACGGGGCGTTATGCGTCCTGTGATATTCTAGAGATCACCCAGCCTGGCAGCATGACGGCAGGGGAGTTTGATCTGGCGATGTGGGATCTGACCAATTTTCTGGCCTATGTCGGCGAGCCTTCGCGACTCAAGGCTGAGAGCATGGCCCCCAAGGTGTTAATATTCATTCTGATCTTTACCTTGCTGGCGTATCTTCTCAAGAAGGAATACTGGCGCGACATTCATTGATGGCCCCCGGGGCGGGGTCTCAGTGATAATGGCGAGCCGGCAGTGACGGGCGCGCGGCTGATCAGTCGCGCGCCCGCTTGCGTCGCCTTGAGGTGGCGCAGGCTGACCCTCTGGCAGGGCCCGTTGTGACAAGGGCAGGCCAGAGGAAACTTATCCCCGTTTGTCAGGCCAAAAGCTGACACGGGCATGTCTCGAACAGATGCGAGGACAGTTTCATGGGTGTTGTGGCCAAGCGTTCATCGATGACCTTCTACTCCGGTGGTGACGACCACTTCAGCCACCGTGTACGGATCGTGCTGGCCGAGAAGGGTGTGGCAGTCGATATCATTGATGTGGATGATGACAGCCGTCCGGCCGAGCTGGCCGACCTGAACCCGTACAACAGTGTGCCGACGCTGCTGGATCGCGACCTGGTGCTCTACGAGTCCAAGGTCATGATGGAATATCTGGACGAGCGTTTCCCGCATCCGCCGCTGTTGCCGGTGTATCCGGTGGCGCGCGCCCAGAGCCGTCTGTGGATGCATCGCATCGAGCGCGAATGGGTGCCGATGATGGAAACCATCCAGACAGGCACCAAGAAGGAAGCCGACAAGGCGCGCAAGGAATTGCGTGAAAGCCTGATCGGCATTTCCCCGATCTTCGACGACATGCCGTTCTTCATGAGCGACGAGTTCTCGCTGGTGGACACCTGCATTGCCCCGATCCTATGGCGCTTGCCGACACTGGGAATCGAGCTGCCGGAGAAGCAGGTCAAGCCGCTGCTGACCTACATGGAGCGGTTGTTCGGGCGTGATGCCTTCAAGGCATCGCTGTCCGAGGCTGAGCGCGAGATGCGCATCTGATCCGTGCGTGATCCTTCGGTCACTGATCGATCGGTCACGCATTCGGGCTTTCGCCCTCGCTCATCAGTCTGTGGATGATGGATGTGAGCGATGTGCGGGGCGTTGGCCCGTTGGCGGAATGGACTTCGGTCGTCGCTGACACTCATTGCAGTTCAAGAGGTTCTCCCATGCTTTCCAGTCGCCCTTATCTGGCACGCGCACTCTACGAGTGGCTGCTGGATAACGACAATACGCCGTACATCGTGGTGGACGCCGAGCAGGAAGGTGTCCAGGTGCCGCGTCAACACGTCCAGAACGGCCAGATCGTGCTCAATATCGCACCCGGTGCGGTGCGTGATCTGTTGATCGCCAATGAAGGGGTCAGCTTCAATGCCCGCTTCGGTGGCCAGCCGATGCACGTCAGCGTGCCGACGGCGGCTTTGGTCGCGCTCTATTCTCGTGAAAACGGTGTCGGTATGGTCTTCGGTCACGAGCCGGTGATGCCGGGTGCCGATGAGATGACATTCGGTGAAGCCGCGCCAGATGCCGAGCCGGCCGCCGCAGCGCGCCCGACGCTGGCCAGTGTCGGCAGTGCGCCCGCCGAGGAAGAGGCGCCTGCCTCGGAATCAGCGGATGCGTCCGTCGAGACAAGTCCAGGTGCTGATGCCGAAGTCGCCGATGATGAGCAGGCGTCGGATTCGGCCAGTGACGAGCAGGGGGCTGATGACAATGATCAGCCCAAGCCGCCGCGCAAGGGGCGTCCTTCGCTGCGCGTGATCAAGTAATCACGTCGGCAGGTGGGGGCGATGGATGAGGGTTGGCCATTGTCCGCCTGATGTCGCTTCTGTCATGAAAAATGCCCCGCAGGCTTCGGCCTGCGGGGCATTTTTCATTCTGGGTACTATTTAATCAGAGCACTTTTCGTTCAGGGCACTTTGCATGTCAGGCATGCAAGCGCGCCACCTCGATCAGTCTAGGTACTCGAAGACCTTGGCGATACGCTGGATGCCGCCGACTTCAGAGACCTTGCTGACGATCTGGTCGGCTTCGGCGCGGGTCACGATACCCATCAGGTAGACGCTGGCATTCTCGGTGAGTACCAGGATGCGACCGGAGTCGATGTTGGCATCCGCCGCCAGCGTGGCCTTGACGCGCGTGGTCAGCCAGGTGTCCTGCACGCGCTGACTGGCCGGGGCATTGGCGCTGATTTCCAGCGCATTGTGCACCTGACGCACGCGACGCACATCCTTGGCGATATCCGTGGCCTTCTGCTTCAGCTCGTCGCTGGCGACCTGGCCGGTCAGCAGCACCATGCCGTTGTAGGAGTTCACGTTGACGTGGGCATCATTGAAGCGGGCATCGGTCTTGCCGAGATTGACCTCGATCTTGGTCTCGATGCTCTCGTCTTCCACCTGGGCGCCCAGGGTGCGATCGCCATAGTCTTCGTCGATCGGGCCGCTGTTGGTCAGGTCGGCGACGGTGGTGCAGCCGGCTAGCGTCAGAAAGCCGGCGGTGGCCATGAGGGAAAGCAGGTTCTTGGGCGTCATGCCGTTTTCTCCTGGTGAATGCCGTGGGGCGCGCGGATTACTCGTTGCTGCCGAACAGCTGATGATCAATCAGGTCGCACAGGCAGTGGATGGCCAGCAGATGGACTTCCTGGATGCGTGCCGTAGAGGTGGCGGGAACACGAATCTCGCAGTCTTCGCTGCCCAGCAGTGACGCCATGTCGCCACCGTCGCGGCCGGTCAAGGCGACGACGCGCATATCACGGTCGTGAGCCGCCTGGATGGCCTGCACCACGTTGGCGGAGTTGCCGCTGGTGGAGATGGCCAGCAGGATGTCGCCGGGCTGCCCCAGGGCGCGGATCTGCTTGGAGAATACCTCGTTGTAGCTGTAGTCGTTGGCGATGGACGTCAGCGTGGAGGTGTCGGTGGTCAGCGCGATGGCCGGCAGGCTCGGGCGCTCACGCTCGAAGCGGTTGAGCAGCTCGGAGGAGAAATGCTGGCTGTCGCCGGCGCTGCCGCCGTTGCCGCAAGCCAGGATCTTGCCGTCATTGACCAGGCTCTGGACCATCATCTGGCTGGCCGCTTCGATGAAGGGCGGCAGCACTTCGCTGGCGTAGGTCTTGGTGTCAATGCTGGCGTTGAAGTGGCCGAGAATACGCGATTGGAAATCCATGATGGCTCTTGGTCGTTGGCTTCAGAACGCTTCGAAGGCGTGGCGAATCCAGTGAATGGAACGAGGGGAGGTCCCCTCCACGCCTACCACGTCGAAGCGGCAGGAACATGATAGCCCGTGCTGGGCCAGATAAAAACGCGCGGCAGTGATCAGCCGGCGTTGCTTGGTATGGGTCACGCTTTCCAGTGCGCTGCCGAAGCGGGAGTTGGCCCGGTAGCGCACCTCGATGAAGACCAGGGTCTCGGCGTCACGCATGATCAGGTCGATCTCGCCGCCCTTGGCATGCTGGTTGCGCGTGACGGGTGTCAGGCCACGCGCTGCCAGCCATTGTTCTACCTCCGCCTCGATGACGGCGCCGCGCGCTCGGGCGCGACGCTGGGGAGGCGGGTGCGCCTTGCCGGAGGGCGAGTCGGCGCGTGTCATGTCAGGGCGTGTAGGCTTCGACGGTGCGGCTGTTGGCGCCTTTCAGTGGCGGACGCGGTACGCCACCTCTGAATTCAGCCCAGGGCAGCGTGCGCTCGATGCGGCCATCGTGGCGCGGGAAGAGGCTTCCGGTGGCGCCGAAGAGTTCGCCGCCCGCACCGGCCAGCATCAGCGGTACACGCTGGGCCAGACGATAGGCATCGACCCCCATGGCGTTGAGCTTGAGCATGCGCGGTGAAGCGTCGGACAGGGCGCGGTAGGTGTCGACTTCCGGCAGGGACGCCTTGCCGCCGGAGGAGGCCTCCGGCACTTCCCAGGGGATGTCCACGAAGTCGACGCCATTGAGGTCGCCATCCTGATCGGGCTGCGGTGCGCCGTCATAGAGATGGGAGGTGCCGTAGATCGGCAGGTCGCCCGCGTAGTAGAAGTCCAGCATCGGCGGCACCTGACGCGCATAGCTCGGCAGCGCCAGCAGGAAGATCATGTCGATGTTGCCGGAGTGCGCGCGGCCGTATTTGCTGCCGGATTTCTTGGCGGATTTCATGCGCGCCTGATCCTGGCTCGAGACCGACAGCAGGTCCTTGACGGCTGAGCTGACGGCGCCCTTGGGGTTGTAGCGCTCGACGGAAACGACGTCGCCACCTTCCTGCTCGAAGCGGTCACGGAAGGCGCTGTAGACGCGCTGGCCCCAGGCATTGTTGGGCACCAGCGCAGCGGCGCCACGATGGCCATCAAGCGCGGCGCGCATGGCGACCTGGCGGGCTTCGTCCTCGGCGGACAGGCCGTACTGGAACAGGTTGTCGGCACGGTTGCTGTCATGGGTGCCGTAGTTGAGGGCCAGTGTCGGCAGCGGCAGGCTGTTCTGGGTCTCGAGCTGACTGACCAGCTTCTTGTCCAGCGGGCCAAGTACAACCTGGGCGCCATCCATGGTGGCACGGGCATACAGGGTCTTGAGGTCCGCGCTCGAGGTGTCATAGAAGCTCAGCTGCGGCGTGGCCTCGGCATTGTCGATGGCGCTGCGATGGCGCGCCTCGATGCCTTCACGGATGGCCTGGGCGATCCGCTTGAGCGAACCGGACTCGGGCAGGAAGACGGCAATCTTGCGCACTTCCTGGCCGGAGAGCTCGCGCAGGTCGAGGATGCCCTGCGGCATCTGGCGCGCGGCGGGATGCTGTGGGTTGGCGTCCGACCAGTCGTTGATGGCGGAGAACATCTGGTCGATGTTGCCACCGAAGCGACGCTGCAGACGCAGCAGGTCCGTCCAGCCACTGGCGGTGGGGCTGGCACTGGCCAGCTCATTGAGCTGACTGGGCGAGAGGCGCGTGAGCTGCTCCCACAGGGTGTCGTTGATGCTCAGGTCATCGCTGTCGGCCTGCAGGGCGATCAGGGTCTGGGCGCTGGCCAGGGGTTCGCCGACCATGCCGAGCGCCAGGCCGCGACGCTTGCGCAGTGTGCGCTGGTCATCGCCGGACATCTGGATGCCGTCCTCGAGCACCGAGGTGGCCAGGATCGTGTTCCAGCCGTCCTGCTGCTCAAGCGCGATGCGCGACAGCAGCAGGGCCCATTGCACGCGTTCCTGCGGCTCGAGGCTTGTCGGATCGATGTCGGATGCGATGGTGATCGCCTGCGCGTTGTCGCCGCTGCGTGCTAGGATGTCCGCAGCTTGCAGGCGCGTACTGGCCGCTTGCTGACCCTGTTGCTGCTCGGCCTGAGCGAGCAGGGCATCGGCCCCGGGGCCGCTGGAGAGCGGTGACTGTCCGGCACACCCTGCCAGCAGCAGGGCGGAGGCGGCGAGGCCCGCCAGCGTGCGCAGGCCGGAACGTGAACGGCGCGCGGCCTCCTGCCGGATGGCTGACGAAGTGCCCAGCGTATTGGCTGATGCACGATTCCATGTCTGGCGCATGTACGACGGTCCCTTGGCTGATGGGCGATGTGGTCAGGACTGCATCGCCGCCTACTGTGATGAAGGGTGAAAGGCATCATGGCACTCGGTCGATCAGGGCCACGCATGCAGCGTCCTTCGGATGAAATGTCCCAAGGCAATCTGCCTGTGTCTGACGACCATTTCTACCATTGAGTTCAACGAGTCGAAGCATTGAATGTCCGAGTCTTCTGAAGGCGTATTGTACGTGGTCGCCACGCCGATTGGTAACCTCGATGATCTCAGTCCCCGCGCCGCGCGGGTGCTGGGAGAAGTGGACCTGATCGCAGCCGAGGATACCCGCCACAGCGCGCGGTTGCTGCGTCACCTGGGCCTGGAAGTGCCCATGATGTCCCTGCACGATCACAACGAACGTGGCCGTGTCGACCAGCTCTGTCAGGCGCTGGAGGCAGGCCGACGCGTCGCACTGGTCTCCGATGCCGGCACGCCGCTGATCTCCGATCCTGGCTTCATCGTCGTGCGCGCCCTGCGCGAGCGTGGCTTCAAGGTAGTGCCGCTGCCGGGGCCGTGCGCGTTGATCACCGCCCTCAGCGCGGCGGGCCTGCCGACGGATCGCTTCACCTTCGAAGGCTTTCTGGCCCACAAGGGCGGCCCGCGTCAGGCACGCCTTGCCGCGCTGCGCGACGATAGCGCCACCCATGTGCTGTACGAGTCTCCGCACCGCATTCAGGCGCTGCTCGGCGATATTCGCGAGGTGCTGGGCGAGCGCCGGGTCGTGCTGGCCCGTGAGCTGACCAAGACCTTCGAGACCTTCCTCGATGGCACGGCGGCCGAGCTGCTGGCGCAGATGGACGCTGACAGTGATCAGACCCGCGGTGAGTTCGTGGTCATGATCGAAGGAGCGCCAGCACGTGACGGCGACGAGGCAGCCAGTGTCGAAGGCGACGCCCTGTTGCAGGTGCTGTTCGAGGAGGGCGTCGGCGTCAAGCAGATGGCCGCCATCGCCACGCGTCTGGTGGGCGGGCGCAAGAAAGCCTGGTATGCCAAGGCGCAAGCCATGAAGGACGCGGCAGAGGAATAAGCAAACCTCTGTCATGCCAGACTTTTTTGCCGCTGCCATTGTTCGGCCTGCGCGGGCTTCGTCTTGTGAAAGGCCCATGACACTGGTAGTCTTGCGCGCTTGGGAGACGGCCAGACAGTCGCCGCCAGCGCAAGCTGGGGGAGGAAAGTCCGGGCTCCATAGGGCAAGGTGCCAGATAACGTCTGGGCGGCGCGAGCCGACGGCAAGTGCAGCAGAGAGAAGACCGCCTACGTCAGCTTCGGCTGACCGGTAAGGGTGAAAGGGTGCGGTAAGAGCGCACCGCGCGGCTGGCAACAGTTCGCGGCGAGGTAAACCCCACCTGGAGCAAGACCAAATAGGCCCCCTATGCTGCTGCCCGCAGTGGGGGCGGGTTGGTTGCTTGAGCCCTGAAGTGATTCAGGGCCTAGATGAATGACTGTCCACGACAAGACCCGGCTTATCGGCCATCTCCCGCCTTATAACGTCAGTGTGCTGCCAGCTTTCGCGATGCGAGCGATGGCAGCACACCTTGAATTCGCATGACCGGCGCCGTCCGCTGCGTGTTTCGTGAATGACCATTGCAGTTGGATGGCAACGAACACGCTGCCGTGACAGGCGCCGGTTGTCGGTTATGGCACTTGAATTCGTGTTTCAGCCGCTTGCCTGCTGCACGCAGGCCCTGTTTCCGCTCTTATGCTGTCGGTGCCCTTTGCCACCGGCTTTCACTGCTCGCATCGCGTGCCAAGGTCCAGAGTTTCGTCATGTCCAAGCCCAGCGCTCCTTCCGTTACCGAGTCTGCCGATACCGAGTCCGTCGAAGTGGCTGATCGCTTCGCGCATGTCAGTGTCATGCTCGATGGCGCGGTCGACGGCCTGATTCAGGACACTGCCGGCGTCTACTTCGACGGCACCTTCGGTCGCGGTGGCCATTCGCGTCTGATCCTGTCGCGTCTGGCGCCCGAGGGGCGTCTGATCGCCTGTGATCGTGACCCCCAGGCGCTGGCGGAAGCCGCGACCATCGAGGACGAGCGCTTCAGTATCCATGCCGGTGAATTCGCGCGTCTTGGCGAATATGCCGAGCGTGAGGGCGTGCATGGCCAGCTGGATGGCATCCTGCTCGACATCGGCGTGTCATCCCCGCAGCTGGATGATGCCGAGCGTGGCTTCAGCTTCATGAATGATGGCCCGCTGGATATGCGCATGGACCCCACCAGTGGCGAGAGCGCCGCCGAGTGGCTGTCGCGCGCCAGCGCCGAGGACATGGCCTGGGTCTTCAAGACCTATGGCGAGGAGCGTTATGCCAAGCGTCTGGCACGCGCCGTGGTGGAGCGTCGTGCCGAGCGACCCATCACGCGCACCGGCGACTTCGCCAGTCTGATCAAGGATGCCCACCCCAACTGGGAGAAGCACAAGCACCCGGCGACGCGTGTCTTCCAGGCGATTCGCATTCACATCAATGGTGAGCTGGATGAGCTGACCCGCGCGCTGGATGCCGGTCTCGAGGCGCTCAAGCCCGGCGGTCGTCTGGTCGTGATCAGCTTCCACTCGCTGGAAGACCGCATCGTCAAGCGCTTCATGCGTGACAAGGCGCGGGGGGATCAGGCGCCGCGTGGCATGCCGATCCGCGAAGACCAGCTCAACAAGCGTCTCAAGCTGGTGGGCAAGGCGCAGAAGGCCTCGCAAAGCGAAGTCGATGCCAATGTCCGTTCGCGCAGTGCCGTGATGCGCATTGCCGAAAAGCTCAAATAGCGTCAGTGCTCCCTCTGGGGAATCGTGCCTCTTTCTGCGCCTGCCTACCGGCAGGCGCGCGCGCAAGTGGGCTGTGGTGAAAGGACGACACAAGTGTTGCCGTGCTGCAACTCTTAGCGGCTAACGCCACTTGCTGACATAATGCGCCGGGCGCTTCAAACAAGTGAGCGAACATCGCGCCTGCACGTTGGCAGTCTGCAAGGATATTCGTGATGCGGGGCATCACGTTCAGAGTGATTAGGGAGTCGGCATGGCGGGACGGAGACAGGATGGCTGGACGGGTAACTGGCCGATCAAGGTGCAGATGCGTTGGCGTCACCTGTGTTTCGCGGTGCTGATGCTCAGTCTGCTCGGCTCTGCCGCTGCTGTCGTGATCAGCTCCCACCTCTCACGCGGCCAATATGCCCAGCTGCAGAAGCTGGAAGCGGCGCGCGATGATGCGCGTGCACGCTGGGGCCGCCTGCTGCTGGAAGAAAGCGCTTGGTCGGCACCGGCGCGTATCGAAAGCATCAGCATCGAGCGACTCGAGATGCGTGTCCCGGATGTCCACGATGTCGAGGTCATTCGCTGATGGCCACGCGTCGCCCGCCTTCGTCTCGCCCGCGCAACCCGCGCAAAGCCGCCGGCGCTGAGACGCCCGCTCGTCCCAAGGCCGCAAGCGGTGCCCGCAAGAGCGCGCGCGCGGCCATGGGGCCTGCCCGCTATCGCATCATGCTCTTCATCGTGCTGGCCGGGCTCGTCGCTCTGGTCGGCCGCATCGGCTATCTCCAGCTCTTCGATCAGCAGTTCCTGCAGGATCAGGGCGACGCACGCACCCTGCGTGTCGACAGCATCAATGCTCACCGCGGCATGATCACCGATCGCACCGGTGAGCCGCTGGCGATCTCCACACCGGTCATCACCCTGTGGGCCGACCCGCGCAAGGTGCCCGACGACCCCGTGCGGCTGTCATTGCTGGCGCGCGCGCTGGGGCAGAAGCCGGATGACCTGATCGCACGCGTCCGCCGCTATCGTGATGCCGGCAAGGGCTTCATGTACATCAAGCGTCAGATGACCCCGCCGCAGGCCCAGCCTGCCATCGACCTCGATATTCCGGGCGTCAGCCACAAGCAGGAATACAAGCGCTATTACCCCTCCGGAGAAGTCTCCGCCCAGTTGATCGGCGTGACCAACGTCGATGACAAGGGCCAGGAGGGGCTCGAGCTTGCCTACAATTCCTACCTTTCCGGTACGCCGGGCAAGCGGCGCGTGCTCAAGGACCGCAAGGGGCGCCTGGTGCGCGACCTGCATCTGATCAGCGAAGCCAAGCCCGGTGGCGACCTGACACTCTCCATCGACCTGCGTCTGCAATACATGGCCTACCGCGAGCTCAAGGCGGCCGTGGCGGAGCACCGCGCCGATGGCGGCACCCTGGTGATGATGGATGCGCGCACCGGCGAAGTGCTGGCGATGGTCAATCAGAAGTCCTATAACCCGAACAACCGTGCCGGGCTTGATCCCGCCGGGCTGCGTAATCGCGCGATCACCGATGCCTTCGAGCCCGGCTCGGTGATGAAGCCGCTGTCGATGAGCGCCGGCCTTGCCTCCAGCAAGTATCAGCCGGACTCGGTGATTGATACCACGCCGGGTTACATGCGGGTCGATCAGTTCACCATTCGTGACTTCCGCAACTACGGCAAGCTCGACATGGCGGGCATTCTCTACCATTCCTCGAATATCGGCATGAGCCGCATGGCGCTGAGTCTCGAGGATGATGCGGTCTGGAATCGCTACTATGAGCTGGGCCTCGGCCAGGCGCCGGGCACCGGCTTCCCGGGCGAGACGACCGGCGTGCTGCCGCCGCCGACCAACTGGTCGCGCAGCAAGCGGGCCTCCATCTCCTACGGTTACGGTATCAGCGTCTCGGCGCTGCAGCTGGCCAGCGCCTACACCGCGCTCGCCAACGATGGCCGTCGTGTGCCGCCGTCGCTGCTCAAGGTCAAGACGCCGCCGGTGGGTGACCAGGTGATCTCATCGGACAACGCGCACGCCTTGCTCGGCATGATGGAGAAGATCGTGCAGCCCAATGGGCCTGCCAAGCGGGCGGTGGTCGAAGGCTATCGCATCGCCGGCAAGACCGGCACCGTGCGCAAGGTGACGGCCGGTGGTTATCAGAAGACCGCGTATCGTTCGTTGTTCGCGGGTGTGGCACCGGTGTCTGATCCGCGTATCGTGACCGTGGTGATGATCGAGAACCCCAAAGGGGAAGAATATTACGGCGGACTGGTGGCGGCGCCCGTGTTCGGGCGCGTGGTGGGCAAGGCATTGCGCCTGCTGGATGTGCCGCCGGACAGCAAGGTCGGTGAGTAACGCTTTTCATGTGGCACGGTCGTCGGCCTCGGGCGGGCGACTGCGTCTTTTTTCTCATGTAGTGAATACGTTCCGGGACATCGGGAACAAGGAAGGTCTTCCGACATGACTTCACCGCACGATTCCAGGCGCCTGGGCGAGTTTCTGGCGCGCCCCTCGGCCACGGCGACAGACATGCTGGCAGCATTGCTGGCGCTGTGGCCAGGCGCCTTTAATGACGATTGCCGTGCACGGCTTGCCGCGCGCGATGACTGGCACCTGACGATCGACAGTCGCAGTGCCGCGCTGGGCTCCCTCTTCATTGCCATCCCCGGCATCGCCAGCGATGGCCGCGACTATATCGCCGCGGCGCTTGAGGGCGGTGCCGAGCTGGTGCTGGCCGAAAGACCCGCAGGCGGGGATGCGCGTCTCGCGCTGCATTCAGACGATGCCAGAGTCGTCTGGCTAGAGAACCTGGGCGAGCAGCTCGGTGAGCTGGGCCGCCAGGCCTTCAGTGTGCCCGAGTCGCTGACGCTGGTCGGGGTCACGGGCACCAATGGCAAGTCTTCCGTCACCCATTACATCGCCGAGCTGGCCGAAGCGATGGGCACGCCCGCCGGCATGATCGGCACGCTCGGCATCGGGCGTCCCGGCGCGCTGGTCGCGGGCGAGCGCACCACGCCCGACGCCCTGGCCGTGCAGGCGGCGCTCAAGGGCCTGAGCCTTGCCGGTGCCGAGCTGATCGCGATGGAAGTCTCTTCGCATGCGCTGGATCAAGGGCGTGTCAATGGTTGCCGCTTCACCGTCGCGGGCTATACCAATCTTTCGCGAGACCACCTCGACTACCACGGCAGCATGGCGGCCTATGCGGCGGCCAAGGCGAAGCTGTTCAAGCGCCCCGAACTCAAGCTTGCGGTGCTCAATGCCGACGATGCGCTGGCGCGTCTGATGCTGGCCGGCATGCAGCGCGGCGTGCGCGTACTGGCGATGGGGCGTGATGATGTCGCGACCCTGCGCGTGCTGGATGTCTTCCCCGAGCCGCTGGGCCAGGTTGCCGTGATCGCGACGCCGGATGGCGAGCGTGAGCTGGGCCTCAATCTGATGGGGCGCTTCAATCTCGACAACGCCTTGCTGGCAATGCTGATCCTGCATGGCCTCGACTATTCGTTCGAGGGGCTGTTTGCCGCCGCGCCGCGTCTGACGCCGGTGCCGGGCCGCATGCAGCGCCTGAGTCGTGATGGCGCGCCGGTGGTGGTGGTCGACTATGCCCACACGCCGGAGGCCGTCGAGACGGCGCTGACCGCGCTGCGTGCCCACCTGCCGGCGCGGGATGATGCGCGCCTGTGGTGTGTACTCGGCTGTGGTGGCGATCGCGACAGCGGCAAGCGCCCGCTGATGGCCACGGCCGCCGAACAGGGCGCCGACCGTGTCGTGATCACCGATGACAATCCGCGTAGCGAGGATGCCGCCGCCATCCGTCAGCAGATGATGACCGGCATCCATGCCCGCGAGCGCGTGCTGGATATCGCCGAGCGTGGCGAGGCCATTGCTCAGGTCATCCGCGATGCCGGTGAGCATGATGTCATCCTGATCGCCGGCAAGGGGCACGAGGACTATCAGGAAATCGAGGGTCAGCGACTGCCGTTTTCGGATGTGGCCCATGCGGTCGCGGCGCTGGAGCGTCGTGAGCTCTCGATGCTGGAAGGTCAGGAGCGTGACGCATGAGTGCGCCTGAACAGTCCGTCGCTCTGAGCACCTTCGAGGAACTGGCTGCGGTGCTCGGGGCGCAGTTGCCACAGGCATTGCGCGATCAAGCGCTGGGCGCCATCGAGACGGATACCCGCAAGCTTGGCGAGCAGGTCGCACCGCTGTTCGTGGCGCTGAAGGGTGAGCGCTTCGATGCCCATGACTTCCTCGCCCAGGCTCGTGCCAATGGCGCCGTCGCGGCGCTGGTCGAGCGGGCAGTGGATGATCCGCTGCCGCAGATCGTCGTCGCGGATACCCGGCTGGCCTTCGGGCTGCTGGCGGCAGCGCGTCGCGGTGCCTGGGGGAAGCCGCTGATCGCGGTGACCGGCAACAGCGGCAAGACCAGCGTCAAGGGCCTGGTGCATGCCATCCTTGTGCGGGATGCCGCGCGTTTCGAGGCCGAAAGCCTCGCCAATCACGGCAACCTCAACAACGATTTCGGCCTGCCGATGACGTTGCTGCGCTTGAGCAACGCCCACCAGCACGGCGTGGTCGAGCTGGGCGCCAATCATCTCGGCGAGATCGCCTGGACGACGGCCCTGGCGCGCCCGCAAGTGGCGGTGATCACCAATGTCACCGGCGCCCATGTCGGCGAATTCGGCGGCATGGGGCAGATCGCCCAGGCCAAGGGCGAGATTCTGGCGGGCTTGAGCCCGTTGGGAGGGCGACGTCCGGTCGCGGTGCTCAACCGTGATGACGCCTACTTCTCGCTATGGCAGGCGCTGGCCGCAACCGGCCAGGCGGTCGATGTCATCGACTTCAGCGTTGCGGATGGCGTTGTGGATGGCAGCGTGGATAGCGGTGATCGCCCGGCACGCCTGCAGGCGCGCGAGCTAGGCGCGGATGAGCTCGGGCGTTATGCTTTCGAACTGACGTTTGATGGCCGTTCGCTCGGTCGTGTCCAGCTGGCGTTGCTGGGGCGTCACAACGTGGCCAATGCGCTGGCGGCTGCCGCGGCGTGCCTGGCACTGGGCATCGACAGTGATCTGGTGATCGCCGGACTCGAGAGCGCCGAGAGCGTACCCGGCAGGCTGGGCGTCGTGGCGGGCATCAATGGCTCGCGTCTGCTGGATGACAGCTACAACGCCAACCCCGGTGCCATGCTGGCGGCGCTGGATCTGCTGGCGACACTGCCTGCGCCGCGCTGGTGCCTGATGGGCGCCATGGGCGAACTCGGAGCCGACGCCGAACGTCTGCATGCCGAGGTGGGCGACCACGCCCGCAAGCTGGGCATAGATTTCATTGCCACCTGCGGCGAGGGCGCTCAGGCGACTGCCGAGGCCTTCGGGGCCGGTGGCAAGCACTTTATCGAGCGGGCAGAGCTGGAAGCTTACGCCCGTAACCATCTACCCACCGGGGCCAGTGTTCTGGTCAAGGGGTCTCGCAGCGCTGGCATGGAGAATGTCGTTGCCGCGCTCAAGGTCGACGCATCAAGGTGAATGTGAGTCATGCTGCTGCTGCTTGCTGAGTTTCTGGCCCAATTCAATGGCGCCTTTACGGTTTTCAATTATCTGACCCTGCGCGTGGTATTGGCCACGTTGACGGCACTGTTGCTGTGTCTGTGGCTGGGTCCCTGGGTCATACGCAAGCTCGTCGATGGCCAGATCGGCCAGGCCGTGCGCGACGATGGCCCCAAGTCTCACCTTTCCAAGGCCGGCACTCCGACCATGGGCGGCGTGATGATCCTGCTGTCGATGGCCGTCTCCACCCTGCTGTGGGGCGACCTGACCAACCTGTATGTCTGGGTGGTGCTGGCCGTCACGCTGGGCTTCGGCGCCGTCGGCTGGGTCGATGACTACCGCAAGGTGGTGGAGAAGAATCCGCGTGGCCTGCCGGCGCGCTGGAAGTACTTCTGGCAGTCGGTGGTGGGCATCGGCGCCGCAGTGGTGCTGTATCTGACGGCGAGCACGCCGGCCGAGACGGGCCTGCTGGTGCCGTTCTTCAAGGACGTCGTCATCCCGCTGGGCGTGTTCTACATGGTGCTGACCTACTTCGTGATCGTCGGCAGCTCCAATGCGGTCAACCTGACCGATGGCCTCGATGGTCTGGCGATCATGCCGACCGTGCTGGTCGCCATGGGCCTGGCCATCTTCGCCTACGCTTCGGGCAACCTGAAGTTCGCCGAGTATCTGCACATTCCGTTCATCGCCGGTTCCGGCGAGCTGGCGGTGTTCTGCGCCACCATCGCGGGTGCCGGCCTCGGTTTCCTGTGGTTCAACACCTATCCCGCCCAGGTCTTCATGGGCGATGTGGGCGCGCTGGCACTCGGCGCGGCACTGGGGGTCGTGGCAGTCATCGTGCGTCAGGAAATCGTGCTGTTCATCATGGGCGGCGTCTTCGTGATGGAAACCGTCTCGGTGATCCTGCAGGTCGGCTCCTACAAGCTGACCGGGCGACGCATCTTCCGCATGGCGCCGCTGCATCACCACTTCGAGCTGAAAGGCTGGCCGGAGCCGCGCGTCATCGTGCGCTTCTGGATCATCACCGTCGTGCTGGTGCTGCTTGGCCTGGCCACACTCAAGGTTCGCTGAGGACGCATTCGCGATGACCCTCTCTGTCACCTCTCAAGCACCGGCCTCGCCGATGCCTGCCAAAGGACCGACCCTGGTGGTCGGTCTTGGTGTCTCCGGACAGGCGATCGCTCGCCATCTGAGTGATCGCGGCATCGACTTTGCCGTCGCCGATACCCGTAGCGCACCGCCGGGCCTCGAGAGCCTGCGCGAGCATGCACCGCAGGCCGAGGTCCATCTCGGCCCGCTGGAATCGCTGGACCTGTCACGCTTCGGCGAGGTGGTGCTCAGTCCGGGCATTGACCCGCGTCAGGCGGTGTTCGATGGGGTTCGCGAGCGACTTGTCGGCGAGATCGCACTCTTCGTGCGTGCGCTGGACGAGCGTCAGGCCCGCGATGCGCAGGGCAAGCGGCCCACGCTGGTCGCGATCACCGGCTCGAACGCCAAGTCCACCGTGACCACGCTGATCGCGCAGATGGCCGCGCGTGCCGGCCGCGATGTGGCGGTCGGCGGCAATCTGGGCACCGCCGCGCTGACATTGTTGCGTGAGCAGCCCGCTGCCGAGCTCTACGTGCTGGAGCTGTCGTCCTTCCAGCTCGAGACCACACCTGAGCTCAAGGCCGATGTCGCCTGCTTCCTGAATCTCTCCGAAGATCACCTGGATCGCCACGATGGCATGCGCGGCTATCAGGCCGCCAAGCGCGGCATCTTCCGCGGCGCAGGCCTTGCGGTCATCAATGCCGATGACGCCTGGAGCTGGCCGGCCGAGAATGATGCGGTGGCGCGAGTCAGCTTCAGCGTGCAGCTCGATGGATCGACCGATAAGTCGACCGATGAGGCTGCCAGGCAGGCGCAATGGTGCCTGGCGGAGCAGGGCGGCACGCTGTCGCTGTGTCACATCGAGTCTGGTCAGCTGCGCGGCGTGATGCTTGCTGCGGACGTGCGACTGGCCGGCCGCCACAACCAGGCCAATGCGCTGGCGGCACTCGCGATGGGCACCGCAATCGGCCTCGACGAGACGGCGATGGTCGCCGAGCTAGCAAGCTTCGCGGGGCTGCCGCATCGCGGCGAGCTGATCGCCGAGGTGGCGGGCGTGCGCTGGATCAATGATTCCAAGGGCACCAATGTCGGGGCGACGCTGGCGGCGATTGCTGGTCTCGGCCCGACGCTCGAGGGCAAGCTGATATTGCTGGCCGGCGGCCAGGGCAAGGGCGCGGACTTCACGCCGCTGGCGGCGCCATTGGCCCGTTACGCCCGTGAGGCGGTGGTGTTCGGACAGGATGCGCCGCTATTGACGCAAGCCCTGGCCGATGACGTATCCGTGACGCCAGTCATGACGCTGTTGGAGGCCATGCGTCATGCTCGACAGATCGCTCAGGCGGGGGACTGCGTACTGCTGTCACCGGCCTGCGCCAGTCTCGATCAGTTTCCCAATTACATGGCGCGCGGCGACGCGTTCCGTGACTGGGTCACGCAGCACATCATGCCCAGTGCTGACTGCAATTCTGGCCCTGGCGGCAGCGACAAGGAAGCCTGCGATGCGTAACAAGGCCCGGCGAGTCCATGACACCTTGACGGCAGAGCGTCAGCCCGTCGACGGCTGGCTGCTGTTCTGCGCGCTGGCGATCCTGTGTATCGGCTGGGTGATGGTGACGTCTGCGTCCAGCGAGATCTCGAGCGAGCGCTTCGATGGCAATGCCTTCTACTACAGCATGCGTCACGGCATCTTCATCGTGATCGGCCTGGTGGCCGCGATCTGTACGCTGCGCGTGCCGATGTCTGCCTGGCAGCAGCGCAGCTTCGCGATGCTGATGCTGGGCTTCGTGCTGCTGGTGGTCGTGTTGGTGGTCGGGCGCGAGATCAACGGCGCCAAGCGCTGGATACCGCTGCCATTGGTCGGCGGGGTGCAGGCCTCCGAGATCGCCAAGCTGTGTCTGATGATCTGGCTGGCCGGCTATCTGGATCGCCGCCTCGACAAGGTGCGCGCCAGCGTCGTCAACGGCCTCATTCTGCCCTGCGTCCCCTTGTTGCTGATGATCGTGCTGCTGGCGCTGGAGCCTGACTTTGGCTCCATCGTGGTCATGGGCGGTGCCGTGATGGGCATGCTGCTGATGGCGGGCGTCGCCTGGTGGGGCTTCATCGTCTTGCTGGGCCTGGCCGGCGGCGGTGGTTGGCTGTTGGCGATCGCCGAACCCTATCGCTGGGAGCGTCTGACCACCTATACCGACCCGTGGGCCAACATGTATGACAGTGGCTACCAGCTGACCCAGGCGCTGATCGCCTTCGGCCGTGGCCACCTGAGCGGCATGGGGCTGGGCAACAGCGTGCAGAAGCTGTTCTATCTGCCGGAAGCGCATACCGATTTCGTGTTTGCCGTGCTGGCCGAGGAGCTTGGCTTGATCGGAGCGACGGCCGTGGTGGCGCTGTTCGGACTGCTGATCTACCGCGCCTTCAAGATCGGTCGCCGCGCTGAACTCGCCGGCTTGCCGTTCAGCGCCTACCTCGGCTACGGTATCGCCCTCGTGCTGGGGGCGCAGGCCTTCATCAACATCGGTGTGGCCAGCGGACTGCTGCCCACCAAGGGGCTGACCCTGCCCCTGATGAGTTATGGCGGTTCCAGCCTGATCGTCAGTTGCGTGCAGATCGCGATACTGCTGCGTATCGATGCCGAGACCCGCAAGCTGACCCGCACACCGACAGGAAATGCCGCCGCGCCCCGGCGCAAGGCCAAGAAGCCGACCGAGACACCGCAAGGAGCACAGGCATGACGTCATCTTCTTCTACCATCGCTCCCGAGGGGGCGGTTGACTCGGTAGACACTGTCTCAAGGGGCGTCGTGCTGATGATGGCCGGCGGGACGGGAGGGCATGTGATCCCGGCGCTGTCGCTGGCGCGTGCCCTCGCGGCGGCCGGTCACGAGATCCATTGGCTGGGCAGCCCGCGTGGCATCGAGAACCGTCTGGTGCCTGACGCCGGCTACCCGCTGCATCGGGTCGAGGTCGCGGGCCTGCGCGGCAAGGGGCTGGCGGGTTATGCGGCGATCCCGTTTCGTCTCGCGCGTGCCGTCCTGCAGGCGCGGCGCGTGATCCGTGAGCTCAAGCCGGTGCTGGTGGTGGGCCTCGGTGGCTTCGCCAGTGGTCCGGGCGGGCTTGCGGCGCGCCTTGAAGGCATTCCGCTGATCATTCATGAGCAGAACGCCATCGCGGGCCTGACCAACAAGGTGCTGGCGCGGATGGCGACGCGTGTCTACGCCGCCTTCCCGGGCGCCTTCCCGCCGGCCCTCGGGGCTCAGGTGGTGGGCAATCCGGTGCGCGATGAGATCGCCGATGTCGGTGCCGCGGAGCGCATGACCGAGTCTGCTGTCGAGACGGCAGGCGAGGCGCGTGCCTTGCATCTGCTGGTGATGGGCGGCTCGCTGGGCGCTCAGGCGCTCAACGAGACGCTCGCGCCGGCGCTGGCCTTGCTGCCGGAAGCCTCGCGCCCCGTGGTGCGCCATCAGGCCGGACGTGACAAGCAGGAGGCGACCCTCGCCGCCTATCAGGCAGCCTGCGTCACGGCTGAGGTCAGCGAGTTCATCGGTGACATGGCCGAGGCCTACGCCTGGGCAGACCTCGTGGTCTGTCGCGCCGGCGCGCTGACCGTGGCCGAGCTGGCTGCGGCAGGTCGCCCTGCGGTACTGGTGCCGTTCCCCCACGCCGTGGATGATCATCAGACCGTCAATGCCGCGGTATTGGTCAAGGCGGATGCCGCGCGCCTGATTCCCCAGAATACGTTGACTGCCGAGCGCCTCGCCGAGACGCTGGCAGAATTGCTCGACCCCAAGATACTCACTGGCATGGCCGCTCGCGCCCGCAATAGTGCGGAACTCGATGCGGTAGCGACCATGCTGGCAGGCTGCATGGAGACTCGCCTTGAACGCTAGCAATTCTGATCGCGGTGCAGGTATGCGCCGCATCCGTCGTATCCACTTCGTCGGCATCGGCGGTGTGGGCATGTGTGGTATCGCCGAAGTACTGGGCAACATGGGCTATGAGGTCAGCGGCAGTGACCTCAAGGAATCCGCCGTCACGGCGCATCTGCGTGAGTGCGGCGTGCGTGTCGCCATCGGTCATGCGGCCATCAATGCCGAAGGCGCGGATGTGGTCGTGGTCTCGACGGCGGTGGACACCACCAATCCGGAAGTGGCCTGGGCGCGGGAGCATCGCATTCCCGTCGTGCGTCGCGCCGAGATGCTCGCCGAGCTGATGCGCTTCCGCCAGGGCATCGCGATTGCCGGCACCCACGGCAAGACCACCACCACCAGCCTGACCGCGACCCTGCTCGCGGAAGGTGGCATGGACCCGACCTTCGTCATCGGCGGCAAGCTGACCAGCGCGGGCACCAATGCCCGACTGGGCGAGGGTGAGTATCTGGTCGCCGAGGCGGACGAGTCCGATGCCTCCTTCCTGCATCTGCAGCCGTTGATCTCGGTGGTGACCAACGTCGATGCCGATCACATGGCCACCTATGAGGGCGACTTCAATCGCCTCAAGGACACCTTCATCGAATTCCTGCACAACCTGCCGTTCTACGGTCTGGCGGTGCTGTGTATCGATGATGCCAACGTGCGTGAGCTGCTGCCGCGTGTTCAGCGTCAGTTCGTGACCTACGGCTTCAGCGACGATGCCGATTACCGCATCAGCGATTTCCGCCAGGGTGGCGGTCAGCTCAGTTTCACGGCGCTGCGTCCGGAAGGCCATGCACCGCTCGAGATCACCCTGGCGATGCCGGGTGAGCACAATGCGCTCAACGCCCTGGCGGCGATCGCCATTGCCACCGATGTCGGTGTCAGCGACGAGGCCATCGCCCGCGCACTGGCAAGCTTTGCCGGTGTCGGTCGCCGCTTCCAGGTGCACGGAGAATTCGCGGCACCCAATGGTGAGCAGAGCGTGATGCTGGTGGACGATTATGGCCACCACCCGCGCGAAGTGGAGATGGTGATTCGCGCCGTGCGCGCCGGCTGGCCGCAGCGCCGTCTGGTGATGGCCTACCAGCCGCACCGTTATTCGCGCACCCATGATCTCTATGAAGACTTCGTGCGTGTGCTGTCCGAAGTCGACACCCTGTTGCTGCTGGATGTCTACAGCGCCGGGGAAGCGATGATTCCGGGCGCCGATGGCCGCTCGCTGGCGGGTTCGATCCGTCAGCGCGGTCAGGTGGACCCGCTGTTCGTCGAGCACAAGCGTGCCTTGCCGGACCTGCTCAAGAACGTGCTGCGTTCGGGCGATATCCTGATTACCCAGGGGGCGGGCGATGTCGGTGGCATTGCGCTGGCACTGGCGGGGGCCGACCTCAAGCTTGACGAGGTGACGCTATGACCATCTCTTCCTCCCCGGCCGGATCGACAGGCGTGAATCCTGAGCTGGCCACGCGCTATGGACGTGTCGTGGTGCTGTTCGGTGGCCTGAGCGCCGAGCGCGAGGTGTCGCTCAAGAGCGGAGCGGCGGTGCTGGCGGCCCTGCAGGGCGCAGGTATCGATGTGCAGGGCTATGACATGGCGCATGGGCTGGCTGGTCTCGAGGCTTTGCGCCCCGACCGTGTCTTCATCGCCATGCACGGTCGCGGCGGCGAAGATGGCACCTTGCAGGGTGCGCTGGAATTGCTGGGCATCCCCTACACCGGTAGCGGCGTGCTGGCCTCTGCACTGGGCATGGACAAGCTGCGTACCAAGAAGCTCTGGGATATCGAAGGCTTGCCGACGCCACGCTCCTGTCGCCTGGCGGCGGATACGGACTGGCAGTCGGTGCTCGAGACGCTCGGGACACCGGTGGTGGTCAAGCCGGTGCATGAGGGGTCGACACTCGGCATCCATATCGTCGAGGACGCCCAGGCGCTCCAGGATGCCTGGACGGATGCCAGCCGCTTCGATGCGGTGGTGATGGCCGAGCGTTTCATCAAGGGGCCGGAATACACGGTGTCGGTATTGGACGGCGAAGTCCTGCCGGCCATTCGCATCGAAGCCGATAGTGGGTTCTATGATTACGATGCCAAATACATCGCCAATACCACGCGCTATCTGCTGCCTTGTGGTCTGAGCGCTGCGCGCGAGGCGGAATTGGCCGAGATCTCGCTCAAGGCATTCAACGTGCTGGGCTGCGAGGGTTGGGGCCGTGTCGATGTGATGGAAGATGCGGACGGCGCCTTCTGGCTGCTGGAAGTCAACACCTCGCCGGGCATGACCGATCACAGCCTGGTGCCGCAGTCCGCGGCGCATGTCGGGCTCGATTTCGCCACCCTGGTGCTGCGCATTCTCGACACGACTCTCGCCGAGCGGGACGCAAACGATGCGTCAGCCGCTCAGCAGAGTGGTCATTGATCGATGGCGGCGCGTAGCACTACCGGCGCAATCTTCGGCCTCGTTCTCGGTCTTGCGCTGCTGGTCGCGGGCGGACAGGCATTGTGGACCTGGCTTGACCGTCCCATTGAGCGAGTCACCATCAAGGGTGACTTCGATCATGTCAGCGCTGCCTACCTTCAGCGCCATATCGCGCCGTTGATTCGTGGCCAGAGCTGGCTCTCCGTCCCATTGGGCGAGGTTCGGCGTCGCGCGTTGGCGATCGATTGGCTGAGTGAGGTCAGCATCTCGCGTCGCTGGCCGGATACACTCGAATTCGAGCTGTTTGAACAGCAGCCGGTGGCCTACTGGAATGATGGCGAATTGCTGAACGTTCGCGGTGATGCCTTCCAGGCGGGCCCGGTCACGCAGCTGGGCAATCTGCCCAATCTGGCGGGGCCCAAGGGTAGTGGATCCGAGGTTCTGGCCGAGCTTGACGCGCTGCAGAGCCAGTTGGGCGGGCTGGGGCTCAATGTCTCCCAGTTGCGATTGGAGCCACGCGGCGCCTGGCGCTTTCAGGTCAATGATTCGGTGTGGGTGATGCTGGGTCGCAATGATCGTGAAGCGCGTCTGGCGCGTTTCATGGCAGCCTGGCAGCGGCGTCTGGGCGATGAGGTGTCGCAGATCCGCTACATTGATCTGCGTTACCCCAACGGAGTGGCAGTGGCGTGGCATGGGGAGACGACGGCACCCGAAGAAGGCAAGGGCAGTTGAGGCAAATGGCGACACTCACTACATGCTTCATTTGCATGTGAGTATTAGCAAAATGGCGATATCGCCAGTTTCATTTGTCGTCAATCCCGCCTATTCTAGCGGGGATTTGCGCCCCTCGGTATTTTAGGCTGGTATGCCCCAAGTGGCTGCTCCTATACTGGGAAGTCAAATCCCTCTGTACGGGTTAAACGGAACGTAAACCCGTTTTGGGTGGTGCGGCAGACATGTTGTCTGTCAAAGCGCGCAATTATTTTCATGATGAACCAGAATCAAGGAGCTGGCCCGACCTATGGCAGGACATTCCAAATCACAGGATATGGTGGTCGGGCTGGACATCGGAACCTCCAAGGTAGTCGCGATCGTGGGTCAGCCGACCGATGATGGCGGTATCGAAATTGCGGGAATTGGCTCCCACCCTTCACGTGGCATGAAGAAGGGTGTGGTGATCAACATCGAATCGACCGTACAGTCGATTCAGCGCGCAGTGGAGGAGGCTGAGTTGATGGCCGGCTGCGATATCCACTCGGTATATGTGGGCATCGCCGGCAGTCATATCAGTTCGATGAATTCCGATGGTGTCGTGGCGATCAAGGATCGCGAAGTGACGCCGTCTGATATCGAACGCGTGATCGACTCGGCGCGCGCTCGAGCGATTTCTGAAGGTCAGCGCATTCTTCACGTGCTGCCGCAGGAATATGCCATTGACCGTCAGGAAGGTATTCGCGAGCCGTTGGGCATGTCCGGGGTGCGTCTTGAGGCGCGCGTTCACCTGGTCACTGCCGCACTGAATGCCGTGCAGAATATCGAGAAGTGCGTGCGTCGCTGCGGGCTCGAAGTCGACGACATCATTCTCGAGCAGCTCGCCTCGAGTCATGCGGTTCTGACCGAGGATGAGCGTGAATTGGGTGTGTGCATGGTGGATATCGGCGGTGGAACCACGGATATCGCCGTCTTCACCGAAGGTGCCATTCGTCATACGGCTGTGATCCCCATCGCGGGTGATCAGGTCACGAATGACATCGCCATGGCGCTGCGCACACCGACGCAATATGCAGAAGAAATCAAGGTCAAGTATGCCTGTGCTCTGACCCAGCTGGCCTCCAGCGACGAGACGATCAAGGTGCCGAGTGTCGGTGACCGACCGGCACGTGATCTGTCCCGTCAAGCGTTGGCCGAAGTGGTCGAGCCCAGGTATGAGGAACTGTTCACCCTGGTCCGCGATGAATTGCGTCGCAGTGGCTATGAAGATCTCGTAGCTGCGGGCGTGGTTCTGACGGGTGGAACGTCACGCATGGAAGGTGTCGTTGAGCTGGCGGAGGAGATCTTCCACATGCCGGTTCGCATCGCTTGCCCGCAAAATGTGCGTGGACTGGCGGATGTGGTCCGCAATCCGATTTATTCCACGGGTGTGGGTTTGCTACATTATGGGATGAAACAGGAGCGGCATACGCCATCGTCGACGACCGTCGCGGTGCGCAGAGAGGAATCTGCCGCGCGACGCGTTCACGGCCAAGAGCACGACACCTCCACGCTGGAGCGGATCAAGGGCTGGTTCAAGGGAAATTTCTGACAGGGATTACAGAAAGACTGTGATCCAGGAGACAGGGCATATGTTCGAACTGGTAGATAACGCACCCTCCAGCAGCGCGGTCATCAAGGTGATCGGTGTTGGCGGCGGCGGTGGTAACGCCGTCAATCACATGGTCGAGAGCAACATCGAAGGCGTCGAGTTCATCTGCGCCAACACCGATGCTCAGGCGCTCAAGCGCGTGGCCGCCAAGACTGTCCTGCAGCTGGGCAGTGAAATCACCAAGGGGCTTGGCGCTGGCGCCAACCCGGAAGTGGGCCGCCAGGCGGCGATGGAAGACCGTGAGCGTATCGTCGAGCTGCTGCAAGGCGCCGACATGGTCTTCATCACGGCTGGCATGGGGGGTGGTACCGGTACCGGCGGTGCTCCTGTCGTGGCGCAGGTCGCCAAGGAACTGGGCATCCTGACCGTGGCCGTCGTCACGCGTCCGTTCCCGTTCGAAGGGCCGCGTCGTCAGAAGGCGGCAGAGCAGGGCATGAAGGAGCTCTCCGAGCACGTCGACTCCCTGATCACCATCCCCAACGAGAAGCTGCTGTCTGTGCTGGGCAAGAGCGCCAGCCTGCTGAGCGCCTTCAGCGCCGCCAACGACGTGTTGCTGGGTGCCGTGCAGGGGATCGCGGAGCTGATCACCAGCCCGGGCATCATCAACGTCGATTTCGCCGACGTGCGCACTGTCATGTCCGAGATGGGCATGGCGATGATGGGGACCGGTGACGCCATCGGCGAGAACCGCGCTCGTGAAGCCGCCGAGAAGGCCATTCGCAGCCCGCTGCTCGAAGACATCGATCTGCACGGCGCGCGCGGTATCCTGGTCAACATCACGGCAGGCCCGGACCTCTCCATCGGTGAATTCAACGATGTGGGTGCCACCGTGCAAGAGTTCGCTTCTCCGGACGCCACCATCGTGGTCGGGACGTCCATCGACATGGACATGACCGACGAGCTGCGTGTCACTGTCGTGGCGGCGGGTCTCGACGGTCGCGTCGAGAAGCCGGCGGCGCGTGAAACGGCACCGGCCAAGCGTACCGTCGAGAAGCCGGCGGACTACCGCAGCCTGCAGACGCCGACGGTCACCCGTCAGGCCAAGGAAGAGCAGGAAGCGGCAGCCAAGAAGCCTGAGCCGCGCAAGTCGCGTGATATGGATGACTATCTCGATATCCCGGCCTTCCTGCGTCGCCAGGCTGACTGATGCGCACTGACTGACACGTCATTGACGCTCATGTGCCAGTCGGCATGAGGCTGAGATGACACGGCTCATCATGAGTCTGACTTCACCCATCCGGGGTTTCCCGGGTGGGTGAAGTCGTTTCCGGGGCAGACAAAAGGGGCTTTCGCCGCTGGCGAGGGGCGCTGCCTGTGCGTTACGGGTGCATCCGCCAGTGCCGTGGGCGCGTAATGAAGGGTGGACTTCAAGCTGTCTTGCACATTGATTATCGTTTTATGGCAGTGCGAGTGAGAACTGTTTTGTGATTGCGTGTTCATACTCAGCACGAGGCCAGCAGGCGCGCGGGTCAGCCTCAATGGTGCTCGAAAGGCAATGTTGAATTTCCCTAACAGCGGCAGGTGACAATTTGTTGAATTCCTGCATTGCTGTTATCATGAACACTGTTTCCAAATTCAGGCTGACTGGCTATCTCCCTATGATTCGACAAAAAACACTCCAGAATACGATCCGCGCCACAGGCGTTGGTCTGCACTCAGGTGACAAGGTTTACCTGACGCTGCGTCCTGCTCCGGTCAACACCGGCATCGTCTTCATCCGTACCGATCTCGAGCCGCAGGCTCATATCCGTGCCGATGCGATGAGCGTCCGTGACACCACCATGTGCACCGCCGTTTCCAACGGTGAAGCCAAGGTGACGACCGTCGAGCACCTGATGTCCGCCTTCGCAGGCCTAGGCATCGACAACTGCTTCGTCGAGCTGTCCGCGCCGGAAGTGCCGATCATGGACGGCAGCGCCGGTCCGTTCGTCTTCCTGATCCAGTCCGCTGGTATCCAGGAGCAGTCGTCGCTCAAGAAGTTCATCCGCATCAAGCGCGAGATCGAAGTGCGTGATGGTGACAAGGTCGCGACCTTCCTGCCGCACAACGGTTTCAAGGTGTCCTTCGCCATCGACTTCGATCACCCGGTGTTCGAGCAGCAGAAGCAGACCACCACGGTCGACTTCTCTACCACCTCCTTCGTCAAGGAAGTGTCTCGCGCGCGTACCTTCGGCTTCATGCGTGATCTCGAATTCCTGCGCTCCCAGAACCTCGCGCTGGGCGGAAGCCTCGACAACGCCATCGTCGTCGATGACTATCGCATCCTCAACGATGAAGGCCTGCGTTACGACGATGAGTTCGTCAAGCACAAGGTGCTGGACGCCATCGGTGACCTCTACCAGCTGGGCCACAGCATCATCGGTGAGTTCCGTGGCTACAAGTCCGGCCATGGCCTCAACAACATGCTGTGCCGCGCGCTGCTGGAAAATGCCGACAGCTACGAGATCGTCACCTTCGAGAACTCCGATGCGATGCCGATTTCCTATGCCTCTCCGGCGCTTGCCGTCTGAGTCGAGGCCAATGACATCTGCGAAAGCTGCAAGACGAGGTATTTCAGAAGAGAAGCACTCAGAGAGACAGTACGAGCAGAACACTGTGACCTAGCCCGTCCAGCCTGACAGCACTGCTCCGGCCTTAGCCAGCCGGAGATGGAAACGACAACAGCCGCGCCGCCCAGAAGGGCGGCGCGGCTGTTTGCATGCAAGACAAGAAATGCTTGAGTTGGCTCAGGGCGTTTCGGTGTCGTCGCTCGAATCCGATGCGTGAGCCGCCAGACGCTCCAGGGCGAGGCGCAGCCGCTCGTCCCGGGTATGGGAGGCGCAATCCAGCAGATGTTCCGCGGCAGCCTCTGGCAGGTGGCGTGGTTGGCGTGCGGGCACGAAGGCCGGGCGGATCGGGCGGACCTTGAAGGCCAGGCGGGCGAGGGTGGCGAGTTCTGGCAGCTCGCGCAGCACACTGATCAGGCGACGCTGCTCATAGCGCAGCCAGGTCAGCCAGGAGGCGCGGCTGGTGATCAACGTCAAGGTGTCATCGTGATAGCCGCCGACGAAGACCTGTTCCTGCATGTCCTTGGGCAGTGCAGCACGCAGGTGTAGCTGGGCCTGCTCGAGCATGCGCGCCTGGCGCATGACGCTGCCAAGTTGCCCCTTGCCGTTCAACAGGCGCGCCGCGGGCTGGGCGCGGAAACGCTTAGCCTTTATACTCATGGGCTTGCATGCCGGTTCAGTGATTTCCGGCAATCTATCATGAGCGGGAGTCCGGCAACAGCATGAGCCCTGTCGATGCCACAGCACGCCCTCGTGCGTTACCGGATTCCGGTAGCGGCGCTTCGCGTCGCTGGTCGGTACGCACGGCGCCGCGCTGGCTGCTGGCAGGCCTGCTGCTCAGCTGTCTGTTCCCCGCTGGACTGAGCGCGGCGCAGGTCGAGCGCGTCAATCTGACGCTGGCCAGCATCCAGTTGCTGGCACCCGCGGTGATTCGTGCCGAGAGTCGCCGTCAGGGGCTACGCTGCCTGCGCAAGCGGGTGCGTCGTGCGCCCCAGGCCAGTCCCAACCTCCCGCGCCAGCGCTCCTTCGTTTCCTGCACCCGCGTCCTGCTGCGTGGCCTCGTCAATGCCATCGCGCCGCGTGCGCCGCCCATTCTGTCCTGACACCCCGTTCATCGTTCGCGCCGTGGATGATGAGGTTTGTTTTCTCTTTCGAGCGTAATGCCTGATGGGCCCCGGGCCACATCGAGCTGCCCTGACACCGCGTTTGGCGGCAGCGCTTGAGTGTCATGATATGTGAAGGCGTGACTCGACCCCGGGTCACGTACAAGGACAGAATATGCTGGGTAAATTCCTGACCAAGGTAGTGGGTTCCAAGAATGATCGCGAAGTGAAGCGCCTGCGCAAGCGGGTCAACGCGATCAATGCGCTCGAGAGCGAGCTTGAGCCGCTCTCCGATGAGGCGCTGACAGCCAAGACCGCGGAATTCCGCGAGCGTCTCGCGCAAGGGGAACACCTCGACAAGCTGCTGCCGGAAGCCTTCGCGACCGTGCGTGAGGCCAGCAAGCGCATCATGGGCATGCGTCACTTCGATACCCAGATGGTCGGCGGCATGGCGCTGCACGAAGGTCGCATCGCCGAGATGAAGACCGGTGAGGGCAAGACGCTGGTGGGGACGCTTGCGGTCTACCTGAACGCACTGACCGGCGAAGGTGTCCACGTGGTGACGGTCAACGACTATCTGGCCACCCGTGATGCCAACTGGATGCGTCCGCTGTATGAATTCCTCGGTCTGAGTGTCGGTGTCATCTACTCCGGCCAGCCCAATGAAGACAAGCGCGCCGCCTATCAGGCCGATATCACCTACGGCACCAACAACGAATACGGTTTCGATTACCTGCGCGACAACATGG
Source organism: Cobetia sp. SIMBA_158 (assembly GCF_046566945.1). Taxonomy (NCBI): domain Bacteria; kingdom Pseudomonadati; phylum Pseudomonadota; class Gammaproteobacteria; order Oceanospirillales; family Halomonadaceae; genus Cobetia; species Cobetia sp. SIMBA_158. The sequence continues at coordinate 110,453 of NZ_JAWJYL010000001.1, forward strand.
CCTTCTCGCTGGAAGACAAGGTCCAGCGCAAGCTGCACTTCGCCATCATCGATGAGGTCGACTCCATCCTGATCGATGAGGCGCGCACGCCGCTGATCATCTCCGGTCCGGTGGAAGAGAATACCGACCTCTACAAGATCATCGATCGCATGGCGCGCGAGCTCGAGCAGTGCAGCGATGAGGAAGATCCGGAAAGCGGCGATTTCACCCTCGATGAGAAGCAGAAGCAGGTCGAACTGACCGAGTTCGGTCACCAGAAGGTTGAGGCGCTGCTGCGTGCCCAGGAGCTGCTCGGGGAGGAGGATTCCCTGTATGCGGCCCAGAACCTGAGCCTGCTGCACCACGTCCACTCTGCGCTGCGTGCCCAGAACCTGTTCGTGCGTGACGTGGATTACATCGTCAACAACGGCGAAGTGGTCATCGTCGATGAGCACACCGGGCGTACCATGGTCGGTCGTCGCTGGTCTGAAGGCCTGCACCAGGCGGTCGAGGCCAAGGAAAGCGTTGCCATCCAGAAGGAAAGCCAGACGCTGGCATCCACGACCTTCCAGAATTACTTCCGTCTCTACGACAAGCTGTCCGGCATGACCGGTACGGCCGATACCGAGGCCTTCGAATTCCGTCAGATCTACAACCTCGACGTGATGGTCATTCCGACCAACAAGCCCATCGCGCGCAAGGACATGAATGATCTGGTCTATCTGACCGCGGAAGAGAAGTTCAACGCCATCATCGAGGATGCCCGCGAGAAGGTCGCGGAAGGTCGTCCGGTGCTGGTGGGTACCGCCTCGGTCGAGACCTCCGAGCTGCTGTCGCAGATGATGCACAAGGCGGGCGTCAAGCATCACGTCCTCAATGCCAAGCAGCACGTCAGTGAGGCTGCCATCATCGCTCAGGCGGGTCGTCCGGGCGCCGTGACCATCGCGACCAACATGGCCGGTCGTGGTACCGACATCATGCTGGGCGGCAACTGGGAAGCCGAGCTTGCCGAGCTGGAAGCGCCGACCGAAGAGCAGATCAACGAGATCAAGCATGGCTGGCAGGAGCGTCACGAAGCCGTGCTGGCCGCGGGCGGTCTGCACGTGATCGGCTCCGAGCGTCACGAATCACGCCGTATCGACAACCAGCTGCGCGGTCGTGCCGGTCGCCAGGGTGACCCGGGCTCCACGCGCTTCTTCCTGTCACTGGAAGATAGCCTGATGCGCCTCTTCGGCTCTGACCGTGTTCAGCGTCTGATGGGCGCGCTGGGGCTCGAGAAGGGCGAAGCCATCGAGCACAAGATGGTCTCCAATGCCGTCGAGCGCGCGCAGAAGAAGGTCGAGGGTCGCAACTTCGACGTGCGCAAGCAGCTGCTCGAGTACGATGATGTCGCCAACGACCAGCGCAGCGTGATCTACGAGCAGCGCAACGACATCCTCGAAGCCGACGAGATCGCCGAGAACATCGCCGGCATCCGTCGCGAGGTGCTCGATGACGCCATCTCCCTGCGTGTGCCGCCGCAGAGCCTGCCGGAGCAGTGGGACTTGCCAAGCCTCGAGAACGACCTCAAGACCGACTTCAACCTCGACCTGCCGCTGGTGCAGTGGGCGGAAGAGGACGAGCACTTCCATGAGGAAACGCTGCGTGAACGTCTGCAGGTCGCCCATGAAGCGCTTTATGCCGACAAGGTCGAGGCCGTTGGCCCTGAGCTGATGCGCCGCTTCGAGAAGCAGGTCATGCTTCAGGTGTTGGACACGCGCTGGAAGGAGCACCTGCAGGCGATGGACAACCTGCGTCGCGGTATCCACCTGCGCGGCTATGCCCAGAAGAACCCGAAGCAGGAATACAAGCGCGAAGCGTTCGAGCAGTTCCAGACGCTGCTGGTCAACATCAAGTCCGACGTGGTGCGCATTCTCAGCCACGTGCAGGTGCGTCGCCAGGAAGAGGTCGACACGCTGGAAGAAGAGCGTCGTGCCAACCTCGAGCGCGAGCAGGCCAGCGCCGAAACGCGCCGTGTCGATGAAGATGCGGTCAGTGAAGACGGCGTTCATGCGGCCGAAGAGGTCGTCGAGGCACAGTACGGTGCGCAGCCTCAGGCTCAGGGTGATGGCGAGCCGATGCGTCGCGATGTGCCCAAGGTCGGTCGCAACGACCCGTGCCCGTGCGGTTCCGGCAAGAAATACAAGCAGTGCCACGGCAAGCTGAGCTGACACTGCGCCAAACAGCCTCCCTGTGAGTCACGTCGATTCGGCTCGCAGGGGGCAGTTGTCACAGAACACCATGATTGGAGACGTGAGCGATGGCGGTAGGGCCTTCCACTTTTCCCGCTGACATGCCGGCGATTGCCGGCTTTCAGATCGGGGTTGCTGAAGCCGGTATCAAGAAGCCGGGTCGTCGTGATCTGGTGATCATGGCCCTCGAGGCAGGGTCGCGTCTTGCAGGCACTTTTACCCGCAATGCCTTCTGCGCGGCACCGGTCCATGTCGCACGTGAGCACCTCACGGCAGGCGTCGACGGGCCGCGTTATCTGGTGATCAACACCGGCAATGCCAATGCGGGGACTGGCGAGCAGGGCATGACCGATGCTCGCGCGACCTGCCAGGCATTGGCGGAGATCGCCGGCTGTGATGCAAAGGCAGTATTGCCGTTCTCGACCGGCGTGATCGGTGAACCGCTGCCGATGGATCGCCTGACGGCGGCGTTGCCGACAGCCTTTGCCAACCTGGGCGAGGGCGACTGGTCTGCCGCGGCGCATGGCATCATGACCACCGATACGCGGCCCAAGGGCAGCTGGCGGACGCTTGCGCTGAGCAATGGCGAGAGCGTGACGCTGGCGGGTGTCTCCAAGGGCTCCGGCATGATCTGCCCGAACATGGCGACCATGCTGGGCTTCGTGGCTACCGATGCTGATCTCGCCATCGATCAGGCGGCGCTCGATGCCATGCTGCGCCGGGTGGTGGTCAAGAGCTTCAACAGCATCACCGTCGATTCCGATACTTCCACCAATGACGCCTGCATGTTGGCTGTCACGGGGCAGGCCGGGCGTGTCGAGGGTGAAGACCTGATCGCGTTCGAGGCCGCCCTGGCGGAGGTCATGCTCGAGCTGGCTCAGGCCATCATTCGTGACGGCGAGGGGGCGACCAAGTTCGTCACCATCGAGGTCAGCGAGGCGCGTTCACAGGAAGAGGCGCGTGCCATCGGCTTTACCGTCGCACACTCGCCGCTGGTCAAGACAGCGCTCTATGCCAGCGACGCCAACTGGGGGCGCATTCTGGCGGCCGTCGGACGTGCGCCGCTGGAAGAGCTGGACGTCACGGGTGTCGCGATCACGCTCAATGGCGTCACCATCGTCGAACAGGGCGGCCGTGCCGACAGCTACACCGAAGCCGCCGGCAGTGCTGCCATGGCCGAGGAGGAGCTGGTGATCGGCATCCGCCTGGGACGTGGACAGCAGGAAGCTCGCATCTGGACATCGGATCTGTCCCACGATTACGTCTCGATCAACGCTGATTATCGTAGCTGACGCCCCAGGGCGGAGGCTTGTGCTGAAACGGTAATGCAATATCTCCCGCAGGCTTCGCCTCTCGAGGCGGAGTCGGATGTACAACGCGAGTCAAAGGTACAGGCATCATGCCGAAGCGAAGGGTTCACGTGGCGGCTGCCGCCATCTTAAACGAACAGGGCCAGGTCCTGATTGCACGTCGTCCCTCGACGGTGGATCAGGGCGGCTTGTGGGAGTTTCCGGGTGGCAAGCTGGCGCCTTACGAAACCGGTCTGGAAGCGCTCAAGCGTGAGCTGTGCGAAGAGCTGGGCATCGAGATCATTCGTGCTCAGCCGCTGATCCGTATTCATCACGAATACCCGGACAAGCACATCCTGCTGGATGTGTGGGAAACGCGTCAGTTCACTGGCGAGCCCTTTGGTCGTGAAGGGCAGGCAGTGCGCTGGGTCGAGATCGAGGATCTTTACAAGTACGCCTTCCCGGCGGCGAATCTGCCGATTCTGCGGGCGGTCTCGCTGCCGCGTGAGTATCTGATCACGCCGGAAGAGGCCGATGAGGACGTCTTCGAGACGCGTCTGACGCGTGCGCTGGATGAGGACGGGGTGCGTCTGGTCCAGCTGCGCGCCAAGGAGCTGGATGAGGCGGCCTATATCGCGCGTGCCGAGAAGGCGCTGGCGATCTGTCATGCGCGTGGCGCCCGTCTGCTGCTCAACGCTGAACCGTCCATGCTCGGCAAGGTCGATGCGGATGGTATCCACCTGACCAGCGTGCGTCTGGCGGAGCTGGCGGAAAAGGGCGAGCGTCCGATTGCCGCCAACAAGTGGCTGTCTGCCTCCACCCACGATCAGCAGCAGCTGGATCAGGCCGGTCGTGTGGCGTGTGACTTCGTGTCACTGTCGCCGCTGCGTGTGACGCCGTCGCATCCGGAGCGTCCGCCGCTGGGCTGGCATGACTTCCAGGGGTTGGTCGAGCAGGCGTGCATGCCGGTCTATGCGCTGGGCGGCATGTCCCGCTATGACAGCGATCACGCACGCGCTGTCGGTGCGCAGGGTATCGCATCGATCCGTGATTTCTGGAAGTGATGATCGCGCGTTGATGGCAGTTGCCTGAACGACAAAAGACCCTCGAGGCTAGCCTCGAGGGTCTTTTTTGTTGCCGAGCGTCTTGAGTGCCGAGCTTTTTATCGGCCTGAACCAGCAGGTCTCTCTCGAGCGCTACTGCTGATGCATGTCGCGCTCCATGCGCGCCACCATCTCGTCGATGCTGGTCTCATCCATGGCGGGCTCACCGGCGATGCTGTGGGATTCGTCAGCCCAGGCGCCGAGGTCCAGCAGTTGGCAGCGCTTGCTGCAGAAGGGGCGAAACTCGCTGGCGGCACTCCATACCACGTCGGTACGGCATTGCGGGCAAGCGACGGTCAATGGTGTCTTGCCATTGTGGGAAGCGGTGGCATCAGACATGAGGGGTGTCCTGAAACGGTGTATGGGGGGCGCTCAGTGATCGATAGTAGGCATCCATGGCCGCTACCTGTTCACGAAGATGCATCTGGCTTCCGTCATTGTCGATGACATCGTCGGCCTTGGCCAGTCGTGTCTCGCGTGGCAGCTGGGCCGCAAGGATGGCGCGTACCTGTGCTTCGCTGACACCATCGCGGCTCAGCGTGCGCGCCAGCTGGATATCCTGGCTGACATCCACCACCAGGGTGCGTGAGACGAGGCTGTCCTGGCCGGACTCGAACAACAGCGGAGAGACCAGCAGGCGATAGGGACTGGTCATGGCCGCCAGATGCTGCACGATCCGCTCCCGGATACGCGGATGGGTGCAGCGCTCCAGCCACTGGCGCTTCTCGGGGGCAGCAAAGATCCGCTCACGTAGCGCGGCGCGGTCAAGCTCGCCCTGCGCCGTGACGATCGACCCGCCGAAGTGGGCGATGATCTCGGCCAGTGCGGTTTCGCCGGGGCGCACGATCTCGCGTGCGACATCATCGGCATCCACCCACTGGATGCCCAGCTCGCCGAACAGCCGCGCGACGCTCGACTTGCCGCTGCCGATGCCGCCGGTGACACCGATGATGGGGCCTTGGGGGAAAGAAGACGTCGTCATGCGCCGATCACGCTCAGGTAGAGGCTCATCAAGGGCGTGCCAAACAGCAGGGCGATCCAGCCGGCAACCGCCAGGTAAGGTCCGAAGGGCATCGGGGCGCCGCGCAGACGCGGTACCAGCAGTTGCAGCAGGATGCCCAGAACGGCCCCGAGACCTGCGGACAGAATCAGCAGCAGCGGCAACCACTGCCAGCCGAGCCAGGCCCCTAGCGCGGCGAGCAGCTTGAAGTCACCGTAACCCATACCTTCCTTGCCGGTGATCAGCTTGAATAGCCAGTAGAAGCTCCACAGCACCAGATAGCCTGCCATCGCACCGATGACAGCACTGGGCAGCATCAGAGGCTGGAACAGCAACTGATAGGCGAGGCCTGCCCACAGTAGGGGCAGGGTGATGGCATCTGGCAGCAGCTGGGTGCGGAAGTCGATGACTGACAGCACCAGCAGGGTCAGGCAGGCACCGAAGATCCACAGGCTCTGTGCCTCCAGGCCGTAGATCAGCGCGATTGACGCGCCGAGCGCGCCTCCGGCCAGTTCCACCAGCGGATATTGCGCGCTGATGCGCGTATTGCAGCTGGCGCAGCGACCACGCCGCTTCAGCCAGCCGAGAATGGGGAGGTTGTCGTGCCACTTGATCGGCGTGTCACAGCCCGGGCAGCGTGATGCGGGCACCAGCAGATTGAAGCGCGGTGTGTCTTCGGCTTCCAGCTCCAATGCCTCGCGGGCCTCGGCGCGCCATTGGCGCATCATCATCACTGGCAGGCGGGTGATGACGACATTCAGAAAGCTGCCGACCAGCAAACCGAATATACCAGCCAGGCAGGCCTGCAGTGTGGGGGAAAGTTGGGCGAGTGATTCCACGAGTCGTCCTTGTCAGTAAATGACACGGCCGCGTCCTTTTGGTGGCGCGGCCGCTTGGCATGAAAGCTTCTTTTCGAGATACAGGCGGCGTTCTAGATCGCGTTGCCCAGCTCGAAGATGGGAAGATACATCGAGACCACAAGCCCGCCCACCAGGGTGCCTAGCACCACGATGATCAAGGGCTCCAGCAATGAGGTCAGCGCATCTACCTTGTTGTCGACGTCTTCTTCATAGAAATCGGCGACCTTGTTGAGCATGGCATCCAGTGAGCCGGATTCCTCGCCAATCGCTACCATCTGTACCGCCAGTGTCGGGAACAATTGGGTATTGCGCATGGCAAAGTTCAGTTGCTGGCCGGTAGAGACATCTTCCTTGATCTGAGCAATGGCGCGCTCGTAGACCTTGTTGCCTGAGGCGCCGGCGGCAGTATCTAGCGATTCCACTAACGGAACCCCTGCTTGGAAGGTCGTAGCCAATGTACGTGAATAGCGAGCGACAGACGATTTATCCAGAATATCGCCGAGCACCGGTACCTTGAGCATGAAGCGGTGACTGGCGTAGGCAAACTTCTCAGAGCGCTTGATTCCCTGTGCAATAAGAACGACGGTCAGGATTATCGCGCCTAATGCCACATACCAATAATTCTGTGCATACTCGGATAAGGTAATCGTCAGCTGGGTGAATGCTGGCAGCTCTGCGCCGAAGCCTTGGAAAAGGCTTTCAAATTGCGGAACTACCTTGATCAACAGGATCGCTGTTACCCCGATCCCGACACCGATCACGGCGATAGGGTAATAAAGGGCTTTCTTGACGCGCGCCTTGAGTGAATCAATCTTTTCTTTATAAGTCGCGACACGGTCGAGCATCTTGTCCAGGGCGCCAGCTTGTTCGCCGGCTTCGACAAGATTGGCAAACAGGTTATCAAAATGCTGGGGGTGTTTGCGCAAGGCTTCCGAAAAGCTGGCGCCTGCTCCCACCTGATTCATCATGTCTTCGACCAGATGGCGCATGCCTGGACTCTTCATGCTTTCAGCCACGATGCCAAATGCCTGGAGTACCGGTACGCCAGCACGGATCATGGTCGCCATCTGACGAGCGAACATGGTGACATCCTTGCCACTGACTCTTTTGCTGCCGCCAAACAGGGAAGACTTCTTGCGCAGGCGCTTGAGCACGATCCCCTGGCTGACCAGCGTGTTCTTGACCTGATCGACGTTGGCCGACATCAGCTCGCCCTTGACGTTTTCACCGCGCGAGTTCTTGCCCGACCATTGCCAAGTTTCAATGCCCGCTTTTTTCTTGTCTTTCTTGGCAGTTCTGGGAGTTGCCATGTCAGTTATCGTTCCCTGATAAATGGGGAGCAGGCATTGAAGGTCGAGCCATGATCAATACCTGGGTCATCTTGTCTTCAATGTGCCTGATGACTGAGCAAAAGTCAGCTATCTGGCGTATTGATCGCTGTCGCCAGCATGGACAACCATTACATGCTCGGTCAGTTGCAGTGGCTCAGTCCTTGGTGATGCGATTGACCTCTTCCAGCGAGGTCATGCCCGACATCACCTTGCGCAAGCCGCTACGCCTCAGGTCTGAAAGCCCTTCCTTGCGCGCCTGGTCTGCCAGCTCGATGGCGGTGCCCTCACGCATGATCAAGCGGCTCATTTCATCCGAAATCGGCATGACTTCATAGATGCCGACGCGCCCCTTGTAACCCAGCGTGCACTGACTGCAACCGACAGGACGGAATATGGTTGCGGCCTCGAGTTCTGCTGCACTGAAGCCATTGTCTTCACTGAAGCCCATCGAAGCCATCGCCTCGGGCGGAATTTCCGCGGGCTGACGGCAGTGGGTACACAGGCGGCGAGCAAGGCGCTGAGCGATGATCAACGAGACGGAACTCGCGATATTGAAGGGGGCAATTCCCATGTTGCTCAGGCGAGTCAGTGTCTCGGGCGCCGAATTGGTGTGCAAGGTAGAAAGCACCAAGTGGCCGGTCTGTGCCGCCTTGACGGCAATCTCGGCGGTTTCCTTGTCACGAATTTCCCCCACCATCACCACATCGGGATCCTGGCGCAGGAAGGCGCGCAAGGCCGAAGCGAAGTCCAGGCCGATCTTGGGCAGCACGTTGACCTGGTTGACGCCTTCTACCTTGAGCTCGACCGGGTCCTCTGCCGTCGAGATATTGCGCTCCGGTGTATTGAGGATATTCAAACCGGTGTAGAGCGTCACGGTCTTGCCGCTACCGGTCGGGCCTGTGACCAGAATCATGCCCTGGGGCTGATCCAGCGTCTTCTCGAACATGGCGCGCTGTTCAGGTTCGAAGCCCAGCGCCTCGATGCCCATCTTGGCAGAGCTCGGATCAAGGATACGCAGCACCAGCTTCTCGCCATACACGGTGGGCAATGTGTTGACGCGGAAATCGATGGAGCGGGACTTGGACAGACGTAGCTTGATCGCGCCATCCTGCGGTAAACGGCGCTCGGAAATATCCATGCGCGACATGACTTTCAGGCGCGCCGAGATACGATTGCGCATATTGAATGGCGGGCGGGTATTCTCGACCAACATGCCATCGATACGAAAACGAATGCGATAGGTGGATTCGTAGGGCTCGAAGTGGATATCCGAGGCGCCACGCTTGATGGCATCCAGCAGTACCTTGTGAACGAAGCGTACTACTGGGGCATCGTCACTACTTGCGGTGATGGCCAGATCGTTGTTGTTATCTTCTTCGCCTTCGAAATCCAGCCCATCGAGCGCTTCGCCACCTTCGCTCAGCATGTCCATGGCGCTTTCTTCGCCAGCTTCCAGGTACTGCTCCAATGCCGGCGTCAGCTGGTCGGCGGCGACCAGGACACTCTCGATCGACAAGCCAGTGGCAAATTGCAGTTCATCAAGATGCGTGAGGGTCGATGGGGAGGGTACGCCGACGGTCAGCCGATGCTCACGGCGATAGAGTGGCAATACCCCCAGCTTACGCAGCACCTTCTCGGGCAGCTCATCAATGGCGGGCAGCGAGTCGATACGAAGGGCATCGAGATCCACATACGGCAGGCCGTATTCCCAGGCGGCCGCCAATGTCGCCTCACGCGCCGGCACCAGACCATGCGCGATAATGTGCAACAACAGGCTTTCCCCTGCCTCATTGGCTTCCTGTTCAGCCAGCTGTGCTGCCTGTGGTTCGAGCAGGCCAGAGTCGACCAGTCGGGCGGCAAATCCTTTTAGCGTGTGTTCTGACTGGGGCATGACACTCTTCCTGTTGCAGTTGCCAATGGGCCTACTTTCGCTGCTTGAAACGTGAAGCACGCTGTGCGCAAAATCTGGTGCGGCAAGCCATCGTATTACAAACATCGTCTTGCAGAAGAGTGTAGCTGGATTGCCCTGCGCTAGGAATGGCGCATTCGTGACATAGGAACAGGGGAGAGTTAGTGAAAGGAGGTAGCCAAACACTGTTGGGTCGGGAGTAACGTTGAAGAGCGCCTGAATCTCGATCACAAAGTTTTTGTGTTCGTTGCTTGCAATGTCACCAAGTGTAATCTATTGTAACAGTCAAGCAGCCGTCAGCGCCGCCAAGCAAGCGTCTTGCGACATGACAATGGCACCTGAACTGTGGCTGTGGTATCACTCGTCCCGTCCGGTCGACACCCCGTGATATCAAGATGTTATGCTGATGAAGATGTTGTAGGGAATATTGGAATCAAACGTCCATACTGACATTCTTCTGTAACATCCTGCTGGTCAGGGAAGGTAACCGGGGTTTCAGGACGTACGACCTGATCTCACTACGCAAATGCAAGGGAGTCACACCATGACACGCAAGCAACAAGCTGGTTTTACATTGATCGAGCTGATGATCGTTGTGGCGATTATCGGTATTCTGGCGGCCATCGCTATCCCTCGCTATCAAGATTACACTATCCGCGCAAAGGTAACTGAGGCTATGGGCATTGCTTCAGCTGCTAAAACCGCAGTTTCTGAGTGCCTGATATCTGCAGGTGTGGAAGATGCAGCATCGAACACAGATTGTAATTCCAACCAAAAAGTTGGTTTGGATACAACTGAAACTAATATCTCTTCAACTTATGTTGAGAGCGTTACGGTAGGGGCCAACTCAATGATTGCTGTAGCTTTGCGAGAGACAGGTGACACAACTCTCGATGGCCTCGCTGTAAACTTCCAGCCTACAATTAACTCTGGCTCAATTGCTTGGGAATGTGGCTTAGCTGCAACTAATACTGCTTCATACAAGTACCTGCCCCAGAACTGTCGTGCTGCGGTGCCAGCTGCTCAATAAAACAATTAATAAAAACCGCCCTTCGGGGCGGTTTTTATTGAACTCAATAAAGCGCTTCTTCTTCCTCGACCACATCCTTCAGCAGCTCCAGGAACAGCTTGTCTGCATCGGAGTGCTCTGCCGGATCTTCCGGGATATGGATGCTGGTGGTATCAGAAATCTCGTTGGCGATGATAGCCAGCACTGCTTGCTCATTCTTTCCTTGTTCTGCCCCTTCCTTGAGGCGCGCTCGCGCCACGACCAGTGACTGCTCGAGAATCTTCGGGTCTTGCAGCAGCTTGCGGATGAAGCCTTTCAGCTCACTGATGATACGTGTCTTGTGCATTTCGCCGGATGCGTTGCTCATGGCGTGCTCCTTGTCTGGTGGTTGTCTGTCTTTGAGTTCGAACGTGAATTCTGGTCTAGATGACGATGCCTGGAACGCCTTTGAGCGCTTTTGAACGATGAGGGATCAACCCAAGCCTGCCTCTGAAGTTCAGGATGCCATGCCTGCCTTTGCCTGCAGTGTAACCCACACGTCAGCGCTGGTGGATATGTGACATCACACCGATCTCCAGCTTGCCAAACCACTCAAGACCCGCTGCGAGGCGTTCCATCTCGGCAATTGATGCGTTGCGTGAGTCGGCGTCGTGGTTACATTGCTGAGCCGTTTCTGAGACGGCTTCCTCAGCACAACCCGGCAACTCCAGCAGGATATCCACATGCGGGGCTGACGCATCGGTATCAGTAGACGCGGTGGCATGGTTGACGTAATGCAGTGTGAGGCCGCTGCGCGCCTGCCAGAGGGGTGACTGCTGCCAGTATTCATCGAGTGTGGCGATGATGTCACTACGCAGGGGTAGGGGCTGCTTCAGCGTGGGCTGCGCCAGGCTGGCCTGGCCGAGATGCGAGTCATCTTCGGGGTCGATGTGATAGAGCACATCACTGAGCTGGGGGAATTCGGCCTTGAGGCGAGCCACTGCGTGGTGGCCGATGGCATGGCCTTCCGAGACGCTGATGCGTGGCGCGACCAGCAGGTGGACTTCCAGCACGATACGGCCGGCCAGAGTACGGCTGCGCAGGTCATGCGTACCACGCACCTCCGGCAGTGACAGCAAGCACTCACGCATGGCGTGTTGCTGTTCGCGTGGCAGGGCGGTGTCGATCAGTTCGCGCGAAGCCTCCCAGGCCAATGAGGCGCCGATCTTGCCCACCATGACGCCAACGACGACCGCCGCGATGCCATCCAGCCAGCTGGCCCCCAGCTGGGTACCGATCAGACCTATCAGCACCGCCACAGTGGAGAGCGCATCACTGCGCGAGTGCCAGGCATTGGCCTCCAGCAGCTTGGATTTCTGCTTGCGCGCGACCTTCAGCGTGGCGCGAAAGATAGCTTCCTTGCCGAGCAGCGATATGATCGCGATGCCGATGCCCAGCGCGCCGGGTAGCGGGATGGTCAGTGAGCCGAACATCAGCTCCCAGCTGCGCAGGATACCTTCCCAGCCAATGGCGCCCGCCACGGCCAGCAGTAGGCTGCCAAGCACCAGGGTGCCGAGCGTCTCGATGCGCTCATGCCCCCACGGATGTGAGCGATCCGGTGCCTGGCGGCCGTAGTGAGTCGCCACCAACACGAAGGCATCCGTCACCAGGTCTGACAGGGAGTGGATGCCATCGGCGATCAGCGCCTGCGAGCCGACCAGCTTGCCGATGACAAGCTTCGCGACACCCAGCACGCCATCCAGCGCCGCGCCGATCAAGGTGATGCGCTGTGCTTCACGCTTGGCGCTTGCCGTGCTGACAGCATCTGCGGGTGACGATTGAGGCATGGGAAGGCTCGCTCAAAGGGGAGTCGGGTGCGTCATGAAGTCAGCGCCTACTCCTGCGCAGGGCAGGAGTCAGCGCACGCAGCTGTCTTCAGAGATCTCGCCGCTGGGGCGCAGGCGCCGCGCGAGGCTGTCAACGCCGATATTGAGTATGGCGGTGAGCACCAGCAAGGCAAATGCCTGATCAAACATCAGGTATTCGAAGCTCGAGTCGATGTGGAAGCCCAGCGTTACCACCCCCAGCATGCCGAGAATGGCCGTCTCGCGAAGGATGGTCTCGGCGCGGTAGAGCAGCAATGCGAACATGCCGGGAGCGACACGCGGGTTGAGCTCATAGAGCCAGCATTCGAACTTGCCCTGCGGGCGACTGGGCGGCAGCTGAATCTGGTTGGCATGGCGAGCACACAGGAAGGCGATGATCGCTCCGTTATGCAGTGCCAGCGCCAGCCAGGCGGGCAGCAGCGAGGGCCCCAACAGCAACAGCAGGATGAAGGCCAGTATCAACTCCGGCGTGGTGCGCAGGAAGATCAGCAGGCCGTTGGTCGAGTGTTGCGAGAGGCGGTTGCCCACATGGCGGCTGGCCAGCGGCCATAGCAGCATGGCGATCAGCAGACTACCGGCGGTGCCCAGCAGGCCGAGCAGCAAGGTATTACCGATGGCGGGCAGCAGATCGGGCAGGTGGCTGGCCCACTGCAGCAGGCCTGTCGCGAGCTTACCCGAGACCAGCGACTCGAATGATGCATTGACCAGCGGCGCCGGCCAGATGTCATGGCTGATGAAGCGCCACAGCAGGGTCGGGCTGACATCGGGCCATGGCCCCAGCCACCAGAGGCTGGCGATGGCCAGTACCGGCAATACCCGACGGTGCCCCCACCATGGGAGCGTGGCGATCAGCAGATAGAAGATCCACAGCAGAGCGCCCGCCTCGGCGTAACGGCCCTCGCGAAAGGCGCTTTCCAGATAGAAGCCCAGCGTGGGCAAGCCGACGAAACCGAGCAGGACACTGGCGCGCAGTCCGCATTCGAAGCGATAGCGGGTATAGCTGGCCATGCGCCGCCACGCCATCGGCAGTTCAGCATACACAAAGCGCATCGCGCGTGAGCTGGCCCAGGGCAGTGCCTTGAGTGGCGCCTGCGGCAGTTGTTCGAGAATCTCGGCATAGACCTTGGCGAAGGTCGCGGCATAGGGAATCGTGATCGCCGCCAATGCCGTGGCGGCCGACAGCCCGAACACCTGCAGCAACAGCAGCGCCCAGAACAGCTCATGTACCGCACGCAGCCCGGCACAGATGCCCCGCAGCAAGCGTGAGCGAGAATAGACCAATGCCAGCGGCAGCCCTATCAGCGCACCTAGCAGGGTGCCCCACAGCGCAAAAGCGATGGTCAGGATCAGAGCGTGCAGCGGGGATTCCAGCGCGCCGGGAGCCGGCGACGCCAGACCCGCCAGCATGTGGCCCAGTTCCTGCCAAGGGTCGCGCGAGGTAACGGAGAGATCGGCGAAGGGCACCAATACCAGCATGGCGATGACCAGACCACCACCGAGGCGCAACAGGCGCGCACCGTCACTGCGTGCCTGCCACCAGCGAGGAGGATGGCGCAGCTCTGCTGTCATGGTGGAGGGGTCAGCTGACATCGGATGACTCGCGGGTCGCCGCAGCGGGGTACAGGAAGTCCAGGTCGCCAGGCGTCAGTCCGTCGGTCGCGACATCCAGCAGCACGTGCCCCTGGCCGTCAGCCTGCTTGCCAAGCCCGATCACGCGCGTGAAGTGAGTAAGCGCCAACTCACGCTGATGAAGCGCTACCACACTGGTCGCGTGACGGGCATGTATCAGCTGGATCAACTGACTGGCCTGATGCGGGTCCACGCTTGCGACGGGCTCGTCACCGAGGAACAGATCATGGCCCTGATAGAGCGCGCGTGCGATGGCGACACGCTGGCGCTGACCGCCGGAAAGCGCCTCGACGGAGCGTTCCATCAGGCCGGCGATACCCAGCGGTTCGCACAGCGTGGCGACCGCCTGCCAATGCGCCGGTTTCGGGCGCAGCAGATTGAGCAGGTTGGTCAGCCGTGAGTGCTGGTCCAACCGGCCCATGAAGATGTTGTGGTAGACCGACAATTGCGGCACCAGCCCCTGGCGTTGAGGGCACCAAGCGGCTGCTACGTCGCGCTGTTGCAGCGCGGCGCGCAGGGCTTCCAGCAGCGTGGACTTGCCTGCGCCACTGGCGCCGAGCAGGGCGATGCGCTCGCCCGGCAGGAGGCGAATATCCAGATCACGCAAGACCACCTCGGCGCCATGGCCGAGGTGGTCCTGCGAAAGGTGCAGCAGTGGAGAGGGTGTTTCCTGGGTCATGAGCTCAGCGCAGCAGACCGAGCTGTTCACCGACGGTCTTGATCGGCGCGTAGTCATCGTTGCTGGCCGGAATGAAGCCGGAGCGCGGGAAGCTCTCGAGCAGGTCCGGGTCCTTCATGTCCAGCAGGGCCGTGGTGACACGGGCAGTGAAGTCCGCGCCGAAGTGGCTGTCGGCATCGCCACGAATGGTCCACTGATAATCCGGGTAGGCCGGCGTCTGCCACAGCACCTGCACCTTGCTCGGGTCGACCTTGCCGTCCTTGACTGCCGCTTCCCACACCGCGAAGTTGACCGCGCCCACGTCATAGGTGCCGGCGGCGACCAGTGCGATGGTGCGTGAGTGGTCGCCGGAGAAACCGACGCGGCTGAACAGGGCGTCCGGCGCCTGCTGGAACTGCTCGCGCAGATAGTATTCCGGCATCAGGCGGCCTGAAGTGGAGGTCTTGGCACCGAAGGTGAAGGAGTGGCCTTCGAGGGAGTCGGGCAGGGCGTCCAGCGGCTCGGCGGCATCGCCGGCCAGCTTGAGGTCGCGACGCGCGATGAAGTAGCTGCGGAAGGCGGCGTCTTCCACGCCCTGGGCGATGGCGACGGAGCCCGGCACCATCTGACGTGCCTGAACACCAGTCAGGCCGCCGAACCAGGCCATCTGGATCTGATCGTTGCGGAAGGCGCTGACGGCGGCGCTGTAGGATTTGACCGGCACATACTCGACATCGACGCCCAGCTTCTCTTCCAGATAGTCGGCGACCTTGTCGAAACGCTCGACCAGGCGTGACTCGTCTTCATCTGGAATTGCCGTGAACTTGAAGGTGTCGGCCTGAGCCAGACTCATGGTCACGGGAAAGGCGGAAATCAGGGTCAGAGCAGCAGTGGCCAGCCAGCGCATGGGAAGCATCCTCAGCATTCACGACATGAGACATCATGCGGCGAACACCGCATGTCAGGGGTATGGCGCGTATTGTTGTGTCTTGATCACGCGGGTGCAAGCCCCGCGCCATGCCTGAAGGATCGCTCAAGTGACGCTGAAGAGTCAGTAGCGCGTTGAATGGCTGCGCAAAAAAGCTCATTTGCTTTGGCTGGGGCTGATTGCTTGATGGCTAGTGCTCAAGACTCCGGTGGGAAACGGGTGTCCTTCAAGCTGTCCTTGATCTTCTTGAGGTGCTGCTGGAAGTCTTCTCCACGGCGCAGCGTCACGCCGGTGGCCAGCACGTCGATCAGGGCCAGGTGGATCATGCGTGAGGTCATCGGCATATAGATATCGGTGTCTTCCGGCGCCATGACTTCCAGCACTTCGGTGCACTCGCGCGCCAGCGGAGAGTCCGGTGCGGTGATGCCCAATACCGCGGCACCATTGCTGCGCGCGAGCTTGGCGATATCGACCAGCTCGCGGGTGCGTCCGGTGTAGGAGATGATCACGATCACGTCGCCGGTATGGCAGGCGGCGGCCACCATGCGCTGCATGAGCACATCTTCATAGGCCATGACCGGCAGGTTGAAGCGGAAGAACTTGTGCTGGGCATCCGCCGCGACCGGGCCTGAGGCGCCAAGGCCGAAGAAGCAGATCTGCTTGGCCTGGCTCAGGTAGTCGACGGCGCGCTCGATGCGTCTGGGGTCCAGTGCGCGACGGGCATCGTCGAGCGCGGCCACGGTGGCACCGAGAATCTTGTCGCCATAGGCGGCGGCATCATCGTTCTGATCGACACTGCGTGACACGTAGGGCGTGCCGCCGGCCAGGCTCTGGGCCAGCTTGATCTTGAAGTCGGGGAAGCCCTTGGCATCGAAGTTGCGACAGAAGCGGTTGACGGTCGGCTCACTGACCAGCGAGGCCTGAGCGAGCGCCGCGATGCTCATGCCGGTGGCCGCAGCCGGGTCCGCCAGAATGACGTCGGCGACCTTGCGCTCGGAGCGATTGAGCTCGTCGAGACGTTCACGGATGCGATTGATGAGGTCGTGTACTGCCATTCGCCTGTTACCCTGCCATTGTGTAGTGAAATAACTACGTAATCTGGGCATCCTAGCCTCACTCGTCTGGTAGGCCAAGCATCTCTTTGGGTCACTTGCTGATCCAGGGGCGCGAAGGACGAGGTGAAAGCGAAAGCGCCGCTGACTACCACTTTTAGGTAAGTTTACCTATTTGTGGGGCGAATTGTCTTGAGTGACAGCGGCGTTATCGCTACATTTGTTGTTAATATAACCAGCCATGTATCGCCAACGCCTTCCCGGTGCCGTGTGTCATTCGAGCCTCTCCTCGCCGCGCCAGCCTGCGCAGCCTTCCAGGAAGCGGGTTCGAAGTCGCCCACCTTGTCGGTCATTTCGGCATACAGGGCAGTTTCGACGGGAGAAATCGGCGGCATGAGTTCCGACATCATTCCGGGCGTGGATATTGCCCTGTTCGGCGCCTTGGGCGACCTCGCCAAGCGCAAGCTATATCCAGCCCTCTATCACCTCGACCGTGACGGTCTGCTCGAGAAGGCAACCCGCCTGATCGGTCTGGCGCGTCAGGATGTCAGCCTCGAATCCTTCAAGGACACCGTGCAGGCGGCGCTCAAGGAGCGCGTCAAGCCGGAACACCTCGAGAAGGAATGCATCGAGCGCTTCCTCTCTCGCATCAGCTATGCGGCGCTGGACTTCAGCACCGTGGAAGGCTATTCCGCGATCGCCGATTGGCGTGTGGATGAAAAGGGCAAGCCGTCGCCGCGCCCGCTGATGATCTATCTGTCCGTACCGTCGCGTATCTACGGCGATATCAGCAGCAATCTGCAGGCGGCGGGCTGCCTCGACGAGCACTCGCGTGTCGTGGTCGAGAAGCCGATCGGCTCTGATCTGGAGAGCTCGCGCGTCGTCAACGACGCGATCGGTGCCGTCTTCCACGAATCCCAGATCTATCGTATCGATCACTATCTGGGCAAGGAAACCGTCCAGAATCTGATCGCGCTGCGCTTCGCCAACCCGATGTTCGGCAACCAGTGGAATCAGAACCAGATTTCCCACGTCGAGATCACCGTGGCGGAGAAGGTCGGCATCGAAGGGCGCTGGGGCTACTTCGATCAGGCCGGTCAGCTGCGTGACATGGTGCAGAACCACCTGCTGCAGCTGCTGTGTCTGATCGCGATGGACCCGCCGTCCAACCTGGACGCGGACGCCATTCGTGACGAGAAGGTCAAGGTGCTCAAGGCGTTGCGCCCGATCACCGGCGAGCGTCTCAACACGGATCTGGTGCGTGGCCAGTACATCGCGGGTGCCGTCGACGGCCAGCACGTGCCGGGCTATCTCGAGGAAGAAGGGGCCAACACCGAATCCCAGACCGAGACCTTCGTGGCCTTCAAGACCGAAGTTTCCAACTGGCGCTGGGCCGGTGTGCCGTTCTACCTGCGTACCGGCAAGCGCATGCCGGAGAAGCTGTCACAGATCGTGATCCACTTCCGTCAGCAGCCGCACTACATCTTCGATCCGGACCAGCGCTCGCTGGCGGCCAACAAGCTGATCATCCGTCTTCAGCCGTCCGAGGGCATCTCCCTGCAGGTGCTGACCAAGGACTCCGGTCTCGACAAGGGCATGCGTCTGCGTCCGGGCCCGCTGGATCTCGACTTCAACAGCGCCTTCCCCAAGCGCCGTATTCCGGAAGCTTACGAACGTCTGCTGCTTGAGGTCATCAAGGGCCAGCAGTATCTGTTCGTGCGTCGTGACGAGATCGAACACGCCTGGCGCTGGGTCGATACTCTCATCGATGGCTGGGAATCCCGCGCCGCCACGCCGCGCCGTTATCCGGCCGGCTCCTGGGGCCCCGTCTCCTCGATCGCGATGATCACGCGCGATGGTCGCAGCTGGTATGAGGAGTATTGAGATGAGCGCCACCGTGACTGAGCAGGACCCGCGCGTACAGACCGCACACTCTCTCGCCGAGTATCTGGCCGCCGCCTTGCGTGCTGATCTCAACGTTGATCCGTCAGCGCGTGCGCTGCTGGTGGTTTCCGGCGGCTCCACGCCCAAGCCGCTGTTTGCCGCGCTACGCGACAAGCCGCTGGATTGGTCGCGGGTCGATATCACCCTCGCCGATGAGCGTTGGGTGAGCGAAGACGCCGATGACAGCAATGCACGCTTCGTGCGTGAGCACCTGCTGAGCGGTGCGGCCAGTGCCGCCACCTTCCATCCGCTGACCAATGCCGAGGCAGAGCCGGAAGATGGTTGCGCAGAAGTGAGTGCTCGCATCGCGGCGCTCCCCTGGCCGGCTTCCGCGCTGATTCTCGGCATGGGTGGCGATGGCCACACGGCCTCGCTGTTCCCGGATGGTGACCGCCTGCAGGAAGCGCTGACCAGTGCGGATTGCTGTGTCCCGATGCGTGCGCCCAGCGTGCCGCAGGCGCGTATCACACTGTCTCTCGAGCGTCTGCGCCAGGCGCGTCGTACCGTGCTTCACCTCACGGGGACCGACAAGCAGGCCGTGCTATCGCGCGCGCTGAGCGATGTCGAGGCGGTCAGTGAACTGCCGATTCGTGCCTTCCTGTCCGCGCCGCTGGCGCTTTACTGGGCCCCCTGATCACATCGGCCGCGGCCAGCCACAAGGGAGGCTGGCCGCGGCACAAGGAGAACGCCATGAGCTTTGAAAAACAGCTTCCGTCGACTCGTACCACCGAGATCGACAGCATCTGCCAGAAAGCCTCCGTGCTGCCGGTGATCGCCGTCGAGCGCATCGAGGACGCCGTGCCGCTGGGCAAGGCCCTTTACGAAGGTGGCCTGACCGTACTGGAAGTCACGCTGCGTACCGACTGCGCGCTGGAAGCCATCCGCCTGATGCGTGAAGCGCTGCCCAACGCCAGTATCGGTGCCGGCACCGTGCTGACGCCGGAACAGTATCGCCAGGTGGAAGAGCTGGGCGTCGACTTCATCGTCACGCCGGGCACCACCGAAGCGCTGTACCAGTACGGCGTGACCAGCAGCGTACCGATGCTGCCGGGTGTCGCGACCGTCTCGGAGCTGATGACGGGCTGGCAGTACGGTTACCGTCGCTTCAAGTTCTTCCCGGCGGAAGCCGCGGGCGGCGTCAATGCGATCAAGTCCTTCGGTGGCCCGATCAGCGAAGCTCGCTTCTGCCCGACCGGCGGCATTTCCCTGAGCAACGCCGCTGACTACCTCGCGCTCAAGAACGTGATGTGTGTCGGTGGTAGCTGGGTCGCGCCGCAGAAACTGATTGATGCGGGTGACTGGGATGGTATCCGCGAGCTGGCGCGTGAAGCCTCAGAGCGTTTCCACCGCTGAAGTCTGATATCTGGATGAGTGTTGGTCACTGATCCAGCGGTTGCCTGCCAACGTCATGCACGTCGTGCTTGAGGCTGACAGGCTGCCAGTACTGCTCTCTCTCGACAGCTTGGCTGTTGCTTGTGACCCGTCTCTCGCGAGGCGGGTCTTTTTTGTGCGCGTTATCTGGCGGGCTGGCGGGTCAGATGGGAAAGTCAGGCTGATTGTCTGATGGAGCCTTTTGAGCTGGGCAGAAGTCTTGTCTCAGCGCTGCGGCGTGCTCAGCTGGCGGTAGAGATCATCCAGCAAGGGCAGGACCAGCCCATGTCGGGAGGCAGTGCGGCGCAATGGGCCAAGGATCGCCTCGACCTCGGTAGGGCGACCGGCGAGCACATCCTGCAGCATCGAGGCGCGATTGTTGGCGGTCGCGCGGATGACCTGTTCGACCAGCGCCTGCCAGCCTTCCCCCGGGGCAGAGATGCCTTCGCTACCCAGTACCGCGCTGATCTCCTCGACCGCCTGGCGCACCATCGGCGCAAATGGTCGGTCGCGCAGCTGGCCATTGCGAATGCGATAGCGTGCCACCAGGGGGTTGATCGCCGCATTGATCGCCAGCTTGTGCCACAGGCGAGTCTGGATGTCCGGCGTCCGTTCGCACGCAAACCCCGCAGCCTTGAGCCAGTCACCTTGCATGAGAGCGGCCTGATTGGACTGGCTGTCGTGATCGCCGTCACCGCCACTCTGCCATGCGCCCAGCCAGGTGTGGCCGCGCCCGGCGTGTTGCACGCCAAGGTGCTGGTGGTCATCCGCGGTTGAGTCAGCGTCAGGCGTCGCGGTTGCGCCAGTCTCGGCTGGCAACCAGGCGCCTTCGGTGGTGCTGGCGCATAGCAGGTTGGCGTGGCGTTCGGCCAGCCACGGCTGAGCACTCAGGCCATTCTGCCAGCAGGTCACGGAAGTCTCGGGCGTGATATGGGGGGCCAGTTGCTGCCAGACGCCGGGTACACCGTGCGCCTTGGTCGTCAGCCAGATGGCGGAAGGCTTTCCAGATGGCGAGTATTGCAGTGTGTCAATTGTTGAATAATTTATCTTTGCGCTAACAATGAGTGATTCCGGCGTGGTCAAGTCGAGCGTGACATCTTGCCCCGCCATTGCCTGACGCCCCAGCAGCAAGACACGCGGTAGCGCGGATGCCCCCTGCTCACGCAGCTCTCGCTGGCGTGCTGCCATCAGCGATGCCGCCAGCAGACGCCCGATGGCGCCCGGACCGATGATCCACAGCCAGTTATCTTCCGGATCAGTCATTGTGTGCATATTCGTCATCTTGTCATGGAGAGCAGTGCGTGAGCGCGGGAAAGGCCGGTTGTATTTCACCTGACCCGCTGTCAGCTATCGGTCTTGCGCCGTGACCCAGTCGCTCGCTTGCGGGGGCTCCTGGTGGAAGCACTTTTACGAGAAGCGCCGTCCTTATTGCTGCCAGCAGTGCTGCCAGAAGAGCTGCCAGAAGCTGCCTTGCCAGAAGAGCTGCCAGAGGCGCGCTTCTTGTAGGACGTTGCCTTGCGACGCGAGCCGCCCTTGCCGCCGCCCTTGCGCGGCGCGGGTGTCGCACCGCCGACGCTGGCCAGTGCCGTGCTCAAGCGGCTGGCGGAGCTATCGGCGAGCAGCGCACGCAGATCCACGATCAGATCGCTCAGGAAGGGCGCCGCCGGGTCGCCTTGTTCGTGGATCATGCTCAGGCGTTGCTCCCACTGCGCGGTGCGCTCCGGGCGCGATACAGCGGGCGGCAGTGCATGAATCAGCGCGCGACCGATACGCGTCGAGCGCATCGCCTGGCCTTCGCGCACCAGATAGCCGCGATTGATCAATGTCTCGAGCATGCCGGCGCGTGTCGCCTCGGTGCCAAGGCCATCCACATCGCGCAGCGTGCGTCGCACCGCTTCATCCTCGACGTAGCGCGCGATGTTCATCATCGCCTGGATCAGGCTGGCGTCATTGAAGGGTTCCGGCGGGCGGGTCTCTTTCTCCTCGATGCCACAGTCGAGCACGCAGGCCGGTTCGCCTTCCGTCAGGGCGGGCAGCGGCGGTGGGGTCTTGTCATCGGCGGCTGCGTTCTTGGCAGAGGCCTTCTTGTCAGTGCCCTCACTGGCCTCCGCAGTGCGCTGGAACAGCACCTTCCAGCCCTCGTCGATGACGCTGCGGCCACTGGCGCGGAAGGGCTCCTTGGCGAAGCGCAGCTCGACCTTGACCTCGCGATAGCGATAGGCCGGATAGAACTGGGCCAGCACGTTGCGCGTGATCATGCGGTAGAGATTGGCTTCATCGCGCGAGAGGCGCGCATAGTCCGGCTCGCGCCCGGTCGGCGCCAAGGCGTGGTGCGCGCTGACCTTGCTGTCATTGAAGGCGCGTGAGCGCAGGCTGAAATCGGCGCCGCCACTGAAGCGTTCAAGCTCACGGTCACCCACGCAGGCGCTGATCATCAGATTGGCCATGCCGGCGTGATGTTCGCGCGGCAGGTAGCGGCAGTCGGAGCGCGGGTAGGTGATCAGCTGATGGCGCTCGTAAAGCGCCTGACAGGTGTCGAGTACCTTCTGGGCGGGCAGGCGAAAACGGCGCGCGGCATCGACCTGCAGCGCCGAGAGCGAATAGGGCAGCGGCGCGGGCTGTGACTTGTCGCTGGCCTCGACACTTTCGACATGGCCATCGCCGAGGGTAGTCAAGGTCGCGAGATGGCGGGCGAGGCGCTCGGCGGGACGGCTATCCAGCAGGCGCCCCTTGTCATCCAGTGGCAGCGGGGTGCCCTTGTCCGCCAGACGTTGCAGCCAGGGCGAGCTGGGCGCATGCCACCAGGCCTTGAAGCTGCCCGCCGCCACGCCAGCCTCTATCCACAGCGGGAAGAAGGCGCGAGGCTCGAAGGCCTCGATTTCCTCATCACGGCGCACGACCAGCCCCAGCAGCGGCGTCTGCACGCGTCCCACTGACAATACGCCATCGTGGCCGGCCTGACGCCCGGTCAATGTCCAGGCGCGAGTCAGATTCATGCCATACAGCCAGTCGGCGCGCTGGCGCGCCAGCGCGGCTTCATAGAGCGGCTGCCAGCGCTGATTGTCGTCCAGCTTGTTGAGGGCACGGCTGACGGCGGGGCGGTTCATGTCACTGATCAGCAGGCGTTTGACCGGCCCGCGCCAGCGCATGTGCTCCAGCACTTCCTGCACCAGCAGCTGGCCTTCACGGTCAGGGTCGCCGGCATGCACGACCTCATCGGCCAGCTTGAGCTGCTCGCGGATGGTCTTGAGCTGACCACGCGCCTGGCTGCGTGGCTTGAGCTTCCATTGCTCGGGGATGATCGGCAGGTGATCCAGCGACCAGCGCTTGAAGCGCTCGTCGTAGTCATCCGGCGGGGCCTGCTCCAGCAGGTGGCCGATGCACCAGGTGACACGGGTGTCACCGGCATCGATATAGCCGTCGCGCTTGCTTGAGCGTCCGGGCAGCGCCTCGGCAATGGCGCGGGCGAGGCTGGGCTTTTCGGCGATGATCAGGCGCATCGGGCATCCTGCGGTCAAAGGCTGTCGATATGATGATCCATACAGTATGCCGTTGGCCCGAGGCGGGGATCAATCGTCGTCGAGCGCGCGACGCGCCTGGACGAGGGCGCGATACCAGTCGCGGTTGGCGGTCTGGATCAGCGGGGGGCGATTGGAGAGATAGCTGACCGGGTGGTGGTCGGCGGGCTGATAGTTGCTGAGCATGTTGAGCGTCGCTTCACGGGCGCCGAAGGTATCGCGCAGGAACTCGATGGCCAGCGGCTCCAGCTCGACGCGGTAGTGGCGCACCAGCGCGATGGCCAGTGATTCGGCGGTGCGAGACAGGTCATCATCGATCTCGCGCACCATGGCGCTGCCCAGGGCCGCCTTGGCCGCCGCGGACTGATTGGGCTCCAGCTGGCCAAAATAGGCGGCGTTGGAGCCATTGATGGCGCGCTGCACGGCCGGGCGTGACAGGTGTATGTGGGGCTCCAGCGCAAGGGCGATCTCGACTGCCATCGCCTTGGCCTTGTCGACACCGACGCGCAGCACCGTCTCGCGCGCCTGGTAGGCGATCTCGCTGTCGACCCGCTTGATGCGGCTCTCGTTCAAGTGATCGGCCAGATGCTTGCAGACCTCCGCCTTGGCTTCATCGTCCAGCGCGATGGTCTTTTCCTGGATACGCAGACCACGACGGCCCGGACCGACCCGCAGGCGGGTGGCGTCATCGGACATCTGCGAGGCGATGTTCTCCCAGCGCTTGGACATCTTGAGGAAGACGGCGTGGCTGCGCCCGACCTGCTCGTAGGCATTGGTCACCGTCTTGTAGAGGCGGATGGCGTTGGTGAGGATGTCGGCCCGCGAGCGCAGCGCGGCGCGGTGTTCACGATCGCCCTCATTGACCGCGATCGCGAGGTGCGTCACCTGCTCGGCAAGGGCGTCCATCGCCTGGGTGGAGCGCTCCAGCAGTACCTCGGCGCGCAGGCCGGAGGCGGCATCCTCCACCAGGGTGCCGGACTGCTCGGCCAGATAGACCGTCAGCGCCTTGAGGCGTGACAGGCCGGTGGCCTGACGTATGCGATAGCGCGAGCGGGCATGCTCGAGGTTGTCCAGTGCGCGCGCCAGCTTCCAGCGGCCACGGTATTCGAAGGTCAGCAGCGGAATCTTGCGCCCGCTGATCAGCTCGAAGGCCAGAATCAGCATCTCCTCCACGTCCTGCAGGGTCATCAGCAGGTCGTTGTCCTGCTCGATGGCGGCCAGCACACGCTCGATGAAGTTCTCGTCACGTGGCACACCGCTGTGCAGGTCGGGCGCGCGGCCTTCGAAGCGCTCACGCAGCAGGCCGATGGCCTCTGGGGCCAGCTCGGCCAGCTCATTGAACTGGGGCTCGAGCCATTCGCGGTTGAGGCTGTTCATGTCGCGGATACGCGCATGCAGGCCCACGCGACGGTAGACATCGATCTGACTGATGATGCGCGCGGCATCACGGTCATCGAGCAGCTCCAGCGCCGCCAGCTCGACCCCCTCCGGCGCGAGATCCTGCTTGCGCAGCAGCATGGCCGCCGCTTCACGCCGGCGGGCATCGCCTTCGAGGCTCTCGACGATCAGGTTGCGCGTGGCGAGGATCAGCTCCGGCACGGTGTCGATGACGCGCTCGATCTTGGCTTCGGTGCGGTCATAGCGCCGTGAGCTGGTCAGGTTGTGGGCGATATTGGCCACGATGCCCGCGACACCGGTGATGACGGTGTAGGAGATGAAGAAGATGTAGTTCTCGAAGGTCGGTTCCTTGCCGTAACCGAGCAGATAGCCGCCCCAGGCGCCGATCAGCGTCACCGGGCCTGCGGTCCACAGGATCTGCATCAGGCTCACCGACCAGGGCACACGCTCCACGGCCTGGGTAATGCGGCGAATCTCGTCTCGGCCCTCACGCTCCAGACGCACCTGGGGCGCGTCATTGGCAGTGTTGGCTCGGGGACGAAAGGGGCTCGGCAACAGCAAGGCAGGCTTCCTTGATTGAACGGGGTGGGGCTTCTGGCACGACATGGGCTGCCGAGAGGTTCGTGAGCACGAGCCTCGAGCGCAGCGCGGGGCAAAGGGTGTCGTCAACAGTAGCATTGGGCAGCCTTTTGGCTCCAGTGAGCAAGGGCCGCAAGCGGGTCGAGCGTGGTAGAATTTCGCCCGCCATTGACTGGCCAGCGGGTCTCGCCAGGTCGTCAGGCTCACGCTAGGACATCAAAAAGCTCTGGAGGTTGTGTGGAACGAGACTTGGAAGCAGGAAAGGGTGCAGGTGACGGGGCTGAAGTCGTGTTGCTGGACGGCGGCATGGGCCAGGAACTGGTGCGTCGTAGCGGTCGTGAGCCGACGCCGCTGTGGTCGTCTCAGGTGATGCTGGACCAGCCTGAGCTGGTGCGTGACCTGCACCTCGATTTCATTCGTGCCGGCGCGCGCGTCATCACGCTCAATACCTACACGGCCACGCCGCAGCGTCTGGGCCTGGCGGGTGTCGGCGAGTCGATCGCGGCCATTCATGCCGCCGCCGGCAAGGCCGCGCGGGATGCCATCGCCCTGAGTGGCGAGGCGGATGTGCGCGTGGCAGGCTGCCTGCCGCCGCTGGTCGCCACCTATCGCCCCGATGTCGCGCCGAGTGCTGACGAATCCCTGGCCAGCTATCGCCGGCTGGTGGAATTGCAGGCACCGCTGGTCGATGTCCTGCTGTGTGAGGCGCTGTCTTCCTGCGTCGAGGCTCGCGCCGCTGCCACCGCCGCACTCGAGAGCGGCTTGCCGGTGTGGGTCTCGCTGACGGTGAAGGATGACCTGACCGCGACCCTGCGCAGTGGTGAGCCGCTGGCCGACGCGATCAGCATGCTGCAAGCGATGGGCGTGGACGCGATCCTGATCAATTGCAGCGCGCCGGAAGCCATTCAGGGTAGTCTGGAAAATCTGCTGGCCAGCCCGCTGCCGACCGGTGCCTATGCCAATGGCTTCACCTCCATCGCGGAGCTCAATCCCGGCGGCACCGTCAAGGACCTCAAGGCACGTGAAGACCTGGGGCCGGAGCAGTACGCGGCGCATGCGCTGGGGTGGGTCAATGCCGGCATTCGTATCGTCGGCGGTTGCTGCGAGGTGGGCCCGGCGCATATCGCCTGCCTGGCCGAACAGCTCAGGTCAGCAGGTTATCGCTGCGTCAGCCGCTTGAGTGAGTGAACGATGAGGGGCGAGGCTTCCTCGTGATAGACTTCGCCCCTTGATTCGCAGGTTCTGACGGGCATCGCGCCTGAGGAAACGCCAAGGTGAACGCCAAGGCGAAGACCGGGGCGCGGTGCCTGCAGGGCTGTGAAACGCTTTTTTAGGGAGATGCCATGCTTGCCGAGTGGGTCGAACGGCTCTTGAGTTACGCCAGTGGGGCACTTGATGCCATCCGCGCCGATGAATCCTTTCCTGCCTTCATGCAGTGGGCGCATTCGGAGGGCGTGAACTACAGCGGTGGTGACGAAGCGCTGGCGGTAGCGCTGGCGCCGGTGCTGTGGAGCCAGACTCCGCTGGTGCGACTCGATTTCGCGCGCGAGTCGTTGGCATCGCCCGGACGCAACGAGCCTTGCTGGTGTGACTCGGGTCGCAAGTACAAGCAGTGCTGCGACAAGGTGCAGCTGCCGGCGATTCCGGATCATCTGATGTGGATGCTGTCGCTGCGCGAGTTCAAGGGTGAACAGCTCAAGGCGGCGCTGGCCTCTGGTCTGGCGCCGGCGCAGGCGCTGCTCGAGGCGGGGCTGATCAGCGCCGAGAGCGGCAATCGTGGTCGGGCTCAGCAGATCATGGAGGCGCTGTTCGATACCAGCGACTGGTCGCGTCTGCCCGAGCAGGCCGAGCCTGGCTTCGAGCTGCTGCTGGATCTCTATCAGGAGCGCGGCTTCACCCGCAAGAAGGCGCTGCTGCTCGATGAGGTGCTGGAGCGTGGCCCTGCCTTCCTGCGCGGCGTCGCCCTGGAGCACCAATGTCTGCTGCATCTGGACAGCGATGACCTGGGCTCGGCGCGCGCCGCCTTCATTCGTGCCCAGCAGACGCTGCCCGATTCGCCGACGCTGGCGTATATCGAAGCCATGCTGCTGCTGCACGAGGGCCAGCCGGAAGAGGCGCAGGATCGTGCGCGCTTCTGGTGGCGTCGCCTGTCCAAGCAGAAGGACATCGAGCCCGGTCAGCTGGAATTCCTGGCGGATCTGGCCGAAAACCCGCGTGCCACGCTCGCCGAGCAGATGGTCAATTCCGATGAGTCGCTGTCGGATTCACTGGCCGCCCTGCAGGCGCTGTTCGAGGTGATCGAGCATCCGCCGCGTCTGGCGCTGGAAACGCAGGAAGATGGCAGTCTGCTGTTCCGTCAGAATGCGGAGCAGGCCGTGACACTCGGGCTATGGGAGGCGGTCTTCCCGGCGCGCATCGAGGAAGAGGCGGCACTGGCGCTGGATATCGATCCCTGGGATGTCCAGGACCCCAACGAGTGGCTGCAGCAGCTGTGCGCCAGCCCCGAATGGCTGGACGTTCCGGCGGTGTGTCAGGGGCTGATCCTGGCGCTGGCCAGTCGCTTCGGTAGCCTGCCGTGGATGTCGGACACCTTCTTCGTGCCGCTGGCACAGCGCTTCGATCGCTGGCTCGATCAGATCGAACAGGCTGGCGGCCTGTTGCGCTGGGAAGATGGCGACAACGCCCAGTTGCTGCGCTGTGGGCTGGGGCTGGTGATCGGCATGGAGCGCGGTGAGCGCGAGCGTTCGCGCCAGCTGGCGGAGCGCCTGCTCAAGCTCGACGAGGAAGACAGCCTCGGCCTGCGTGAGCTGGTGCTGGATCAGCTGCTGCGCGAAGGCCGCAACGACGAGGCCGTGACCCTCGCCGAGCATGATATCGAGCGACGTGCCGTCGATGAGGAAATGCCGCTGTTGGGCATCCTGATGGGCCAGGTGCTGGCGCTCTATCGACTGGGTCGCGACAAGGACGCCGAGCAGGCACTCGAGATCGTGCGGGAAGCCAATTCGCATCTGATCAGCCTGCTGCTGGCGGAGCATCCGCGGCCGGTGAGTCTGGCGGTGGAAGCGCCGGAACCCGGCACGCGTGGTGAGGCCTGGCAGTACCGCACCCTGATGCGCGACCAGTGGAAGCGCAGCGAAGGCGCGCTTGCCTGGCTGGCCAAGCATCGCTGAGCCGGTGTCAAAGGCCGCTCATGCTGCCTGACGAGTGATCGCAAGCGCTCGTATGACGAGGCCCGTATGAAAAAACCCCGCAGTGCCACGGCACTGCGGGGTTTTTTGTGTCTTGCCTTGCATCGGGAGGCGGACTCAGGGGGAAGCGTGAACGGGGGCGATCACTGCTGCTTGCCTTGCTGACGCAGACGCCAGGCTTCTCGAATGGCGCCGCGTAGCCCCGGCGTCTGGCCGACCTGGATGGCCTCCAGCGTTGCGGCGAAGGCATCCGGCGTGGCGCGCCAATCCGGGGGCTGGATGGCGCCTGCACTGCTGATGCCGACCCTGTCCAATGGCGGTGGCGAGCGCTCGGGCAGAGCCCCTAAAAGCCGCATGCGGCTGTACTGCACCTGGCGCAGGCGATGGCGAAGCTCCTTGTAGCGCGAGCCGAAGGGGCGTGTGGCCAGGGTGATCAGGGCCGCCAGAATCCGTTCTTGCCACTCGGGGCGTGCCGGGTTGCGGTAGGCGACGCCGCGTTGCGAGGCGGCGCCTGCCTGACGGCGGTCCTTGAGCCAGTGCGGGGCCGTCCTGTCGAGCGCCTCGCCTTCGAACAGGATGCCGGCGTTGACCTGCTGGCCACCGTGTACGCGGGTGAAGGGCAGGATGACGCAGTCCTCGAGCATGGCGCCTTCTTCCACGTAGCTGCCCTGTTCGAGGCAGCAGCGTCCCTTGAGCAGCACGCCGGGCTCCACATGGGTGGTGATGCCGGCGAAGCCACCAGTGAGGCGCGATTCATCCAGGCGGGTCGCGCCGGCGGCGTAGTAGACGTGGTGCAGGTCCTGCTCGCCGGGCAATACTCCGCGCTCGCCATGTGGTGTCAGGCCTGAGTCATCGGCATCCAGTGCCTGCATCACCAAAGCGTGATAGTGCGACAGTGAGGCCAGCAGGGCCGGCCCCAGCTGGGAATTGTCGCGCAGCTCCGGCCAGTGAAGACGAGCGAGCGACGGGTCTGTCACGCTGGTTGGATGGCAGACCGGCGCGCCCGACGCCATGGCCTGCTCGCTGATTGCGAGGCTGTCATCCTTGAGCCACTCCGGCATCAGCAGCACATCGGCGCGCAGCACCGGGGCGGGCAGGGCAGCCATGGCGCCGAGGCGCTTGATCTGCTCGCGCGGGTCTCGCTCGCCGGGCATCGGAAGAATGTCGAGATCGATGCCCCAGCGTGAGCCATCGGCGATACGCGCCCGGAACCACTCGGGGTCACGGGCGATGATCAGGCTGATGTGCGTCACGCCTCGCCCGACCAGCAGGTCGAGATTGCGCTCCAGCACGCTGCGTCCGGCAATCGGCAGCAGGGCCGGCGAGTAACGGCGGTCAATCGGCGCGACTTCCTGGCCGAGGCGGTCCGCCAACAGGATCACATGCATTGCACACCTCCTTGGCATGAGTCGTGACACTGGGGCAGCGCAGCACGAATGAGAGAGGGAGTCTCACGCATCAGTAGGCTCCACGGCTGGTCAGAACGGCAGGAATCGTACGCAGCAGCAGCTTGATGTCTTCCTTGATGCCCTGACGATGCAGGTAGAAGAGATCCAGATGGATCTGTTGCTCGAAGGAGAGGTCCGAGCGGCCCGACACCTGCCACAGCCCGGTCAACCCCGGCGTGGCATCCAGACGCATGCGCGCACGCGCTTCGTAGAGCGCCACCTCACGGGCGAGGGCGGGGCGCGGCCCGACCAGCGCCATCTCGCCGCGCAGCACGTTCCACAGCTGCGGCAATTCATCGATGGACAGCTTGCGGATGATACGACCCACCCGCGTGATCCGCGGGTCCTGCTTCATCTTGAACAGCACGCCACCCTCGCTCTCGTTGGCGGCCTGCAGTTCGCGCAGACGCTCTTCGGCGTCGATGTACATGGAGCGGAACTTCCACAGCTTGAACGGCTTGCCGTGACGCCCGATACGCTCCTGGCCGAACAGCACCGGGCCTGGCGATTCCAGGCGGATGGCCAGCACGGTGCCCAGCAGCAGCGGTGACAGCACCAGCAGCACGCCGCTGGCACCGACGATATCCATGGCGCGGCGCGCGCGCGGGGTCAGCCAGTTGCTCACTCGCCATCGAAAGTGGCGCCAGTTGGAGCGTGACTTCATCCACAGGCCGCGGCCGGGAATCGCCTCTTCCCCGTACTTGCGCACGCTCATCAGAAAGCTCGGGTTGCCAAGCACGTAGCGCTTGAACATGCGGCGTGGCTCCATCAGCAGCCGCCAGGCCCATTCCATGCCTAGTCTGCGCACGACGCCCGGCGCACGCGGGATGCGCTGGGAATAGAAGTCGAACAGACCGCCGACGCCCATGACCACCGGCACCTCGAGTCGCTCACGGTAGGTCGAGATCCACTTCTCCTGGGCCGGCACGCCCATCGCCACCAGCAACAGGTCAGTGCCCTGATTGATCTGCGCCAGCACGTCGTCGATGATTTCCGGGCCGATGAAGCCGTGATGCACGCCACTGATCTCGAGTGTCGGCCATTGCTCGCGGAGCTTGTCAGCCATCCTGTCGGCCACGCCCGGCGCGGCGCCGAGCAGGAACAGGTGCTTGTTCTCCGCCACCAGCATGTTGCACAGGTGGGGCAGCAGGTCGGTGCCATTGAGGTTGGCTTCGAGCTCCTGGCCGAGCATGCGGCAGGCCATCTTCACGCCGCTGCCATCAGGCAGCAGCAGGTCGCTGTCATGCAGCACCTGCATGTAATAGCGATCGACCTGGGCCACGTTCAGGCAGTGCGCATTGACGAAATTGACGGTGCGCGGCTGCGGGTCGCTGATCCAGCTCTTGAGCAGGCTCAGGCAGGTGTCGAGGCTGGTGTTGACGAAGGGCACCCCCAGTACCTTGACGTGAGGCAGCGTCTTGACGCGCTCAGTGGTGAAGAGGGCTTGATCCAATGGCTGGCTCATCATGGCGACTCCACTTCATGAGCGTCCTGCTGTCGATTCGGTCTGGCCGGCTGCGGGCGCGGCGCATTGTCGATCTTCTTCTTCTGCGCCTTGCCGATGACTCCCTGGGCGAGCCCTTCACAGCGCAGATAGAGACTCTTGGGCATCACGCGCAACATCAGGGCGGCCCCTGCCGTGGCAGCGGTGCGCCCGAATTCCGCCTTCCAGATGCCCGGCCATGCCTTGACGGCGCGGCGGCAATACTCCCAGGCAGCATCCCCGTCACGCAGGCGAATCGCCTGACGAGACAGGTAGCGCAGTTGGTAGGCCTGGGCGCGGGGATACCATTGTTCGATGAAGTCAGGCGCGTAGGCGCGCGTCAGCTCGACGATCGCAAGCCAGCTCTGGTATTGGCGCTCCAGCTGTGCCGAAAGCCCGCCTTCATTGAGCCGGTAGCGGGTCAGCGGCTCGGGAATGCCTTCCACCGTGGTGCCGGTCTTGAGGGCGATGCGGGTCCAGCACTCGATGTCTTCGCTCTGGCGCAGACTCTCATCGAAATAACAGGGCAGCACGCCGCCCCCCTTGACCTCACAGTCGAAGGCGATGGCCTCGAGAATCTCGCGGCGGATGACCAGTGCCGAGCCATTGCCCACCGGGTTGCGACAGAACAGCAGCCCCGGCGTGATGTCGGTCAGGCTCGGCATCTGGTAGTAGTCCAGCGGTTCGCCGTCGGCATCGATGAAGGCCGAGCGCGAGAAGGACAGGCCTACCTCGGGGCGTGCCTCGAGGTGCTCGCGGTGACGCGCCAGCTTGGCGGGCTCCCAGATGTCATCGGAGTCGAGAAAGGCCAGATAGCGGCCCTGAGCGGCACGCACGCCCGTGTTGCGAGCCCCGGCCAGGCCGCGATTGACCGGATGCGTGATCAGCGTGACACGCGGGTCGTCGTAGGCCTCGCAGATCGCCCGGCTGCCATCGGGGGAGCAGTCATCGATGATGAGCAGTTCGAAGTCGCCATCCTCCTGCGCCAGCACGCTGTCGATGGCGGCCGCGACGAAACGTTCGACGTTGTAGATCGGCATGATGACCGAAAAGGTCGGGGTCATGGTCTGGCCTCCTGGACGTCCCTGTCTGGGGAAAGCGATGCGGTGGATGCTGCGTGAGGTGTCTCTGGTGTGTCTGGTGTGTCTGGTGGCGGCGCATCTGTCACCCGGCCGTCCTGAGCGAGGATCAGTCGGCGTGTCCACAGGTAGCCGGGCAGGGCGGCCAGGCTGATGCCGACCAGAATGCCGGCCGCGACGCCGTTGATGCCGAAGGGCACGCCGGCGAACATGCCAGCGCCGAGCATCAGCGTCATGAAGATCTGCAGCTTGAGGTCTGCCCCGGGCATGCCCTGGGCGCGCAGCAACTGGCCGCAACTGTCGAGCAGGATGCGCGGCAGGGCGGAGAGGCAGATCAGGATCAGGATCGGCAGGGCGCCACGCTCGACCCAGGCCTCTCCGAACAGGATCGGCACATACCAGGGCGCCAGCAGGCTCTGGGCGATGATGGCGGGCACGGCGACCAGCGCGAACAGACGCATGCCGTGGTGCATGCGTGCCAGTCGTTCGCGAGACGTCATGTCGCCGCACAGCTGCGGGAAGATGGCGGTGGAGTAGGCGCGCAAGAGGCCCAGGCTGATGCCGAGTCCGGCATTGAAGGCAAAGAAGTAGACGCCGAGCACGTCCATGGCGAACAGGGCGCCGACCAGCAGGTAATCCATCTGCTGGCGCAGCACCGAGACCACCTCGACGCCCATCATCGGGCGCGCGAAGCTCATCAGCGGACGCGACCACAGCGTGGAGGGGCGCTCATCGATGCGCCATGATTCGCACCAGCGGTAGGTCATGGTCCAGATGGGTGTCACGACCAGCTTGGGCAGGATCAAGGCCCAGAACCCGGCACCCATGGCGGCCAGCAGCATCACGCCGACGGCCTCGCCGATGCTCTGGCCCATCTCGATGCGCGCCGTGATGTGCAGGCGGTTGCTGCGCAGAATTCGCGCCGCGTTGATGGCGGCGGGGGGCAACATCGGGAAGATCAGTGCCAGCGCCATCAGCGGCAGGGTCAGATCGGGAGCGTCATAGAGATAGGCCAGCAGCGGGGCCAGTGCCATCTGCAGCACCATCAGGCCAAGACACACCACCCAATTGAACCAGTAGGCATCGCGGCACAGGCGTTCATATCCCTCGCGACCGGCCTGCACCAGAGCGGGTACCACGGCGGCATTGGAGATGGCGTGCATGATCTCGTGCGCGGTAAGCACGATGGCGGCGATACCGAAGGACTCCGGCGCGATCATGCGCGCCGCCACCAGGGTCGCGCCCAATCGTGCGATGCGGTGCACCCCTTGCGACATGCCCATCCAGGCCAGATTGCGGATCAGACGGCCATTGCCACCGTCTCCGCCACCTGTCAGACGTGTCTTGAGTCGCGTGATCACACCCATCGCCTGGCTCCCTGGCTTGTCGTGCCTTTCCAGGCATCTGGTCTTGTCGGTCATGCTTTTGAACGGCTGGTGTAGCCACTCTAGCGCAATGTACTGATGAATTGGCGTGATCTGGCGCAGCCTTGTTCCACTATCCCGTGATCGGGCTAGGTTGCTGTGTCGCTGCTGCCGGTATCGGCGGAGGCGGGCGCCGCCGCTGTCCTTGAGGACGGCTTCTCCACATCCACCGGCCCCATGTTGTGGATATGCCCTTCGCTGGCGGGCAGGCCTGCCAGCTGGTGCGCCTTGCCGATCAGGATCAGTCCCGGCCAGATCAGGTAGGCCAGAATCTCCAGATTCTCACCGAAGGAGTAGACGAACAGCAGGCCGACCATGATCAAGCCCAGCTGCACGACAGGGCGGCCGACCACGAAGCGCAGCAGATGCAGCAGGCTGACCAGCATCGGCACCAACAGCGCGAACA
This sequence comes from Cobetia sp. SIMBA_158, assembly GCF_046566945.1. NCBI lineage: Bacteria > Pseudomonadati > Pseudomonadota > Gammaproteobacteria > Oceanospirillales > Halomonadaceae > Cobetia > Cobetia sp. SIMBA_158. The sequence goes on from NZ_JAWJYL010000001.1 coordinate 145,134, forward strand.
GGCCGAAGATGCCCTTGACGAACAGCAGCCCATACCAGCTGTGATGCGAGCCGATCGGCATGTACTCCACCAGGTGCGGGCCGCGTTCGACGATGCCGTGGCCGAACCACGGTGCCTCGTTGCGCCAGCGATCCACCGCGATGCGCCCCAGCGCGGCGCGCACGCGGGTCGAGTCCGCCCGCGAGCCCTTGAAGGCGGCGATGAAGTTGTCGATGGCCTCCAGAATCGGCGCGCCGAGAAAGCCACCGATCAGGCTGACGCCGGAAAAGCTGAACCACAGCCACGGCTTGTGCAGACGCTTGAGCAGGAACATCCCAGCGCTGATCAACACCAGCGATACCAGCGCCATGCGCGAGCCGGACATCAGGATCATCAGCACGCTGCCGCCGATGCCGATCGCCTTCCACAAGGGATGTTTCTCGAGCAGGGCGCAGGCGAAATAGATGCTGGCGACAAAGCCCACCGCCGGCGCCCAGGGCGTGAACAGGCGCCAGCGCGGCATGCCGCTGCCGGGGTCGATCTCATAGAGCGAGACCGCGAAGAATTCCGGCCCCGGCCCACCGATGGCCTGCAGTGGCGAGACGAAGGGCACCTGGGGCAGTCCCGCCAGCCAGGCGCCGACGAACACCGGCAGCAACAGCATGGTATGCAGGCACACATGCATGGCCGCGCGGATGATCACCGCCGGGCGGATCGCCAGACAGCCGATGATGGGGAAGACCGCCAGCAGCGCCCAGCCCTTGGCCCAGCCGATGGAGGACTTGATCAGTTTGCCGGTGCCGAGGTTCTCGATCAGGTGGCCGGCCAGCAGCGAGAACTCCATCACGATCATGCCGATGATCCACACCCACAGTGGCCAGGGCAGGCGCGGAAAACGCTGGCGGCCCTTGAGGTGCAGCCAGGCGGCACGCATCACCAATGACCATGCCAGCACCGGTGCCAGCACATAGAGGCCGCCGACCAGATAGAACAGGTAGGTCGCGGTGATCGAGAACCAGATGATGCGTTCTTCCGGGGTCTCGGGGCGGACATCCGCCTCTGGCCCCGCCTTCAGGGAAAACATCGGCGGCTCACACGCTTTGCTGCAGACGCAGCAGGTAGGGTTTTCTGATCCACAGGAGAATCAGGCCGATGATGCTGAAGACGCTCGCCGCGAGCGCGCCGACGATGGCCAGCTTGATGCCCAGCGAATCCGCCTTCTCGGGCAGTGGCGGCGGATCGAGGATCTGCAGCATCGGGTAGCTGGCGAAGGGGTCGATCTGACCGATGTCGATCTTGGCCAGCGCCGTGGTGTAGACCGCCGTGGCGACCTGTTGCTCGCGCAGCAGGTCCTGCAGCTGGGCGGCCTTGGCGACGCTGTTGTCCAGCCGCTGCTGGCGGGCCGCCAGATTGGCCCGCCCAGTGGCAAGCTCGCTGATCACGCCACGCCGCTGGGTATCCAGGGTGATCAGCTCGCCGACCAGGGTGTCCTGATTGGCATGGCCGGACGCGGCACGCAGGGCATTCTGGTTGCGCGAGGACTGACGGGGCAGCAACTGGCGCATGCGTGAGGCCAGCGAGCGCTCGAGGGAATCAAGCCCCGCGGCCAGATTGATGACCTCCGGATTGCGCTCACCCCATTTGCCGCGCGCTTCATCGAGACTGGCCGCCTGCTCCGCGGCTTGAGTCAGCAGCGCCTGATAGCGGGCGTCGCGCTGCAGGGCGATCACGCCACCGGCCTGGCCGGCGTCCAGTCCCAGGCGACTGGACAGGGTGGCGAGCCGGGCGTTGAGGGCCGACAGCTCGCCATCCCGCGTCTCGAGTGTGTCCTTGAGCGCCTCGACACTCAGCGTCAGTTCCTTGAATTGCTCCATGGAAACCAGCCCTGAGGTGGACTGGAACTCGAGCAGCTTGCGCTGGGTTTCCTTGAGCGTGCGATCGTAGGTCTCGAGCGAGCGGCGGATGACGGCTTCGCGGCGCGCCTGCTCATCATTGCGCAGCTGTTCGATCACCTCATTGAAGGCATCGATGTGCGCATTGGCGCGTGCAAGCGCGGCCTTGGCGCTCGGCGCGCTGGTCTGGAAGGCGATCAGGGCGGTCTGGTCGGTCAGCTTGATCTTGGGCTTGCCGTAATCGTCGGGATGCATGTCGACCGTGCTGGCGGCACGCTCGAGCACGGCAGGGCTCTCGGCGATGGCGCGGTAGTTGACCTTGGGGTCCAGCGAGGAGCTTGAGTAGGAAGAGTTGGCGCTGGTGCTGGCCTGGCCGATGCTCTCGAAGTTCACCGACAGACCGGAGCCGGTGCCCGGCAGGATCATCGTCCAGCTGGTGGTGTAGGTGACAGGTGCCACGGCGATGAAGGCGATGGTCAACCCCCAGATGACACTCAGGATGGCGGTCGCCAGCAACAGGTAGGCCGCGCGGCGGGTGCGCGGGCGCATGCTGGAGCCACGCGCCGCCCAGCCCAGCAGGACGCCCAGGAGTCGGCGCCCCAGTGAGGGCTTGGCTGCGTCTTGTGGTGTGTCGGGTGAGCGGGACTCTGTCATGCACATCCTTGTCGCGTGGTAGTGATCAGTCGCATTCCATCAACGGACAGGCGATGGGTTACAGCAGAGTGGCCGGCGTCAGCAGGTCAGTCAGCGTGCGGGCGATATCACGGATGTTGGTGACACCGGAGTCATAGCAGCCGACCACATCTTCGGGCATCAGATAGGGATTGACGCCCACATCCGCCGGATTGGCCAGCAGGGCATCGATACCGCGATCGACCACGACCGGCTGATGCGTCATCGGGTTGGTACTGATCAGCACTGCGCGGCGCGAGCCGGAGGTCGCCTGGATGCCGCCGACGCAGTTGGCATTGATCACGCCCTGCAACATGCGCACACCGTAGGGCACCTGCGAGCGCAACACCGTGTAATTGCTGACGTTGTTGTTGTTGGCAGGGGTGGTCAGGTTGGAGGCATAGATGACGATGCCCGGCGCGGTGAGCGGCGAGGGGCGCATCAGTGCGGCCTGGAAGGCGCCGCTGGAGGGCACGTGGATGCGGTCACCCACACGCAGCCAGGGATTGGCGGCATATTCGCCGTCGATCAGGCCGCGCATGTCGAGAATCTGTGTCTGGCCGTCGCGAATCAGCTCGATATGGCTCAGGTCCGCGTCGGGGCGGATGCCGCCGGCCGTGGTCAAGGCGGCCGACAGACGACGCTGTTGACTGGCATCGCCGCCGGCGAAATCGCGGCGCACCATGCGCTCTTCGGGCAGGCGGGTATTGATGACCGCCTCGCCCGGGAAGAACACCGCGCCGGACACCGCAACGGCCAGCGGCGCCCATTCCTCGAGCCGGATGCTGACATGCGCCAGTCCCGGGCGAATCAGCTCTTCCTGCACCAGGCGCCGGGTGATCTCATCCGCCAGGGCGTCGATGGTCTTGTTGGAAGCCTCGACCGGCGAGAGCCACGGCAGGCGCAGGCGTCCATCATGATCCACCTCGTAGCTGCCATCGAAGAGCTCGCTGCCGGCGACCCTGACACTCAGACGATCGCCCGCCGCCAACCGCTGGTCATCGCCCGCGGGCAGTTGCATGAAGCGATCATCGGCATGAGGGGCAGGCAGCTCCAGCGGCCAGTGGGTCGCCTGTTGCCAGTGATCTTCGGCGGGGGTGTCGTCCAGCATGATCGGCGTACAGCCGCCCATCAGCCCGGCCGTGATCGCGACGCCCAGCAGGCGTCGAAGAGAGCGGAAAAGGGAGCTGGGCCGAGTCAGGTCGCGTTTCATCAGGCTACCTCACGAGAAGGCCCTGTCCGCGTGTCACCGCTCGACTCCAGCAGCGGGTCGCGCTGATAGTAGATATCGAAGAGCTCGAACAGGCGCACGCGCTCCAGCTCTGTCTGCATGACCGGAGAGGGTTCGACCACCACCAGCGCCGCCGGGGACAGCGCATCATGCAGACTGACCAGCACCGAGAGCCCATCGGCATCGATGGCCTCGACATGGCTGAGGTCCACCGCCAGCGTGCCGGTGTGCTCAGGAATCATCGCCAGCATCTCCTGACGGAAATAGCGCGCGAGCTCGCCTGTCAGCTGGGCAGGCGGCGTGATCATGATGCCTTCGTGAATCCGGGTGGTGATGGGCATGACGGGCTCCCTGTGCTTGATGTCACCGTCTGGCGCCAGCTGGGCCTGCGGTGCAGCTTGTTATCTTTATGCACTATGCCGCATAAGCATCGTTTACCTGCTGTTACAGTGTCAACGACGCCGACTGACTTGCCTCATTCTTTCTTGCTGGGTTTCGTGGTGCTGCCTGCTGTTTTCGGGCTCTCCAGGTTGCCTGCGCGGCGTTGTCACTCGCCCGACATGGCGGGTGACTTGTGCGGCGTGGCCAGCATCGCGCCCCAGTGGCGGAAGCGCAGCAACAGCAACAGGCCCGGTATGGCGGCCAGCGTGCAGATCCAGAAGAAGCTGTCCCAGCCGGCCGCATCGGCCAGATAGCCGGAGGGCGCGGCAATCACCACGCGTGGCAGGCCCATGATCGAAGAGAGCATCGCGTATTGGCCGGCGGTGAAGCGCTTGTCGGTCAGCGCGCCCATGAAGGCGATGAAGGCGGCGCTGCCCATGCCGGCCGCCAGGTTCTCGAAGGCGACCACCGCCGCGAGCCACGCCAGCGAATCACCGACGTGATGCAGCCAGACGAAGCCGGCAGTCGACACCATCTGCAGGATGCCGAACCACCAGAGCGCCCGATAGATGCCGATGCGCATGATCATCAGGCCGCCGAAGAAGGTGCCGGCCAGCAACGGCCACAGGCCGAACAGCTTCACGGTCGCGCCGATCTGGGAGTTGCTGAAGCCGATGTCCTTGTAGAAGGGCGTGGTCAGGTTGCCTGCCACGGAATCGCCCAGCTTGTAGAGCAGGATGAACAGCAGCAGCCAGATGGCACCATCGCGCTTCATGAAGTGGCGGATGGGGTCCCACAGGATCTCATGCAGATGATGGGCGCGCGGTGCGGCCTGTGCCTCGGGCTCCGGTGCCAGCAGTGTCACCAGCATGCAGGCGCCCAGGGTCGCGGCCATGATCAGGTAGGTCACGCGGAAGCCGATCATGTCGGCCAGCACCAGGCCGCCGGCCGAGGCCATCAGCATGCCGATGCGGTAGCCGTAGACATAGAAGCTGGAGCCCAGCCCCAGCTCGTTGTCCGGGAGATGCTCGCGCCGATAGGCGTCGATCACGATGTCCTGGGTGGCGCTGAAGAAGCTGACCGCCAGCGCGATGGCGCCCATGGTCAGCGGCGACATGTGCGGGTCCTGCAAGGCAAGCAGCGCGATCAGTGCGGTCAGGGCCAGCTGGGCGATCATCAGCCAGCCACGGCGCCGACCGAGCACCGGCGGCATGATGCGGTCCAGCAATGGCGCCCACAGAAACTTGAGTGTGTAGGGCAGGCCGACCAGCGCGAGCAGGCCCACGGCGTCCAGTGATACACCGGCATCCGTCATCCAGGCCTGCAGCACGCTACCGGTCAGCAGCAGTGGCAGCCCGGAGGCGAAGCCCATCAGGAACGTGATACCATGACGGCCAACGAGTAAGCGTAAATCCTTTGAAGTCAAAGCCTTGCCTGTCCATGCAGAGGGTGTGGCCGCGCGTGTCACACGCACGGTGAGCGGTTATCTGCCGCTTGCGTCATTCATGGCCGGATTGTCGCACTGCCTGAGGGCAAGAGCCATGCATTGTCCTGCCGGTCAGCCGACAGGCATGATGCAGGTCGAGACACGCATGAGTGGGGCAGGCAGGCAATGAGAGGTCATCATGAGTGAAGCCCGAGAAGCTGCCAAGGCGCATTGGTATCTGATCCAGTGCAAGGGCGGGGAATCCTTCCGTGCGGCGGAGAACCTCACCAATCAGGGATTTCACGTCTTCCACCCCCTGTTGGAGGTGGAAAAGAAGCGCGGCGGCAAGCTGCGTTGGGTCGAAGAGCCGCTCTTCCCCTATTACCTGTTCATACGCCTTGATCAGATGGATGACAACTGGCGTCCGATTCGCTCGACCCGTGGCGTGCTCAAGCTGGTCAGCTTCGGCAACACGCCGACGGCGGTGCCGACGCCTCTGGTGGAAGCCCTGATCGCCAGCGGCGAGCAACGCCAGGAGCAACCGTCGGAGAATGTCTATTTCCGGGCCGGCGAGCAGGTCGAGATCATCGATGGCCCCTTGAGTTCGCTCAGTGGCGTCTTCGAGAGCGCGAAGGGCGATGAGCGCGTCATCGTGCTGCTCAATCTGATCAATCAGCAACAGCGTGTCGAGCTGTCCAGTCGTCAGCTGCGGTGCAGCGAAAGCTGAGCTGCCGACCTGTCTCATCCGACTTGATCCGCGAGACCGCATTGCACCTTTCTTCTGGAGTGGTTCCCATGGCGATTACTTCCCAGCAGGTCGTCAGCCTGCATTACACCCTGCGCACCGCTGATGGCACTGTGCTGGATAGCTCCCGTGAGCGTGAGCCGATGGACTACCTGCATGGCCACGACAATATTCTGGCAGCGCTCGAGAGCGCGCTTGAGGGCTGCGGTGTCGGCGACCGCAAGGTCGTCAATCTGACGCCAGCCGAAGGCTTCGGTGAGCGGGATGAAGGCCTGGTGCAGTACTTCGGGCGTGATGCCTTCGGCCCGGGCGAGATCAACGCCGGCATGCGCTTTCAGGCCCGCACCCCGGAAGGCCAGCGGTCGGTCACGGTGCTGGAAGTCGGTGAACAGCAGGTCAAGGTCGACGCCAATCATCCGCTGGCAGGCCAGGCGCTGAGCTGGGAAGTCGAAGTGCTGGAAGTGCGCGATGCCACGCGTGCCGAACTCTCGGCCGGTCATCCGCTCGGTCTCGATGTCAGCCATACCGAGATCGAAGACAAGAAGGTACGTCGCTGACGTAGGCATTGTGGGTGGGTGTGACGCTCAAGCTCATCGTTGCAGCCCCTCTTCAACAACAGACAGCCCCGCTGCCGAGGATTCCGGCAGCGGGGCTGTCTGTTGTTGGGGCTTGTAGCGATGGAGAAAATTGATATGGATCAGTCGTCTGCGCGCCAGCCGCACGGATCGAGCCGTGAAGCCTTCAGGACTTGATGCAGATCAGATTCGCGCGGGGCATGGCGGGGTAGAGTGTCTCTGTCGAGGCCGCAGCAGGCCGACACAGGCGGAAGAGCTATTGATGTCGGAGCTATTGATATCAGAGCTATCGATGTCAGAAGCAGAGGTGTCAGCTGCCGACAGAGGCTGGCATTCAGGGAGCCCCTTGGGGAAGGGGCAGGCCAGGATGGCCGCTGTCAGAATCGGGCTTTTTTGCAGGTGCCGATTCGCCGTCAGGGGAGGGGGAAACCCCGCTAGCCGACCTTCGGGTCGGCTTTTTTGGTTGTGGGGGCCAGAGAGAATGGCTAGCACCGCGTTTCATGTTGATGGCTTGCCTGCGGGCTGCTTGAAAGCTTTTGCCAGTTCTTGCCAGTTCTCTGGGAGGAAGAGAGTCGCTGGACAGGCAGCCCCGCAACCGACACGAGGTTTGCCTGCCCAGCGAGACGGCTCAACTATTGTTGCTGGCAGTCTTGCGGCTCTCGACTTCCTTGTGGGAATCGACGGCCTTCCCGGTGGTGGTCTTGTCGATGCTCTGGCTTTTCTTGACAGCCTGACTTTTCTTGACAGCCTGGCTCTTCTGGATAGCCCCGTCTTGCTTGACCGAGGGGCTCTTCGTGTTGATGGCCGAGGTCGTCTTGCCCGGCTCGCCCAGCGTCAATGTCGTGTTCATGCGCTTGAGCGTATTGGGGCCGATTCCCTTGATCTCGGTCAACTGTGCCACGTCGGTGAAGGGCCCGTTCGCCTTGCGCCATTCGATGATGGCCTGGGCCTTCTTGCCACCGATGCCCTTGAGCTCGGTCAGTTGTGCGGCAGTGGCGGTATTGATGTTCATGTCTGCGGCCTGGCTGGTCGGTGACAGTACCAGCAGGCTGGTCACGAGAAGTGTTCCTAGCAGGGTTTTCATGGTCGCTTCCTATGCTCACATCAGGGCGGTCGATGGGGAGTGCGCGGGGCGACCACCCGAGGCCCTGCGCGAGAAATACTCTGGCTCAGGTATTATGTTTGTAGTTATTTAGGTTTAAACGATTTCTCATCCTTGCGCGGCTTTCTGCGCTCAACGCAAGAAAGCACTACGAGCGTTAGCCCGCTGATTCGATTCGTCTTTCCCTGGGCATACAACGACAGAGCCGAGCGCTATAATGTTGCCCCGAGCCCATGACCTCCTGTCATTGCGCCTGCCACATCGCCTGGAGCCCGGATGCCTGCCACGACTTCCCCCCTGATCATCGCCCTCGACTACCCGGACATGAGTGCTGCGCTTGCCATGGCAGACCAGCTGGATCCTGCGCGCTGTCGCGTCAAGGTAGGCAAGGAGCTGTTCACGCGTGTGGGTCCCGAGATTCTCAAGGCATTGCATCAACGCGGCTTCGAGGTCTTTCTCGATCTCAAATTCCATGACATCCCCAACACCACCGCCCAGGCCGTGCTGGCGGCTGCGGAGCACGGCGTGTGGATGACCAATGTCCACGCCTCTGGTGGTGCGCGCATGATGCAGGCCGCCGCAGAAGCCCTTTCGACTCGCGGCCTCGATACCCAGCTGATCGCCGTCACGGTGCTGACCAGCATGGAACAGACCGATCTGGCCGGTATCGGGCTGGATGTCACGCCGCTTGCGCAGGTCGAGCGGCTGGCGGCCCTCGCCCAGCAGAGCGGCATGAACGGTGTAGTGTGCTCCGCACGTGAGACCCCGAGCCTCAAGGCGCTGTGTGGTCCTGAGTTCCTGAAGGTGACGCCGGGTATTCGCCCGAGCTTCGCGCAGGCCGGTGATCAGCGGCGCACCATGACGCCCGGTGAAGCCATGGCGGCCGGTAGCACCCATCTGGTGATCGGGCGCCCTGTCACCCAGGCGGATGATCCGCTGGCGGCGCTGGCGCTGATCGAGCAGGAGCTGGGCGCCTGATCGGCTGATTGTCTGCCTCATGGGCAAAAAAAGACGCCAGTCGCAGACTCTGCGGCTGGCGTCTTTTTCATGGCAGTGATCAGCAGCAGTGATCACTGCTGCTGATCACTCGCTCACGTTTTGCGCGACTGCCTCAATCGGCAGACTTGATATGCCAGCTGACCTGAACGCTGCTCTCGAGGCTCAGCTCGCCGGGGCGGTATTCGCTGCCGCTGCTCTTGGCCTCTGCCATGTCGGCACGCATTGCCATCATCTGCGGGCGTGGGCTGTGTGAGGACTCATTGATCGACTGCACGCTGCCCAGAGTCGCGCCGAGAGTCTCGGCCATCAGTTGTGCCTTGTGGCGTGCCTTGGTCAAGGCTTCCTTCAATACCTTGTCTTCCAGGGCGTCCCGTTCACTGATCTGATACTGCACACCGGCCAGTTGATTGACGCCAGCGCCCAGCAGCAGGTCGATGACTTCCGGTACCTTGTCCAGGTCATCGAGAGCGAGGCTGATCGGGCGTTCGAGGTGTGTACGGCGCCATTGCTGGGGCTGCTGCTGACCATTGTTGCGCTCGTAGTACTGCTCAGGACGCAGGTTGAGGCTGCCGGCGCTGATCTGACGGCTGTCGATACCCGCTTTCTCCAGTGCCTGAATCAGTGTCGTCATGCGTGATTCCAGTGACTCGCGTGCCTTGCGGGCCGCCTGGCCCTCGGCCTTGCTGTCCGGAGCCTTGTCATCCACCTTGCGCGCGGGCGTCTTCTCCCACATGCGTGCCTGGATGGTTGCCTTGTCGGGCGCCGCCTCCAGGCTGGCACTGGCGCTGACATGCACCAGTGCCGGTGCGGGCGTCTGGTCGGCGCGGGCCATGTGCGTGGCGCCGGCGGTGCAGAGCGCCAGGCCGCATAGCATGGCGGTACGACGCAGGCGCTGGGCGAGGGGGGCGGGGCCTCTGGTGGCGTGGTTCATCAGCATGGGATTTCCCTTGTATAAAGTGGCAACATTGTTGCCTGGCGCTTGGTGAGGGGCATGAATGCGGGCGCGATAGGCTTGAAAGTATCAGCAATGGGGGCGATGCGTGAAGGTACACGAGAGACTGCGCTCTATACGTGGCGCTGCACAGGCTGTATTGGCGCTCGTCATGTCATTACTGATGGCGTCGCCTGCCCTGGCCGCAGGGCGTGAGGTGATCGACGATGCAGGCGACGTCGTGGCACTGTCACAGCCGGCGCAGCGGGTGGTCACGCTGGCCCCGCACGCGGCCGAGCTGGTGGCGGCGGCGGGAGGCTTGCCGGCCTTGATCGGCGTGAGTCAGGGCAGTGATTTCCCCCCTGCGGTCAGCGAGCTGCCGCGCCTGGCCAGCTATCACGGGCCCAACCTGGAGGCACTACTCAGTGCGCGGCCTGACCTGATCGTGGCATGGGGCAGTGGGCTTTCCGATGAGATGCATGAGCGTCTGACAACGTTGGGGATGCCCGTCTTCGTCAGCGAGCCCGCGACACTCGACGACGTGCTGTCCAATATCGCTCGGCTTGGCGCCTTGCTGGGCACCCGCGATATCGCGGATACGCGTGTGGCGGCGCTCGCAGCGCGAATCGAGCAGTTGGAGCGCTCCCGCGACAGCGCCCCCTTGCCGGTCTTCTTCCAGCTGGGGGAGAGCCCGATGACGACATTGGGTGGCAATCACCTGGTCAATGAGCTGATTCGGCGCTGCGGCGGTGAGCCGCTGCTGACGGACTCGCCCGCCGTGGTGCCGCAGATCAACCGGGAAGCCTTGTGGCTGGCCAGACCGCACCTGATTCTGCATCCGGTCGCGAAGGGGCCGGCGCGCGAGGAGTGGATTGCCGCCTGGCGCGCGGATGAAGGGCCACTTTCCGAGGTGGCACTGGCGGGTCTGACTCCTGACCTGATCAGCCGTCCCGGCCCGCGCAGTGTCGAGGCGATGGCAGAGGTCTGCGCTGCCATCGCGACGGTGCAGGCGTCGGACTGAGGGCGGCGGAGTCAGGGCGGCTTCGTGCAGCACGCTCAGAAATCGATGCCGCGCCGCGCCTTGAGACCATGATTGAAGCCGTGGCGAATCTCGGTCATCTCGGTGACGGTATCGGCACAGGCGACGATTTCACGATTGGCATTGCGCCCGGTGATGATGACGGTCTGCTCCGCAGGACGATTCTCGAGTGCCGTCATCACCTCCTCCAGCGGCAGATAGCCGAACTTGACCATGTAGGTCAGCTCGTCGAGCACCACCAGATAGACGCTGTCATCGCGCATCAGGCGCTGTGCTTGCTGCCAAACGGCCTGACAGGCGGCGGTATCGGCGTCACGATTCTGGGTGTCCCAGGTGAAGCCTGTAGTCATGGCGTGCACTTCGAGATTGGCATCCTCGGCGAGCCGTTCGCGCTCGCCGCATTCCCAAAGCCCCTTGATGAACTGGATGACACCGACCTTGTAGCCATAGCCCAGCGCGCGGGTGATGGTGCCCCAGGCGGCGGTCGTCTTGCCCTTGCCATTGCCGGTGAACACCAGCAGCTGGCCGCGCTCCTCAGTGGCCTGTGCCACCTTGTCATCGACATGCGACTTGAGCTTTTCCATCGCGGCCTTGTGGCGGGTATTGCGGTCCGTCATGCGTCTGCTCCGTGAGTCAAAGGCACAGCACCGACCCGGGGGACGGTGCTGTGATCGGTGCTGTGGTATGTGTGGCTGGTTGTCGCCCGAGGCACTTCAAACGAGGTGCCCTCGGGAAAGCCGATCAGAAGAAGAAGGTGACGCCGCCTTCCACATAACGGCCCTGGGTGTTGTAGCCATTGACCAGCTGATATTCGCGATCGAAGACGTTATCCAGCTTGGCGCTCAGCTTGACGTTCGGCATCACCTGCCAGCTGGTGCGCAGATCGACCACGCCATAGCCGGCAGTGCGCGTGTCGATGTAGGTATCTGCGTCAGTATCGCTGCGGCTGGCGCTGCCACGCAGCGTGGCACCGAAGCTCCAGTCGTCGAGTGCATAATCGGCGTCCAGACGCGCAAAGCGCTGGGCGCGGCGCTTCAATTGCTCACCGGTATCACGGTCCTCCGGGTCCTGCCAGGTCATGGCAAGGTTCACGCTCAGGGCCTCGCCTTGCCAGCCACTGCTCAGCTCGACGCCACGGATACGCGAGCGATCGATATTGATCGGTGAGAAGTCGACTCCTTCGTAGCTGATCAGATTGTCGATATCGGTCTGGAAGGCATTCAGGCCCAGATGCCAGTGATGTTGCTGCAGGCGCCAGAATAGCTCGGCCGTGGTGGAGGTCTCGGCATCGAGGTCCGGATTGCCGGAGCCGTAGGGGCTGTAGAGGTCGATCAGATTCGGTGCCTTAAATGCGCTGGAATAGCTGGCACCGAGCTGTTGCGCGGCCGTCAGATCATAGGCGTAGCTGGAGCCGCCCGTCATCTGATGGCCATAACGATTGTCGTCGTCATAACGCAGGCTGGTCGTGACGTGGTGACGCTGTTGCTGAAGGTGCCAGCTGCCGTAGACGCCGGTGGCATAGCGGCTATCGACGCTGTAGCCCTCGGCGGTGAAGTAGGGGCCATCGGCATCCAGGCTTTCCTCGCGATGGTCCACCCCCAGGCTGAGCGTGCCGAGGTCGGTGTAGAAGTCGTGGCGCAGGCCGACCTCGTTGCGGGTGCTGGTGACACGCCCGGCATCGCTGCCGGCTTCGGTGTTCTCGTACTCATCCCGCGTGCGCGCCACGCTGACCGTCATGTCCCAGTTCGGGTTCAGGTGCGTCAGCAGGCTGGCATCCAATACCATCTGGCTGCCTTCGCCGTGGCAGTCTTCCGAGGCACTGAAGCTGCTGTCGTAGCAGTCGTCATAGTCGTAATCGGTCTCGGTGTTGGCGACGCCGAGGCTGAGCGTGGCCTGCTGACCGAAGTCGTGGCCAAGGCGTAGTTCGGCGCCCGTGGCCTCGTAGCCATCATCTTCACTGCCGGTATCGCGGGCCGAGAAGCCATCGCTCTCATCATGATGGAGATTGGCCGAGAGGCGCGTGTCGTCTTCCACCGAGCTGAACTGGGCGTTCTGGCGGAAGGTACCATCGCTGCCGGCACGCAGGGTGACTTCTGCATGCTGACCGACTTCGCTGCCGCCACGTGTGATCAGGTTGATCACGCCGCCGATGGCATCGGCGCCGTAGACGCTGGCACGCGGACCACGCACGATCTCGACACGCTCGACGGCGGCGAGTGGCAGGAATTCGAAATGCGCCAGGCCATCGGCACTGTTGGCGACACGCTGGCCATTGACCAGAATCAAGGTGTGGTCGGACTCGGTACCGCGCATGAAGAGGCTGGTCTGGCTGCCCATCGGGCCGCTGCGGGCGACCTCGATACCATTGCGTGATTGCAGCAGATCGACCAGCGAATTGGCCTGCAGGCGATCGATCTCGTCACGCGTGATGACGTCGGTGCTGGCCAGCACATCATTCTGCAGCTGCGGAATGCGATTGGCGGTGACCTGGACGGTGTCCAGATCCTCGGATGAATCGGTGGTCAGCGCATCAGCAGCGACGGCGGGCGGGGTCAGCAGCAGCAGGCTACCGACGAGGGTGAAGCTGGCCTGCGCGGATGCGCGACCACGAGTGTTGTTGTGTTTCATGAATGATCCTCAAGCGTCAGACGCAATGAGGAGGACAGCGTGACAGGGTGCGCGAGCACACGTCCCCCGCACGCGCCCTGATCAAGCAGGCCCGTCGCGGGAGACTTGCCACTGGTGAGGCCCTCCGCATCAACCAGTGTGGAAGCGAGGGCCGGTCTCCGGACTGACGCCTGGTGGACTCCAATGGCAGGAGTTTCACCCCCTCATGCGCCTTCCCACCTCCTTCCCTTGGGGGAGGCCTGAATGACAGGACCTCCCGGAGGCAGTGGCTGGCCGTGTCGATCTTGTCGATCGTGGTCGACCTGCATGAGCGTTGCGATCACCGTTGCGGGGGCAGTACGGGGTTTTCACCCGTTTCCCGAACACCCTGGCTTCAACGCGAACCATTGTCTGGGGCGGGGGTGAGGGAGTCAATCGGCAAACCGGCGTTGCGCTGGCTGCCACCCAGGGCCGCTCAGGCGCGGTCATTCAGGGGGAGAAGTCAGAGGGCAAGTCTCAGGTTGTGCCAGATACGACAACGCCCGCACAGGGCGGGCGTTGTCGAGATGACGGTCTGGCCAGATGGCGGTGTCTGCTCCATGGAAGCTCGTGCTACAGAAGCCAGCTCTCTGGAGACTGGCTCACAAGTGAGCGTCTCTAGAGAGACAGGAATAGACCGGCGAGACTCGCTGACATCAGGTTGGAGAGTGTGCCGGCGAGAATCGCCTTCATGCCCATCTGCGCGATATCACCGCGACGGTTCGGAGCCATCAGCCCCAGGCCGCCCATCAGGATGGCGACGGAGGACAGGTTGGCGAAGCCGCACAGTGCGAAGATGATGATGGCTTCAGAGTGCTCGGACAGCTTGATCTGGTGGCTGGCGAGATCGGCGAAGGCGACGAACTCGTTGAGCACCAGCTTCTGACCGATGAAGCTACCCGCCTGGATGGCTTCGTGCCACGGCACGCCGATGACCCAGGCCACCGGGGCGAAGGCATAGCCCAGCAGCAGCTGCAGCGTGATGTCTTCATAGCCGAACAGGCCGCTGACCCAGCCGACGATGATGTTGCCCAGCGCGATCAACGCGATGAAGGCCAGCAGCATGCCGCCGACATTGATCGCCAGCTGCACGCCAGAGGCCGCGCCGGAGGCGGCAGCGTCGATGACGTTGGTCGGACGATCGATGTCCTTGCCCAGCGCTTCTTCGACGCTCTGGGTCTTGGTCTCGGTCTCCGGGATCAGCATCTTGGCCATCAGCAGGCCACCCGGCGCCGCCATGAAGGAGGCTGCCAGCAGGTACTTGAGGTCGATGCCCAGCGAGGCATAGCCCACCAGCACGGAACCGGCCACCGAGGCCAGGCCACCGGTCATCACGGCGAACAGCTCCGAGCGGGTCATGCCGGCGATGAACGGGCGCACGACCAGCGGGGCTTCGGTCTGGCCGACGAAGATGTTGGCGGCCGCGGACAGGGACTCCGGACGGCTGGTGCCGAGCACCTTCGACAGGCCGCCGCCGAGCACGCTGATCACGACGTTCATCACGCGCAGGTGATAGAGCACCGCGATCAGTGAGGAGAAGAACACGATGATCGGCAGTACGCGCAGCGCGAACACGAAGCCGCCGCCGCCGAAGACTTCGAACATCTTGTCGCTGACCAGGCCGCCGAACAGGAAGTCCATGCCGACGTTGGCACTGGACATTACGGCCTGTACACCTTCGCTGAGCCCAAGCAGCATGCTCTTGCCGGCAGGCACGTAGAGCACGAAGATCCCCAGCATCGCCTGGATGGCAAAGGCACCCAGTACGGTGCGCAGGCTGATGGCGCGTCGGTTTTCAGAGAGAAGGAAGGCAATCCCCAGCAGGGCGAAGACGCCCACCAGGCCCATGACGATCTGCATCAAGCAGCTCCTGAATGCGTAGGTGTTACGTTGAGGACAAGGCAATAGCGCTGGCCACAGGACGGTATGGCCAAAACTGGCGCGTACTCTACCAGTATTTTTGCCCTCTGTCGGAGTCTGCCACTAACGTTTGACGGATTTTTTGTGAATCGCACGAGGCGTGTCTGCGTCAACACGCACGAGGCCCGCCATAGGCGAGCCTCGTGCCTTCCGTCGTGATATTCCGACGTGATGCTGACTATGCCTGCTGTCAGGTGCCGGCGCCCGGCAGACGACTGGCCGGCAGGGGGCCTGACCCCGAGCCCGGCGGCGTCTGTGAGGACTTGCTGCCCGCGCCCTTGTCGGCCTGGGGAGCTTCGGCCTTGTCGGTCCTGGGCTGGGAAGACTTGTTCAGCTCCGGCGAGTCGGCATGGATCAGGCTGATCAGCGTCTCGCCGGCCTTGGGCTCCAGCGCCACGGCCGTGTTGGCGATCCGGATGCGACCCTGACTGCTGATGCAGAACAGCGGCAGCAGACGCTCTTCATGAATCCTGCGGTAATCCTCGAGGCTGAAGCTCTCGGTGATACGGGCACGCCGGAACTGTGCGCCCTGAGAGAGCAGGCTCGCCAGCTTGGCATAGGTGATCTTGCCATCGAACAGCAGCGGCAGATGCCCCAGCGCCTGGTCCTGCTGGCGCTTGGCATTCTTGCCGTTGTCCTCGGCGAGCCGGAAGACACGCCCGTGGCCCAGGATGTGCTCGAAGTGCAGCGCAGCCAGGCTATTGAGTTCGCGATAGGGTGACAGCGGCATCAGGTGGCCGATGCCGGTCAGCTCGAGATGCTGGGCGGCATGTTCGGAGAGCGGATTGCCGTAGTAGACCGGCAGGCCCGCCATGCGCGCTTCCTGAACGGCATCCCAGTTGGTATCGGTCAGGCGCACCGAGAAGCCGGCATCGACCAGTTCACGGGCGACCTGGCGCGACACCGAGTTGGCGCCCAGGATCAGGAACCCCGAGGGCGGCGGCTCGCCGACGCCCAGCACCTTGACGATGGGGCGCGACAGCAGGCTCTGGACTACCACGGTGCCGATGATGACCAGGAAGGTCATCGGCACCAGCATCTCGGCGCCCTCGATGCCCTGGGATTCGAGCTTGAGGGCGAACAGCGAGGCGACCGCTGCCGCGACGATGCCGCGCGGTGAAAGCCAGGCCAGCAGGGCCTTCTCGCGCAGCGTCAGCCCGCTGCCCAGGGTGCACAGCCAGACCGTCAGGGGGCGTGCGACCCACATCAATACCGCCAGGAAGATCCACGCCGGCCACGACAGCAGGGACAGCTGCTCGACGGTCAGGCGTCCCGCCAGCAGCAGGAACAGTCCCGAGATCAGCAGAACCGTCAGGGTCTCCTTGAACTCGATGATCTGCTGGGTCGGCACGCCGCGCATGTTGGCCAGCCACACGCCCATCACGGTGACGGTCAGCAGGCCGGATTCATGGAACAGGGTGTTGGAGATGGCGAACAGCCCCAGCATCACCATCAGGGTGCCGAAGTTGTGCAGCTTCTGCGGCAGCCAGAAATGACGCAGCACCAGCCCCCAGCACCAGCCACCCAGTGCCCCCATGCCGAGCCCGAGGCCCACCGTCTGGGCGAACAGCAACAGGGTATGCGAGGCCGCATTGCCGGTCATGCCGAGCGCGACGTACTCATAGACCAGCACCGCCAGCAGCGCGCCGACCGGGTCGATCATGATGCCTTCCCAGCGCAGGATCTGGGTCAGGTTGCCGCGCGCGCGCAGCGTCTGCAGCAATGGCATCACCACCGTCGGACCTGTCACCACCAGCAGGGCGCCGAGCACGGCGGCCATCTCCCAGCGCATGTCGAGCAGATAGTGGGCGGCCACGGTGCCGATCACGCCGGTGATCACCACGCCGGTGGTGACCAGCCGCCTGACGATATGGCCATGGCCGCGCAGGTCCTTGAAGTCCAGCGTCAGGCTGCCCTCGAACAGGATGACCGCCACCGCCAGCGAGACCAGCGGGAACAAGAGATCGCCGAGCAGCTCATCCGGCTTCAGCCAGCCCGTGACGGGGCCGGCAAGGATGCCGACGATCAACAGCGGCAGGATGGCGGGCAGACGCATGCGCCAGGCCAGCCACTGGCAGCCGAGGGCCATCAGACCGATCAGGGTCAGGGCCAGAGCAGGTTCGGTCATCGGGTGTCTTCCTTGGAGTCAGCGAAAATGAGCGGTGCCACTGTTGCGGTCACCGCTCATCGTTTCGTTGTGTCTCAGCCGTCTGTCAGTGGCCCTTGCCCCTGCTGGTCTGCAAAGGCTTGAAGCAGGGGCAAGGGCCACTCAGCTGCCGCGCGGCAGGCCGAAAGGGCGCAGCCTAGCGATTGATTCCGTGGTATGCAACGTCGCGTTGCCTTATCGCGCTCTCCTCATTTCCTTTCTCTGTCGTGACCACGTGATGGCGTCGAGCAGACGCGATCACTCATTGGGCGCGACGCAGCAGCGGCAGCAATGCCTGCAGCGGATGCGGCAACTGGCTGCCCGAGAAACGCTTGCTCTGACTGCGGCACGAGTAGCCACTGGCGACCAGCTTGCCCTGATTGGCGTCGTCTTCGACCACGGACTTCCACGACAGGTCATAGATGGCACGCGAGGTCTCGAGACTGCGCGCTTCGTGGCCGTAGGTACCGGACATGCCGCAGCAGCCGGTGGCGATGGTCTCGAGCTTGAGGCCGAAGGCGGAGTAGACCTGCTGCCAGGCCTTGGCCGAGCCCGGGGCATTGGTGCTCTCGGTACAGTGGCTCAGAAGCTTCATGCCCGGGTCCATCTTGCCCAGCACCGTCTTGGTGACGCCGACCGGCAGCAGCTTGCGCAGGCTGATCAGCCATTCCTGCAGCAGCAGGACATCGGGCACCGCGTCCGGGCCGAGGGTCTTCACGTACTCCTGACGATAGGTCAGGGTCATCGCCGGGTCGATGCCGACCAGCGGCACGCCGAAGTCGGCGATCGCCTTGAGACGCTCGGCCTGGGCACGCGCGGTACGCTGGAAGGCGCCGGTGAAGCCCTGCACCTGCAGCGGCTTGCCGTTGGGGGCAAAGGGCGCGACGAAGACATGGATGTCGAGTCGCGACAGCAGTTCGATGATGTCGATCACCAGCTGGGCCTCGAAATGGCTGGTGAAGGCGTCCTGCACCAGGATCACGCTTCTGGCCTTCTGGGATTCGGTCAGACGGCCCAGCTGGGTCGGCGTCGCCTCGGACACGCCCCAGCTCTTGAGCTGTCTGCGCAGGCTGGCGCGTGACAGGCGCGGCGCATCGACCATGCCGATAGGGCCTTCCAGCAGACGACTGACCAGCTTGTTGGTCAGCAGGCCGTTATAGAGCGGCGTGACGCGCTCGGCCCACGGCAGCACGAATTCGAGGCTGCCGATCAGGTAATCGCGCAGCGGACGCTGATAACGATGGTGATAGACCTCAAGGAAGCGGCTGCGGAAATCGGGCACGTTGACCTTGATCGGGCACTGGCCCGCGCAGGACTTGCACGCCAGGCAGCCGGACATGGCGTCGTAGACTTGCTGGTCGAAGTTGGCGTCAGACTGACCCTCAGTCTGTGCGGTGCCGGCACGGCGCGCCTTGAGCGAGGCGCTGATGCGCGCCGGCAGACGCGCCAGCCACATGCCGGTGCCCTTGAGGCCCGGCGTACGCGCAGCCTGGGCCTCGGCGATCACGTCCCGACCGGCGTTGCCTTCCAGGCGAAGCCACTCACGCATCAGGCTGGCACGTCCCTTGGGCGAGTGGATGCGCTGGCGGGTCGCCTTCCACGACGGGCACATGGCGTCGTTGGGGTCGTAGTTGTAGCAGGCGCCATTGCCATTGCAGTAGACGGCACTGGCGTATTCCTGCCACACGCGCTCATCGATCTGACGGTCGAGATGGCCGCGCATGGTCACGTCATCGATGCGCATCAAGCGGGGATCGAAGGCTTCGACGGCGCTGTCAGCGTGATCACGCTTGTCGCTTTCGCTGCTCCCTTCGCTGCCCCCTTCGCTGGCGCCAGCGTCACGCGTGCCAGCGTCGTCGACCAGCGCCACTGACAGGCGCGGGGAGGCGATCTTGCCCGGATTGAGCTGGTTGTGCGGGTCAAAGGCTGCCTTCACGTCCTGCAGCGCGCCGTAGAGACTGCCGAAGAAGCGAGGCGAGTACTCGGAGCGCACGCCCTTGCCGTGCTCGCCCCACAGCAGGCCACCGTACTTGTGGGTGAGGGCGGCGACCTCATCGGAGATCTCGCGGATCATCGCCTGCTGGGCGGGGTCCTTCATGTCCAACGCCGGGCGCACGTGCAGCACGCCGGCATCGACATGACCGAACATGCCATAGCGCAGGCCACGGGCATCCAGCGCGGCGCGGAATTCGGCGATGTAATCGGCCAGATGCTCCGGAGGGACGGCGGTGTCCTCGACGAAGGGCAGCGGGCGGGCTTCGCCGTCGACATTGCCCAGCAGGCCCACCGAGCGCTTGCGCATGCCATAGACACGACCGATCTGCGCGCGACCGCGGGCTTCGGTGAAGCCGAGACGCTCGACGCTGGTATCGCTGGCCAGGTGCTCGCTGAAGGCGCGGACCTTGGCATCCAGCACCTCTTCGCTGTCGGCATTGAATTCGATCAGGTTGATGCCGCCGATGGCCGGGGTGCCTTCGGCGCTGGCCGGGAAGAATTCCTCGACGCTGTCCCACACGAAGTCCTGCATGGCGAGGTTGAGCACGGTGTCATCCACCGTCTCGATGGAGGTCGGGCGATTGCCCTCGACCGCCATCAGTGCCTTGGCGTCGCGCAGTGCGTCCATGAAGCTTGCGTAGCGCAGGTTGATCAGCGTCGAGCAGGGCGCGATGGGCAGCGCATTCAGCTCGGCCTCGACCACGAAGCCCAGCGTGCCCTCGGCGCCGCACAGCAGGCTGTTGAGGTTGAAACTCCCATCGGCCTCGCGCAGGTGGGCGAGGTCGTAGCCGGTCAGGCAGCGGTTGAGCGGCGGGAAGATGTCGGCGATTTCCTCGGCGCGCTCATCGGCGATCGCGCGTGCGGTGCGGTAGATCTCACCGACGCGATCCTCACGTGCACACAGTGTCTCGAGCTCGGTGTCGTCGATGGCATGGCTCGACAGCCGTGTCCCGTCGAGCAGGACGCTGTCGAGCGCCAGCACGTGGTCACGCGTCTTGCCGTATTCGCAGCTGCCCTGACCGGAGGCATCGGTATTGATCATGCCGCCAATGGTGGCGCGGTTGGAGGTCGAGAGCTCCGGGGCGAAGAACAGGCCATGCGGCTTGAGCGCGGCATTCAGCTGGTCCTTCACCACGCCGGCCTCGACGCGCACGCGGCGGTTCTCGACATCGATCTCGAGAATGCGGTTCATGTGCCGCGAGACATCCACCAGCACGCCGTCATTGAGTGACTGGCCATTGGTGCCGGTACCGCCGCCGCGTGGCGCCAGGGTGACGCCCGAAAAGCGTGGCTCGTGGGAGAGGCGCGCGATGCGCTGGACATCCTCGGCATGGCGCGGGTAGACCACGGCCTGAGGCAGCACCTGATAGAGCGAGTTGTCGGTCGACAACACGGTGCGGTTGGCATAGTCCGGACTGATGTCACCGGCAAAGCCTGCATCTCGCAGGGCGGCCAGGAAGTCCAGATAGAGGGAATCGACGGGGGCGGGCATATCCAGCAGGCGTTCGGTCATGATCTCGCTCGGGCAGTGAGTCGCGTCAGGCAGGCATCCAGGGCCAATGGGCCTAAGCTTACCTGAGCTGGGCGTGTGGCCCCAGCCCAGCGCGGCATTGCGTCACTCGCAAGACGGGAATTCGGGTGAAAGGAGTGAGGAATGACTACGCTGTGAGGAGTCATCAAAGCAAGGCGTGTGCGCCTGAATGCAAGCAACAAGGGGGATGATGCGCGCTCGCCGAGAGCGATTGTCAGGCGTCAGTCGCCGCTTCAGTGGTACCGTCAGCCATCGCAAGGCAGGAGGTCAGCCGATGTCCTGCGGGGCTGCCAATGCACAAGCAATGCACCAATCTTGCGCCTCTCAGGCAGGCCGTCATGGCGTATCCCCTCCGTTTCTTCCTCTGAAGCTGTCTTCCCTCTTCCGCTGAGTCATCAGGAGTTAGCTCATGGCATCGTCCACCTATTCCTCGACCTCCACCTGTCATCGCGAGTCTCGCCAGCCGCCCACGCGATTGGGAGTGCTGGGGGTGGGGGAGTTGGCGGAGTCATTGCTGGTCGCGTTGGCGCGCGGTTGTCAGCGCGAAGGCCGCTCGCGGCATGATCTGGAATTCCACCTCTCGCCGCGCAACGACGTGCGCAGTCACCGTCTGGGCTGGCGTTTCGGTGCCATCCGACACGTAAGCAACGTCGCGGTGTGTGAATCGAGCCTGTGCTTGCTGGTCGGAGTGCGGCCACAGCAGCTCGAGGCACTGGCAAGTGAACTGCGTGAAAGCCACGCACTGAGCAAGGACCATCACCTGATGGTGCTGGCGGCCGGTGTGCCACTGCAGCAGCTGCAGCGCTGGTTCGCGCCGGCGCGAGTGGTGCGGGTGATGACGGGGCTGGCAGTCTGTGAAGGGCAGAGCGCCCTCACGCTCTATCCGGAAGACCCGCTGACGCGCGACCTGCTCGGGCCGGCGGTCCGGCAGATCATCGCCTTCGATGATGAAGCGGCCTTCGAGGCCAGCATGCTGGCGGTCTGCGTGAATGCCTGGCAGATGGCGCAACAGCAGGCGTTGCTCGACTGGTTCCAGACGGTGCCCGGCATGAGCGGCCCCCAGGCGCGCCTGTTGCTGATGGCGCAGTTGCGTGATGCGCTGGCCTTGATGGAAGCCCACCCCGATACCCCGCCCGGCGAGCTTGCCTCGCGTATCGGCACCCCCGGCACCTGGACGGCACGTGGCCTGGAGCAGTTGGGGGGCAAGGAAGGCGCGCATCGCCAATGGCAGCATGTGCTGGAGCAACTGCGCGCGGAGATCGAGCAGGGCAGTGCGTCCCCCGGCAGTGAATGAGGCGCTCTGCCGCCTGATGTCTTCCGCTCTCAGCCACCCTCAGCCACCCGCGATGCCCATTGGTCAGGAGGCGCATCGCGGGTGTCGTGCTTTGTTCAACCTGCCTTTCGTGAGTCGTGGATTCCCCGTGGCTGGCGATTTTCCTACAATGGAGCACTAGGCGGCACCCTCGGGTGCCAGAGTGGCTGGCGGCCGATCCATGGCGTTGCCCAGCGCTCACTCGCATTGAATCGAGCACGGGGCATACAAGGCACATGGGAACCTGGTTGGCAGTAGCAGCGGGCGGCGCCATCGGGGCGCTGGGACGGTATCTTGTCAGTGGCTGGATCGTCGGCGCCGCCGGGCGTGGTTTCCCGTGGGGGACCCTCGGCGTCAATCTGATCGGCAGCTGCCTGATGGGGTTCCTGTTCATCTGGGTGACCCAGGAGCTCAAGCTGGCTCCCGTCTGGCAGGCGATCATGGTGGCCGGCTTCACCGGCGCCTTCACCACCTTCTCTACCTTTGCCCTCGAGGCGCTCAACCTGATGATGAGCGGACGCATGCTCGCGGGGCTGGTCTATGTCGCCGTCAGTGTGGTGGCGTGTCTGGGCATGGTCGCGCTGGGCATGAAGATCGCACGCGTCCTGTTGTGATTCCCGTGCCCGGGCGCGTCCTCCTGTCGCCTGGGCGGCTGCGAAGCAGGGCATGGCTGAGGTAGACTAGTGCGCATAACCTTTCCGCGCCGCGATGCGGCCTGAGTGATCCGACGAGAGAGCCTTCCCACATGCTGGACCCGAAACTTCTGCGCGCTGATCTTGAAGCGACTGCCGAGCGCCTCGCACGTCGTGGCTATCAGCTGGATACCGAAGCCTTTGCCGCGCTGGAAGCGCGCCGCCGTGACCTGCAGGTCGAGACGGAATCCCTGCAGAACGAGCGCAACACCCGCTCCAAGTCCATCGGTAATGCCAAGGCACGCGGCGAAGACATCGCGCCGCTGCTGGCAGAAGTCAGTGATCTGGGCGAGCGTCTCGACGCCGCCAAGTCCGAGCTCAATGAGCTGCAGGCCAAGGCCGACGCCATGGCGGCCAGCCTGCCGAACCTGCCGGACGCCGAAGTGCCGGAAGGCGCTGACGAAAGCGACAACGTCGAGCTGCACCGCTGGGGCACGCCCCGTGAATTCGATTTCGACGTGCGCGACCACGTCGACCTCGGTGAGCTCAAGGGCCAGCTGGACTTCGAGCTGGCGGTCAAGATCACCGGTTCACGCTTCGCCGTGATGCATGGCTCCATCGCGCGCCTGCACCGTGCACTGGTGCAGTTCATGCTCGACAAGCAGACGCTGGAGCATGGCTACGAAGAATATTACGTACCCTATATCGTCAACCGCGACTCCCTGATGGGCACCAGCCAGCTGCCCAAGTTCGAGGAAGACCTGTTCAAGCTCAACGACGATCGTGATTTCTTCCTGATCCCGACCGCCGAAGTACCGCTGACCAACATGGTGCGCGACGAGATCATCGACGCCGGCAGTCTGCCGCTCAAGTTCACCGCCCATACCCCGTGCTTCCGCAGTGAAGCCGGTGCCTATGGCCGTGATACCCGCGGCATGATTCGCCAGCACCAGTTCGACAAGGTCGAGATGGTACAGGTCGTCGCGGCGGAGAAGAGCGACGAAGCCCTCGAAGAGATGCGCGGCCACGCCGAAGCCATCCTGCAGGCGCTGGAACTGCCGTACCGTGCCGTGACCCTGTGCACTGGCGACATGGGCTTTGCCGCCGCCAAGACCTATGACCTGGAAGTCTGGCTGCCGAGCCAGGCGACCTACCGCGAGATCTCCTCCATCTCCAACTGCCGTGACTTCCAGGCGCGCCGCATGCAGGCGCGTGTGCGTGTCGAAGGTCAGAAGAAGCCGCAGCTGGTGCATACCCTGAATGGGTCCGGTCTGGCCGTGGGCCGCTGCCTGGTCGCCGTGCTGGAAAACCATCAGAACGCCGATGGCTCCATCACTGTGCCGCAGGCACTGCGTGGCTACATGGGCGGGGTGGAAACCATCAACTTCTGAGGTGCGTGAATCGCCGTAGTGGATTCTCGTAGAACAAGGCCCTCGCTTTCCCATGGAAGCGGGGGCCTTCGTTTATCGCGGAGACAGAGGCCTCGCCCGATCGCACCACTCGTTATTCCCTCTGCGCGACTACAACGTAGCATCAGGGTTGTTATTCTTATTGGTTATTTTAGAGAGTGGTTCTTATGCTCTAAAATGCGACCCATCGAAGGCTGCTCCCCAGCCTCGCCGCGTTTGTGGATGTGCCCCATGGAATTTCTCAATCTCTCCTGTGACCCCTCACGTCTCCAGCTGTGCCTGATCGGTGGCGGCCAGGAGGCTGTCGCGCTGGCCGAGCGTTTCGCCGGCCTCGGTGCAGACCTGTGTGTCTACGGCGATGCCCGCATGCCGATGCTGGAGGCCCTGTGTGGTCGTGAAGGTTGGGAGGTTGCCGATACCCTGTTGCCCGTGCCGGCCCCCGGCCAGCTATGGCTGGTCGCCACCGGCAGCGAAGGGCGCGATCGCGGTATCCTGCGTCATGCGCGCGAGCAGCACGTGATGGTGTTCGCGCCGAGCCACCCCCGGGACTCCAGCGTTCGCCTGCCGCCGCGCCTGGTGGCCGGCGAGGCGGTGTTGCCCGTGAAGGAGGAGGACCGCTTCACGGGCACGCATGGCCAGGTGGCGTTGGTCAGCGCGGGGCCGGGCGATCCGGAGCTGCTGACGCTCAAGGCGCTGCGCCATCTGCAGCAGGCCGATGTCATCATTCATGATCGCCTGGTCAGTCACGAGATTCTGGCGCTGGCCAATCCGGAGGCGCGTCGCCTGTATGTCGGCAAGGCGCGCAGCGATCACAGCGTGCCCCAGGAAGGCATCAATCAGGCGCTGGTGGATTACGCCCGCGCCGGGCATCGCGTGGTGCGCTTGAAGGGCGGTGACGCTTTCATCTTCGGGCGCGGCGGGGAAGAGCTCGAGACCCTGGCCGGTGCCGGCATCAGCTTCGAGGTCGTGCCGGGCATCACGGCGGCTTCCGGTTGCGCGGCTTACGCGGGTATCCCGTTGACTCATCGCGACCACGCCCAGTCGGTGCGCTTCGTCACCGGCCACTTGAAGGATGGCAGCTGTGACCTGGATTGGGAGGCGCTGGCGCGTCCGGCCCAGACGCTGGTCTTCTACATGGGGCTCGGCAGCCTGGGGCTGATCTGCGGGCAGTTGATCGCCAATGGTCTGGCGGCGTCCACGCCGATCGCGCTGGTCGAGCAGGGCACCACCGCGCGTCAGCGTGTGCATGTGGCAACGCTGGCCGACATGCCGGCGCAGATCGCCGGTCAGGGCCTCAAGCCGCCGACGCTGATCATCGTCGGGGATGTGGTCAAGCTGCACGATTCGCTCAAGTGGTTCTCACCGAATGCCAACAGCAGCCTGGGGTGGGAAGATGGCAAGCATCCGACGCCGCTGGCCAATGTGGTATCGGTCTAGAGCGACCGTAGCGAAAGCGCTAAAAGCAGCGCCATGAGCAGTGACAAGACGCCGCCTCGGTAACCCCGGGGCGGCGTCTTGCGTTGTTGGACTGGTTGTCGCGGGCCTGATCATCGTGCTGGCGCATGGCCGGGCGGCTCTTGGGCCAAGGTCGAGATGACGTGGCATCTGATTGCGCCTATTGTTTCAAGCAATCGTTTGAATTCTGCTGAGCGAAGCCCGTCGTTCATCACGGGGTGAGAGGCAAGTCTTTCGCGAAAGCCCTAAGCACATGAGTCAGTGAGGACAGTGATATGGCCAAGTATCAGGCGCCACTCAAGGATGCACGCTTCATTCTCGATGAGGTGTTCGCCGCCGAGCAGGAATGGGCGGGCATGGCAGCCACCGAAGAGGTGAATGTCGAGCTGGCCGAGGCGATTCTCGAGGAAGGTGCGCGCGTGACCCAGGCCGAGCTGCTGCCGCTCAACCTGAGCGGTGACGCCGAGGGCGCGCGTTTCGAGAATGGCCACGTCACGACGCCCAAGGGCTTCAAGGAGGCCTATCGGGTGCTCGCCGAAGGCGGCTGGATGGGACTGGGCGGCAATCCTGAATACGGTGGTCAGGGCATGCCCAAGATGCTCACCGTGGCGTTTGAAGAGATGCTCTACGCCACCAATACCAGCTTCGCGCTCTATCCGGCACTGAATGCCGGTGCCTGTCTGGCGGTGGACAGCCACGCGCCGGAGTCCGTCAAGCAGGTGTTTCTGCCGCGCATGTATGCCGGCGACTGGCTGGGCACCATGTGTCTGACCGAGCCGCATTGCGGCACGGACCTCGGCCTGATTCGCACCCGTGCCGAACCCCTCGAGGGCGATGACCCGCTGCTGGGGCTGCCGCGCTATCGCCTCACCGGCACCAAGATCTGGATCACCGGCGGCGAGCACGACATGGTCGACAACATCGTGCATCTGGTGCTCGCCAAGCTGCCGGATGCGCCGCCGGGCACGCGTGGCATCTCGCTGTTTCTGGTCTCCAAGCACCTGCTTGATGCCGACGGCCAGCCGACGACGCCGAATGCGGTCAGCTGTGGCTCCATCGAACACAAGATGGGCATCAAGGGCAGCGCGACCTGCGTGATGAACTTCGACGGTGCCGAAGGCGTGCTGATCGGCGAGCCGCATCAGGGGCTGGCGGCGATGTTCACCATGATGAACTACGAGCGTCTCTCCATCGGCCTGCAGGGGCTGGGGCTGGGCGAGGTGGCCTATCAGAGCGCGATGGACTTCGCCGCCGAGCGCCTGCAGAGCCGGGCACCGACAGGCGCCAAGGCGCCTGGCAAGCCGGCCGACCCGATTCTGGTGCATCCTGACGTGCGCCGCATGGCGCTTGAGGTGCGCGTCTGGAACGAGACCGGGCGCGCCTTTGCCGTCTTCGTGGGCCAGCAGCTGGACCGCGTCAAATATCATGCCGATGACGCGGTGAAGGCCGACGCGGATGCGCTGGTGCAATTCATGACGCCGATCGCCAAGGCGCTGCTGACCGACCGTGGCTTCGATGCCACCGTCATGGCGCAGCAGCTCTATGGTGGCAATGGTTACTGCGTGGAGTGGGGCGCCGAGCAGTACGTGCGCGATGCACGCATCGCGATGATCTACGAAGGCACCAACGGCATTCAGGCGATGGATCTGGTCGGGCGCAAGCTCTACCGCAACCGTGGCGGCCATGTGGCGAGCTTTGCCGCCCTGGTGCGAGCCGAGCTTGAGCGTCAGGCCGACGACGCCCAGACCCGCCCGTTCGCCGAGGCCTGCAAGACGGAGCTTGAGCGCCTGGAGCGAGTGTCCGAGCAGTTGCTGGCCCGCGCCGATGACAACCCGGAAGAGCTGGGCGCAGCGGCCTGTGACTACCTCAACCTGGCAGGGCTGTGTGTCTACAGCTATCTGTGGCTGCGCATGGCGCGTGCTGCGGCGCGTGGACTGGCGCAAGCGGGTAACAGCGGTGAGGCCTTCTATCGCCGCAAGCTGGCGCTCGGGGAGTACTTCGTGGCACGCGTGCTGCCGCGCGCCGTCGCTCTGGAAGCTCAGATCAGTGCTGGCGCAGCGCCATTGATGGCCTTCAGTCTCGAGGATTTCGCGCCGGAGCAATGACGCAAGACACCGTGACCGTCAGTAGCGTCATAGGAAAAGCCCAGCGACCGTGTCAGGTCGCTGGGCTTTTTGTGTTGTCGGAATCCCTGTCCATCGGGCCGTGTCGGCAAGCTTGCATGCCCACTGGCCGCTCATGACCGCTCGGTCGGCTCATCCTGCTTCAGCAGCCAGTCACGCATGGCGGGGAACAGCTCGACCAGCACGAACAGCGGGCCGATCAGCAGCTGACGCAGATCATCGAGGAAGGCCGGCTTGCGGCCCTCGATCCGATGGCCGACGACCTGACCGATCCAGGCGACCACGAAGGCTGCCAGCATCATCGGTGTCACCGGCCAGTTGAGCCCGAGCATCACGAACATCAGCGCCAGGCTTGCCAGGGCCCAGACGGCCATCACGCCAAGTACCCTGAGGGAGAAGCGCGCATAGACGGCCAGGACCGCCAGGGTGACCACGCCACCGGGCAGCATCCACACACCCAGCCCCGGTTCACTCGATAGCCCCTGCCCCCCGAGCAATCTCCACAGCAGGATCAAGCTGGCAGTGAAGATGACCGGCACGCAGACAAGATGCATGCGGATGTTCTCACGATGCTGATGACTGGCCGCGTAGTGCTCGAGTGCTTCATGTAGACGCCGGTGGGCGGATGTCTTGATATGAGGGTGCGATAATATACCCATGAGGCATTCTCCAGACAGACATTGAAAATGCCCGCATGCGCAGGTGCGCAGCGGGATCGATGGCGTGTTATGTCAAGGAGCAATGGCGTGAGCCAGCAGGGTCCGGCAACCCTGCTGGCTCCTGTCAGCGTAGCGTATTGCCACGCTGCCAGCCTGTGTCAGCACAGGGCTGACTGTCGAACCCGGCGCTTTTCAGGCGTGAATCAAGTGGCCCTGGCCCTTCAGAGATGGAACTGACCGCAGGCTTCCGGCTGATGCAGGATGGCTTCCAGGCGGATGACGTCACTCTGGCCATCTTCCCGGGGCAGCGTGATCTGCTCGCCAACCGCCATTCCCAGCAGCGCGATGCCCAGTGGTGACATGATGCACAGCGCCAGTGAGGTCTCTTGCTCTTCGGGTTGCGGCAGGTGGCTGCGCAGCGACATGCACTCACCATCCTCCGGGGTAGGGTAATGCAGTGTCAGTTCGCTATCGCCGGAGCGCGACCCCTTGAGGCGCAGGCGGCTACGCATGCTGACGCGGTCTTCGGGGAAGTCATCGGGGGGCACGATCTCTGCCTGGATCAGGCGGCTTTCGAGGCGAAGCGACAGCTCATCATCGTGTTGCTGAGCGTCGATCAGGCGCTGGAGGCGGTCAGCATCCAGGCGGTTGATGATCAGTCGTTGCCGAGTCATCGTGGGGTTCCTTGTTATCGAGTCACTGCGCGATATCATGCGCAGCAAGACGGCGCCAATCCTGGCTTGGTCAATACGGAGAGACGGACAGGGAATCCATCGGCCGTGATTGTCCATGGATTGTCCGCTAATTAATCCTAGCGGCTTTTGACGGGGTGCGGGAGTCGTCTGATGCCGACAACTTTCATGGCGCTGTCACCCAGGGCTGCCAACCTCACGCGAGACTCATCGATGTCGATTCTCTGGATATATCCGCTGGCGGCGCTCGCCGAGATCGCCGGCTGCTTCAGTTTCTGGGCCTGGTGGAAACTGGAGCGCAGCCCCGGCTGGCTGATCCCCGGCATGCTCAGCCTGGCGCTGTTCGCCTGGCTGCTTTCACTGGTCGACGTCAGTCACGCCGGGCGCGCCTTTGCCGTCTATGGCGGTGTCTATATCGCCGCGTCAGTGGCCTGGCTGTGGCTGGTCGAGCAGCAGTTGCCCAGTCGCTGGGACCTGCTGGGGACACTGGCCTGCCTGGCGGGCAGCGCCATCATCGTGCTGGGCGCCCGTGCGCAATGAGCGCAAATCGCTTGTTTATTAGTATTTCATTAAATATGTCGGGCGTTGAGCATGAGAGCGCTCATTGTTGGGTATACTGCGCCAGGATGAGGCAATGACCCTCGGGATTCGATCTGACGCAATGAGGCACCAGCATGCAGTGGGAATGGTTATGGGGGCTGGGCGGCCTTGGCATCGGCGGTTTCATCGGCTTCTGGCTCGGTCGCTGGCGGCCGCGCAGAGAGGAATGGAATCAGGCCGTGCAACCACTGCGATCGGCATTGGTGGAGGCGGAGCCAGACGTTGCGCGTGGTGAGCGGCTGGCGCTTGATCCCTCGCTGCTCGACGCCTTTCGCCAGGTGGCCTCGCGTCGCGAGTTCTATCGCTTTAACAGCGGGATCGAATACGTGAACCTGCAGCTCGCCGCGGCGCATGCCGCGCATCATGACCGTGAAGAGCGCCAGCTGTTGTTGGATCAGGCGCGTGTCAGCCTGGCCAATCTGCAGGACAGCCTAAGACGACGCTGAGGTTCGTCTAGACGCGCGAATGCCGCACCGCAGATCGCCCGAGGGCGCAAGGCAGAGGAACGCAGAGCAGGAGAGCGTCGAGCAGGTTGTTTGCAAAGCAGAGTAACGCAGAGAGCGGGCGTGAAACGGGTATAGCAACCGACGGGAAGGCACTGACGATGATGATGGGTGCAGAAGGCATCAGATGACACGACGCATGCACGACAGACAGAAGCGGGAGGACTTGCTGACTGCGCGAGGCAGCTGGGGAGCATCAGCAAAGGCTTGCTGATGGTGCGGAAGGGGGGACTCGAACCCCCACACCTTGCGGCACCAGAACCTAAATCTGGCGTGTCTACCAATTCCACCACTTCCGCGAGAAGCAGGGCTGCATTTTACCTGTGATGCCTTTCAAGTCAATCGCTTGTGTCGATTATCCCCTGAATTTTCCCGCCTTGCGCTGCGCCTTCAGCGCCTCACTCCTGTACGACATGCACGCTACGTGATTCCAGTCCGCAGGGCAGTTGTAGATAGCTGGCGGCGCGCTCGGCGGCGTGGCGTGTATTGGAGAGATCTTCATCGCACATCCACGGAACGACGCCCAGACAGGGGGCCCGCAGCGTGCGTGACAACGTCGCCATGTTGTCTTCGCTCACCTCGATATCCGCTTCCAGATGGTTGATGACGTAGCCGGCGATCTCCAGCCCATCGCGCTCGATGGCCTCAAGCGTCAGGCGCGCATGATTGATGCACCCCAGGCGCAGCCCGACGACCAGAATCACCGGCAAGCCCAGCTCGATGGCCAGGTCCGAGAAATCCTCATCGTCATTCAGCGGTACCCGCCAGCCGCCAGCGCCTTCCACCAGCAGCAGGTCGCGCGGTGCGCTTGTCTGCTGGCCCCGCACATGCGCCGCGATTTTCGCCACCTCGAGACTGACACCCACCTGACGCGCGGCAATGTGCGGCGCGATGGCCGGCGCGAAGCGCCAGGGATTGATGCTTTCATAATCCGCTTCCGGTTCGCACTGCGCCTGCAATGACAGGGCGTCGGCGTTGACCAGACCATCGTGATTCTCGAAGCAGTCAGAGGCCACGGGCTTGAGGCCCAGCGTGGTCAGGCCGCGCAGGCGAGCACGTGCCAGCAGGGCGCTGGCGATGAAGGTCTTGCCGATTTCGGTATCGGTACCGGTCACGAAGGCGGCGATGCCATGTTCGGCTCGCGCAGGCAAAGCAGTGTCCCGTGACGAGCTGTCCGCGGTTTTCATATCAGTTTTCATTGTATCCGAGCGAGGCAGGTAATTGCCTTCAAGCAAAGTATCAGTGTTATCCGTACGCAATTCTGAACGGTTTTTCGAGCACAAGTTCAATGACTTGATAGCTTACAGGCAATCCCTTCGCGGTAC
Source organism: Cobetia sp. SIMBA_158 (assembly GCF_046566945.1). Classification (NCBI taxonomy): domain Bacteria; kingdom Pseudomonadati; phylum Pseudomonadota; class Gammaproteobacteria; order Oceanospirillales; family Halomonadaceae; genus Cobetia; species Cobetia sp. SIMBA_158. The sequence continues at coordinate 177,054 of NZ_JAWJYL010000001.1, forward strand.
GCAACGTTTCATGCCGCGCCTTGGCCTGCTGCACCTCGGCGCGTGTCAGGCGCCGGCCACTGGCGGTCTGTGCCCCGATGCCCTTGATCGAGGCCATGACCGCGGCGACATCGGGATAGTGAAATATCCGCGGGCGTAACTGCCAGTGGCAGCGCAACCCGGCGGCTTCTGCATGGCGTGCAAGATGGGCGGCGCTGGGGAAGTGGCGCACGGAATCATCCGCACGCTGCCAGGCATGGCGTACTTCCTTGAGGGTGCCGGGCCCCAAGGTGTTGATGTGCGCTCGAGCGCCGGGTTTCAAGGTGCGTGACAGTTCGGCGAGCCATTGCCGAGGGCTATCGCACCATTGCACGGCCAGGCTCGAGAAGACCAGGTCCAGACTCGCATCGGCCAGTGGCAGGCGCTCGGCATCGGCGCGTAGCCAGTGCAGGCGTTCAGGGCTGCCACTCGCAAGCTCGCTTGTCTGGCGTGCGGCTTCACGCAGCATCTCAAGCGAGAGATCCAGCCCCATGCAGCAAGCCCCAGAGTAGCGCTGCGCCAGTTCGAGGGTCCAATGTCCGGGCCCACAACCGAGATCGAGCACGCGGGCATCGGCCGGCAGCCGCTCAGGGAGCGAGGCGAACAGGGTGGCCGCCATGGCGTGCTGTGCCTGCGCCAGCGTGAGGTAGTCGGCAGCGCCGCGATCAAAGGCGCGGGCAACCTGCTGACGGCTCGCGGCAGGCGTGAGCGGGGGTGTTGCGAGCTCTGCAGGCGGCACGCTGACGGCAATCGACATCTCAGGCCTCCTCGCTGATGCGCGTGACGTGGGTGGCGAGGCCCATGCGTGTAAGCAGGGCATCGGCAAGCGCCTCGGGCGCGCTCAATGGCAGGCAGTGGCCGCCCTCGAATTCCGCGACCACCTGGCCCTGCGCGCGCAGCGCCGCACTCAGGCCCGATGCCAGCAGCGGGTCCTGCTTGCCGAGCCAGAACTCGAGCGGTAACTCTGATTGAGGTGCCAGCGACATCTGGCGGCTGGCCAGTTCCGCCAGTCCTGTCGCCAGCACCGCTTCGCGACTGACGGGGTGACGACCGATCAGTTCGCGCAAGTGTCTGAGGCAGTCACGCGCAGAGGCCTCACCACTGGCTTGCCAGCGCAGAAAATGTTGCCAGCTGGCGGCAGGGTTGCGCGCGAAGGCTGTGCGGAAGGTGTCCAACACCTCTGGTGCCAAGGCGGGAATCATCTGTTCAGATGGGGCCTGGTCGATGAAGCTTGGCCCCATGGCCAGCGAGACAAGGGCGGCCGGCGCCTGCTTCTTCGCCAGCGCCTCGGCCCGCAGGGCTCCCAGCGACCAGCCCAGCCACAGGGTATCGGCGCCGCCCAGTGAAGAAGCTTGCGAGGCGGACGGCTCTTGTGAGCCTGTCCGTGACTCGGCCTGCGGGCCTTCTTCTGACCAATCCGGCGCGATGATCTCCAGCGGGCGACTCCTTGCCTCGTCAGCTGCCTGCTTATCTGCCTGCTCATCTGTCTCAGTGACGTGAGCGAGGCGTGCGTGCAGGCAGGCGATCAAGGGCTGCCAGATGCGCGCATCGATGCCCCAGCCACTGAACAGCACCAGACGAGACAGCGTCATGGAGTGACTCCTTCTGGGCTGATGGTTGGGGAAACCGAGCGGGGCTGGGCCTTTTCCGCTGCCAGTACCGCTTCGAGAGCGTCGAGCAGTGCCGCGATATCCTCGGCCGTGTGCTCGGCGGAGAAGGTGAAGCGCAGGCGCGAGCTGCCGGCGGGCACCGTGGGCGGGCGGATGGCCGAGACCAGCACGCCACGCTCGCGCAGTGCCGCGCTCCAGGCCAATGCCCGCGCTTCGCTGCCCAGAATCAGCGGCTGAATCGGGGTCAGCGCGGCAGAGAATGCCTCCCTGTCGGCTGACGGCAGCCCGAGCGCGAGCCCACTGCCCGCCAGCAGATGGGCACAGCCATCAAGGAACTGCTGCACGCGCGCCTGCAACTGCTCACGACGCTGCGGCTCGCGCGCGACGATTTCCAGCGCCGCCAGGGTAGCGGCGGCGACATGCGGCGGTTGCGCGGTGGTGTAGATGTAGGGGCGCGCCAGCTGGATCAGGCTCTCGATCAGCGCATCGCTGCCGGCGACGAAGGCGCCGCTGCTGCCGAGCGCCTTGCCCAGGGTGCCGACCAATACCGGCACGTCAGCCAGCGGGGTGTCGCGCCCGACCAGTCCTTCGCCATGCTCGCCCAGCACGCCCAGTCCGTGGGCATCGTCGATCATCAGCCAGGCGCCGTGCCGGGCGCAGGCCTGGCTCAGGCCCGCGATATCGGCGCAGTCGCCATCCATGCTGAACACGCCATCGCTGATCACCAGCTTGTCATCGGCCCGGGAGCGCGCCAGCTGGCGCTCGAGGTCCTCGATATCGCGATGGTGGAAGCGACGCGAGCGCACGGCAGTGGTGCCGGAGGACGCCAGGCGCGCGCCATCGAGAAGGCTGGCGTGATTGAGGCGATCATGGAAGATCTCGAGGCTGCGACCGGCCTCGCGCGAGGCACTCGCCAGCGCATCGATCACGCCCAGATTGGCCATGAACCCGGTGGAGAACAGCAGCGCGCGTGGCCGCCCGGTCAGCTCGGCCAGACGAGCCTCCAGCTGGTGGTGAGCGTGCTGGTGGCCATTGACCAGATGAGCGCTGCCGCTGCCGACACCGAATTCACGCGCCGCGCGACAGCCGGCCTCGACCAGCGCCGGGTGGTTGGCCAGCCCCAGATAGTCGTTGGCGGTGAAGTTGAGCAGCGGGCGCGCCTCTGCATCGGCTGCCTGCCCGGCGAGGCTGACGTGGGGCCCCTGGGGGGAATCCAGTGTCAGGCGCCGGCGATAGCGGCCAATCCGCTCACGCTGCGTGAGCAGGTCCTCCAGATGCGTGAAGCTGGCGCTGGACTGAGGGCTTAAGCGCGCGCTGGCGGGCGTATCGGTGGCCACGCGCGATCAGACCACCAGGCCGCAGGGCTTGCGTTCGCGAACATGGCCTTCGCTGCTGGCGGGCGTCGCCTCGCGCGTGGCGTCATAGAACAGGCTGCCCTCGACATTGGCACGTGCCTGTTCTTCCATGGCAGCCTTCAGGGCGGCCTCGCGCACTTCGTCACTGGCGACTTCCTGGCGGGTCTCCGGGTGCAGGCCGAGGCGCTCGAACAGCTCGCGGTCACGGTTGGCCTGCGGGTTGCCGGTGGTCAGCAGGCGCTCGCCATAGAAGATGGAGTTGGCGCCGGCGAGGAAGGCCAGTGCCTGGGTGGAATCGTCCATCTGCTCGCGGCCGGCGGACAGGCGCACGTGGCTCTTCGGCATCATGATGCGTGCTACGGCGATGGCGCGGATGAACTCGATGGGATCGAGGTCATCGACATTCTCCAGCGGCGTGCCCGCCACCTTGACCAGCATGTTGATCGGCACCGATTCCGGCTGCGGCTCCAGATTGGCCAGCTGACGCAGCAGGCCGGCGCGGTCGGTGGTGGTCTCGCCCATGCCGAGGATGCCGCCGGAGCACACCTTCATGCCGGCTTCGCGCACGCTGGCCAGAGTGTCCAGGCGCTCGCTGTAGCTGCGAGTGGTGATGATCTCGCCGTAGTACTCCGGTGAGGTGTCAAGATTGTGGTTGTAGTAGTCGAGGCCGGCATCCGCGAGCTTTCTGGCCTGATCGGTATCGACCATGCCTAGCGTCATGCAGGTCTCGAGTCCCAGCGACTTCACCTGACGCACCATCTCGGTGACCACTTCGAGGTCGCGCTCACGCGGGCTCTTCCAGGCCGCGCCCATGCAGAAGCGGCTGGCGCCGGCGTCCTTGGCGGCACGTGCCTGCTCGACCACCTTCTCGATCTCCATCAGCTTTTCCTTGCCAAGGCCGGTGTTGTAGTGGCCGGACTGCGGGCAGTACTTGCAGTCTTCCGGGCAGGCGCCGGTCTTGATCGACAGCAGGGTGGAGACCTGTACCGCATTCGGATCGAAGTGCTGGCGGTGCACCTGCTGGGCACGAAACAGCAGGTCATTGAAGGGCAGGGCGAACAGCGCCTCGATTTCCGCGACGCTCCAGTCATGGCGTACCACGCTGTCATCGGCAGGCGCAGGGATATTCGTGGCTTGTGTGGTCACGCGGGAGGCTTCTACGGTCATGAGCTTGAGGTCCTTCATCAGGCGGGCAGAGCGAGAGCGCGCTGAGCCGGTCATCCGTGGGTGAGTCCGGGAGTCGGCAGCCGAGCTGGCAAGTGGCCAGTCAACGCATCGAATAAGGTCAGGTTAACTAAGATGATAGAGTTTCCGCGGGCGCTGTCAACGATGAGAGCTCTGCTGGTTGACCACTGGCAGCTGTCGCGACCCTGCGCCTTCTGTCAGCGTCAGCTGACGACAGCCATGCCCGGCGCGACCGAACGGCAGAGCGCTTCAGTTTCACCTCCCCATTCATTTTCCTCTCTAGCGACTCGCTCGCGTCATGAGCGAGAGCTGTCATCGCGCCGCGAGTGGTGCGACGCCTGCGAGGCGAGAATCGCGCGCAATCAGCATGCCTGTCCGCGTTGTGCTGAGCCTGTCGCCTCATTGGCCTTGAGTCAGCAGGCCTGTGCGCGGTGCCTGTCGTCACCGCCCGCCTTTGCGCGCTGCTTTGCGCCGCTGCGGTATGAAGGGCTGCTGGCGGGGCTGTTCCAGCGCTACAAGGACCAGCATCAGCGCCGCGCCGGGCGACTGCTGCGCCAACTCATGCAGCGGGAGCTTGCGCACTTCTGCCGCGAGTGGCGCCAGGCGCATCCTCACGGCGCAGTGCTGCTGGTACCGGCAGATGCCTATCGTCGTCGCCAGCGCGGCCATGATGCGCTGGCAGAGCTGTGTCGCGGGCTGACACCGGTCATCGCCGGCCATCAGCGGGATATGGCGCGGGTGCGCGGCAGGCGCATGCCGCACGAGGCGTCAGTCGCGGTGGTCAGGGCAGCGCCGGATCAGCGCCTGCGGGATAGGCGCGGGCGTCTGAAAGCGCAGCGTGGGCGTTATGACATTGACGGCCTCTTGCCCGAGCACGTGCTGCTGATCGATGACGTCATGACCAGTGGTGCGACGCTCGACAGTCTTGCTCAGGCCTGCCTGCGAGCCGGTGCCCGTGAGGTCGATGCCTGCGTGCTGGCGCGGACTCCCCTGGCCTTGCGCGGGGCGCTGTGACCCGCAAATGCGACACGAAGTAGAGCTGCCCGACACATGCCGCCAGGGCTGAGCCTTGAAACGGGCGTTGAACTCAGCGGGCAGGCGGGGTCAATCAGGGAGAAGACTGGCGTGCAGAGGGTCTAATCTCATAGCATGCAAGGTCCGGCAGCCGTTTGCTGGTCCATGCCCGAGGAATTGCCATGCCTATTGATCCTGTTTCCCCCGATGACTCGCAATCTTCCGGCACCTCGCGCGAGTTGGATGCGCGCTCCAATGGCAACACCTGGTCGACGACATCCGCGCCAGAGGGCCATGGAGACACGCGTTTTCATCCCTTCGATGCTCTCGCGCCGGACCGTGTCGTGGCCGCTGTCGAATCGCTGGGCTTCTGGTTGCCCGGCGAGCCGTTCGCGCTGAACAGTTACGAGAATCGTGTCTACCATCTCGCCGATGATGACCGACGCCGCTGGGTGGCCAAGTTCTATCGCCCCGAGCGCTGGAGCCGTGCCCAGATTCTCGAGGAGCACGCCTTCCTGGCCGAGCTGGATGAGGCCGGTGTCCCCGGTGCCCCCGCATGGGCGAACGAGGCCGGCGAGACGCTGCATCGATTCGAAGGCTTCGACTTCGCTCTCTTCCCGCATGTGGTGGGGCGTGCCCCGGAGCTTGAATCTGCCGAGCACCTCTATCAGTTGGGTGAACTGATCGGCCGCGTGCACGCGGTGGGGCGCAAGAGCGCGTTTCGCGAGCGGGAGACGCTCTCGCCGCTGCGGATTCTCGAAGAGAGCTGCGCCAGCGTACTGGCCTCCGACTGGCTGAGTGAGCGCCAGCGCGACAGCTACCAGCGTGTCATCGAGGCGCTGCGCCCGTTGGTCGCGGAGCAGAGCTGGCCGGAAAGCGCCTTGATCCGTACCCACGGCGACTGCCACATCGGCAACATGCTGGGGCGCGATGACAGCTTCGCGCTGGTCGACTTCGATGACTGCCTGAGCGCCCCGGCGGTGCAGGATCTGTGGATGCTGTTGACCGGTCAGAGCGACCCGGAGCTGCACATGCAGCTGTCCGAGGTGCTGGAGGGCTACGAGCAGCATTGTGAGTTCAATCGCAGCGAGCTCAAGTGGATCGAGACCCTGCGCACACTGCGCATGGTGCGTCACAGCGCCTGGGTGGTGCGGCGCTGGTCGGACCCCGCCTTCCCGCAGGCCTTCTCGCACGTGGCAAGCCTGGGCTACTGGGATGACCACATTCGCAGCCTGGAACAGCAGCGCGTCGCGCTATCTGCGCCGCGTTGGCTGGCCTAGCGATCGCGACATGGCCTGGCAGTCGTGACGTGAGCTGGTAGTCGCGACATGAGCTGGCAGTCGTGACATGACCTGAAGGTCGTCGCGAGGCCTGAGCCCCTTTGGTGAAGTGAGTGACATCGCCCCTTCATGCGCCCCCATCGGTTACCGATGGGGGCGCATGTGTTGCATGGATACGACAATCGCGTGAACAGACCTGCGTTGACGGCATGCCTGAGGTAGAATCTGGCCCTGACATTGAACACGAAGTTATACGATTTCTTGCCATCTGATCGCTTGTGTATGACTTTTGTGCTTTACCCCTGCTATGCGTGCGCTAGTGCGCGCCCCTGACCGATACCATAGGCAGACGGATGACCGAAGAGATTGCCAACCACTACCGCCAGATCATCACCGCGTTGGGTGAGGATCCAGAGCGTGAGGGCCTGCTGGATACGCCCAAGCGCGCGGCCAAGGCCATGCAGTACCTGACTCATGGCTATCAACAGTCGTTGGAGGAGATCGTCAACGGCGCTGTCTTCACCTCCGATACGGACGAGATGGTACTGGTCAAGGACATCGAGCTTTACTCGATGTGCGAGCATCACCTGCTGCCGTTCATCGGCAAGTGCCACATCGCCTATCTGCCGTCTGGCAAGGTGCTCGGTCTGTCCAAGTTCGCGCGTATCGTCGACATGTATTCGCGGCGCATGCAGATTCAGGAAAACCTCACCAAACAGATCGCCGAGGCCGTCCAGCAGGTCACCGGTGCACGTGGCGTGGCCGTCGTGGTCGAAGCGCGTCACATGTGCATGATGATGCGTGGGGTGGAAAAGCAGAATTCCAGCATGAAGACGTCCGTGATGCTGGGCGCCTTCCGCGACAATCAGCCGACCCGTCAGGAATTCCTGACGTTGATCAGCTGACAGCAGAGTGAAGACGCCGCCTTTCGAGGCGGCGTTCTTGTCTGGGAGTCATCTCGCGCGTTTCCCTTGATCAGGAGTCCCTGCCGATGCCGATGCATGCCTTGCACGATGAACATCTCGATCACGATCTCGCCACCATTCGCATCAAGAATCTGCGCCTGAGAACCTATATCGGGATCAATGAAGACGAGATCCAGAACCGCCAGGATGTCGTGATCAACGTGGTGATCCGCTATCGCGCGGCACGCGCCGTGCAATTCAATCACATCAGTGAAGCGCTCAATTACCGCACCATCACCAAGCAGTTGATCCGTCATGTCGAGGAAGGGCGCTTCGCGCTGCTCGAACGCATGACCCGTGAGGTGCTGGATATCGTGATGGCGCACGAACAGGTGCTGACGGCGCAGGTCGAGATCGACAAGCCGCATGCCTTGCGCTTCTCTGACTCGGTGTCTATCACCCTGTCGGACAGTCGCGAAGCGCATGACTAGTCGGCCGGGGCAGGCGTAGAGAAGCTCAGGCGTAGAGAAGCTCAGGCGTAGAGAAGCTCAGGTGTCGAGAAGCTCAGATATCGAGAAAGTCAGGCGCAGAAGCCTGAAGAGTCGGGAGACATGATGTGATCGGGGAAATCATCCATTTCGATGATGCAGAACAGCAGGGCACCATTCGGGACGAGAAGGGCGGCGAGCACGCCTTCGATCTGGTCGGCTGGCGCGGGCGTGGCTTGCCGGGGCCGGGACTGGCGGTGGACTTCGAGCTTCGCGATGGCCGTGCAGTGCAGGTCTTCAATGCACGGATCAAGCAGCAGAAGGCGCGGCGAGTCGTCTCGATGCCGCCCGAGAGCGAGGCCGGCGAGGCGCCCGGGCCTACGGATGACGCCGCCAGGCCGCCAACGCGCAAGCGCTGGTGGCTCGCCGGGCTGGCCATCGTGGTACTAGTACTGGCAGGGTTGTGGATCTAGCGCCACGCCCGCATCTAGGCTATATCAGGTTAGTCTTGAGTAGTCTCGGTTAGCCGGGAATCACTGCCTTGACCCACAAGCACGCCTCGGGAGTCTTCATGGAACATCTCAACGATACCAGTCTGTTTCGTCCATTTGCCTATATCGACGGTGGCTGGGTAGCCGCGGATTCCGGCGAGCAGATCGAGGTCGACAATCCTGCCACCGGCGAGATCATCGGCCGCGTGCCTCGGCTGGGTTACGCCGAGACCGAACGCGCCATCGAGGCGGCGCATCACTCCTTCGCGGACTGGAAGGAGACGCCGGCGCTGGAGCGCGCTGACATCCTGATGAAGTGGTACGCCTTGATGCTGGAGCACAAGGATGATCTGGCGCAGATCATGACGCTGGAGCAGGGCAAGCCCCTCGCCGAAGCCGCCGGTGAAATCCAGTACGCGGCCAGCTTCCTGCGCTGGTTCGCGGAAGAAGGTCAGCGCGTGTATGGCGATACCATTCCGGCCGCCAAGCGTGACCAGCGCATCCTGGTGCTCAAGCAGCCGGTCGGGGTGGTGGGGGCGATCACGCCGTGGAACTTCCCGGCCTCGATGATTACCCGCAAGGCGGGCGCCGCGCTGGCCGCGGGCTGTCCGATCGTGGTCAAGCCGGCCAGCCAGACGCCGTTCTCGGCGCTGGCGCTGGCGGTGCTGGCGGAGCGCGCTGGCGTGCCGCGCGGCGTCTTCAATGTCGTGCCGGGCTCGGCCAAGGACATCGCCAAGGCGATGACCGATTCCAGCATCGTGCGCAAGGTGACTTTCACCGGCTCCACGGAAGTCGGGCGTGGCCTGATGGCAAATGCCGCGCAGCACATCCAGAAGATCTCGCTGGAGCTTGGCGGCAACGCGCCCTTCCTGGTGTTCGAAGACGCCGATCTCGATGCGGCGGTGGAAGGCGCGATGGCGGCCAAGTTCCGCAATGCGGGTCAGACCTGCGTCTGCACCAATCGCTTCCTGGTGCAGTCCAGCGTGGTCAATGCCTTCAGCGAGAAGCTGGCCGCCGCCATGAACGCCGAGCTGACCGTGGGCAATGGCCTGGAAGAGGGCGTCAAGGTTGGCCCGTTGATCGATGGCGACGCCGTCGAGAAGGTCACCGAGCACGTGCAGGATGCCCTCGACAAGGGTGCCGAACTGCTGTTGGGCGGCCATCCGCATCCGCTGGGGGGCAGCTTCTTCACGCCGACCCTGATCTCGCAGGTGACGCCGGAGATGAAGGTCGCCCGTGAGGAAACCTTCGGTCCGCTGGCGGCGATCTTCCCCTTCGAGAGCGAGGAAGAGGCGATCGAGATGGCCAACGACACCGAGTTCGGCCTGGCCAGTTACTTCTACAGCAGCGACCTCAAGCGTGTCTGGCGCGTCTCGGAAGGCCTGGACTACGGCATGGTCGGTATCAATACCGGGCTGATCTCCAACGCCGCGGCGCCCTTCGGCGGCACCAAGGCATCGGGGCTGGGCCGTGAAGGCTCCAAGTATGGCCTCGAGGAATACATGGAAACCAAGTATCTGTGTCTCTCACTTGGTTGATCCATCGTCAGTGGGTCTGCGCTGTCGATCTTTGCTTGGGCCTTGCATCCTTGAGCCTTGTCTCCTGGAGCATTGTATCTTTGAGCTTTGCATCGCTGATTGATGGCCAGCGCTCAAGGCAGTGATTGGACACGCCATCAGCTGGCAAAAAGCCCGCCCGGGGAACCGGGCGGGCTTTTTCATGCCATGCATTATCCCACCTGTCTGCGCCGAGTGTGCCTGCAACTTGGCCATGGAATTTTCGCTGCTGATGAGAGCGATCTTTCACTGTTGATGGGAGAACGGCATGCGCGAGAGGCGGGCAAGCTCGCGACAAGAGGCGCATGAATCATTGGTCGTAGAGATGGAGTGGCTCGCGCTGCGCGTGTCAGACCAAAGCGGTATATCGCGGTCTTTTGGCGCAGATCAGGGCCAAAGACAGGTGTGCTTTGTCGGCATTCTCTTACTTGTGCATATGCTTATTTACGCTACAGTCAAAGAGCGGGACCTGTGGTGATAGTCTTCAAGGATTGAAGACAGGGTGAGTGGCGTGGCGGACGCGACTCGCCCTTTTTTATTGCCGGAACTCGGCTCTCATGCCGCAACGCCCACTTCTCAACCCTCACTTCTCGGCTCGCAGGTCTCACCCCAGTGGCGAAAGCCCCATGCCCGCCACCAGGCCTTCCAGTGCATGCCGCCCGGCAATCGAGTTGCCGTAGCCGTCCAGGCGTGGTGACCAGACGCAGATGCTCATCTGTCCCGGCAGGATGGCGATGATGCCACCGCCGACGCCACTCTTGCCCGGCAGCCCCACTCGCCAGGCGAAGTCGCCTGCCGCATCGTAAAGTCCGCAGGTCAGCAACAAGGCATTGAGCTGGCGTGTCTCCAGCGGCGAGACCACTTCCTTGCCATCCAGCGGATTGACGCCGCGATTGGCCAGGAAGGCGAAGCTGCGCGCCAGTTCCACGCAGTTCATCGACACCGAACAGCTGTGGAAGTAGGTATCCAGCAGGTCATCCACATCGGAATGCACATTGCCGTAGGCCTGCATCAGGTAGGCGAGCGAGGCATTGCGTGCCTTGTGGTCCATTTCCGAGCGCGCGACCTTTTCATCGAAGCCGATATCGTCGCTGCCGGACAGACGCCTGAGCTGCTCACGCAGGGTGTTCTGGATCGAGACGATGCGCGATACCAGCAGGTCGGTGATCAGCAGGGCTCCGGCATTGATGAAGGGATTGCGCGGGATGCCGTTCTCGACCTCCAGCTGCATGATCGAGTTGAAGGCCTGGCCGGAAGGCTCACGGCCGACGCGCGACCAGATCTCGTCGCTCTCCAGGCGCTGCATCGCCAGTACCAGCGCATGCACCTTGGAGATCGACTGGATCGAGAAGCGGGTATGCGCGCTGCCGGCGTACTGGACACGGCCATCCACATGGCAGACGGCGATGCCGAACTGGTCAGGGTCGACCTGCGCCAGGGCCGGGATATAGTCCGCGACCTTGCCCTCGTTGAAGCAGCGGCTGGCATCATCGGACAGGCGTTCGAGCAGTGTCTGGAGAGCATCGGGGTCGAGTGGCGGCGTCATGGCAACCTTGAAGCAGCGGTAGAGGGAAAAGGGCGCGAAGCTGGCCGGGCCATCGTGACAACGGCGCCATCGGGCATCAGGCCGAGAGTGGCGCGAGAGGCCGGCAGGGCATTCTAGCGGATATGACCGCAGCTGGCGCGCTCGATGCCGCTGGCAGGGCGTGCCACCAGGTCGGCTCAATCGCGTGATAGTTGACGCTTATCAGCCAGGTAGTGCAAAGTGATTTCTACATGCAGTTGAGAATCGTTATTATTAGTCCATCAAGGCAGCACGCAGTTGCCTGACCCCATGACATGCGACGCGCTGAGGCTCAGCGTCTCGCTGAGTAGACCGCCCGGAGGGCAGCCAACATGATCAAGACATTGACCTTTGCCAGCATGCACTTCTCAATCGCCTTCGGTGTCACCTACCTGCTGACTGGCGATATCGTGGTCGGCGGCCTGGTCGCCATCGTCGAGCCGGCGGTCAACACCGTCGCCTTCTTCTTCCACGAGAAAATCTGGAACCGTGTCACCGCGCGCCGCCAGCAGGCTGCTGAGAGCGAGGCAAACTCGCGAAACGCCATGAGCGGGGCGGCGCTGGCGGGCTGAGGCTGCTTGCGCGTGGCAGGGATGCGCCGCAGAATCGAGCGACCTTTTCCCGGAGCTCCCCATGCTGAAGCTTGCCCCTCGCATCATCCGTGCCTCTCTTCCTGCCAGGGCCTCTTGTCCTGCCCAGCCCTCTCATCCTGCCCGCGCCCGCCAACGTCCTCTCGTCCAGGGGGCGTTGGCGTTGCTGCTGGGGCTTGCCGGCAGTCTGGCTGGCCTCGAGGCCGTGGCCGCAGACGAGACACGCGATTATCACTACAGCGACGCCCATCTGCACTTCGTGGACTTCTTCCAGCAGGGGGATGGGCTGGGGGCCTTGCTGGATGCCATGGACGAGGCACAGGTCGATCACGCCCTGGTCACGGGCATCGGCGTTGCCAAGAAATGGCAGCAGGACGCACCCAAGAAGCCACGTTACTACATGGGCGATGATGCGCCGGTCTACTGGTATTCCGGTACCGACTACATCCTGGCCGAGGCGCTGACTCGCGCGCCCGAGCCGGTACAGGCGCGTTTCTCGCCGTTCATCACCGGCTTCAACCCCACCGATCTGAACGCTGCCGACGAGATTCACCAGCTGATGGCGATCTATCCCGGCTTCTGGAAGGGCATCGGGGAGGTCTTCACGCGTCATGATGACCTGACGCGCCTGACCGAAGGCGAGACGCCGCGCGCCAATCACCCGGCCTTGATGAAGGTCTATGCGCTGGCGGCGGAGAAAGGGCTGCCGGTGATGGTGCATTCCAACATCACCAGCAAGCGGGAAGGGCATGAAGGCCTGTATCTCGAGGAATTCGAGAGTGCGGTGCGCGACAATCCGGACACGACCTTCATCTGGGCACACGCCGGGACCAGTGCCGAGCTCAATCGCCGTCTGGGGCGCATGACCTGGCTGCACGGCGAGATCGAGCGCATGCTGGAAACCTATCCCAACCTGAATATCGACCTGTCCTGGTCGGTGCTGGAACCCTACCTGCTGGATGATGAAGGGCAGCCGCGCTCGCGTTGGGTGTCGCTGGTCGAGCGCTTCCCACAGCGCTTCGTGCTCGGCAGTGACGTGGTCGGGCGCTTCGGCTCGGTGGGCGATATCCTCGCCAGCTATACGCCCTTCCTCGATGCGCTGTCGCCACCGGCAGCGCGCAATGTCGCGCGCGACAACTTTCTGCGCTGGGTCGACCTGCCGGTCGAATGACCGCGTTTCTTGTCAGATGCGCATGAAAAAGCCCCCGTCAGCGAGTCGCTGGCGGGGGCTTTTGCGTGAGCGCTAGCTTAGGTACCAGTACAGGCACCTGTGCAGGCGCTCGTGCAGGCTAGCGTTATCTGATCAGTGACGGAAGTGACGCATGCCGGTGAAGACCATGGCGATGCCGGCTTCGTTGGCCGCATCGATGACTTCCTGATCGCGCATGGAGCCACCCGGCTGGATGACGGCAGTGATGCCGGCCGCCGCAGCAGCATCGATGCCGTCGCGGAACGGGAAGAAGGCATCGGAGGCCATCACGGAGCCCGGCACTTCCAGACCTTCATCGGCGGCCTTGATGCCGGCGATCTTGGCGGAATAGACGCGGCTCATCTGGCCGGCGCCCACACCGATGGTCTGGCCATCCTTGATGTAGACGATGGCGTTGGACTTGACGAACTTGGCCACTTTCCAGGCGAAGGTCAGGTCGTTGAGTTCCTGCTCACTCGGCGCACGCTCGGTGACGACCTTGAGCTCATCACGGCCGACCATGCCCTGGTCGCGGTCCTGGACCAGCAGACCGCCGGTGACACGCTTGAAGTCGTGACCGCCGGTACGTTCGGCCGCCCAGGCATCCGCGACGTCGAGCAGGCGCACATTGGCCTTGGTGGCGATGATGGCAGCCGCCTCTTCGCTGATGCCCGGGGCGATGATCACCTCGACGAACTGACGCGAGACGATCGCCTGCGCGGTCTCGGCGTCCAGCGGCACGTTGAAGGCGATGATGCCGCCGAAGGCGCTGGTCGGGTCGGTCTGGAAGGCACGTTCGTAGGCGGCCAGGGCAGACTCGCCGATGGCGACGCCACACGGGTTGGCGTGCTTGACGATGACACAGGCGGTCTCGTCGAAGGCCTTGACGCACTCGAAGGCGGCATCGGTGTCGGCGACGTTGTTGTAGGACAACGCCTTGCCCTGCACCTGCACCGCCGTGGCGACGCTGGCCTCGGTGGCACCGTCCTCGACGTAGAAGGCCGCCTTCTGGTGCGGGTTCTCGCCGTAACGCATGTCCTGCTTCTTGCTCAGGCTGACGTTGTACTGACGCGGCAGGCCTTCGCTGCCGCCTTCGACACGCTGGCCCAGCCAGTTGGCGATGGCGCCATCGTAGGCGGCGGTGTGCTCGAAGGCGGCCACGGCCAGATCGAAGCGCGCGCCATCGCTGACGGCGTTGTCGTTGGCATCCATCTCGGCGATCACGCGGTCATAGTCCGAGGCGTTGACGACGATGGTGGTGTGGGCGTGGTTCTTGGCGCAGGAACGCACCATGGTCGGGCCGCCGATATCGATGTTCTCGATGGCGTCTTCCAGCGAGCAATCCGGGTTGGCCACGGTAGCGGCGAACGGGTACAGATTGACGATGACCATGTCGATGGGGTCGATGCCGTGCTCGGCCATCACCGCATCATCCTGGCCGCGACGGCCGAGAATGCCACCGTGGATCTTCGGGTGCAGGGTCTTGACCCGGCCATCCATCATTTCCGGGAAACCGGTGTGCTCGGACACTTCCGTGACGGCAAGGCCGTTGTCCTTGAGCAGGCGGAAGGTACCGCCAGTGGACAGCAGGGCGACGCCGCGGGCGTCCAGGGCACGAGCGAATTCGACGATTCCGGTCTTGTCGGAAACACTCAGGAGGGCGCGACGGATGGCTTGGGGCTTGGCTTGCATGATGCTCCACTCGTGGATCAACAAAAAGACGCCGGGGCACCTGTAAAGGTGCCCCGGCGGGGTCAGATCAGATCAAACTGCTTGAGCTTCTTGCGCAGTGTGCCTCGGTTGAGGCCCAGCATGTCGGCGGCGCGGGTCTGGTTGCCCTGCGCGTGGGCCATCACCGCCTCCAGCAGCGGCGCCTCGACCTCGGCCATCACCATGGCATGCAGGTCGGTGACCTGCTCGCCATCCAGGTGGGCGAAGTAGCGCGCCATGGAGTGCTCGACGGCCTCGCGCAGGGTCTGATGGTGCCGCACGGGCGTCATCAGGGTGGCCTGGCTTGCGTCGTCGGGTGAAAGAGGGTGCCTGCTGGTCATGCTGCGTGACTTCCTTGCGTCTCGGTGCGGGCGATGCCTTCCGGCTCGCCGAACAGGCGGGTCAGGAACTGGCGCTGTTGTTCCGGCTCCTCGAGGGGATTGAAGTGGCGCTTGAGCTCACTGCCATCCTCCCGCGTCGCCAGATACCAGCCCACATGCTTGCGCGCGATGCGCGTTCCCATGTAGTCACCGTAGAATTCGTACAGGGCCTCGAGGTGGGTGCGCATCACGAGGGCGCGCTCCGCATCGCTCGGGCCACAGGCTACCTGGCCGGTGGCCAGGTAGTGATTGATCTCGCGGAAGATCCAGGGATTGCCCTGGGCCGCACGGCCGATCATCACGGCGTCGGCGCCCGTATAGTCAAGCACATGTCGCGCCTTCTCGCCGCTGTCGATATCGCCATTGGCGAAGACCGGAATCGACACCGCGGCCTTCACGGCGGCGATGGTGTCGTATTCGGCCTCACCGGTATATTTCTGCTGGCGAGTGCGACCATGCACGGACAGCGCCTGGATGCCGGCGTTTTCGGCCATGCGCGCGATGGCGATGGCGTTGCGCGTTTCTTCGCACCAGCCGGTGCGCATCTTGAGCGTGACCGGCACGTCCACGGCGCTCACCACGGCATCGAGAATCTCGCCGACGAGCTTCTCGTCGCGCATCAGGGCAGAACCGGCGGCCTTGTTGCAGACCTTCTTGGCCGGGCAGCCCATGTTGATGTCGATGATCTCGGCACCCATCTCGGCGTTGAGCGCCGCGGCCTCGGCCAGCATGGCGGCATCACCGCCGGCGATCTGCACGGCACGCGGGCCGGGTTCGCCGGCATGGTTCATGCGCGTGCGGGATTTGACGGTATTCCACAGCCGCTTGTCACTGGTCACCATCTCCGATACCACCAGCCCGGCGCCCAGCTCACGACATTGCTGTCGGAACGGGCGATCGGTGACACCGGCCATCGGGGCCAGAATCACGCGATTGGGAAGCTGATGTACGCCGATGTGGGGCAGGTCGGCGGGAAGCGGGGTATCGGTCATGGGTCTCGTGTCATGCGAGTGGTGTCAGGCGCGCGAGCCGCTGTCGTGTCAGGGGTTCGCGGGGGCGTCATAATACCTAGAGCGCCGCAGGGTTTGAAGGGCTATTTCATCCACAATGCGTCGCGGATGCGTTCTCCCTGCGCGGCTGCGGCGCTCATGGCATGGCTCATGGCGTGGCTCAGCCCATCAGTGGACGCTGACCATTGAGGCGTACCCAGCCATCGCGCTCGGTGGGCTCTTCCATGATCAGGCCGGCCTCACGATAGGCGTCGAGCACCTCTCCCGCCTGGGGCGCGAGAATGCCGGAGAGCGCCAACAGGCCACCCGGGGCGACGCTGCCCGCGATCTGCGGGGCCAGTTCGACCAGCGGGCCGGCCAGGATGTTGGCGACCACGATCTGATAGCCCGCGTCCGGCAGGCGGTCCGGGTAGCACAGGGTCAGCTGATCGCTGACGTCATTGCGCTGGGCGTTCTCGCGCGAGGCCTGCAGCGCCTGCGGGTCGATATCGGTCCCCAGCGCATCCACCGCGCCGAGCTTGAGCGCGGCGATGGCGAGAATGCCGGAGCCGCAACCGAAGTCGAGCACGCTGTGCTGGGCGAGCTTGCCATCGACGGCCAGCCCATCGAGCCATTCCAGGCACAGGGCGGTGGTCGGGTGGGTGCCGGTGCCGAAGGCCAGGCCGGGGTCGAGCATCAGGTTGACGGCGTCCTGCTCCGGCGCATCGTGCCAGCTGGGCACGATCCACAGGCGCTGGCCCATCTTGAGCGGCTCGAAACCGTCCATCCATTCACGGGCCCAGTCACGGTCCTCGAGGATCTCGACCTCGATCTCCGGGCAGGGCTCATCGGGAATCAGCGCCGCCCAGCCGGCCTTGACCCGCTCGCGCATGGCCTCGATGCCTTCGGTACCATCCCACAGGCCAGTGAGGACAGTCTCGCTCCACAGCGGCGTGCTGCCGAGGTCCGGTTCGAACAGCGGTTGGTCTTCAGCATCCTGCAGCGTGATGGCGCAGGCGCCTTCTTCCATCAGCAGATGCTCGAGAATCTCGGCGTGGTCGGGGGCGATACGCGCCTTGAGTTGCAGCCAGGACATGGTGACTCCTGTCGATGGGCGATAAGAAAGGGGAGGAGGGCACAGACGACAGAAGGGCAGCCGAGGCCACCCTTCTGTCGTGCGTCTATCGGCAACCAGGTCACCGATCTCAAGCGGGGCGTCTTACAGGCCCAGCTTCTTCTCCAGATAATGGATGTTGACGCCACCTTCCTGGAAGCCGGCATCACGCACCAGATCCTTCTGCAGGTCAGTGTTGGTCTTGATACCTTCCACCAGCAGCTCGTCGAGGGCATTGCGCATGCGCGTCAGTGCGATCTCGCGGCTCTCGCCCCAGGTGATCAGCTTGCCGATCAGGGAGTCGTAGTGCGGCGGAACGGTGTAGCCGGAGTACAGGTGCGAGTCCATGCGCACGCCCAGACCGCCCGGCGCGTGATAGAGCTCGACCTTGCCCGGAGACGGCATGAAGGTGCGCGAATCCTCGGCATTGATGCGGCACTCGAAGGCGTGACCGCGCAGCTCGATATCTTCCTGCTTCACGGACAGCGGCAGGCCGGAGGCGATGCGCAGCTGTTCCTTGACGATATCGATGCCAGTGACCATTTCAGTCACCGGGTGCTCGACCTGAACACGAGTGTTCATCTCGATGAAGTAGAAGCCGCCGTTCTCGTACAGGAACTCGAAGGTGCCGGCGCCACGGTAGCCGATCTCGATGCAGGCATCGGTGCACGACTTGAGTACCTTGGCACGCGCTTCTTCGTCCAGCTGCGGCGCCGGTGCTTCTTCCAGCACCTTCTGGTGACGACGCTGCAGGGAGCAGTCGCGGTCATACAGATGGATGGCGTTGCCCTGGCCATCGGCCAGTACCTGGACTTCGACGTGACGCGGGTTCTGGAGGAATTTCTCCATGTACACCGTGCCGTCGCCGAAGGCCGCTGCCGCTTCACCCTGGGTGATGCTCACCGAGGACAGCAGGCTGGCCTTGGAGTGCACCACGCGCATGCCGCGACCACCACCGCCAGCGGCGGCCTTGATGATCACCGGATAGCCGATGCGCTCGGCGATGGCGTACATCTCGTCTTCGTCTTCCGGCACCGGGCCATCAGAACCCGGCACGGTCGGAACGCCGGCCAGCTTCATCGCCTCGATGGCCGCGACCTTGTCACCCATCATGCGGATGGTGTCAGCGCGCGGGCCGATGAAGGCGAAGCCGGAACGTTCGACCTGTTCGGCGAAGTTGGCATTTTCCGACAGGAAGCCGTAGCCCGGGTGGATGGCGTCGGCGTCCGTCACCTCGGCGGCTGCGATCAGCGCCGGGATGTGGAGATAGGATTTGGCAGAGGAGGCCGGGCCGATGCACACAGCTTCATCCGCCAAGCGGACGTGCATCAGGTCGCGGTCGGCCTTGGAGTGCACCGCTACCGTCTTGATGCCCAGTTCCTTGCAGGCGCGAAGGATGCGAAGGGCGATCTCGCCGCGGTTGGCAATCAGTACCTTGTCGAGCATGGTGACGTGTCCGTTGGGATCAGGAAATGACGATCATGGGCTGGTCGAATTCAACCGGCTCGCCGTCTTCGATCAGAATGGCTTCGACGACGCCATCCTTGTCGGCTTCGATCTGGTTCATCATCTTCATGGCTTCGACGATGCAGACGGTATCACCTTTCTTGACGCTCTGGCCGACTTCGATGAAGGCCTTGGAGCCCGGCGCCGGAGAACGGTAGAAGGAGCCGACCATCGGGGAATTGATGGTGTGACCCTGCGGCGCAGCCGGTGCTGCCGGAGCGGCCGGTGCTTCAGCGGCGCCAGCGGCTGCCGGAGCGGCCTGCTGCATCGGCTGCTGCTGCATCATCATCGGGGCCTGCATCATCGGCTGCTGGGCGAAGCCCTGCGGATGGCGGCTGATGCGAACGGACTCTTCGCCTTCCTGGATCTCGATTTCGCTGATGTTGGACTCTTCGAGCAGCTCGATCAGCTTCTTGACCTTGCGGATATCCATGAAATTAATCCCGATGTAAATGTGGCTGGAAATGGGGGTGTGCAGCCGTGATAGCGGCGGCTGCGGGCGACAGCCCCGACGGCTGTCCCGACCATGGCGATGGCCGGTGAATCCTGGTATCAGGCAGTGATGAGGCCTGATGGCGGTGCGTGAATACCGCTCTGGACGTGCCCTTACTGCGCGAGATCGTCCAGGGCGGCGTCAAGCGCCATGTCATAGCTTCGAGCGCCAAAGCCCATGATCACGCCGCGTGCCACATCGGAAAGATACGAATGGTGGCGGAACGGCTCGCGGGCATGGGTGTTGGAAAGGTGCAGCTCGATGAACGGGAGTGCGACGCCGAGTAGCGCATCGCGCAGCGCAACGCTGGTATGGGTAAAGGCCGCCGGATTGATCAGGATGATGGCGGTGCCATCTTCACGGGCAAGGTGGATACGCTCGATCAGCACATGCTCGGCGTTGGACTGCAGCCAGTCCAGCTGATGGCCGGCCGCGCTGGCGCGCTGGACCAGACGCTGGTGGATATCCTCCAGCGTGGTGGTGCCATACACCTCGGGTTCACGGGTCCCCAGCAGATTGAGATTGGGGCCGTTGAGTACCAGGATGCGCGCCATGAAAGTCCCTTGTGTCAGCCGTGCTCGAGCACCAGGCTCATTGAGCTGTTAACCCATGAAGAAAATGCAAAGATACCGTCACTATCCACGACGTTTACCTATTGAGCGCAGGCTGTTGCCGTAGTGACGCGGATTCTGCCGAAATTCTCGAACGCTGTCCAGTTTGGCACTGAACCGAAGATTTTGCCGCATTCTTCGTCCTCGCGTGCGTCTCGGCAGCAACTGCCCCGCGCCGGGCCTGTGGCAGACACGCCGCTCAGTTCGCGCGCTGTGACGTGCCGCGCAGCTGATCCAGCACCGCTGTCAGGTGTTGGCCGAGCTGGCTGGCGTTGACCTCCCCCTGGATGCGCGCCGCCGTGAGCTCGCGTTCATCGGCGAAGAACAGCAGGCTAGGAGGGCCGAACAGGCCGAATTGCTTGAGCAGTGCCTGGGTCGCGGCCCCGGTACTGGTGACGTCGGCGCGAATCAGGTGGAACTGGCGCAACTGGCTGGCGACTTTGGGGAAGACCTCGCGCTCCATCACCTTGCACGAGATGCACCAGTCGGCGTAGTAGTCGACGAAGACCGGCTGGCCGCGGCTGGCGGCCAGTGCCAGCTCATGTTCTAGCTCGCTCATGTCGCTGACGGTGGTGAAGTCCAGTGACGTCTCGGCGGCCTGCCCGGATGATGTGCCGCCAGTGAAGGGGGCCAGCGGGCGCAGCGGGTCGCTTGCGCCGCCTGCCACGCCCAGCAGGCTGATCATGCCCCAGCCCAGCGCGACCAGTCCCAGTGCCTGACGGGCACGCCCCCAGCCTCGGGTCTGTGCGCTGAGCGCCCCCAGAGCCACGCCGGTGCCGATGGCCAGAATGGCCCAGCCCAGCACTGCCAGAGAGGCCGGCAGCAAGCGCTCCACCAGCCACAGCGCCACCCCCAGCAGCAGGATGCCAAAGGCCTGCTTGATGCCCTCCATCCAGCCGCCGGCCCTGGGCAGCAGGCTGGCGCCGAAGGTGCCGACCAGAATCAACGGCACGCCCATGCCCAGCCCCAGCGCGAAGAGTGCCAGTCCGCCGGTCATGGCATCGCCACTGGCGGAGAGATAGACCAGCGCACCGGCCAGAGGTGCCGAGACGCAGGGCGATACCACGAGTACCGATAACGCGCCTGCCAGCGCCAGGCCGCCGGGGCCGGCATTCATCAGCCGTCCTTGCAGTGTGTCGAGACGCGAATGCATGCCGCTGGGCAGGCGTAGATTGAAGGCGCCGAACATGGCCAGCGCGAACAGCACGAACAAGGCAGCAAAGGGAATCAGGACGGCCGGCGCCTGCAGATGCGCCTGCAGGTTGAGCCCCGCGCCGAACAGTCCCATCAAGGTGCCGGCCGCGGCGTAGGTCAGGGCCATGCCCAGGGCGTAGCTCGTGGACAGCAGCAAGGCGCGCGGGCGGCTGGGGCGCTGGCCGACGATGATTGAACTCAGGATCGGAATCATCGGCAGCACGCAGGGCGTGAAGGTCAGGCCGAGTCCGGCGAGGAAGAACAGCCCCAGAGCCGTCAGCAGGCTGGCGTCCGCGAACAGTGCGCTGAAGCCGGCATCGGTGCCGCTGATCGGGGCTGTTGTGGTGCGACTGTCCGTCGACGCCGTGGTATCGCTCGACTGGCTGGCGGTCGGCATCAGCTGCGCGAAGGGGGCAGGGGCACTCTGCTCACCGGCCTGTAGCGTGACGGTCTCCGGCGGATAGCAGAGCCCGGCATCGGCGCAGCCCTGGAAGGTGATGGAGAGCGGGATCGGGCCGCTGGCCGGTGTGTCGTCACGCACTGCCTTGCCAGAGGAGGCGCTGGTCAGCGGGATGCGAATGACCAGCGCATCATGGAAGACATGCACCTCGCCCATGTAGGGGTCGTTCTTCAGCTCTCCCGGCGGCAGGTCGGCGTCGCCCAGCACGACCTGGTCGCTGGTGGTCGAGAAGCTGAACTGATGCCGATAGAGGTAATAGCCTTCGGCACTGGTGAAGCCGACATACAGGGTGTCGCCCTCGCGCCAGCTGCGCGGCTTGAAGGCTTCACTGACCGGCAGGAAATCGCCCTGATTGCCGCCGCCGAACAGGCTGGACGCTGCACCGTTGGAGCCGCTGCCGGCGTTTGAACTTGAGCCTGAGCCTGAGCCGAACAGACCGGCATTGGCGGGCAGCGCCGTCATCGCCTGTGCGACCACCAGCGCGATTGCCAGCAGGGTTGCCAGCAACTCAGGGCCCAGCAGGCGTGAGAACGCGGAGGGGCGTGCGCGGCCCGTTGGCAGCGCCATGCTGACTTTCAAGAACGAACGAAGCACGAAAGCATCCTTATACAGTGCCGAAAGAACATCCTGCAGGCCTCGAGGCACCGCAGTCTCGCGCCGCCATCATCCTGCTCGGGGGCGAGCGCTGGATCGAGAGCAGGCCCATCATCGCCGCGCACGACTTGCACGCGGATGAATGTGCCACCATGTAGCAGACATCCGCTCGTGTGAGGGCGTGTGAGGACATATCGGGCTCGAGTGGTGAAGCCGCCTGCGTGGGTGGCAGTCTGGTACTCGGCTCGTACCGCGGTTCGGTCCACGGCCGGGCCCGTGACCCGGCCCGCAATCCGGAGCGCATCGCACCTTGTCACAGAACCGGCACTTCACCGAGTGCGACTGGCACGTGCAGGGGCGCATGATAGGATAGGACGTACGTCATGAGTACCTGCGCTGGATGCATCGGCGCGGCTCACATCCGTTCAGGCAGGTCTGACTCGTCTCTCACACGGCTTTTTCTACAAGGCTTCATACAAGGAAGAACGCATGGCCCTATTCGGTAAAGGCAGCAAGCGCGGCGCCAATCGCGATGTGCTGGAAACGCCTCAGTATGGCTGGATCTGGAAACCACTGATCGGGCTGTTCGTCATTTACCTGCTGGTCTGCGTTGGCCTTGGTATCTACTGGAGCAGTGAACCGGACGAGTTCAACATCGATCAGGCCACGCGCACCGAACTGGCTCGCGTGCATGGTCTGGCCGCTCCGGTGGCCAAGGTCGAGGGTGAAGAGCCGGCACCGGCTTTCGAGACCCTGCCGACAGGCACCGCGACCGTCGCCACCCTGATGAAACTCAACGATACCCTGCTGCACAAGCCGGGCGGTTATCTCAAGAATGATGTGGCGCCGCCGGGGCTGATGCTCGACAACATGCCCAACTGGGAATATGGCGTACTGGTACAGGTGCGTGACATGACGCGTGAGCTGCGCAAGGAATTCAGCCGCTCGCAGTCCCAGTCCAGCGATGACAAGGCGCTGGGCAAGGCCGAATCCCTGCTGTTCATCGATGCCAATGCCTGGATGCTGCCGGAAGCCGAGCACGAATATGCCGACGCCAACCGTGAGCTGGGCGACTACCTCAAGCGTCTGAGCGATGACACCCAGAACAACGGCCAGTTCTACGCGCGTGCCGACAACCTGGTGGCGTGGCTGTCCGATGTCGAGAATCGCCTCGGCTCCCTGTCCCAGCGTCTGTCGGCGAGTGTCGGCAAGTCGCAGCTCAACCTGAGCCTGGCCGGCGACAAGAGCGCCACCTCGGCCAAGAGCACCCAGACGGAAGAAGAGATCAAGACGCCGTGGCTCGAGATCGACGATGTCTTCTATCAGGCACGCGGCACCTCCTGGGCGCTGATCCATCTGCTCAAGGCAGTGCGTCATGACTTCCAGGGCGTGCTGGAAGACAAGAACGCGCTGACCTCCATCGACCAGATCATCCGTGAGCTGGAAGCGACCCAGACCGATATCGGCAGCCCGATCATCCTCAATGGCTCCGGCTTCGGCTTCTTCGCCAACCATTCGCTGGTGATGGCCAACTACGTCGCGCGTGCCAACTCCGCGATCAGTGACCTGCGCAGCCTGCTCGAGAAGGGCTGATCCCGTGACGCCCGCTGCCGCCTGAGGGTTCTCCTCACCGGTGTCGGGCGTGAGCCGGAAACGAAAAAGCCCCCGTCATTGACGGGGGCTTTTTTGCATCGTGATGCCTGAATCGCGCATCACTTCAGAAGGACTCAGTCCTTCTGGTAGGCAGCGGCTGCCTTCTCGATCGCGGCACGGGCGGCATCAGCACCGTCCCAGGAATCGATCTTGACCCACTTGCCTTTCTCGAGATCCTTGTAGTTCTCGAAGAAGTGCGCGATCTGCTGACGCAGCAGTTCCGGCAGATCAGTGACTTCCTGGACGTCGTCGTACAGGGAGGTCAGCTTCTGGTGCGGGACGCAGACCAGCTTGGCGTCTTCACCGGCTTCGTCGCTCATGTTGAGCACGCCGACCGGACGCGCACGGATGACGCTGCCCGGAGCGACCGGATACGGGGTCACGACCAGTGCGTCGAGGGCATCGCCATCGTCGGCCAGGGTGTTCGGGATGTAGCCGTAGTTGGCCGGGTAGAACATCGGGGTGGCCATGAAACGATCCACCATGAGCGCATCGATGTCCTTGTCGATCTCGTACTTGATCGGCGCGTGATTGGCCGGAATCTCGATCGCTACGTAGACGTCGTTCGGCAATTCCTTGCCAGCGGGGATCTTGTCGAAACTCATTGTCGAGTCCTTGGGTTTGCGGGTTGAAGGCCTGCGGGTCAAAATTCCGCTGAATTATACGAACTGGCAGACCGTTTTGCCATTATGCCACGCTCGATCGCCTTGCGTTGCACCAACGAGTGGTGGCACTGCAGGCTGACTCGGGTAACACTTGGGGCCGTCCAGCGCGGCGCAACGGCGATTGTGCGTTCAGCATCGGCTGGCGCTGCGTCACCACCGCATGCATGAAACGTAACGGCAGGATCGAGACGCAAGGAGACCGCCTTGGCGGATGCAGAGCTTTCACTCAGTTACGGTCAGGCCTTCGTGGCTCCCGACCGCAAGCGTCATCGCAGCTCGATGTCGCTGGAGATACCGCTGGAGCGCGGCCCGCTGGCGGCCAAGGGCGGCTGTGCGCTGATCGCCGACACCACCAGCAAGAACGCGATTGCCAAGCAGGCCGGCGACCTTGCCGTGCGTGGCTTTCTGGCCGATTACTTCGCCACGCCCGACAACTGGAGCGTCAAGTATTCCGCGACCCGCGTGCTGCGGGCGCTGAACAGCTGGTGCTACAGCCAGAGCCGCTTCGTGCGGGGCGGCAGTTACGTGACCTCTATTTCCGCCGTCGTCTTCCGGGGCCAGTCGGCGCATCTGTTCCATGCCGGCGACACGGTGGTCTTCCGGCTGCGTGGCGGCGAGTTCGAGCAGATCTCGCGCGACCATGTCACCGATCTCGGTGGCTATCGTTATCCGTCGCGGGCACTGGGCATGGATGTCAGCCTCGACATCGACTACATCGAGCTGCCGCTCAAGCAGGGCGATATCTTCCTGTTCACCACCCAGGCGGTGCGCGGCACCCTGCTGCCTTCCGATTTCGTGTCACTGATTCGCGATGACGTCTCGGATCTCGATGCTGCCAGTGAGCGCCTGGCCCATGCCGCGGCGGACCGCGCCGATGAGCGCGGCTACACGGCCGACCAGTTCTGCTTCCAGCTGGTGCGCATCGATCGCCTGGCGACTGCCTCTGACGATACGCCGGGGCGCGTCTATGGCGACCTGCCGGTGCCGCGTGAGCTGGAGCCGGGCGACCGCATCGATGGCCTAGAAGTGATGGAAGTCATGTCGCGCAGCGCGCGGGTGCGCGTCTACAAAGTGCGTGACCTCAAGAGCCGGCGCGTGATGGTGATGAAGGCGCCCAGCCCGGAGCTGTCGCTCAAGAATGCCTATCTCGAGCACTTCCTGCTCCAGCAGTGGGTGGTGGACCGCGTCAGCTCGCCCTTCGTGGTCAAGGTGGTGGAGCCGTCACGTCCGCGTGATCATCTCTACTATCTGCTCGAGCATCTGGAGGCGCAGACACTGACCGAATGGGCGCGCATGCACCCGCAGGCCAATCTCGAGCAGCGTCTCGATATCGCGCGCCAGCTTGGCAAGGCCGTGCACGCCCTCAATCGTCGTGAGGTGCTGCACCAGCTGATTCACCCCGACAACGTGATGATCGATCGTCATGGCAAGGTGGTACTGGTCGATTTCGGCGCCTGCCATCTGCGTGAAGGGGATGGCCATGAGAGCGCCGGTCCGCTGGCGCGTCAGGTCGGCCTGACCGAACACAGCGCGCCGGAATATGCCCTTGGCGCCGATGTCAGTCGTCGCAGCGATCAGTATGGCCTGGCCTCGGTGATCTACTGGCTGCTGACCGGCATGCAGCCCTACGCCCAGTCGATGGAGCAGCTGCGCACCCATACCGACCTCGAGTTGCTGGAATATCAGCCAGCCCGCATGCGCAATCCTCAGGTGCCACAGATCCTGGACGACGCCCTCAGGCGCGCCCTGGACCCGCAACGCACCCTGCGCTATCGCCGCCTGTCTGAGCTGCTTTACGCGCTGCGCCTGCCGCAGCAGGACCCCGGCAAGGCGCTGACGCCCTCGGAGGCGATACGTGAACCGGCCAATTTCTGGCAGGGCGTCGCCGGCATTTTGCTGTTGCTGCTGGTGCTGTCCTGGCTGCTGAAGTGAGCGCAGAGCCTGATGGCGCTCAAGGCCATGGTGGGAAGAAGAGGTGTATGGGACAGACCGCGATCGTGATCGGGGCGACCGGCGTGGTCGGGCGCGAGGTGGTGGCTGAGCTTATCACCTGCGAGGCCATCGCCCGAGTCATCACGCTGACTCGCCGGCCGGTGCCTGGCGACTCTGACAAGGTCGAGAACCATGTGGTCGACTTCGCGCGACTGGAAGACTGGGCCGATTGCTTCCAGGCAGACCTGCTGTTCTCGTGCCTGGGCACCACGCTCAAGCAGGCGGGATCGCTCGAGGCCCAGCGGCGTGTCGATATCGATCATCAACTGAGTGCCGCTCGGCTGGCGGCTGCCCAGGGAGTGACGCACTACCTGCTGGTCTCCTCCAGCGGCGCCAATCACGCGAGCCGCAATGGCTATCTCAGGATGAAGGGCGAGCTGGAAGTGGCCATCAAGGCGCTGCCTTTTGCGCGTATCAGTGTCTTCCAGCCGTCATTGCTGGTGGGGAAGCGCAGCGAGTTCCGCCTGGGCGAGACGCTGGGTCGCTATCTGTTGCCGTTGCTCACCCGCTTGCCGGGCCTGCAGCGCTATCGCCCGATCCGTGGCACTCAGGTGGCGGCGCGTATGGTCGAGGTCAGCCAGCGTCAGCAGCAGGCGCATGCGGTGTACCGGCTGGAGGAGGTGTTTCCCCGTACCGCCGCATGACAACTGACCGCCATCAAAAAGCCCCGCACAGTTGCCTGTGCGGGGCTTTTTTACACTCGCTTCACTGTCAGCAACTGGCCGTATCAGCGCCGGACCAGTCAGGCGCATCAAAGTCAGGCGATCAGATCGTGAACGGTGTCAGCTTCTTCTCGACCTTGGCCAGCGTGAGCCTGGCGACCGCCGGCAGACCATTGACGAACGGCGGGAAGTCCTCACCCTGGATCAGCGGCGACAGATATTCGCGGCAGGCGTCGGTGATGTAGAAGCCATCTTCGGTGATGAACTCGAGCGGCATGAACTTCTCGTGGTTGGCGATCTGCTCCAGCGGCGCCTCGATGATGTCCCAGGCGTAGTCAGCGCCATCGCCGAGGCGACGGATCGCCGGCATCACGGCATTCTTGCCGGCCAGCGCCATCTCGACGGCGGCACGGCCAGTGGCGTAGGCCTGCTCGACGTCGGTCCTGGAGGCGATGTGACGCGCTGCGCGCTGCAGGTAGTCGGCCACCGCCCAGTGGTACTTGTAGCCCAGGTCCTGCTTGACCATGCCGGCCAGTGTCGGCGCGACGCCGCCCAGCTGACGGTGGCCGAAGGCATCGGTGTTGCCGGCATCGGCCAGGAAGGTGCCATCTTCGTAACGCGCACCTTCGGAGACCACCACCACGCAATAGCCGTGTTCCTTGACGCAGGTATCGACGCGCGCCATGAATTCCTTGCGGTGGAAGGCGACTTCCGGGAAGACGACGATGTGCGGCGGCTGGGTGGCATCCTCACCGGCCAGGGCGCCGGCAGCGGCGATCCAGCCCGCGTGACGGCCCATGACTTCCAGGATGAATACCTTGGTGGAGGTGGCGCACATGGAGGCGATGTCGAGACCGGCTTCACGGGTGGAGGTGGCGATGTACTTGGCCACGCTGCCGAAGCCCGGCGAGTTGTCGGTGATCGGCAGGTCGTTGTCCACGGTCTTCGGCACGTGGATGGCCTGGATCGGGTAGCCCATGGTCTCGGCCAGCTGGGAGACCTTCAGGCAGGTATCGGCGCTGTCGCCGCCACCGTTGTAGAAGAAGTAACGGATGTCGTGGGCCTTGAACACCTCGATCAGACGCTCGTACTGGGTACGGTGGTCCTCGATGCTCTTGAGCTTGTAGCGGCAGGAGCCGAAGGCACCGCCCGGCGTGTGGCGCAGGGCGGCGATGTTCTCGTCGCTTTCCTGGCTGACGTCGATCAGGTCTTCGGTCAGGGCACCGATGATGCCGTTGTGACCGGCATACAGCTTGCCGATCTGGTCGCCGTTTTCACGAGCGGCTTCGATGACGCCACAGGCACTGGCGTTGATGACGGCGGTAACGCCACCGGACTGGGCGTAGAAGGCATTGTGCTGGGGCATGGGCTTCTCGTCTCTGCTTCCTTGTCATGGTCTTGAACGGGCTGGCGCTTACCCGCCGCATCATATCCGAAAGACATGACCCCTGCACGACGCCCGAATGCCACTGGGGGTGTCGTCCATCCCTGACAGGCCGCGCGCTACTCGCCGCCTGGCGGGCATGCTAGGCTGCTCGGGCTTCCGGATTGGAGAAACAGATGCACCTTCACGTCATCGGTATTTGCGGTACCTTCATGGGCTCTCTGGCGCTTCTGGCGCGCGCGCGTGGTCATCGCGTCACGGGGAGCGATGCCAACGTCTATCCGCCCATGAGCACACAGCTGGCCGAGGCCGGTATCACCCTGATGGAAGGCTATGCGGCCGACAATCTCGTCCCCGCGCCTGACCTTACGGTGGTCGGCAATGCCGTCTCGCGCGGCAACCCCGAAGTCGAGGCGCTGCTCGAGCGTGGTCTGGCCTATACCTCCGGCCCGCAATGGCTGTGTGACGAGGTGCTGACCGGCCGTCCGGTGATCGCCATCGCCGGCACCCACGGCAAGACCACCACCGCGACCATGACCGCCTGGATTCTCGAATGTGCGGGTCTCGCGCCGGGCTATCTGATCGGTGGCGTGCCGCCGCAGCTGGGCGATTCCGCGCGTATCGGCGATCCCCGGGCGCCCTTCGTGGTCGAGGCCGATGAATACGACACGGCCTTCTTCGACAAGCGCTCCAAGTTCGTGCATTACCGGCCGCGCATCGCCGTGCTCAACAATCTCGAGTTCGATCACGCCGACATCTTCCCGGATCTCGCCGCCATCGAGCGTCAGTTCCACCACCTGGTGCGCACCGTGCCGGCAGGCGGCAAGCTGGTGGTCGCGGCGGACGCCGTCGCCGGTGCCGAGGCGCTGGAGCGCGTGCTGGATCAAGGCTGCTGGACGCCGGTGACGCGCTTCGGCGATGAGAGCGGCATCGAGAATGCCGGTGGCGACTGGCGCTATCGCCTGATCAGTGCCGACGGCAGCCACTTCGCACTGGCACCGCCGTTTGATGACTCAGGCGAGACGGATCGCTTCGTCGAGTGCCGGTGGGCGATGCGTGGGCGCCACAACGTGGCCAATGCCTGCGCCGCCGTGGCCGCGGCCGTCGAATGCGGCGTGAGTCTTGCGGTGGCACTGGAGGCGCTCGCACGCTTCGCGCCGCCCAGGCGTCGCCAGGAGCTGCGTGGTGAGGTGGCAGGCGTCAAGGTCATCGATGACTTCGCGCACCACCCGACCGCCATCGCCACTACGCTCGAGGGCCTGGCGCCGGGCGTGGCGGCCGAAGGGCAGGGCGGTCGCCTGTGGGCGGTGATCGAACCGCGCTCCAACACCATGAAGCTCGGCACCATGAAGGCGCGTCTGCCGGCTTCAGTGACCGCGGCCGACCGCGTCAGCTGGTTCGCGGGCCCCAGCCTTGGCTGGTCATTGGAGGAGACGGTCAGCGAGTGCCGCGCGCTCGGCGTGGAGGCGGAGGTCGAGCAGGACCTCGATGCCCTGATCGCGAAGATCGCCAATCAATCCCGCGCCGGCGACTGGGTGGTCGTGATGTCCAATGGCGGCTTCGGCGGTATCCACGAGCGCCTTCTTGCGGCGCTGGCAGCACGTGAAGGTGAAGCATGAAGACGCAAGCGACAGCCCCAGAGGGCGAGTTCAAGTCGGCGGTCACCGTCGCGCTGACCGGGGCCTCCGGTGCCCAGTACGGCCTGCGCCTGATCGAGTGTCTGGTCGCGGCCGGTCATGAAGTGATGGTGATGGTCTCCAAGGCGGCGCACATGGTGATCGCTACCGAGACCGACGAGGAGCTGCCGGCGCGCCCGGCGCGTCTCACCGAGGTGCTCACGCAGCGCTACGCCGCCAGGCCCGGCCAGATTCGCTGCTTCGGGCGCGAGGACTGGATGGCCCCGGTGGCCTCCGGCTCCGGCGCGCCGAGCGCCATGGTGGTGTGCCCGTGTTCCACCGGCTCACTGTCCGCGATCGCGACCGGGGCCAGCAACAACCTGATCGAGCGCGCCGCCGACGTGGCCCTCAAGGAGCGCCGCACGCTGATTCTGGTGCCGCGCGAGACGCCGTTCTCGGCCATCCATCTCGAACACATGCTGAGTCTGACGCGCATGGGTGCCGTCATCCTGCCCGCCGCGCCCGGCTTCTATCATCGTCCGCAGACCCTCGATGACATGATCGATTTCATCGTCGCGCGCATTCTCAACCAGCTGGGAATCTCGCATACGCTGATGCCGCGCTGGGGCGAGGGGCATGTCAGCGGCGATTGAGGGGCGGTCAGTCGATCCGCTCGGGTGAGAGCTTGTCAGAGGCATCCCTCTGGCACTGCATCAGACTGTGCAAGGAGAGCAGGGAATGCTGAATTGGTCATTGTTGTCGGTGTTCGTGCCGACATTCTTTCTGGTCTCGCTGACGCCGGGCATGTGCATGACGCTGGCGATGACCCTGGGCATGACCCAGGGCGTCAAGCGCACTTTGTGGATGATGGTGGGCGAACTGCTGGGCGTCGGGCTGGTGGCGGTGTCGGCGGTGATCGGCGTCGCGACCATCATGCTGCGCTATCCGATGGTGTTCTCGGCCTTCAAGCTGGCGGGGGGCGCCTACCTGGCCTGGCTGGGGATCCAGATGTGGCGCTCACGTGGCCGCCTGGCCCTGGGGGTAGCAGGGGAGGATGCGGCGGCACCGCGCGCCGCGCGGCGTGCTCTGGCGGCACAGGGCTTCGTCACCGCAATCGCCAATCCCAAGGGCTGGGCGTTCTTCATCGCGCTGTTGCCGCCATTTCTGGATGCCAGCCTGCCGCTGGCGCCGCAGCTGATCGCGCTGGTCGGCATCATCCTGACGCTGGAATTTACCTGCCTGCTGCTCTACGCCGGCGGTGGCAGCAGCCTGGCGCGCTGGCTGGGGCGTGGCTCGCGTGTGCGCCTGATGAACCGCGTGGCCGGCACGCTGATGATCGGCGTGGGAATCTGGCTCGCGACCGGTTGAAGTCGGCATGAATAAGCCAGGCATTGCAGCTTGTGAACACATCAAGGCCCGCCATTGGCGGGTCTTGATGTGTTCAGGGGCGCGGCTTTGGTTTAGCTGCGGCGCTGATTCAGCTGCGACGCAGGGTCTCAAGTGCTGCCGCCGCCACGATGAAGCTGCCGCCGACCAGCGTCAGCCAGGTGGGCACCTCGCCGAGAATCAACCACGCCAGCAGCACGCCGTAGACGGGTTGCAGGCAGCCGATCATGCCGACGGTCTTGGCCTTGAGGCCGCCGAGGGCGAAGGTCATCAGTGCATGCGGCGCAGCCGTGAAGACGATGGCCAGCACCAGCATGGCGATCCCCGTCGAGGGGCTGGCATCCATGATCTCGCCGGAGACGAACGGCAGCGTCAGCACCACGACACCCAGCGCCTGCAGGCTCATCGACAGCACGGGATTGAGGTGGCTGAGACGGTAGCGCACCAGCAGATTGCGCGCCGCGAACAACAGGCCCGAGAACACGCCCCATAACACTCCCGCCAGGCTGTCGCCCTGCGCGCTGCTGTCGCCGCCGGGGACGAGCAGCCAGACACCGATGCAGACCAGCCCAGCTGCCGCCAGGTCCTTCGCTTTCAGGCGCGTGCCTTCCACCCAGGGCTCCAGCAGCACGATGAAGATGGGATAGGTGAACAGCGCCAGCATGCCGGTGGCCACGGAAGACACCTGCATCGAGTGAAAGTAGCTCACCCAGTGCGCGGCCATCAGCGCGGCGGCGATGCCCAGCAAGGCCCAGTCGCGCCCGCTCAGACGCAGCGAGACATGCCACTTCAGGCGTGCCAGCCACAGCAGGAACAGCCCCGCCAGCAGGCTGCGCCAGGTGGTGATATCGAGCGCCGAGAGGGGCACGCCTTTCGAGAACAACGCCGTACCGCCGAGCAGCGCGATGCCGAGATGAATCGACATCAGTGCCTGGGGCTGGTTGGAGGGAGGGGCAGCAGGGCCGGGCATGAGGTTCCTCGTCATCAGGGGATAGTGATAAAGCCGCCATCTCAGGCGGCTCATCGGTTTACAGCGTTATCGCGGCAACGTTATCGCGACGGCCTGAGAGGCAGCAGTCTGATCGCGACAGACTAGAGCGGCAGCCAGACGAAGCGTGCCGCCAACAGCAGCAGGCTCGCCATGCTCAACCACAGCAGCGGGGCTGGCGATTCCAGGGGGGCAGAGGGCTGGCGCACGAAGGCGGGATAGCTGATGCGCACCAGCGCACAGACCAGCAGACCCACGCAGGCACCGCCCAGCACATCACTGAGGTAATGGACGCCAAGCGTGATGCGTGACAGGCCGACGAGCGTACAGGCGGCGATGGCTGCCCAGTAGATCCAGCGACGTCGCGAGGAGGGCTGGCGCTCGGCGATGAAGGCGGCGGCCAGCCCGAACACTGCCACGCTGCCGGCGGCATGGGCGCTGGGAAACGACATCGATCCTTCCAGGAAGGCGGGGGTATCCGGACGCGGGCGCTGGATCAGGTGCTTGAGCACGGTATTGGCGCTGGCGATGCCCAGCCAGGCGGCCGTCAGATGCAACCACACCGCATGGCGGCCCTTGAGCAGCAGCCATACCAGCCACGGAGCCACGAGCGCCGCCAGGCCGGTACCATCGGCGAGGCGAGACAGCACGAGGCTTGCCTCGCGCAGCCAGTCCGCGGGCATCAGTGAGGTGAGGCTTGCGGCCAGTGAGGCGGCCACGCGGTCGATCCACCACGGCTCGGGATGGGCCAGCACCGCCAGGCTCATGGCGGGCACGCTGATCACCGCGAAGATCAGCAGCGCCATCGAGGCGAGCGGAAACTCGCCCTCGGGGTCGGGATGACGCAGCTGCCACCACAGACGCCGCCCGGAAGGGCTGCGACGCATGCGACGAGCCAGCCAATGATAGAGGCGGCCCTCGCGGCCTAGCTGACGACGCAGGAAGGAGAAGGCGAAGGCACAGGCGATCAGGCCGCTGGCCAGGCCGACCAGCAGGCCGTCGGCCCCTTCCGGCAGGGTGAACAGTGACTGCCAGGTCTGGCCCAGCAGATAGCCCGGCAGCAGGTAGGCCGGTGCCCAGGCCAGTGCCGAGAGGCCATTGACCAGGAAGAAGCGCGCCGGCGGCATGTCGAGCATGCCGGCGACCAGCGGGATGATCGGGCGTACCGGGCCGACGAAGCGTCCGAAGGCGATCGACCAGCTGCCGTGGCGATGAAAGAACTGCTGGCCGTGCTCGATCCACTCGGGATGGCGCGAGAAGGGCCAGCGGCCGGGCAGTTGATCGCGATAGCGGATGCCCAGCCAGAAGCTCACGCCATCGCCGATGATGGCGCCCAGCGCCCCGGCGGCCAGCAGTATCGGCAGCGAGAGTTCGAGGTGGCCGGCCAGTGAGGCGCCGGCGGTGAGAATGACCACGCCCGGCACCAGCAGGCCGATGATGGCGAGAGATTCAAGCAGTGAGACCAGGCCGATGACGGCGACAAGGGCTGCCGGGTGATCGCTCAGCGTGGTCATCAGGGTGTCGATCATCACACTGGGGTTCAGCCAATGCAGCAGTGACGCAAGGGTGTCGCTCATTCATTGAGATCCATCAGGGCAAGCTGGCTGGCCAGCAGGCGTTGCTCGAGTTTCTGGGTGGTGTCATCGGCCTTGTACGTCACCAGGCGCGCGCGGGCAATGATGGAGCCGGTTTCCGGCTGTGTAGCCGCTGCCAGCGCCGCGGTCAGGCGCTCGCGCATGATCAGCGCTCCCGCCTCGCCGGTATTGGGCAGCATCAGCCAGAAGGACGACTTGTCGCTGCGACACAGCAGGTCGCCCTGGCGCGAGACCTCCTGCATCACGTCGCAGGCCATTGCCAGGCATTCGACGCGCCTGTCCTCGCCGAACTGCTCGCCGAGCATGTCCAGTTGCGGCAGATAGACGACCAGAATGCTGAACGGTTGGTCCAGTGCCCGCGCACGCGCCGCCTCACTGATCAGCCGTTGCTGGCCGGTGCGGGCGTTGAAGGCATTGCACTCGGTTTCCTCGCTGGCGGTCAGGCTCATGACACCCGCCTGCAGGCTGTTGATGACGAACGGCTGGCTGGCCACCAGCAGCAGACACAGGTAGCGCAGTACCTCGCCGAAGTTGTCTTCCTGCTGGCCCAATAGCCATAGCCACAGCGGTGCCAGCACCAGATTGAGCAACATTGCCGGCGCCAGGGGCAACAGCAGCAATGTCAGCACGCTGGGCAGCCCCAACCACAGCGACATGCCCGGGTAGGTGCCCGGCGCCTCGAGTGCCAGCATCAGATAGCTGGCGATCAGCGTCAGATAGGAAGGCAGCGGCTGCTCATCATCGAGGTGATTGAGGCCGGCGGCAATCGCCATCAGCAAGGTGGCCAGCACCGGCGTCAGGATATGCTCGAAATCGCCCACCAGGTAGCGCCACAGGGCGTAGGTGGCGATCACCGCGGCGGCCAGCAGCATGATCAGTGTCTTGCGATTGGCGAGTTCGCGACGCTCGCGATGGGCCAGGCTGTGCAGAGGAGACATCAGTGATCATTTCCCCGCGACGGTGCCACGGCGACCTTGTCTGCCGCGCTGGCCGGTTTGAGGGTGTCTCGCCCATGGTCTGACGGGGCATCGTCTGTCGAGGCGTAGTCTGACGGGGCGTTGTCTGTCGAGGTTTCATCTGACGAGGCATCAGCATCGGCAGGCTTGCGAGGCAGTGGCGGCAGCAGGGTGATCGGCTGCGGTTCATCGCTCAGGTGGGCGCTGAGGCGCTTGAGGTCCAGCGCATTGGGGTCGCTGTCGTTGAGAGGCTGCACGCGGGCGCGGATCGGCATCGCGAGATGCTCGATCAACTGGCGACGGCGCAGACTGGCCATGCGCTCGCCGCGGGTGACCAGCAGGACGGCCAGTGCCCCGTCATCGAGCTGGTAGCGGGTCTCATGCGGCAGCGCGGCACTGTCGAGGGTGTTCATCAGGCGACGATTGGCCAGACGACCGGTATTGACCGGTGCGAGCAGGATCAATTCGATATGGATGTCCTCGCGATCGGCACGGGCAATTTCCCGCGGCAGGTCGCGCATCAGCTGGTATTGTGACCAGATCGCGCGGTTGGAATCACGCCGACCACGCCGCTCCAGCTGCATCCAGACCTGCTGCTGGCGTCGCCCACCGATGGCACCGAGCGCCATCAGGGTCGCGGTGATGCCGATGCCCAGACTCAGCCAGTCGCTGCCCAGCTGAGCTAGCGCCAGCCAGGTGGTGACCAGCCCGATCAGTGCGCAGGCCGGTGCCAGCCAGCGCGGGCGCGGATAGAGCAGCAGGACGGCAAAGCCCCACAGCCACATCAGGTGCTGTTGCGGGGCCAGCAGTACCAGCGCACTCATGATCAGCGC
Source organism: Cobetia sp. SIMBA_158 (assembly GCF_046566945.1). Lineage (NCBI taxonomy): Bacteria > Pseudomonadati > Pseudomonadota > Gammaproteobacteria > Oceanospirillales > Halomonadaceae > Cobetia > Cobetia sp. SIMBA_158. Next base: position 213,080 of record NZ_JAWJYL010000001.1, read on the forward strand.
GACGCTGAGCATCACCAGCGTGCGGAACCAGCGCAGGGTGAACAGCTCGTGGGCGAGAGAGACCACCAGCAACATCGTGCCGCCCACCGCCAGCAACAGGGCAGTGAGCGTCAGGCCGATACTGATCTGTCGTGCCGCTTCCAGCAGCAGCAATACAGAGCCGAGCAGACAGACGAACTGACTGATACGGACTTTGAACTTGATCTCCATGGTGACTTATATTGGCACCTTTGCCGTGGATGGCGCGAAATCGGCCGAATTCCCTGGCCGAACGGTCTGTGACGTGGGCATTGCCTGCACGTTTGCAAGATGCGACGGTGCTCCGATCATGCAACGTCGTCTGCAATAATGGCAGCATACCCCAAACGGCGAGTGACAAAAGTGTCTACGCCTCTGAGGCTTTCACATACGACCACCACATCAGGCCTTCACGTCAGGGCTGTACGTCAGGGCTTCATGGCGAGGCTTCTCTGGGGAATGCCCTCGCGGGGCCCGGCCGATGATGAAATGAGCACGTGGACACTGACAACCAGCGAGATTAGGCACATGAGTGAGCAGGGCAAGCACGACACCACGGACGTCGTGGCGTACATGAATCGTCTGGGGCACGCAGCGCGCGCGGCAAGCGTCGTGATGCGTCGCGTCGACAGCGGCATCAAGAATCGTGCTCTGCAGACCATGGCACGTCTGATCGATGAGCGTCGCGAGACACTGGAAGAGGCCAATGCCGAGGACCTGGCGCGTGCACGCGCCAATGGGCTCTCGGAGGCGATGGTCGATCGTCTCGCGCTGACGCCGGCGCGTATCGACGGCATGATCGAAGGGCTCGAGCAGGTCGCGGCGCTGCCGGACCCGGTCGGCGAGGTCGATGGTCTGCGCTCGCGTCCGAGCGGCATTCAGGTCGGCCACATGCGCGTGCCGCTGGGCGTGATCGGCATCATCTTCGAGTCACGCCCCAACGTGACCATCGAGGCGGCCAGCCTGTGCCTGAAGTCCGGCAATGCCTGCATCCTGCGCGGTGGCTCCGAGGCCGCGTCCAGCAACCGTGCGCTGAGCGAGATCATCAGCGAGGCGTTGGTGCTCTCCGAACTGCCGGCCACGGCAGTGCAGGTCGTCGCCACCACGGACCGCGCCGCGGTCGGTGAGCTGATCGCGATGCCCGAGTTCGTCGATGTCATCATTCCGCGCGGTGGCAAGAGCCTCATCTCGCGTATCTCGCGTGATGCGCGCGTGCCGGTCATCAAGCACCTCGATGGCATCTGCCACGTCTATATCGATGCCACGGCTGACCTGGCGATGGCGGTCCGGATCGCCGAGAACGCCAAGACCCACCGCTACGGCACCTGCAACACCATGGAGACCCTGCTGGTCGATGCGCCGGTTGCCGCCGAGGTCCTGCCGCGTATCGCCGAGCGTCTGGCGGCACATGAAGTCGAAATTCGCGGTTGCGAGCGCACCTGCGAAGTGCTGCCGCAGGCCGTGGCCGCCAGTGCGGAAGACTGGGACACCGAATACCTGGCGCCGATTCTGGCGATTCGCGTCGTGGATGGCGTCGATGAGGCGATGGCGCATATCGAGCGTCACAGCTCCGGGCACACCGAGGCCATCATCACCGAGAACTATGCGCTGGCGCGCCGCTTCATGGCGGAAGTCGATTCCAGCTCGGTGATGGTCAACGCCTCCACCCGCTTCGCCGATGGCTTCGAATATGGCCTGGGCGCCGAGATCGGCATCTCCACCGACAAGCTGCATGCGCGTGGCCCGGTCGGGCTTGAGGGCCTGACGACCCGCAAGTACATCGTGTTCGGTGATGGGCAGATTCGCCAGTGAAGGACCAGGTCTCACCCGCCGAGGATCAGGTCGCGCCCGAGCAGACCTTGACGAACGAGCAGGCCCTGTCGCCCGAGGCGCTGGAGGATACCCAGCGTCCCTTGAATGCCGATGGTCTCGCGCAGGAGCGTGAGGCCGTGCATCACGGCACCGAGTCGGCACATGACTCGCGCTCAAGGACTGACACGGCAGCGGAGCCGGGCTTCGAGGGCTGCCTCGGCCCGGTACCGCGTGTCGCCATGCTCGGCGGTACCTTCGACCCCATCCATCACGGCCATCTGCGCAGTGCCATCGAGCTGCGCGAAGCGCTGGGGCTGGACCATGTGCTGCTGGTGCCTTCGCATCAGCCGCCGCATCGCGCCGCGCCCGGCGTCAGCAGTGACCAGCGGCTGGCGATGCTGGAAGCCGCGATAGAGGCAGAGCCGGGCCTCAAGGCCGATGGGCGTGAGCTGCTGCGCGATGGGCCTTCCTACAGTGCCGACACCCTGGCCAGTCTGCGTGCCGAATATGGCCCGCAGGCGCGGCTGGTGATGGCCATCGGCCATGACGCCTTCCTCAAGCTCGGGGAGTGGCATGCCGCCGATCGTCTGTTTGATGATGCCCATGTGGTGGTGATCGAGCGGCCGGACCATGATGCACCGCTGCCCCGGGCGCTCGAAGCGTTGATCCAGGGGCGCGAGGTCGACTCGGTGGCGGCCTTGATGGCGCGCCCGGGTGGCCATCTGTTGCGCCTGTCGCTGCCGACACGCATGGCCATCAGTGCCACCTTCGTGCGCGAGCGCCTCGCGCTGGGTGACAGCGTGCGCTACCTGCTGCCGGAAGCGGTGATCCGTCATATCGAGGCGCATGGCCTCTATTGTCCGTCATCAGCCTGAGCCCATCATCGAGCTGAGCGTTGTGGCTCTGAACGTCTTGTCGCGTGCGAGCGTGGCATCATGAGAGGGGCGCCACTGCCGCGATCCCGCATCGCCGTGCGTGGCGCCCCTTTGGCGAGTAAATGACGATGCCCATAGGCGCGCGCATCGCCAACGGGTAGAATGCGCCCCCTGCCGAACAAACTCCCGAGGAATCATGCAGACCGAAGCTCTTAAAAACCTGGTTGTCGACGCCCTTGAAGAACTCAAGGCCCAGGAAATCAGCGAGATCAATGTCTCCAAGCTGACCAGCGTCACCGATGTGATGGTGATCGCGACCGGTACGTCCAGCCGCCATATCTCCGCGCTGGCCAACAACGTGCAGGTCACCGTGAAAGAAGCCGGCGTCAAGCCGCTGGGCTGTGAAGGCGACAACGGCTCCGACTGGGTGCTGCTGGATCTGGGCGATGTCGTCGTCCACGTCATGCTGGCCGAAACCCGTGCCCTGTACGACCTCGAGCGCCTGTGGAGCGATCTGCCCCGCGAAACGCGTGAAGAGTACGAGCAGAGCCACTGATCCTGCCAGCCTGACCCGACGGGTTGCTCGTCGGGGCATGCCAACCGCGCGTTACGTCCTTGCCGGTCGCGATGTCGCGGGCAGGGAGTATCCGATGGAAGGACTGCGGGCTCGCCCGTCGTTCTGACACAGCACGGGACAGGACATGAAGATCCGAGTTTTGGCGGTCGGGCAGAAGATGCCGGACTGGGTGGAGAAGGGTAGCCGGGAATATCTCAAGCGCATGCCGCGGGATTTTTCGCTTGAGTTCATCGAGCTGGCGCCCGGCAATCGCGGCAAGAATGCGGACATCGCCCGTGCCATGGCCAGTGAAGGCGACCGGATGCTTGAAAAACTCAAGGGAAATGAACATGTTGTCGCCCTTGATGTCCTAGGTAAGGCCTGGAGTACCGAGCAGCTTGCCCAGCATGCCGATGATTGGCGGCTGGGAGGGCGAGACGTGGCCATCCTCATCGGTGGTCCGGATGGGCTCGACCCACGCCTGCTGGCACGTGCCGATCAGCGCTGGTCGCTCTCGGCACTGACGCTGCCGCACCCCCTGGTGCGCATCGTGCTGGCGGAACAGCTTTACCGCGCCTGGACATTGCTGGTCGGGCACCCCTATCACCGGTAAGCGCCTGCCGCTTGCGACACGACACTGGTTGCGAGACCCGCCATGCGCCAACGCCGGGCGACGATAAAGAATCCTCAACAGGAAGTGCGGATCTTTCGCCTTCGCAGCATCGTGGCTGCCGGCCTTGTGCTGGTGCTGGCCGGGTGTCTGCTGGCGCGGCTGCTCTTCCTGCAGGTCGTGGAACACGACATCTATACGACGCGCTCGGACAAGAACCGTGTGCGTGTCGAGCCCTTGCCGCCTACGCGCGGTTTGATCTATGACCGCAATGGTCAGCTGCTCGCCGAAAACCGCCCCAACTACAATCTCACCATCGTGCGCGAACGCGCCGGTGATCTCGAGACGACGCTTGAGCGCCTGGTCGAGATTCTCGATCTGCCGCCCGATGAAGTCGAAGACTTCAAGGAACGCTCGCGTCAGCGTCAACGCCCCTACCAGCCCGCCCTGTTGATGAGTGAATTGAGTCAGGAGCAGATCGCGCGCCTGGCCGTCAATCGCTATCGTCTGCCCGGCGTCGAGGTCGAGGCGCAGCTGCTGCGCTACTACCCGGACGCCAAGCCGCTGTCGCATACCCTGGGGTATGTGGGGCGCATCAATCAGGCCGAGCTCAAGACCCTCGACAAGGGCAACTATTCGGGCACCCACTTCATCGGCAAGACCGGTATCGAGCGCTTCTATGAAGAGGAGCTGCACGGTCAGGCGGGCCTGCGCAAGGTGGAAACCAATGCGCGGGGCCGCGTGCTGCGTGAGCTGTCGCGGATCGATCCGGTGCCGGGCAAGGACCTGACGCTGACCATCGACCGCGGCCTGCAGGATCTCGCCTATCGGCTGCTCAAGGGGCGACGTGGTGCCATCGTGGCCATCGAGCCCGAGACGGGCGACATCCTGGCGATGGCCTCCGTGCCGGGCTTCAACTCCAATGAGTTCGTCACCGGCATCAGCGTCAAGAGCTATCGCGCGCTGCAGAATGATATCGACCTGCCGCTGTTCAATCGTGCCATTCGCGGCCAGTACCCGCCGGCCTCGACCGTGAAGCCCTTCATGTCGCTGGCGGGGCTGGAGAACGGTGCCATCACCACCAGCACCACCTTCTACGACCCCGGCTATTTCCAGCTGCCCAATGACAGCCACAAGTATCGCAACTGGCTGCGCTGGGGGCATGGGCGCGTCAACATGCGGCGTGGCATTGCGGTGTCCAATGACACCTTCTTCTACAACGTCGCCTACCGCCTGGGGATCGACCGCATCAGCGAGTACATGCACAAGTTCGGCTTCGGTGAGCAGACGGCGCTGGACGTGCAGGGCGCGCTGCCCGGCCTGATGCCGTCCAAGGAATGGAAGCGCAATCGCTACGACAAGCCCTGGTACCCCGGCGAGACCATCTCCATCGGTATCGGTCAGGGCTACTGGCTTGCCACGCCGTTGCAGCTCGCCTCGGCGGAGGCCGTGCTGGCCAATCGCGGCAGACACGTGACGCCTCACCTGGCCAAGCGCATCGGTGACGAGACGGTGTTGCTGCCCCGTAGCGAGGAAAAGCCGGATGTGGTGCTGGACAATCCGGCGTGGTGGGACGATGTCATCGCCGCCCTCGAGGACGTGGTCAGCGGGCGAGAAGGCACGGCGCGCAAGTATGTTGGGCCCGGCCTCAAGTACCGCATGGCCGGCAAGTCCGGTACCGCCCAGGTCTTCACCCTCGGACAGGACCAGAAATACAACGGCAAGGAGCTCGCGGAGCGTCTGCGTGACCACGCCCTGTTCGCCGCCTTTGCGCCGGTCGAGCACCCGGAGATAGCCGTCTCCGTGGTGATCGAGAATGGCCAGGGCGGCAGCTCCGTGGCGGGCCCGATGGCGCGCGCCGTCACTGATTACTGGCTGTTGCCGCGCATTGACCCCGAGGCGCGGGAGGCGGCGCTCACGCTGGCTGCCGCTCTGGCACCCCCGGAGGCACCGGCGGGCGAGGGTGAGCAAGGAGAGAACGATGCCGACTGATTATCAGCGCTCGATGCGTGGTGTAGGCGGGGACCTCAGTCATCGCCGCCGCACCAGCCTGTGGGAGCGTATCCACCTCGACCCCTGGCTGTTGCTGTTGCTGCTGGCCGTGCTCGGCTGCGGGCTGATCGTGCTCTACAGCGCCAGCGGCCAGGATATCGACTTCACGCTGCGCCAGGCCTCACGCCAGGCGCTGGCACTGGTGATCATGATCGGACTCGCCCAGCTGTCACCCGCGACCCTTTACCGCTGGGCGCCGGTCGCCTATGGCGCCGGCTTCCTGATGCTAGTGGCGGTGGAGGTGCTCGGGGATGTCGGCATGGGCGCCCAGCGCTGGCTGGTCATCCCCGGGGTGGTGCGCTTCCAGCCCTCGGAGCTGATGAAGCTGGCGATGCCGATGATGGTCGCCTGCTGGCTCGGGCAGCGCCCGCTGCCCCCTCGCTGGCGAGACTTGGCCATCTGCGCCGTGATCATCGTCGCGCCGGTGCTGCTGATCGCGCGCCAGCCAGACCTCGGCACCTCGTTGCTGGTCGCCGCGGCGGGCGTGTTCGTGATCCTGCTGGCGGGGCTTTCCTGGAAGCTGATCGCCTTCTTCGGCGCCTTGATCGCCTCGGCATTGCCGCTTCTGTGGATGGTGATGCACGACTATCAACGCCGCCGTGTGCTGACATTCCTCAATCCGGAGTCTGACCCGCTCGGCGCGGGCTGGAACATCATCCAGTCCAAGACGGCCATCGGCTCGGGCGGCATCTTCGGCAAGGGCTATACCCTGGGGACCCAGTCCCAGCTCGAGTTTCTGCCGGAGCGCCATACCGACTTCATCGTCGCGGTCATCGGGGAGGAATTCGGCCTGATCGGCATGAGCTTCTTCCTGGGGCTCTACGTGCTGATCGTGCTGCGCGGGCTGGTGATGTCCAACAATGGCCAGGACAGTTTTGCACGGCTGACGGGGGGCGCGATCATCCTGACGTTCTTCGTCTACGTCTTCGTCAACATCGGCATGGTATCGGGTATCTTGCCGGTCGTTGGCGTCCCGTTGCCGCTGGTCAGTTATGGTGGGACCTCCAGCGTGACCTTGCTGGCAGGCTTCGGTATTCTCATGAGCATTCATACCCACCGGCGCCTATTGTCGCGATGACGTGGCGGCCAGTTGCCGAGTGGCAAGGACATTCGCGAGCCCAAGCTCGCAGACAGGCAAGGAGAGAGTCGATGACGGTGATCAATGCGCGTGGGCGACGTCTGAAGCACTGGGGCGCAGCCCTGGTGATGGTGGCACCGCTGCTGGGAATGTCAGGCGTGGCCAAGGCGGCGCCTGATGGCTTCGCCCCGGCGACTCACCCGGAAACGGCCAAGCTGGTCGACGAGCTGGTGGCCAAGGGGCTGGATCGCGATCGCGTGACCGAGCTGATGAATCAGGCCGATTACAGCCAGAAGGTGCTGGATGCCATGTCGCGTCCGGCGGAAGGTCATCTGCGCTGGGACCAGTACCGCGCCATCTTCATGAAGCAATCACGCATCGAAGCTGGTGTGAAGTTCATCGCCGAGCATCGTGAGACCTTCGATCGCGCCCAGGCCGAGTATGGCGTGCCGCCGGAAGTCATCGCCGCCATCATCGGTGTCGAGACCTTCTTCGGCAAGCACACCGGCACTCACCGCGTGATCGATTCACTGTCCACGCTGGCCTTCGATCACCCGCGTCGCGGCAAGTTCTTCCGTGGCGAGCTGTCAGCCTTCCTGCAGCTGACGATTGAGCAGGGCATCGACCCGCTCTCCATCAAGGGCTCCTACGCCGGCGCGATGGGCTATCCGCAGTTCATCCCGACCAGCTATCAGGCCTATGCGGTCGATTTCGATGGCGATGGCGTGCGTGATCTGTGGCACAACCCGGTCGATGCCATCGGCAGCGTCGGCAACTACTTCGCGCGTCATGGCTGGAAGGCCGGTGCGCCGGTGGTCAGCGCCGCGGATGGTCCCGGGACGCCGCCGTCCTCCGTCACCTTCAACAAGACGAAAAAGCCGTACATGAGCGTTTCCGCGCTCAAGGCGGCCGGTGTCCAGGTGGCAGACGACGTGGCCGGCAATACCCAGGTGATTCCGTTGGCGCTGGACCTGAAGCAGGGCTATCGCTACGCCGTCGGCTTCGACAACTTCTACGTCATCACGCGCTATAACCACAGCCACATGTATGCGATGGCCGTGGATGAGCTCTCCCGGGCGATCAAGCGTCGTCTCGAGGACGGAGGTGCGGGATGAGCTGGTCACGCGCGCTACCGCTGACCCTCGCGCTTGCCCTGCTGGCCGGCTGTGCCAGCAGTGGGGGTGGCACCCAGGTCAGTGATGGTGCCTCGGCGAGCACCGGCAAGAAGGCCGGCAAGAATGGCCGCTACGAGATGGACAGTGATGCCTATCCCGATGATGCGCCGGATGTCTCGGCGGTGCCCGATGAGGTGCCACGTGTCGAACCCTATACCCGCAGCGGCAATCGCAGCGAGTACGAGGTATGGGGCAAGACCTATCGCGTGATGGATGATCCGCGCGGTTACGTGGCCGAGGGCACTGCTTCCTGGTACGGCAAGAAGTTTCATGGCTACGCCACCGCCAGTGGCGAGATCTATGACATGTACACCATGACGGCGGCCCACAAGTCGCTGCCATTGCCGACCTATGCGCGTGTCACCAATCTGGACAACGGCAAGCAGGTCATCGTCAAGGTCAACGACCGCGGCCCCTTCCATGAGGATCGCCTGATCGACCTGTCCTACAGCGCGGCGTGGCGCCTGGATATGCTGGGCCATGGCACCGGGCATGTGCGTGTCGAGACCCTCGACGCCACGACCTGGAAGCCGGGCCCGAGCCCGACCCAGGGCACGGCAGAGTCCGAGCGTCTGCTGGCGCGCAGCCAGGCGGTACGCCGCGAGCAGGGCATTGCCGGCCTTGACGCGATGCAGGCAACCGGTGGTTCCGTGGCCTCGAGCGCTTCCGGCGCGAGCGTTGCCGCCAAGCCCGTGGTAGCCTCTGCTGCGCCGAGCAGCACGTCCTCCGTGGCGAACGGGGAAGCCACCTTCCTGCAGGTCGCGGCGGTCAGTGATCTGAGCAAGGCCGACAGCATTCGTGCCAGTGTCAGCTCCCGTCTGGGACGACCGACTCGTGTGCTGGGCAGCGGCGACCTCTACAAGGTTCAGGTCGGCCCGCTGGAAGACAATGTCCGTATTGAATCGCTCAAGTCGGCGCTGGCCGATGCTGGCTATGCCGGGGCCTTCAGCGTCACGGCAGAGCGATAAGGGCCGCAGGCCCGTTTTCATCCATCATGCGCTTCGTGAAGAGGCGCAACCTGGCCGAGGCGCAAGCCTCGGCTTATGCATGAGTGTCAAAGAGATTCCAACATGTCCCTGAAAGCCCGACTTCTTCCTCTTCGGCGTCGATTCTCCGCGCTGATGGCGGCCAGCGGCATTGCGCTGTTCGCAGGCGTTGCCGCCACCCCGGCCCATGCCATCGAGACGGATACCCTGATTCCGGCGGCGCCGCAGCTGGCGGCTTCTTCCTGGATCCTGATGGACGCCAATTCCGGGCGCATCCTGGTCGAGCACAATGCCGACAAGCGCCTGCCGCCGGCCAGTCTGACCAAGATGATGACGGCCTACCTGGTCGAGAGCGAGATGGACGACGGCAAGCTGAGCCCGGACGAGAAGGTCCGCATCAGCGTCAATGCCTGGAAGACGGGTGGCTCGCGCATGTTCATCCGCGAAGGCACCAGCGTCACCGTCGATGACCTGCTGCACGGTGTCATCATCCAGTCCGGCAACGACGCCAGCGTCGCGCTGGCCGAGCGCATCGGCGGCAGCGAAGGTTCCTTCGCCGACCTGATGAACCAGCACGCCAAGCGTCTGGGCATGAAGAACACCCACTACATGAACGCCACCGGCCTGCCGCACGCGGAGCATTACTCCACGGCCCACGACCTGGCGATTCTGGCGCGTCGCATCATCAAGGACTACCCGGATCACTACGAGATCTACTCCCAGAAGTATTTCACCTGGAATGGCATCAAGCAGCCGAACCGCAACAAGCTGCTGTGGCGTGACAAGGATGTCGATGGCCTCAAGACCGGCCACACCGAAGAAGCCGGCTACTGCCTGGTGGCATCCGCCAAGAAGGAAGATACCCGCCTGATCAGTGTCGTGATGGGTACCAAGTCCGAAGAGGCGCGTGCGCAGGAATCCCAGAAGCTGTTGACCTACGGCTTCCGCTACTTCGAGAGCAAGAAGCTCTATGACAAGGGCGCGGTGCTCAACCAGGCGCGTGTCTGGGGTGGCGAGAAGGACCAGGTGCGTCTGGGCATGGCTCAGGATGTCTTCCTGACCGTGCCGAGTGGTCAGGCAGACAAGCTGACCGCGCGTCTTGATCTCAAGGACACCATCAAGGCCCCGGTTCAGGCCGGCGAGCAGTACGGTACCCTGCAGATCAAGCTGGACGACAAGGTGCTGGCCGAAGAGCCGCTGGTGGCACTGGAGCCGGTGGAGCAGGGCGGCCTGTTCAAGCGTCTGTGGGATGCCCTGATGCTGTTCTTCCACGGCCTGTTCAACTGAGTCAGTCGTCTGGCTGTGCGAAGTGACGCGGCCGATGACGTGATTCAGTGATGGCAGTGGGGCGCGCGTGCTGGCGGTGCCAGGCGCGCGCTCCTGAATATCGCGGTCGTGTACTCAACAAAGGGCGATCCGGCTGACGGATCGCCCTTTGTTGAGTAGAATGGTCGGAAATAGAGTTACCTGAAGGGCTATCCCCATGGCCAAGACGCCAGCAGCTGGTGGGCAGACGCCCCCGAAGATTGAATTCCCGTGTGATTTCTCCCTCAAGATCGTCGGCACCGCCGCAGAAGATCTCGTCGAAGTGGTCTGCAATATCCTGGAAGTGCATGCGCCGGGCTTCGATGCGACGGCCATCACCTGGCAGGACAGCAAGAACGGCAACTACCGCAGCATCCGTGTGGTGATCCGTGCCACCGGTACCGATCAGCTGGATGCGCTGCACCGTGACCTCAAGGCCACCGGTCGCATCCACATGGTGCTGTGATCCAGGCATGAAACGCTGGATTTCCTTGTCTTGCGCCTTGATGACAGGAGCGCATGCATGAACACGATTCACGTCTACCACCTCGGCCTCAAGGCCTATGATGAGGTGTGGTCGGCCATGCGCCACTTCACCGATACGCGTGCGGCCGATGCGCCGGACGAGCTGTGGGTGGTGGAGCACCCGCCGGTCTTTACCCAGGGCCAGGCGGGCAAGCCGGAGCATCTGTTGATGCCGGGCGACATTCCGGTGGTGCAGACCGACCGTGGCGGCCAGGTGACCTATCATGGGCCCGGCCAGCTGGTGCTCTACCCGCTGCTCAACGTCAAGCGGGGCGGCATCGGCGTTCGCCAGCTGGTGACGGCGCTGGAAGAGACGGTGGTGGCGGCGATGGCCGAGCATGGCATCGAGGCCTATCCGCGTCCGGACGCGCCTGGCGTCTATGTGAAGAAGTCGGCGCAGCGTGGCGATGACCCGCGTCGTTCGATGGAAGAGGCCAAGATCGCCTCGCTGGGACTGCGCATCCGGCGTGGTTGCAGTTTCCATGGCGTGGCGATCAATCTGGACATGGACCTCGCGCCCTTCGGGCGCATCAATCCCTGCGGCTATGCCGGCATGGCGATGACCCAGCTGCGCGATCTCGTTCGCGCACCGGTGGATCTTGCCAGCGAGCGTGACCGCCTGGTGCGTTGTCTGGGCGCAAGCCTGGGCGATGTGACCCTGACTCCGGTGAGCGGCCTGCCCGCGGCACTGGCTGACATTTCTCGAACAGCAGGACAGAACTGATGACCGAGACCATCGCTACCACGAAGCCCGCTCCCTCCGATGCTCCTGCCCGCAAGGAGCGTGGCGTGAAGCTGCGCGGCGCCGAGAAGGTTGCCCGCATTCCGGTCAAGGTGATTCCCACCGAGACCTTGCCCAAGAAGCCGGACTGGCTGCGTGTGCGCATGCCGGCCTCGCCGGAAGTCACGCGCATCAAGCAGACGCTGCGCAAGCACGGCCTGCACACGGTCTGTGAAGAAGCCTCCTGCCCGAACCTGGGCGAGTGCTTCAGCGGCGGCACCGCGACCTTCATGATCATGGGTGACATCTGCACCCGTCGTTGCCCGTTCTGCGACGTGGCGCACGGTCGCCCCAACGCACTGAACGCCGATGAGCCGCGCGAGCTGGCCGAGGCCATCGCCGAGATGCGCCTGAATTACGTCGTCGTGACCTCCGTCGATCGTGATGACCTGCGCGACGGTGGCTCCAACCACATCGCCGAGTGCATCCGCGAGATTCGCGAGAAGTGCGACGGCACCGAGATCGAAGTGCTGGTGCCGGACTTCCGTGGCCGCATGCAGGTCGCGCTGGACGTGCTCGAGCAGACGCCGCCGGACGTCTTCAACCACAACCTGGAAACCGTGCCGAGCCTTTACCGTCGCGTGCGTCCGGGTGCCGACTACCAGTGGTCACTTGATCTGCTCAAGGGCTACAAGGAGCGTCGTCCGGAAGTGAAGACCAAGTCCGGTCTGATGCTGGGTGTCGGCGAGACTGACGAGCAGGTGCTCGAAGTCATGCAGGACCTGCGCAACCACGGTGTCGACATGCTGACCCTGGGTCAGTACATGCAGCCGTCGCGCAACCACCTGCCCATCGACCGCTGGGTGCACCCGGACACCTTCGATTGGCTCGGCCAGAAGGCGCGCGAGATGGGCTTCTCGCATGTCGCCTCCGGCCCGCTGGTGCGCTCTTCCTACCACGCCGACAAGCAGGCGCACGGTGTGGAAGTGAAGTAAGCCGCACTGCTGACATGCCGTCAGTTGTCTGAACGAAAAAAACCGCCATGGAGCTCGTCTCCATGGCGGTTTTTTCATGTAGCTTGCGCCATCAGGACGCTATGTTCATTGCTCGGTCGCCAGCGGCAGGCAGGCCACGCTGTGCCCGGGGATGGGCTCCATCGGCGCGCTGAAGTGAGCATTGAGCTCCGGCAGCAACTCGCGCACGAAGCGCAGGAACAGCTCGGTGACCGGCGTGGGGTAGCGGTCCTTGGGGTAGACGGTGCACCAGCTGCGTCTGAGCGGGAAGCCCGGCAGCGAGGGCGAGGCCAGCAGGCCTGAGGCTAGCTCGAGCTGAACCGACAGTCGCGGCAGGATCGCCACGCCCAGGTGTGCCATCACGCCTTGCTTGATGGCCTCATTGGAGCCCAACTCCAGCGTATGGCGCAGCGAGACGCGCTCGCGTGCGGCGAACTCCTCGAAGGCGGTACGCGTGCCGGAACCGGGTTCACGCATCAGCATGTAGTACTGCGCGAGGTCTTCCAGGGTGATGCCCTTGACCTCCAGCAGCGGATGACCGGGCCAGACGACGGGGATCAGCTCGTTGTCGAGAATCGGCATGAAGGCCAGATTGGCATCATCCGGCACCATGCCCATGATCACCAGGTCATCGCGCCGCTCGGCGAGACGCTCGAGCGCCTGACCGCGATTGCAGACGCGCAGGCGTACCGATACTTCCGGATACCGCGCTCGAAAGCGCGCCAGAATATGCGGCACCACGTACTGTGCGGTGGACACGGCGGCCAGATTGAGCTCACCGCGGATGGTGCCGGCGATCTCCGACAGCTCCATCTGCAGGCTCGAGACCTCGCCGAAGATCGACTGCACCGAGTTCGCCAGGGCGTCAGCCGCCGGCAGGATATGCAGCGTCTTGCCGGCATATTTGAACAGCGATTGCTCGAGTGCCTGCTCCAATTGACGAATCTGGGCACTGACGGCGGGTTGCGTCAGGCCAAGTTGCTCGGCCGCACGGGAGTAGGACTGTTGGCGATGAACCGCTTGGAACACCTGTAACTGTCTGAAAGTTAAGCGATTCAACAAGTTTGGACGCGACATGACACACCCAGTCATAAGGTTTTACTTATAGATTGGCAAAAAAATATCAACTTTTCTATTGGTCTCTCGCTGGGTAGCGTGGAACGCATGCTACCTCGTGTCTGTCAGCGCCGTTGTCGCGTCTGGCGGTCAATGACAAGCGCACGACCAGAGCACCACAACAAGATCACGCGTCACGTCCGGGAGAGTCACCATGTTTCGCAAGTTGCTGATTGCCAACCGAGGGGAAATCGCAGTGCGCATTGTACGCGCCTGTGCCGAGATGGACATCCGCTCAGTCGCTGTCTACACCGAACCTGATCGTTTCTCCTTGCACGTCAAACGCGCCGATGAAGCGCATTTCATCGGCGAAGACCCGCTGGCCGGCTATCTGGATGCCCGCCGCCTGGTCGATCTCGCGCGCGAGACCGGCTGTGACGCCATCCATCCGGGCTACGGATTCCTGTCGGAGAACGCCGAATTCGCGGCCATCTGTGAAGCGGCGGGTATCGCCTTCGTGGGGCCGGCCAGCAGTGTCATCGCCCGCATGGGTGACAAGACCCAGGCCCGTGATGCCATGAAGGCGGCCGGCGTGCCGGTGACGCCTGGCTCGGCCGGCAATCTGGCCGATGTCGAGGAGGCGCTGAGTGTCGCCGAGCAGGTCGGCTACCCCGTCATGCTCAAGGCTACCTCAGGCGGTGGGGGGCGCGGTATCCGGCGTTGTGATGATGCTCATCAGCTCGAGCAGGCCTGGGGGCGCGTGATCTCGGAAGCCACCAAGGCCTTCGGCAGCGCCGATGTGTTCCTCGAGCGTTGCGTGGTCGACCCGCTGCATATCGAGGTGCAGATCCTCGCTGACAATCACGACAACGTGATTCATCTGTTCGAGCGTGACTGCTCCATCCAGCGTCGCAACCAGAAGCTGATCGAGATCGCCCCCAGTCCGCAACTGACACCGGAGCAGCGCTCCTACGTCGGTGAGATGGCGGTACGTGCCGCCCGCGCCGTCGGTTATCGCAACGCCGGTACCGTGGAGTTTCTGGTCAAGGGCAACGAGATCTACTTCATGGAGATGAACACTCGCGTGCAGGTGGAACACACCATCAGCGAGGCCATCACCGGCGTGGACATCGTGCGCGAGCAGATCCGCATCGCCTGGGGCCACAAGCTGGCCTTCCGTCAGGAAGACATTCGCCATCACGGCTATGCGATCCAGTTCCGCATCAACGCCGAGGACCCCAAGAACGACTTCCTGCCAAGCTTCGGGCGCATCACGCGCTACTACGCGCCGGGCGGGCCTGGCGTGCGTACCGATACCGCGATCTATACCGGCTACACCATCCCACCGTATTTCGATTCCATGTGTCTGAAGCTCATCGTGTGGGGGCTGACCTGGGAAGAGGTCATCAATCGTGGTTCACGTGCCCTCAATGACATGCGTCTGCAGGGCGTCAAGACCACGGCGCCTTACTATCAGGAAATCCTCAAGCACCCTGATTTCCGCAACGCACACTTCGATACCGGCTTCGTGGCCGCCCACCCGGAATTGACCCAGTACTCGGTCAAGCGCCTGCCGGAACAGACGGCGCTGGCGATCGCGGCGGCCATCGCGGCCCACGCCGGTCTCTGATGCGCACCTGATGCCCCTGATGTCGTGAATCTTCCCTGAGCTTCCCCCGGTTCACGTAGCCAACAATTAGAAGGACCCCAGACATGACAGCTGCAACTCCCAACACCCCCGCCGTCGATCACGCCGAGCGCGTCAAGGTCACCGAAGTCGTGCTGCGCGATGGCCACCAGTCATTGATCGCGACCCGCATGCGCACCGAGGACATGCTGCCGATTGCCGCGCGCCTCGATCAGGCCGGTTTCTACAGTCTCGAAGTGTGGGGCGGCGCGACCTTCGATGCCTGCGTGCGTTTTTTGAAGGAAGACCCCTGGGCGCGTCTGAAGGCGCTCAAGGAAGCCATGCCCAATACCCCGCTGCAGATGCTGCTGCGCGGCCAGAACCTGCTCGGCTATCGTCACTACGCCGATGATGTGGTGGAGGCCTTCGTCGAGCGCGCCGCGGCAGGTGGCATCGATATCTTCCGTGTCTTCGATGCCTTGAATGACCTGCGCAACATGGAAACCGCCATGCGTGCGGTCAAGAAGGCCGGCAAGCACGCCCAGGGCTCCATCTGCTACACCGTAAGCCCGGTGCATACGCTGGAGATGTATGTCGAGCAGGCGCGCAAGCTGGTCGAGATGGGGGCCGATTCCATCGCCATCAAGGACATGGCCGGCCTGCTGACGCCATATGCCACCTACGACCTGGTCAGCGCGCTGGTCGAGGCGGTCGAGGTGCCGGTCCACCTGCACAGCCACGCCACGGCGGGCCTGGCGCCGCAATGCCAGATCAAGGCCGTCGAGGCGGGCTGTCGCCACATCGACACCTGCATCTCGGCCTTCGCCGGCGGCACCAGCCATCCGGCCACCGAATCCTTCGTGGCCTCGCTACGCGGCACTCAGTGGGATACCGGCCTTGAGCTGGAGTCGCTGCGCGAGATCGGCGATTACTTCCACGAGGTGCGCAGCAAGTATTCGGCCTTCGAGAGCGAATTCACCCGCGAGGATGTCTCGGTCCAGATCAGCCAGATTCCCGGCGGCATGATGTCCAACCTGGCCAGCCAGCTGAAGGAGCAGAATGCCCTGGAGCGCATCCGCGAGGTGTTCGATGAGATTCCGCGTGTGCGTGCCGATCTCGGCTACCCGCCGCTGGTCACCCCGACCTCGCAGATCGTCGGCACCCAGGCGGTTCTCAACGTGCTGACCGGCGAGCGCTACAAGAGCATCACCAACGAGGTGAAGCGCTACCTGCAGGGCGGCTATGGTCAGGCGCCGGCACAGGTCAATGAAGAGGTGCGCTCGCGTGCCATCGGCAACGCGCCGGTGGAAGTCGGGCGCCCGGCCGACCTGCTCGCGCCGGAGATGACGCGCCTCACCGAGGAGCTGGGCGAGCTGGCCGAGTCCCCCGAGGACGTGCTGACCTTCGCCATGTTCCCGGAGCTGGGACGTGACTTCCTCAATGAGCGCCGTGCCGGCACGCTCACACCGGAAATCATCCCCCAGGGCGAGGCGGAGCGTCCGGTGACCTCTGGCGTGCCGACCGAGTTCGTCATCGACGTGCACGGCGAGTCCTACGCGGTGCAGATCACCGGTGTCGGCGGCGCCAAGGGCAGCAAGCGTCACGTCTACCTGACCCTGGACGGCATGCCGGAAGAGGTGGTGTTCGAGGCCAAGGACGATTACGTGGGGGGCGGCCAGAGCGGCGGACGTGCCAGTGCCTCGGCGCCGGGCCATGTCACCACCGCGATGCCGGGCAACATCGTCGAGGTGCTGGTCGCGGTCGGTGACAGCGTCACCGCGGGCCAGTCGGTGCTGATCAGTGAGGCGATGAAGATGGAGACCGAGATCGCCGCGCGTGTCGACGGTACCGTCAAGGCCATTCATGTCGCGCGTGGCGATCGTGTCACGCCGGGGGAAGTGCTGATCGAGATCGCGTGATGCCAGCGGCGGCGAGGTTGCAAAATCTGGCCGCCGTCACCATCTGACAGCTATACGATCACCAGGGGCGGCCGGGCATCTTCGAGGCTCTGCCGTCCTTTCCTGTGGAAGGACCAACATGGCAACACATTTCGAGCAGGTTCCCGGCCTGAGTGAGCAGATTGACCCGGCCACCCGTGGTTACGTCTTCAACCAGACCATGCTGCGCATCAAGGACCCCGAGCGCAGCCTGGATTTCTACACCCGCGTGCTGGGCATGCGTCTGGTGCGCAAGCTCGACTTCCCGGAAATGCAGTTCAGCCTCTATTTCCTCGCCTATCTGGATGACGACCAGGCCAGTGAAGTGCCCGGCGATGACCTGAAGCGCACCACCTACACCTTCGGGCGTGAGGCGATGCTGGAGCTGACCCATAACTGGGGCACCGAGAATGACCCGGACTTCGCCTACCATGACGGCAACGCCCAGCCGCAGGGCTTCGGCCATATCGGGGTCAGCGTGCCGGATGTCTACGCGGCTGCCGAGCGTTTCGAGTCGCTGGGCGTCGAGTTCGTCAAGCGCCCCGACGATGGCAAGATGAAGGGTCTGGCCTTCGTGAAGGACCCCGATGGCTACTGGATCGAGATCCTGCGCGCCGATACCTTCGAGCGTCAGGCCAGCGGCGAAGCCTGAGGCAGGCCGCCGCTGTAGACAACCGCCACCACCGGCATGCCCGGGGTGGCGGTTTTTCGTTTATGCGAAACTCCGCGTTGCAGGGGTGTCAGCGGCATTCGCTTGCTGCAATGATGATGTCTGACTGACACTCGCAAGGCGCTCATTATAGATGGCCCTTGAGATCGATCGCCCTCGAGAGGGACGGCCCTTGAGATCGATCGCCCATGACGAAAGAGGAGACAGCTATGTCGGAGAATGCACAGCGGTTGAGCGGCAAGGTGGCGGTAGTCAGTGGGGCTTCACGCGGGATCGGCGCCGGGATCGCGCAGCGCCTGGCGGCGGACGGCGCTCACGTCGTCGTCAACTATCGCAGCGACAGTGATGGTGCCTTGCAGGTCGTGACGGATATCGAGTCGCGGGGCGGCAAGGCGATCGCCGTACAGGCCGATGTCGGTATCAGCAGCGACGCGGCACAATTGTTCACCGAAGCCCAGCGCGTTTACGGCGGCGTGGATATCCTGGTCAACAATGCCGGCATGAGCATCTACAAGCCCATCGCCGATTTCACGGATGACGACTTCGCCAAGCTGATGCAGGCCAATCTAACCGGCTCCTTCAATCTGATGCGTGAGGCGGCGCGGCATCTGCGTGATGGCGGACGCGTGATCAACATGTCCACCTCAGTGACGCGGCAGATGTTCGCGACCTATGGGCCCTATGCGGCTTCCAAGGCCGCAGTGGACCAGCTGACGCGGGTGCTGGCCAAGGAAGTCGGCGAGCGAGGCATCACGGTCAACGCCGTGGCGCCGGGCCCGACGGACACCGGGCTGTTTCGTCATGGCAAGAGTGAAGAGACCATCGAGCGCCTCAAGGGCATGGCGGCGCTGGGGCGCATTGCGGACCCGCAGGATGTCGCAGCCGTCGTGGCCTGGCTTGCCAGCGAAGATGCCGGCTGGGTGAGTGGCCAGGTCATCGGTGCCAATGGCGGCTTTGCCTGAGGTCGCCGAGGTGGGTTTTGCCTAACACCGCCCATGTTTGCGGCTATGCTGTTGTCAGGATGAGGTTTGTTCAGACATTGGCATGAGGGGCTGGTATGAAGGTGACAGCTAGCGAAGTCCATGGCGATATCTCGCCGCAGGGCGTGATCCCGGCTCCCGATGGTTTGCGCGTGGGCTATCCCGGGCACCTTGGGGGTTACTCGCGCGAGTGCGCGCTCAAGCTCTATGCCAACGACGCCCAGCTCAAGGCTTACGCAGGCATCGATGAGGTCATCAGGGCGCTGGCGGAAGGCGAGATCGATACCGCCGTGGTGCCCTGGTCGCGTGGGCATCAGCGTCCGGTGCGCACCACGCATCAGGCGCTGGCCTTCTGGACGGGCATCTGCGTCGAGCGGCGCGTCTTCCGTGCCATCAGTCTCAGTCTGCTGGGGCCGCCCGGGGCTTCGCCGTCGGCGGTGAGGCGTATCGTGGCACGCGAGGCCCTGTTCGAAGAGTGCGATGCCTGGCTGCAGCAGAACCTGCCGGAGGTCGAGCGGGTGGAGTGTCTGCACATGGCGGATGCGCTGGACATGGCAGAAAGTCGCAGCGATACGCTGGCCATCGCGCCGCCATCACTGGCGCGTCGCCCGGGGCTTGTGTGCCTCGCGCAGCGCATCGAGGATGACCCTGGCCGTGTGGCGCAATTCGCGGTACTGAGGCGTGATCACGCGCGGGTGCGCGGCCAGTGCTTTTCCTGTGATGCCACGGTGGATGAAGGGCAGGGTAACGCCGTGCTGTCCGGTGCCAGCGAGCCCACCGGGTGAGGGTCGCCGCTCGGCCCTGAGTTCCGTTATGCTGAAGGCCATTCGTCATCAGAGGCCTTTTGCATGGTGTCTTCCGACCAGCGCTCATCCGCACCCTCCGTATCCTCCGCATCCTCTACACCAGAGACGCAGGACGCCGCGACTTCATCCGATGTCGCGGCGTCCTGCGTGGTGCAACGCATTCCTGCCACTCCCGCCGAGTGGAAGACCCCCGGCGAGCTTGATGCCCGCCTGCCGGTGCGGCCGGCCGTGGTGCCGGTTTCGCTGCCGACGGCCGGGCTGATCATCGTCGATGAGATCAACGGCTTCTGTCAGGTCGCAGGCGGTGCGCTGGCGCCTCAGGCGCCCAGCGCCCAGGTCAGCAGGATGATTGCCCTCAGTGATGCTCTGGCGCGGACCTTCAGTGAGCGCAATCGCCCCTTGCTGGCCTTCATTGATTCTCATGCGCCGGGCAAGCCGGAGCCGCCTTATCCCGCCCATTGTGAGCAGGGCAGCGGCGAGGATGAGCTGGTGGCGGAACTTGCCTGGCTGGAAGAGGAGCCGCAGGCCACGCTGGTGCGCAAGGACTGCATCAATGGCTATGTCGGCGCGATTGATCCCCATACCCAGGTCAATGCGCTGCAGGAGTGGGTGAGCGACGAAGGGCTGGAAACCCTGGTCGTGGTAGGCATCTGTACCGATATCTGCGTGATGGACCTGGTATTGACGTTGCTGTCGGCGCGCAATCACGGCCTGCTGGGCAAGGTGCGTGACATCGTGGTGCTGGAGCCCGCCTGTGCCACCTACGATCTGCCGGCCGAAGTGGTCGCGCAGCTGGGGCTCCCCGATACGGCGACGCATCCCCAGGCAGACAGTCATCACATCGGACTTTACTGCATGGCGGCGCGTGGTGCGGTGATCGCCAGTCAGCTTGAGCTGACTTCTTGAGCAGATGTCGTGAGCTGCTGTCATGGATTGAGCTGCGTCTCTCGCATACCGTCGCCGTATAGCGGGATAGCGGGATAGCGGGATAGCGGGATAGCGGGATAGCGGGATAGCGGGATAGCGGGATAGCGGGAAAGTGGAGAGAGGAAGAGCTGGGAAGGAGGCAGGAAGGCAGAAATTTCGTCAGATGCCGCGCAGGCAATACTGCCCGTCTGCGCAAAAGGTAGTTTGATTACAACATCTGGCCATGAAAACGCCGCCTCTCTTGCGAGCAGGCGGCGTTTTCATGGAGCGACAGCCAGCGTCATTCAGGCGCGGGTGCTGACCCAGTCGTTGGCGTCCGGCACGGCCACTTCGACTTCCTCGGAGATCAACTTCGAGTGGAAGAGGAAGTCCGCGCTGGCCGCATTGCTGGCGACCGGCACGTTCCACAATGCCGCCAGGCGCAGCAGCGCCTTGACGTCAGGATCATGCGGCATCGGCGCGAACGGGTCCCACAGGAAGACCAGCAGGTCCAGATTGCCTTCGGCGATGCGCGCGCCGATCTGCTGATCACCGCCCAGCGGGCCGCTCAGCAGGCTCTCGACCTCGAGGCCCAGCTCCTTGCTGATGCGGCGGGCTGTGGTGCCCGTGCCCAGCAGCTGGTGGCGGGACAGCTCATCGCGCCAGCGATTGGCCCACGCCAGCATTTCATCCTTCTTGCCATCGTGCGCCACCAGCGCAATGCGCTTGCGTGCTGGCAGGGTGCGCCGTGCCTGGCGCTTGGGTCGTTGTTCGCTCATTCCCTGACCTCCTGAGGATGGGGCAATGTCGCTGGCCTCCCGCCTCGAAAGGCCCGGGGCGGGAGGCCAGCGAGGCCGATCAGTCGATGGTGCTGCCGACAGTGACGATCTTCATGGTGTTGGTGCCGCCATGTGCGTTCATCTGGTCGCCACGGGTCAGGATCACCAGGTCACCGCGAGTCGCGATGCCACGGGCTTCCAGCTCCGCGATGGCGCGACGATTGATTTCCGCCGCCGGCAATTCGCTGGAATCGAAGGGCAGTGACACCACGCCACGATAGAGGGCCATGCGACGCTGGGTCTTCTGGTCCTGCGCCAGGCCGACGATGGGCAGACCGGAGCGGATGCGCGAGGCGATCAGCGGGGTATAGCCGGATTCCGTCATGCACACGATGGCCACGACACCGGTCAGGTGGTTGGCGGCATACATCGCGGACAGCGCGATGGTCTCGTCGGTCTTGCTGAAGCCTTCGTGGATGCGGTGCTGGGATTCCTGCGCGGCACGCTCACGTTCGGCGCCCAGGCAGACGCGATCCATGGTCTCGATGGTCTCGACCGGGAAGTCGCCGGCGGCGGTCTCGGCCGACAGCATCACGGCGTCGGTGCCGTCGAGCACGGCATTGGCGACGTCGAAGACTTCGGCGCGGGTCGGCAGCGGCGCGCTGATCATGGATTCCATCATCTGGGTGGCCGTGATGACCACACGGTTGAGGCTGCGTGCGCGGCGGATCATGCGCTTCTGCACGCCGATCAGCTGAGCATCGCCAATCTCGACGCCCAGATCGCCACGCGCCACCATCACGCCTTCACTGGCGAGGATGATGCCATCCAGCACGGCGTCGTCGGCCACGGCTTCGGCGCGCTCGACCTTGGCGATCAGGCCGATGTCACGACCTTCCTCGCCCAGCAGTTCACGTGCCAGCTGCATGTCGGCGCCGCTGCGCGGGAAGGACACGGCCAGATAGTCGACGCCGATATCGATGGCGGTCTTCAGGTCAGCCTTGTCCTTGTCGGTCAGGGCTTCGGCAGACAGGCCGCCGCCTTGCTTGTTGATGCCCTTGTTGTTGGACAGCTTGCCGCCGACCTTGACGGTGGTGTGGATTTCGTTGCCCTTGAGTTCATTGACCTCAAGCACTACACGGCCATCGTCGAGCAGCAGCACGTCGCCCGCGACCACGTCATCGGCCAGTTCCTGGTAGTCGCAGCCGACACGCTCGACGGTACCTTCATCACGGCCCAGGCCGATATCGAGGATGAACGGCTGGCCTTCGCTCAGCTTGACGGCGGTATCCTTGAAGCGCGCGATGCGGATCTTCGGACCCTGCAGGTCGCCCAGTACGGCGACGCTGCGGCCCTGGGCGGCGGCGGCCTGACGTACGGCCTCGGCGCGCATGCGGTGATCTTCGGGGCTACCGTGGGAGAAGTTGAGGCGTACCACATCGACTCCGGCACGAATCATCGCGTCGAGCACACCCGGCTTGTCACTGGCAGGGCCGAGAGTGGCGACAATCTTGGTGCGGCGGATCGGGCCGTTGAACGCGTGCGGCATGAAAGCATACTCCTTGAACACTGGCGTGATGGACTGGCTGAAAACGCAAACCAGGTTGTTGTCATTTTACTACATTGAAGGCTGAAAGGGAGCCTGTCGAGTATCGTCGGCTGTCGTTGTCCATTCTCGTGATCACGATCGGGACTGCAAGGGGTGACGTGAAGTATGCCGAGCGATTGTTGCGAATACGTTGTCGCGGGTACGCGGACATGGGCTGGGGCGTCAGGGTATGCCGCGCTGCGCCATGCGGGCGCGGCCCGTCATTTCGAGGCCTGACGGCCAGGCGTCGCATGTTCTCTGCGGCAGTGTCGTGGTGACCGCCCCGTCACGCCAATGTCCGCTGGCTGGCTTTCACTGACAGCCATTCCAGTGCTACCTATATAGTGGCAATACCCTGCTGAGCGAAATTTCCGCGCATCGGCCCAGCGCAGACCCTGTACCGGCCCCGTGTATCGGGCCCGTTGACCGCTGCCATGCGCTGATGACCTATGCTCAAACTCGGCTCGAATGCCGGATTGCCCACGACCACATGCCTGACGGCTGTCGATGTCATTCGGCGCAAGCCGCACGCTGACATGGCGGGTGGCATGGCATGTCTCGAGGCTGTCGCAGAGGCGCCCTGTCGAGCCACCCTGACGAGGCGTCAGTCTCAACATTGCTGGTCAGCGCTGAAATGCTGGGGTAGGGTAGGCGCATTTTTCGGCTGGGACAAAACCCAGCGCGACGAGTCATTCGCCGGCGCAATCAGCGCCGGCCAGGAGATGCGAGCAACCATGGGCAAGTCACTGGTGATCGTCGAGTCGCCCGCCAAGGCCAAGACCATCAACAAGTATCTCGGCAACGACTTCGTGGTGAAGTCGAGTGTCGGGCACATCCGCGACCTGCCGACCAGCGGTAGCGGCAAGCAGGCCACCGACCCCAAGGAACGTGCCCGTCAGGCGGCGGAGACTCGCAAGATGTCGCCCGAGGTCAAGGCGGCTCACAAGGCGCAGAAAGCCAAGACCCAGTTGATCCGCCGCATGGGGGTCGACCCGGAGAATGGCTGGGAGGCGCATTACGAGATCCTGCCCGGCAAGGAAAAGGTCGTTTCCGAGCTGACGCGCCTGGCCGAGAAAGCCGATACCATCTATCTCGCGACGGATCTGGACCGCGAAGGTGAGGCGATTGCCTGGCACCTGCGCGAGACCATCGGTGGCGACGATTCGCGTTACAAGCGCGTGGTGTTCAACGAGATCACCAAGAAGGCGATCACGGCGGCCTTCGATGAGCCGGGCGAACTGAAGATGGACCGCGTGCATGCCCAGCAGGCACGCCGCTATCTGGATCGCGTCGTCGGCTTCATGGTCTCGCCGCTGCTGTGGGCCAAGGTCGCTCGTGGCCTGTCCGCCGGTCGTGTGCAGTCGGTTGCCGTGCGTCTGATCGTCGAGCGCGAGCGCGAGATCCGCGCCTTCATCCCCGAAGAGTTCTGGGATGTCCACGCTGAGCTGGCCGCCGCCAGTGGTGAAGCGATCCGTTTCGAGCTGGCGCGTCAGGATGGCAAGGCCTTCCGTCCGACCAGCGAGAAGGAGACGATGGACCGCATCGCGGCGCTGCGCACGGCCAAGCTCGCGATCACCAATCGTGAAGACAAGCCGACGCGCTCCAAGCCGAACGCACCGTTCATCACCTCGACCCTGCAGCAGGCGGCCAGTGGTCGTCTCGGCTTCTCGGTCAAGAAGACCATGATGATGGCCCAGCGTCTCTACGAGGCGGGTTACATCACCTACATGCGTACCGACTCGACCAATCTGTCGGCGGACGCGGTGGCCACGGCGCGCGACTTCATCAGTGAAGAATACGGCAGCAACTACCTGCCGGAAGCGGCCAACGTCTACTCCAGCAAGGAAGGCGCCCAGGAAGCGCACGAAGCGATTCGTCCTTCCGAAGTGTCGCGCCGCGCCACCGATCTCGCCGGCATGGAGCGTGACGCCGAGCGCCTGTATGAGCTGATCTGGCGTCAGTTCGTGGCCTGTCAGATGCTGCCGGCCGAATACCTGTCCTCCACGCTGACCATTGAAGTGGATGGCTACGAGCTGCGTGCCAAGGGCCGTGTGCTCAAGTTCGACGGTTACACGCGTGTCATGAAGCCGATGGGCAAGAAGGAAGAGGACCAGTCGCTGCCGGACCTCGCCATCGGCGAGAAGCTGGACCTGGTCGAGCTGCAGCCGCTGCAGCACTTCACCAAGCCCACGGCGCGTTACACCGAGGCCAGCCTGGTCAAGGAGCTGGAAAAGCGCGGTATCGGTCGTCCGTCCACCTATGCCGCCATCATCTCCACCATCCAGGACCGTGGCTACGTGGCGCTGGAAAACCGTCGCTTCTATGCCGAGAAACTGGGCGATATCGTCACCGATCGCCTCAGCGAGTCCTTCAAGGACCTGATGGATTTCGGCTTCACGGCGCGCATGGAAGACTATCTCGATGAGGTGGCCAACGGCGGGCGCAACTGGCGCGAGCTGCTGGACACCTTCTACGCCGAGTTCAAGGCCGAGCTGGACCACGCCCAGTCCGAAGAGGGCATGCGTCCCAACCAGCCGGTGCCGACGGACATCGCCTGCCCGACCTGTGGGCGTGAGATGCAGATTCGTACCGCCTCGACCGGAGTCTTCCTGGGCTGTTCCGGCTACAACCTGCCGCCCAAGGAGCGCTGCAAGACCACCATCGATCTGCTGCCGGGCGATGAAGCCGTGGCGGCCGATGCCGGTGAAGATGCCGAGACGGATGCGCTGCGCGCCAAGCGTCGCTGCCCGATCTGCGCCACCGCGATGGACAGCTACCTGATCGACGAGCAGCGCAAGCTGCACGTCTGCGGCAATAGCCCGGACTGTGTCGGTCACGAGGTCGAGGAAGGTCAGTTCCGCATCAAGGGCTACGATGGCCCGGTGATCGAGTGCGACAAGTGCGGCTCCGACATGCAGCTCAAGACCGGGCGTTTCGGCAAGTACTTCGGCTGCACCAACGAGAATTGCAAGAACACCCGCAAGCTGCTCAAGTCCGGTGAAGTGGCGCCGCCGAAGATGGACCCGATTCCGATGCCGGAGCTTGCCTGCGTCAAGGTCGAGGACCACTACGTGCTGCGCGATGGCGCCAGTGGCCTGTTCCTGGCGGCCAGTCAGTTCCCCAAGAATCGCGAGACGCGTCCGCCGCTGGTCAAGGAGCTCAAGGCGCATGCCGACGAGCTGCCGGAGAAGTATCACTTCATTCTCGAAGCCCCGGATCAGGATCCGGACGGACGTCCGGCGCAGATTCGCTTCTCGCGCAAGGTCAAGGCTCAATACGTCATGACCGATGAGGAAGGCAAGGCGACCGGTTGGAAGGCGACCTACGACAACGGCCGCTGGGTCGTCGAGGACAAGCGCAAGGGAGCCAAGAGCTGATGAGCCAGCGTGCCCGTACCAATCAGCTGCTGTATCAGTCCGAGTTGCTGCTGGCCCAGTCAGCAGCCTCTGGCGACGATGAGCATGCCGTGGCGCGTCGCATGGCCGGTGAAGAGGGCGCGCTCGCCCTGCTGGAGTTGGCGCTGGCGTCATTGTTGGAAGAGTGTGCCGTGACGGCGCGCTGGCCAGAGGGTAGCTGGCGCGAGCGCCTGGCGTCGCCGCCGACGCCCATCGCCGAGGTCGAGCAGCTGCGCAGCCTGCTGGAGCGCCCCGACAGCTGGTTGTCTGAGCTGGTCGCGGATGTGACCCGCCTGCATGAAGAGGGCGGCGTCGCGCGCCGCGAGGAATCGCGTTCGCGTGGTGATGGTCTGATCATCGCGGCAGCCTCGAGCGCCTCGCTGGCCGAGCGTCTCAGCGCCGCCATCACGGCATTCAAGGCGCTGCTGCCGCAGCTGCGTGAGTCGAGTGTCGAGTGGTAGGTCAAGGCGTTGATCTGGTGCTGCACGCTGGTGATGACTGGCGCATGGCAATCGGGTGACGTTTCGCCTTCACGGGTGCTAGACTGATCGCATTGTGGCAAGCCCTGCATTCTCCGGTACGACCATGGCTCTGGCTGTGGTCGTACTTTTTTCTGCGTCGCTGATGGCAACGCGGTGCCGGGCTTGCCAGCCGTCGCGCTGACGATTACAACGACGCCGGTATCTCGCGAGATGCCGTGCAGGAGGAATGACGTGTCCGATCCCGCCGTACTTGAAATTGTGCAAATGGAAGATGGTGAAGTGATTCTGCGCGCCGCGGAAAGCGAAGGTGAGCCGCTGCTCAGCATTCGCATTTCGGACGAGGCCGCTGATCTGCTGCGTGACAATCGTTTCGAGGTCGCGCGTGAGATGATCGACCACGCCATCACCCGGACTCGCCTTTGGGATGGCGAAGAAGACGAGGACGAGCAGTCAGAAGGCATCGTGCACTGATCCATCGCTCGCGCTTCGCGCACAAAAAAACCCGCCTCGAGGCGGGTTTTTTTGTGCAATGCGTGCGGCTTTTCTGTTGCTCAGAGCTCTGCGAGAAAGGTACTGCTGGGCAAAGCTCGTTGCTCAAAGCGCTGCTGGTCAAGGCCTCAGTGCAGGCCACCATCGCGGATGACGCCCACCCCGAGACCCTCGATCTCCAGGCTGTCCGTGCGCAGGTCGACCTTGATCGGCGAGAAGTCCTCGTTCTCGGCTTCCAGCCACACGTAATGCCCGTCACGGCGGAAGCGCTTGACGGTGACCTCATCCCCCAGACGTGCCACCACGATCTGGCCGTCACGCACGCTGGTGGTGCGGTGCACGGCCAGCAGGTCACCTTCCAGAATCCCCACGTCCTTCATCGACACGCCGCGCACACGCAGCAGGTAGTCGGCAGCCGGCGAGAAGTAGTCGCTCGGTAGCGGGCAGTGACGGTCGATATGCTCGCTGGCAAGAATCGGACTGCCGGCGGCCACTTCCCCGATCACCGGCAGACCATCGTTGGCGCTGTCGTCGACGTCAGCCAGCGACGGCACGCGAATGCCACGTGAGGTGCCCGGCACCATCTCGATGGCGCCCTTGCGCTTGAGGGCACGCAGATGCTCCTCGGCGGCATTCGGCGAGCGGAAGCCCAGCGCCTGGGCGATTTCGGCCCGCGTCGGCGGGTAGCCAGAGGACTTGATGGTCTTGATGATGAAGTCGAAGACATCCTGCTGGCGCGGAGTAAGCGGCTGGGTCATGGCATTGCCTTTGGCCTGGGCGGCATCTTGAGCTGACGGCACGGGGTGTGCATCCATACAACTGTCATTGTATCCAGTCATGGCGGTCATGCAAGGCATTGTGGCTTGCGTGGTGGCCTCAAAGGGCAGGTAGTCGCCGGGATATCGCTGTCTGGCGACTTTTCCTGTCGATATCCGAGACATTCTTTCTTTAAGGGAATGTCTGGAGGTGAATGTCTGGAGGTGAATGTCTGGAGATGAACCCGGCCTGGCTCTGGCGGGGTGGTCAGTTTCCGAGCATGACGAGTCCTTGAATCGGGATGGTCAGCGCTGAGGGAATATCAGGCTTGGCTAAACCTCTGGCGTTTGAAACGCGAGAGAATTGTCAGTCATGGCATGGCGCGCTAGAATCAAAGTGTTTCAAACGAATGTTCGCCGATGGTAGTGCTCACGGGTACCATGATCGAACGCGCCTTGCGGTGAACCTGCACCACCTCATGAGAGAGTCGCCGCGCGGGGCTTGCGCCGTGACCTACGACTCCAGTCCTTTTCTACCTGACAAGGGTTCCGCCCATGGCCCAGACCGATACCGTTACCCGCATCCTCGATACTGCCGAGGTGCTGTTCGCCGAGCGCGGCTTCGCCGAGACCTCACTGCGCAACATCACCAGCAAGGCCAAGGTCAATCTGGCGGCGGTGAACTACCACTTCGGCTCCAAGAAATCGCTGATCCAGGCGGTCTTTGCGCGCTATCTCGATCCGTTCAGTGAGCGTTTCCACGCGGCACTCGACAGCGTCGAGCAGCAATACGCCGGGCGCCAGGTGCCGCTGGAGGTCCTGCTGGAGGTGATGGCGCGTACCGTGCTGGAGGTGCCGGCCGAGCGCAACAGCCTGCGTACCTTCATGCGCCTGCTCGGGCTTGCCTATACCCAGGGTCAGGGCCACATGCGGCGCTATATTCGCGAGCATTACGGCACGGTCTTCAGCCGCTTCGCCGAGCTTCTGAAGCTGGCGACGCCTGATCTGCCGGACAACGAGCGCTTCTGGCGCCTGCACTTCATGCTCGGCAGCGTGATCTTCACCTTCTCGGGCCTGGATGCGCTGCGTGATATCGAGGAGGCCGAGTACGGCCATCACACCACGGTGCGCGAGCTGATCCAGCACATGCGGCCGGTGGTGGTCGCGGCGATGGCAGCGCCGCTGCCGGCCTCGCTCGGAGATGGTGAGGCGGTCACCCAGGCGGCCAGCTGATGGCCTGCTGGGTAGCGGTGGATCTCTCGCGGCAGAGCCTTGAGATACGTAGTGATGCGCCGAGTGGCAGTCGTGATGCGCCGCCCCCCGCGGCCAGCCCTGATGCGCTGGTGCATGCCTGCGCGATCTCCAGCGGCCTCAACGGTATCGGCGAGCTCGACGGCAGCGGTTGCACGCCAACCGGCTGGCATGTGATTCGTGCCGCCATCGGGGCGGGCAATCCGCGTGGCGCCGTCTATCGCGGACGGCGCTTCACGGGCGAGGTGTTCACGCCCGAGCTTGCCGCGGAGCATCCTGAGCGTGATTGGATCCTGACGCGCATTCTGTGGCTCAGCGGCCGCGAGCCCGGCGTCAATCGTGGTCGCAATGCCCGCGGCGAGCGGGTCGATAGCCTGCGCCGCTACATCTATTTTCATGGCACGCCCAGCACGGAGCCCATGGGGGTAGCGGCGTCCCACGGCTGCATTCGCTTGCGTGATGACGACCTGCTGCGACTCTTTGCCGAGGCTGTGTCCGGCACTCCGGTGCTGCTGCATGCCTGAAGGCGCTGGTGTCCGAGTCTGATACCCTCCATGAGCTGTCACCGGAATCTGCGTGACAGCCCCTTGCCAGGGCGCAGCTGGCCGCGACTGTTCGATAGGGGTTCAGTCGGCTAGAATTGCGCCTTTCCTCGCGCTGGCAGCCTGATTCATCACGTTTCTTCCAGGCTGCCGAGCCCCGTAAAAGACATGAAGTCCTGGCGGTCGTGATTCCTCTCTTCACGGGACATCACTGCCGCAGGCCATGGACAGGAAGGATGACATGACACAGCCACTGGGCTCCGTAATGGTCGATGTTGCGGGGCTGACCCTCGCCCGCGACGAACGTGAACTGCTGGCACGCCCTGCCGTCGGGGGCGTCATCCTGTTTGCGCGCAACTGCGCTTCTCCCGAGCAGGTGCTGGAGCTGAGCCGCGAGATTCGCAGCGTCAATCCCCACCTGCTGATCGCCATCGATCAGGAAGGCGGGCGCGTCCAGCGTCTGCGCGAGGGTGTGACACGCCTGCCATCGATGCGCAGCCTGGCGCAGTGCTGTCTCGGGCGTGACTGTGATGGCTGCGGCGAAGACGCCCAGGCCGCAGGCCTGGGTCTGGCACGCGATGCCGGCTGGCTGCTGGGCATGGAAATGGCAGCCATCGGCTGTGATATCACCTTTGCGCCGGTACTGGATATCGATGTGGCGGGCTCGACCATCATTGGCGATCGCAGCTTCGGCGCCACGCCGGAAGACGTCATCGCGGTGGGCGGCGCCTTCATCGACGGGCTGCAGGAGGCGGGCATGTCCGCCGTCGGCAAGCACTACCCGGGGCATGGTGGCATCTCGGCAGATACCCATCTGGAGCGCGTGGTCGATCCGCGGCCGTTCCGTGAGCTGCGCGAGCATGACCTCAAGCCCTTCGCGGCCCTCGCCGAGCGCCTGGGCGGCGTGATGCCGGCGCATGTGATCTATCCGGATTTCGATGCACGTCCCGCGGGCTTCTCGCCCAGCTGGTTGGGTCTGCTGCGCGAAGAGTTCGGCTTCAAGGGCGCCATCTTCTCCGATGATCTCGGCATGGCGGCGGCCGTCGCGGAAGGTGGCCCGGCAGAGCGTGCGCGCCTGGCGCTGGACGCCGGCTGTGACATGGCGTTGGTCTGCAATGACCCGGCTGCCGCGCGCGAAGTGCTCGACAGCCTCGATGACGATGAGCAGCGCCACCGTGGCAAGCGCCAGGCGCGGCTACGCTATGCGCGAGCTCGCCCGACGCTTGATGGCCTGGTGGGGCTGGCACGCTGGCGGCGCACCCACGCGCGGCTCGAATCGATGGCGGCCAGTCAGGCATCACAGCAGGCTGCCATGCCCTCGGGCACGCTAGGCGCTGCCGAGGCGTCTGACGCACGGTCGGCCTCTGAGTCCGGTAGCGCGCAATAATCAGGCACGCGGTGCCTTTTTCGAGTCGAAGACTGGCAAGGAATTTCCATGGCTGAGCAATCCGCCACCGAGGCTGCTGCCGACAAACTGGCAGCGCCTGCCGAAGAGATGATCAATCAATGGGTCGAGCCGCTGCGCCAATGGGTCGAGCAGACCTTTGGTCTGCCGCTGTGGGGCATCAATCTCGCTCTGCTGCTGCTGGCGGTGCTGTTGCTGCACCTCATCGAGCGAGTGGTGCTCACCCGCCTGGCGGCGCATGCCGAGAAGAGCCGCAACCTGTGGGATGACGCCCTGGTGCATGGCCTGCGTCATCCCTTGTCATTCTGGCTCTACAGCATGGGGATGTTGCTGGCGCTCGGCATCATCGCCGGCCAGTTCAGCCTTGGCGGGGCCGAGAAGTACCTGGGCACGGCGCGCCAGATCGTGACCTTGCTGGCGCTGGCCTGGGCGTTGATTCGCATGGTCAAGCGCTTCGAGGCGCTGCGCACCATGCCGCCGCCCGGTACCAACGTCAACGCGATGGATGCCACCACGGCCTCGGCGATCAGCAAGCTGCTGCGGGCGGTCGTGGTCGTGCTGGTGGGGCTGGCCATCCTGCAGAATCTCGGCGTCTCGCTGTCCGGGGTGCTGGCTTTCGGGGGTGTCGGCGGTATCGCGGTCGGCTTTGCGGCGCGGGATCTGCTGGCCAACTTCTTCGGCGCCCTGATGATCCATCTCGACCGGCCCTTCAAGGTCGGCGACTGGATCCGCTCACCGGACCGCGAGATCGAGGGCACCGTCGAGGATATCGGTTGGCGCCTGACGCGCATCCGCACCTTCGACATGCGGCCCCTCTACGTGCCGAACGCCATCTTCACCAGCATTTCGGTGGAGAATCCGTCGCGCATGTACAATCGCCGCATCTTCGAGACCGTGGGGCTGCGCTATGAGGATGCCGCCCAGGTCGGCCCCATCGTTGCCGCGGTACGCGAGATGCTGGAAGGCCATGACGAGATCGACCAGACGCGCACCCAGATCGTCAACTTCACCACCTACGGTGAGCATTCGCTGAACTTCTTCGTCTATGTCTTCACGCGCACCACCGACTGGGTGAAGTACCACGCGATCAAGCAGGATGTCCTGCTCAAGGTGCACGACATCATCCGTGAGCATGATGCCCAGGTGGCGCTGCCGGGGCAGCGTCTGCACTTTGCCGATGTACTGTCCTTCGAAGGACGCCACCATGAACACGATGCCGAGGCTGAGAATGCCGCGGCGTCATCAGACACGCAGACGCGCGGGTCCCGCCGCCGTTCTGATTCAACCGCCGCTGCTACATCCTCCTCTGCGCCCGTCCGGCGTGGAGATGAGGCCAGTGACACCCAGGAAACTCCCGATGCTGACTCCGACGCCTGAGACCCTCACCGCCCTGCATGACGAAATGCGTGAGGTGATGGACAACGCCGATTGCCTGATCCCGCAAGCTGACCTTGAAGTGGCACTCGACCGCATGGCCGTTGAGCTGACGGAACGCCTCGGCGATCGCATGCCGATCTTCTATTGCGTGATGAACGGCGGCCTGATCACCGCCGGCCAGCTGTTGACCCGCCTCGACTTCCCGCTGGAAGTCGATTATCTGCACGCCACTCGCTACCGTGGCGCGATGCGCGGCGGCGAGCTGTTCTGGCGCGTCAACCCGGAGCTGCCGATGGCTGGGCGCGACGTGGTGATCGTCGATGACATCCTCGATGAAGGTGGCACCCTGGCTGCGATCCTCGAGTACTGCCGTGAAGCCGGCGCGCGCAGCGTGTCCAGCTGTGTACTGGTCGACAAGAAGCATGACCGCAAGGCCTACCCGGGCTTCAAGGCCGATTTCTGTGGTCTCGACGTCGAAGACCGCTTCCTGTTCGGCTTCGGCATGGACTACAAGGGCTACTGGCGTAACGCGCCGGGCATCTACGCGCCCAAGGGTCTGTAACCCAAGGGCTTTAACCCAAGTGTCTGTGACATGAGCTGCCGGATGGCAGTCGCCATCGCCTGCTGTCATCGCCATCGCTTGCGATAGCCATCGTCAACGCTGGCATTCGTTCACCACCCGCCCGGGCAACCGCGGCGGGTGGTGTCGTTTTCGGAGCCTTTTCTGTTCTCCTGGCGCAGAGCGTGACGATTGTGCTTGTCGTGGTCGGTTGGCTCGGAGTAGCGTTCGCTGAGGATCGGAGTGTCCGGTCCCGAGAGATTCCTGCACATGGGTAGCAAGGAGGCGGGCGATGCTGGCGGTGATCGGTGGGACGGGGTTCGGCAGTTGGTCAGGCATGGAAGTGCTCAAGCGCGGCGGGCAGGAAACGCCCCTGGGGGCGGCCTCCTGTGGCGTCGTGGAAGGGCGACTGAATGGGCAGTCGCTGCTGTTTCTGGCCCGTCATGGTCAACCGCACAAGGTGCCGCCGCATCGCATCAACTACCGCGCCAATCTGTGGGCGCTCAAGCAGGCGGGCGCGACCCATGTGGTGGGGGTCAACTGCGTGTCCGGCATCGACCCGACGCTGGCCCCGGGCACGCTGGTGGTGCCGGACCAGCTGATCGATTACACCACCGGCCGCGAGGGTTCGTTCTTCGATGGGCGTTTCAAGCCATTCCAGCATGTGTCGTTCGCCTGGCCATATCATCGGGTCTGGCGTGAGGAGCTGCATGCGGCGGCCGCCGAGGCGGGGTTGCCCCTCTCGGCCGGCGGGGTGCTGGGCGTAGTGCAGGGGCCGCGGCTGGAGACGGCCGCCGAGATCCGCCTGATGGCGCGTGATGGCAATACACTGGTCGGCATGACGGGCATGCCCGAGGCCGTGCTGGCGCGCGAGCTCGAGATGGAATACGCCAGCCTGTGTCTGGTGATCGGCCATGCCGCAGGCGTCGGTGAAGAGGAGCCGACCCGCGCAGGCACGGAATCCGTGATCGAGGCCGGCATGCCCAGAGTGCAGCGCTTGCTGGCGACGCTGTTGGCGCGCCATGTCTGACCTCAGGAGGAGGGTGGGGGAGGCGGTGGTGTAGGTAGGGTAGGGCGTGTAGAGGGTGTAGAGCGTGTAGAGGGTATGCCCGCACGAAAAAACGGCCTGCATCCGCGATGCAGGCCGTTTTCATGTTCCGCTCACGCTCACGCTCACGCTCACGCTCAAGTTCATGCCCAGGCGCCTGGCAGCGCAGGGCGCGTCAGGCCGCCTTGGTCTTGGCGTTGAGCAGATCCAGCAAGGTCTCGCAGAAGCTGAAGCGCGCCTCGGCGTCATTCATGTCGGTGGCGAAACGCAGCGTGTCGGCGCCTTCCAGCTTGTAGACATCCGACTGGCGCTGGATCAGGTTGACCAGCGTCAGCGGATCGACCGGCGTCTGGGCGCCGAAGATGATGCGACCGCGCCCGGCGCCGGCCTCCAGCTTGATGATGCCCAGCGCCTGGGCGCGCTGGCGCAGCTGGGTCTGGCGGAACAGCGTCTTGACCGGCTCCGGCAGCAGGCCGAAGCGGTCGATCATCTCGACCTGCAGTTCGCGCAGGTCGCTT
This sequence comes from Cobetia sp. SIMBA_158, assembly GCF_046566945.1. Lineage (NCBI taxonomy): Bacteria > Pseudomonadati > Pseudomonadota > Gammaproteobacteria > Oceanospirillales > Halomonadaceae > Cobetia > Cobetia sp. SIMBA_158. The sequence continues at coordinate 247,976 of NZ_JAWJYL010000001.1, forward strand.
GCGTTCTCGGCGTTGCTGATGCGCTTGTACATCATCAGGCGCTGCTGGACGTCATGCAGATAATCGGCCGGAATCAGTGCCGGCAGATTGAGGCTGACCTCGACGCCTTCATCCAGCGGTGACTCGATATTGGGCGTCTTGCCCGCCTTGATGGCCTTCACGGCGCGATCCAGCATCTCCATGTACAGCGAGTAGCCGATGGTTTCCATCTGGCCGGACTGCTCGTCACCCAACAGCTCACCCGCGCCGCGGATCTCCATGTCATGGGAGGCCAGCGTGAAGCCGGCGCCGAGGTCCTGGGATTCGCTGATCGCCTCCAGGCGCTTGACCGCATCGCGGGTCATCGCCTTGGGGTGAGGGGTCAGCAGGTAGGCGTAGGCCTGGTGATGCGAGCGCCCGACGCGCCCACGCAGCTGGTGCAGCTGGGCCAGGCCGAACTTGTCGGCGCGCTCGATGATGATGGTGTTGGCGCTCGGGATGTCGATGCCGGTCTCGATGATGGTCGAGCACACCAGCACGTTGAAGCGCTTGTGATAGAAGTCCGACATGCGCCGCTCCAGGCTGCGCTCCGGCAGCTGGCCGTGGGCGACGCCGACATTGGCCTCCGGCACCAGCTCCGCGATGCGCGCGGCGCTCTCCTCGATGGTCTTGACCTCATTGTGCAGCACGTAGACCTGCCCGCCGCGCAGCAGCTCGCGCAGGATGGCTTCCTTGACCACGCCGTCGTTGCGCTGCTGGACGAAGGTCTTCACCGACAGGCGGCGCGCCGGTGGCGTGGCGATGATGGACAGGTCGCGGATGCCGCTCATCGCCATGTTCAGCGTGCGCGGAATCGGCGTGGCGGTCAGGGTCAGGATGTCGACCTCGGCGCGCAGGCTCTTGAGGCGCTCCTTCTGGGAGACGCCGAAGCGGTGCTCCTCATCGATGATCAGCAGCCCCATGTTGGGCAGCTCCAGCGACTTGGAAAGCAGCTTGTGGGTGCCGATCACGATATCGGCCTGGCCGTTCCTGATGCGCTCGAGCGAGGCTTCCTGGCCCTTGCCGCTGGTGAAACGCGACAGCAGGGCGATCTCCACCGCGGTGTCGGCGAAGCGATCGCGGAAGTTGTCGTAGTGCTGCTGGGCGAGCAGGGTGGTGGGCACCAGCACCACTACCTGACGGCCGGAGTTGACGGCGAGGAAGGCGGCGCGCATCGCGACTTCCGTCTTGCCGAAGCCGACATCGCCACATACCACGCGGTCCATCGGCTGGGGCGCGCACATGTCCTGGATCACCGCGCCGATGGTCTGCGCCTGGTCCGGGGTTTCCTCGAAGGGGAAGCTGGCCGCGAAGCGTGCGTAGTCCTCGGCGGGGAAGTCGCAGGCATGGCCGACACGCGCCTCGCGGCGTGCATAGACATCCAGCAGCTCGGCGGCGGTATCGCGGATCTTCTCGGCGGCCTTGCGCTTGGCCTTCTCCCATTGCTCGGAGCCCAGCTTGTGCAGCGGCGCCAGCTCGTCACTGGCCCCGGAATAGCGCGAGATCAGGTGCAGGCTGTCCACCGGCACGTAGAGCTTGGCGCCATCGGCGTATTCGAGCGCGAGGAACTCGGCCTCCTGACCCCCGGCGTTGATGGTCTCCAGCCCCAGATAGCGGCCGACGCCGTGGGTGTGGTGCACCACCGGCGCGCCTTCACGCAGCTCCGAGAGGTGGCGCACGGCCAGCTCGTTGTCATCGGTGGCGCGCGCCTGGCGGCGGCTCTGACGTACCACTTCGCCGTAGAGCTCGGTCTCGGTGATGACCACCAGCCCCTTGTGGCTGTCGATGTCATCGCTGGACAGGGCATCTTTTGCCTGTGCGCTGGCCACCCAGGTGCCATGCGTCAGGCCACCGACGGTCAGGCCGACGGCGGCTGGGCTGTCCACGAAGTGCTCGAAGCTTGCGAAGTCATCCAGGCTGCGCAGCCCGAAACCGCGCAGCAGCGGGGTGAGCTGCTCCTCGACGACTTCGCGGCGGCCCTGGGTCTCGGCGACGAACAGCACGCGCTGGGCATGCTCGCCGTTCAGGCGCTGCTTGAGGAAGCTGGCCAGGGCCTGGGTCGGGTCGGCGCTGCGCGCATCGATGGCAAGGCTCGGCAGTGTCTGGTGGCCGAATTCGATGGCGTGGGCATTGGGCTCGCGTACCAGCTCGATTCGCTCGTGCTGCTTGATCAGGCCCAGCAGCTCATTGACCGGCACGAAGGCGCGGTGCGGTGGCAGCAGCGGGCGTGTCGGGTCGACGCCCAGATTGGCGTAGCGGGTGGTGATGGCGTCCCAGTGGCTCTCGGCCGCTTCGCGCACGCCGGGCAGCATGGCGATGCGCAGCTCGTCGCCCATGTGATCAAAGAGCGTCGCGGTCTCGTCGAAGAACAGCGGCAGGTACTGCTCGAGCCCCGGCGAGGGGATGCCCTTGATGGCGTCGTTGTAGAGAATGCACTGGCGCGGGTCGACATCGAACAGCGTCTCGAAGCCCTCGCGGAAGCAGGCGATGGCGCCACGCGTCAGCGGGTATTCATGTGCGGGCAGAATCTCGATCGCCTCGACCTTGTCGCCACTGCGCTGGGTGTCAGGGTCGAAGGCACGCAGGGTGTCGATCTCGTCATCGAACAGGTCGATGCGCAGCGGTTGTTCGCTGCCCATGGGGAACAGGTCGATCAATGCGCCGCGCAGGGCGTATTCGCCCGGCTCGTAGACCGTCTCCACCGCGCGGTAACCGGCCCGCGACAGGCGTGAGCGGAAGTCCTCACGATTGAGGATGTCACCCTTGGCGAGACTGAAGACCTGGCCTGCGATGTAATCCACCGGCGCGAGGCGCTGCATCAGGGTGTTGACTGGCACCGGCACGATGGCGCGGCGGCTGGTCTGCAGGGTGCGCAGGGTGCGCAGACGCTCCGAGACGATGTCTTGGTGCGGCGAGAAGCTGTCGTAGGGCAGCGTTTCCCAATCGGGGAAGGGCAGCAGGCGCTCGGGATGGCGCGTATAGAAGCGCAGGTCGGCTTCCAGGCGCTGGGCGCTGGCGGTGTCCGGCGTGATGACCATCAGCGGCGCTTCATCAGCATCGGCCAGGCGCGCCAGCCCCAGCGCCGCGGCGCTGGGGTCATTGAGCATCCAGAAGGTGGTTTCGCGGCGCGAGCGCGGCAACGGGGGCGTCAGCGGAGTCTCGAACATGGGCTCTGGTGTCTTGTGTCCTGGGCTTGGGCGCAACGCCTTGCGGCGTTCACGGCACGGGATGACGTCACGGGCAGGGCCCGAGTGAATAAGGTGCTGGGTCAGTCGCTCACGGTGAACGGCCCACGCATGCAGATGACGCTGAGCGACTCATGGGCGCAAGGCAGTCTCTCGGGTGCACGGCACGCTCAAAAGCGCGCGGCATACTCCGGAGAGCGACAAGGCAGGCGCGATGCCTCGGCTTGCCAGGCGCGCTTCAACGCAAGCTGTCGCAGCGCAAGGGGCCGCAACGTCAGTCGCCGCCATGAAAGGAGTCGCGCTTGATCATAGCAAGTCAGTCGCTATATGGGGGCAAGTGATGCGCTTTTCAGCACCGTGGACACAGATGGCCGAGCGCGGGATGGGGGAAACGCTTTTGTAGTCAAATCGTTGATTCTGTAGCACTACTACCCTGCGTGCGACCATCCTTTCATTGTGGTGCATAGCCGCGTTACGCATACTCAGCTGGCCTTGTCCGGCGTCGCCAAGCGCTCGGTGACGACCATCATTATTTGCCCGCACGTGAGAGGATGCACCCGTGAGCCAAGAGAATCTCGAAGCCTGTTTCAAGCAGTGGCAGGACAATGAAGCCCTCGCGGAGCAGATGATCCCGCTGTTGGGAGATCTCTACCGCCGCTTCAACGTCGTGCCCTCCATCTACGGGCGTTCGCTGATCAATCGCTCGATGGTGCGCATCCTCAAGAACCACCGTTGGGTGCGCAAGGCCGAAGGCGTCGAGCTGTCAGTGGAAGACACCTTCCCGCTGGTGCGCGCGATGATCGAGCTCAACCTGGGTCCGGCCCACGTCGACATCGGCAAGCTGGCGGTCGCCTTCAAGCGTTCTGACGAGACGGACATCACCGCCTTCCTCAAGCGTGAGCTGGCCGACATCGTCGGTGGCTACGTCGAAGGCGGCATGGGCGGCGACCCGAAGGATGTCGTCCTGTATGGCTTCGGGCGTATCGGTCGCCTGTTGGCGCGCATCATGATCGAGAAGGCCGGCGGCGGTAACCTGCTGCGTCTGCGCGCCATCGTGGTGCGTGGCAGCAAGGATGATCTTGAGAAGCGGGCCAGCCTGCTGCGTCGCGACTCGGTGCACGGTCCCTTCGAGGGTAGCATCACCGTCGATGAAGAAAACTCGGCGCTGATCGTCAACGGCAACTACATCAAGATCATCTACGCCAATTCGCCCACCGAGATCGATTACACCGCGCACGGCATCGACAACGCCATCGTGGTCGACAACACCGGCAAGTGGCGTGACGAAGCGGGCCTGGGTCAGCACCTGGAGTGCAAGGGCGTGGCCAAGGTGCTGCTGACGGCACCGGGCAAGGGCGATCTCAAGAACATCGTCTACGGCGTCAACCACACCGACATCAGCGATGATGACCGCATCATCTCCGCGGCTTCCTGTACCACCAACGCCATCGTGCCGGTGCTGAAGGTGCTGCACGACGAGTACGGTGTCAGCCAGGGTCACGTCGAGACGGTGCACTCCTACACCAACGACCAGAACCTGATCGACAACTTCCACAGTGGTGACCGTCGTGGCCGTGCCGCGGCCCTCAACATGGTGTTGACCGAGACCGGCGCCGCCAAGGCCGTCGCCAAGGCACTGCCGGAGCTTTCCGGCAAGCTGACCGGCAACGCGATCCGCGTGCCGACGCCCAATGTCTCGATGGCGATCCTCAACCTGACGCTGAACACCGCAAGCGACGCCGAGCGCATGAACGACTTCCTGCGCACCGCCTCGCTGCATTCCTCGCTGCAGAAGCAGATCGACTACGTCGATTCCTGTGAAGTGGTGTCCTCGGACTTCGTCGGCAACCGCCATTCCGGCATCGTCGATGGCCAGGCGACCATCGTCACCGACAAGCAGGCCGTCGTGTACGTATGGTACGACAACGAGTTCGGTTACAGCTGTCAGGTGGTGCGTATTCTGCAGCACATGTCCAACGTGCGTTTCAGCTACTTCCCGACGCGCTGAGTCAATGCGCCGCGTCTGTGGCGTGACTTGCGAAAAATTGAAATAAATACCTGCTGTTACAACGCCCCCGCCCTCAATGATGGCGGGGGCGTTGGCGTTTTCGGCGTGTGCACCACTTTAGTGTCGTATGGTCTTTCCGGCCTCGCATCTTTATAATGAGCCGGATTTTTTTGGGCCGGTCCAATCTCTGGGCTACACCTCCAACCGTCTGATAAGAAAAGCATTCACATTGCCTGATACGCGAAAATCGCGAGGTTGCCTGGTCAATTATCGGCCTCGAGGCGTATCTACGATGGGTGATCTTTCCTGAACAACATCAGATCCGACAATTGGGCGAGTCTATGATCGAAGTCAAACGTGGCCTGGATCTCCCCATCGCCGGGGCGCCGGAGCAGCGTATCGAGGATGCGCAGCCCGTTCGTCGCGTAGCGATCCTGGGTGTTGACTACGTCGGCATGAAGCCGACGATGGAAGTCCGTGAAGGGGACAAGGTGAAGCAGGGGCAACTCCTGTTCACTGACAAGAAGACCCCGGGCGTCCGTTACACCGCGCCTGCTGCCGGTACTGTGGTCGAGATCAATCGTGGCGAGAAGCGCAAGCTTCTGTCCGTGGTCATCGAGATCGACGCGCAGGGCGAAGCTGTGGAATTCACTGCACATGGCGACGCCGCCATTGCAGGTCTCGAACGTCAGGTCGTGGTCGACCAGCTGGTCGAGTCCGGCCTGTGGACGGCGCTGCGTACCCGCCCGTTCTCGCGCGTGCCGGCGCTGGATGCCAAGCCGGCAGCCATCTTCGTCACCGCCATCGATACCCATCCGCTGTCCGCGGATCCGGCCGTGGTGCTCAAGGGCCAGGAAGCCGCTTTCCGTCAGGGTCTTGTCGCACTGACGCGTCTGACCGAAGGCAAGGTGTTCCTGTGCCAGGCACCGGGTGCTGATATCCCGGGTGGCGACGTCTCCGGTGTGGTCAGCGAGTCCTTCAAGGGCCCGCACCCGGCGGGTCTGCCGGGCACGCACATCCATCACCTCGCACCGGTCAGCCTGCAGCGTCAGGTCTGGCATGTCGGTTATCAGGATGTGGTCGCCATCGGTACGCTGCTGGCGGAAGGTCGCCTGGACACCACGCGCGTCATCGCCGTCGGTGGCCCGCGTGCCACCAAGCCGCGTCTGCTGCGCACCCGTCTGGGCGCCAGCACCGAAGAGCTGCTCAAGGGCGAAGTCGAGCAGCCGGAAGACACGCGTGTCATCTCCGGTTCGGTGTTCTCCGGCCTGACCTGTGAAGGGGCGCTGCGTTTCGTCAGCCGCTACCACAATCAGGTGAGCCTGCTCGAGGAAGGCAACAAGCGTGCCTTCATGGGCTGGCTGTCGATGGGCGCCAAGCGTCACTCGGTGCTGGGTATCTACCTGTCGAAGCTGACTGGTCTGACCGACTACCGCCCGAACACCTCCACCAACGGCTCCGAGCGTGCCATGGTGCCGGTGGGCGCGTACGAGGCGGTCATGCCGCTGGACATTCTGCCGACGCAGCTGCTGCGTTCGCTGATCGTGGGTGATATCGAGACCGGCATGCAGCTTGGCTGCCTGGAGCTTGATGAAGAGGACCTCGCGCTGTGCACCTACGTGTGCCCGGGCAAGTACGAGTACGGTCCCATCCTGCGTGACAACCTCACCACGATCGAGAAAGAGGTCTGATGATGGGCATTCGACAGACTCTGGATAACCTGGAGCCGCACTTCCACAAAGGTGGCAAGTACGAGAAGTTCTACGCGCTCTACGAAGCCGTGGACACCATTTTCTATGCGCCGGCGAGCGTCACGCGCAGCACCACTCACGTGCGTGATGGCATCGACCTGAAGCGCATCATGATCACGGTCTGGATGTGCACCTTCCCGGCCATGTTCTTCGGCATGTACAACGCCGGTCTGCAGGCCAACGAGGCCATCGCTGGCGGTTACAGCGCACTGGGCGGCTGGCGTGAAGCCATCGTCATGCTGCTGGCGGGTAGCCACGATGCCGGCAGCGTGTGGGCCAACTTCATTCTGGGGGCCACCTACTTCCTGCCCATCTATCTGGTGACCTTCGCGGTCGGCGGGTTCTGGGAAGTGCTGTTCGCGATGCGTCGCGGCCACGAGGTCAACGAAGGCTTCTTCGTCACCTCGGTACTGTTCGCCCTGACACTGCCGGCGACCATTCCGCTGTGGCAGGTCGCGCTCGGTATCACCTTCGGTGTGGTGATCGGCAAGGAAGTCTTCGGCGGTACCGGCAAGAACTTCCTCAACCCGGCACTGTCCGGCCGTGCCTTCCTGTACTTCGCCTACCCGGCCAGCATTTCCGGCGACGCGGTATGGGTGCCGGCAGACGGCTTCACCGGTGCGACCGCGCTCTCCACTGCCGCGCAGGATGGCATGGGTGCCCTGATGCAGCAGATGAGCTGGACCGACGCCTTCCTCGGCTTCATTCCGGGCTCGGTGGGTGAGGTCTCCACACTGGCGATCTTCCTCGGTGCCGCAGTGCTGCTGTGGACGCGTATCGCCTCGTGGCGAATCATGCTGGGCGTCCTGCTGGGCATGATCGCGACCTCGGCGCTGTTCAATGCCATCGGCAGCGACACCAATGCCATGTTCGAGATGCCGTGGTACTGGCACATGGTCATCGGCGGCTTCGCCTTCGGTATGGTCTTCATGGCCACCGATCCGGTCTCCGCGTCCATGACCAACAAGGGCAAGCTGGTATTCGGTGCACTGATCGGCGTGATGACCGTGCTGATCCGTGTCGCCAACCCGGCCTTCCCGGAGGGCATCATGCTGGCGATCCTGTTCGCCAACCTGTTCGCTCCGCTGATCGACCACTTCGTCGTGCAGGCCAACATCAAGCGCCGCGTCAAGCGCGAGACTGCCGGCATCGCGAACGAGGAGACCGTCTGACATGGCCAGCAACAACTCCATCAAGAAAACCCTCGGCGTCGCGCTCGGGCTGTGTATCGTCTGCTCGGTGGTGGTTTCCACCGCAGCGGTCGTGCTGCGTCCGATGCAGATGACCAATGCCGAGCTGGACCGCAAGAGCAACATTCTCGCGGTCGCCGAGCTGCTGCAGCCGGGCGAAGACATCGGTCAGCAGTTCCGTGACAAGGTCACCGCCAAGGTGGTGGACCTGGATTCCGGTGAATACGTCGACGACATCGACCCGGAGAAGTACGACCAGGCCAAGATGTCCAAGGACCCGGCCACCTCACGCACCCTGTCTGGCGATGAAGACCTGCCGGGCATCAAGCGTCGTGAGCAGTACTCCGTGGTCTACCTGGTCGGCGATGTCGAGCAGCCGGACGAGATCATCGTCCCGGTGCGCGGCAACGGCCTGTGGTCAATGATGTACGGCTATCTGGCACTGAAGGGTGACGGCAACACCGTGGTCGGTCTCTCCTTCTACCAGCAGGGCGAAACTCCGGGGCTTGGCGGCGAAGTCGACAACCCGAAGTGGAAGGCCCAGTGGGATGGCAAGAAGATCTATCCCGAAGGCAGCATGGACCCGGAAGTGCACCTGAAGAAGGGCGGCGTGAATCCGTCTTCTCCGGATGCCAAGTACCAGGTCGATGCGCTGTCAGGGGCTACCCTGACCAGCAACGGCGTGACCAACCTGTTGCAGTTCTGGATGGGTGAGAATGGCTTCGCCAAGTACCTGACCCAGTTCCGTGACGTCAAAGGAGCGTAATGATGGCAGCCGAAACTCCTAAAGGTGTCCTGACGACGCCGATCTTCAAGAACAACCCCATCGCGCTGCAGATCCTCGGTATCTGCTCCGCGCTGGCGGTGACCAACTCGATGAACACCGCCCTGATCATGGGTATCGCGGTGTGCCTGGTGACAGCGTTCTCCAGCATGTTCATCTCGTTGATCCGCAATCACATCCCGTCGTCCATCCGCATCATCGTGCAGATGACGATCATTGCCTCGCTGGTCATCGTGGTCGACCAGTCGCTGAAGGCCTTCGCCTTCGAGACGTCCAAGCAGCTGTCGGTCTTCGTCGGTCTGATCATCACCAACTGCATCGTGATGGGTCGCGCTGAAGCCTACGCCATGCAGAATGGCCCGACGATGAGCTTCATCGACGGTATCGGCAACGGTCTCGGTTACACCGTGATCCTGCTGGTGGTCGGCTTCGTGCGTGAGCTGTTCGGTTCCGGCTCCCTGTTCGGCGTGACCATCCTGCAGACCGTCAACGACGGTGGCTGGTACATCCCGAACGGCCTGATGCTGCTGCCGCCGTCCGCGTTCTTCGTCATCGGTCTGTTCATCTGGGTGCTGCGCAGCATCTACCCGGAGCAGGTCGAGAAGGCGGAGTACAAGATTACCGCCAACACCAAGATCAAGGAGGCTGTGTAACATGTTCGAACACTATCTGAGCCTGTTCATCAAGGCCGTGTTCGTCGAGAACATGGCACTGGCCTTCTTCCTGGGCATGTGTACCTTCCTGGCGGTGTCCAAGAAGATCCAGTCCGCGATCGGTCTGGGCGTGGCCGTCATCGTCGTGCTGGCGGTGACCGTTCCGGTCAACAACCTGATCCTGAACTACCTGCTGCGTGAAGGCGCGCTGACCTGGACGGGTCTGGAAGGGGCGGAGAGCATCGACCTGTCCTTCCTGGGCTACCTGTCCTACATCGGCGTCATCGCGGCGATCGTCCAGATCCTCGAGATGTTCCTCGACAAGTTCGTGCCGGCGCTCTACAACGCGCTGGGCGTGTTCCTGCCGCTGATCACGGTCAACTGCGCCATCCTCGGTGCGGCCCTGTTCATGGTGCAGCGTGACTACACCTTCGGTGAGTCCGTCATCTATGGCGTGGGTGCCGGCTTCGGTTGGGCGCTGGCCATCGCTGCACTGGCCGGTATCCGCGAGAAGCTCAAGTACTCTGACGTGCCGGCTGGCCTGCAGGGTCTGGGCATCACCTTCATCACCGTTGGCCTGATGTCGCTGGGCTTCATGTCCTTCTCCGGCGTCCAGCTGTAACGCAACCGAGCATAAGGAAATCGAAATGGTAGATACCTCCATCATCGTGCTCGGCGTCGTCATGTTCACCGTGGTCGTTATCGGCCTGGTGCTCGTGATTCTCGCGGCACGCAGCAAGCTGGTCTCGAGTGGTGACGTCCAGATCGAGATCAACAACGACCCCGCCAACACCCTGACGACCCAGGCTGGCGGCAAGCTGCTGCAGACCCTGGCCGCCAATGGCATCTTCCTGTCCTCCGCCTGTGGTGGCGGTGGCTCCTGTGCCCAGTGCAAGTGCCGGATCTCGGAAGGCGGCGGTTCCATCCTGCCGACCGAAGAATCCCACTTCACCATGGGTGAGAAGAAGGAAGGCTGGCGCCTGTCGTGCCAGGTCCCGGTCAAGCAGGACATGAAGATCGAAGTGCCGGAAGAGATCTTCGGCGTGAAGAAGTGGGAAACCACCGTCACCGCCAACCCGAACGTCGCGACCTTCATCAAGGAGCTGAACCTGCAGCTGCCGGAAGGCGAGGAAGTCAACTTCCGCGCCGGTGGTTACGTGCAGCTGGAAGCGCCGGCCTACGACATCAAGTTCTCCGACTTCGACATCGAAGAGGAGTATCGTGGTGACTGGGAGAAGTTCGGCCTGTTCAACGTTCAGCACAAGAACGAAGAGCCGGTCATCCGCGCTTATTCCATGGCGAACTATCCGGAAGAGTACGGCATTCTGAAGTTCAACATCCGTATCGCCACTCCGCCGCCGAATTCCCAGCATCCGCCGGGTCTGATGTCCACCTACGTCTTCTCGCTGAAGCCGGGTGACAAGGTGACCGTGATGGGGCCGTTCGGTGAGTTCTTCGCCAAGGACACCGACGCCGAGATGGTCTTCATCGGTGGTGGTGCCGGCATGGCGCCGATGCGCAGCCATATCTTCGATCAGCTCAAGCGTCTGAATTCCAAGCGCAAGATGTCGTTCTGGTACGGTGCGCGCTCCATGCGCGAGTCGTTCTACAACGAGGAATACGACAAGCTGGCCGAAGAGAACGAGAACTTCGAATGGCACCTGGCGCTGTCCGATCCGCAGCCTGAGGACAACTGGGAAGGCCCGACGGGCTTCATCCACAACGTCCTGTACGAAAACTACCTCAAGGACCACCCGGCACCTGAGGATTGCGAGTACTACATGTGCGGGCCGCCCATGATGAATGCCGCCGTCGTCAAGATGCTCACCGACATGGGTGTAGAGCCGGAGAACATCCTGCTCGATGACTTCGGTGGTTGATCGATGATGTCACGCGTCGCAAGACGACTGGCAGGGCCGGCCCTCATGGGGCTGGCCCTGCTGGTTGCAGGCTGTGAAAATTCCAGCAACCCTGAGTTGCATCGCTTCGCCGGCCCCATCTTCGGCACCGGGTTCCATGTCACGGTGGCTGCGGACCTGGACGCCGATGAGGTGGCGTCGCTCAAGCAGGCGAGCCTCGAGGCGCTCGACAAGGTCGACTGGCAGATGTCGACCTACAAGGACGCCTCGGAGCTCTCGAAGCTGAATCAAGCGCCGCTGGATACGCCGATCACGCTGTCGGATGGCCTGGCGCAGGTGCTGGCCGAGTCGCAGGACATCGGCAAGCGCTCCGACGGGGCCTTCGATATCACCGTCGGCCCGGCCGTCAATCTGTGGGGCTTCGGCCCGGATGAGCGTCTCGACAAGGCGCCGAGCGATGAACAGATCGCGCAGGCGCTCGAGAAGGTCGATCATCTGGCGCTGGAGCTCGATGGCAATACGGTGATCAAGCGCAAGCCGGTGTATGCCGACCTGTCGGGGATCGCCAAGGGCTATGGAGTGGACAGAGTCGCCGATGTGCTCGAGGCCAATGGCATCGAGAACTATCTGGTCGAAGTCGGTGGCGAGATTCGCGTCAAGGGTGAGAAGCCCGGCCACAAGCCGTGGCGTATCGCCATCGAAGCGCCGAAGTCTTTCGAGCGCTCGGTGCAGCGGATCATCGATCCCGGCAATGCCGCGGTTGCCACCTCCGGTGATTACCGCAACTATTTCGAGCAGGACGGCGTACGTTACTCGCACACGATCGATCCGCGTACCGGTCGACCGATCCAGCACAGTCTGGCCTCGGTCACCGTGATCACGCCGGATTGCGCGAGTGCGGACGCCTGGGCCACGGCACTCAACGTGCTGGGCGCCGAGAAGGCAATGACGATCGCAGATCGCGAGAACATTGCCGCCTATTTCATTGTCAAAACGGATGATGGCTTCAAACAGTCCTGGAGTCCGGCATTCGCGCCCTACCTGAAGGACGCGCCGGCGACAGGCGACACGAAGCCCGCAGATGAAGCCGGCGCCTGAGCCCGGTCTATCGAGAGCCGGTCTGCCAAGAGCCGGTCTGCCGAGAGGCAGCCGGCCGGGTTTTCTCATCTGCCATCTGTCGAGACACGCCTCCGACAGGGTCGGGTGCTCAGATTGCATGGCATCTTCTGGATGCTGTCCTGAAGGATCCACAGGATCGACAGGGAGCAAGCTGCGCTGGAGCCGACCCGCGCGAGAGGTTCACAATGGGGCCATGCCCCGGGAGGAATGACATGACGATCTGGTTACTGGTGTTCGCCGCGATGTTGCTGCTGATTGGCGTGATGGCCGTCGGTGTCCTGATGGGCCGCAAGCCGATCGCCGGCTCCTGCGGTGGTCTCAACAACCTCGGGCTCAAGGATGGCTGTGACATCTGTGGCGGCAAGGACGAGGAGTGCGAGAAGGAGCAGGATCGCCAGCGTCTGATGGCAGAGAGTGGCGGCAAGCCGGCCAGCGATCTGGCCTACGACGCCGCACGTCGCTGATTTCTGCTCTGATGGCTCAGAGCCCGCCGGCCGCAAGGCCTGCTACCGGCCCTGACATGGCAGTGTCACCGCGAGGTGAGACCGTACGTGTCAGGGCCGGTCTACGAACAATCAAGGAGCAAAGCGAGTCTCATGGCAGTCTATAACTACGATGTCGTCGTGATCGGTACCGGTCCGGCAGGGGAAAGCGCGGCAGTCAACGCGGCCAAGCATGGCAAGCGTGTCGCCGTGATCGAGGCTCAGTCTTCCGTGGGCGGCAACTGCACCCACAAGGGCACCATCCCTTCCAAGGCGCTGCGCCACGCGGTCAAGCAGATCATCGAGTTCAACACCAATCGCATGTTCCGCGATATCGGCGAGCCGCGCTGGTTCTCCTTCCCCAAGGTGCTGGAGCGTTCACGCCGCACCATCGAGCAGCAGGTCGAGATGCGCACGCGCTTCTACGCCCGCAATCGCATCGATGTGTTCTTCGGTACCGCGCGCTTCAAGGACGAGCACACCGTCGTGGTGCGCGATGCCCATGAAGGGGTCGAGGAGCTGCACGCGGAGAAGGTCGTGATCGCCACCGGCTCGCGTCCCTACCGCCCGGCGGACGTCAACTTCCGCCACCCGCGCATCTACTGCTCCGACACCATCCTGGGCCTGTCGCACACGCCGCGCACGTTGATCATCTACGGCGCCGGTGTCATCGGCTCCGAGTACGCCTCGATCTTCTCCGGCCTTGGCGTCAAGGTCGACCTGATCGATACGCGTGATCGTCTGCTGTCGTTTTTGGATAACGAGATTTCCGACGCACTGTCCTATCACCTGCGCAACAACGGCGTGCTGGTGCGTCACAACGAGGAATACGATCGCATCGAGGGCGATGAGTCCGGCGTGGTCGTGCACCTCAAGTCCGGCAAGAAGCTGCGTGCTGACGCCTTCCTGTGGGCCAACGGTCGTACCGGCAACACCGACAGCCTTGGTCTCGAGAATGTCGGCCTGCAGGCCAACGGCCGCGGTCAGCTGACCGTCGATGATCAATACCGCACCGAGCTGGACCACGTCTATGCGGTGGGCGATGTGATCGGCTGGCCGAGCCTGGCATCCGCCGCCTACGATCAGGGCCGCTTCGCCTCGGCCAACCTGCTGGGGGAAGAGTTCAAGTTCGTCAATGAGGTGCCGACCGGCATCTACACCATCCCCGAGATCAGCTCGGTGGGGCGTGGCGAGTCCGAACTGACCGAGGCGCGCATCCCCTACGAAGTGGGGCAGGCGTTCTTCAAGGACACCGCCCGCGCCCAGATCACCGGCGATACCGTCGGCATGCTCAAGATCCTGTTCCATCGCGATACGCTGGAAATTCTCGGCATCCACTGCTTCGGTGACCAGGCGTCCGAGATCGTCCACATCGGTCAGGCCATCATGCAGCAGAAGGGTGAGGCGAATACCCTCAAGTACTTCGTCAACACCACCTTCAACTACCCGACCATGGCGGAAGCCTACCGGGTCGCGGCCATGAATGGACTCAACCGTCTGTTCTGAGCGGCGCGAGCCTCGCGCCCGCTGACTTGAAGGCACACCACAAGGCCCCGACATCATTGATGTCGGGGCCTTGTGGTTGTCGGGCTCCCAACTGGGAAACCTTGTTGATGAGCCTTGAGGAAATCACGCATGCAGGATGATTCGCAGCAACACGACACTCGCCAGTCGGGCACGCAGTCACGCGAGACACTGCAGGATGATCCGACCTCGGACCTCACGCTGCGCCTCGGCCATGAGGAGCTGATCATTCACCGCCGTTATGAGCTGGCCAGCATCATCAATGAGCTGGTGCTGGGCCTGCTGTTCACGATCGGCAGCGTGTGCTTCTTCTGGGAAGAGTGGATGACGCTGGGAATCTGGCTGTTCGTGATCGGCTCGCTGCAGCTGACGCTCAAGCCGGTGATTCGCCTGGCGCGCCGCATGCACCTCAAGCGGATGCCCGAATCGGCGCTGGACCTCTAGCAGGCGTCTTCACGGCCTGACTGTCTCTCTGGCTCTCTGGCTCTCTTGCTCTGGAGGTCAGCGATAGCGATGCACGCGCAGACTCTTGAGGAAGGGCGTGTCCTCGATGCGCACGTCGCCGCGGCGGGCGCGGGTGCGCTCGGTGGGCGGCGTCGGGCTTGGCTGGTTGAGAGCGGGCAGGCGCAGGTCATCATGCGGCAGGAACAGCGGCAGAGAGACATTCAGCGCGCGGCGCGTACGTAGCTCGCCGTCTTCGCGCATCACCGGCTCACGGTAGAACAGGTTGGCGCGCATCAGCGGCGCCTGGGGCTGAATGCGGGCCAGAATCTCATCCGATGGCAAGCCAGCGAGTAGCTTGAGCTGCAGGCGTACGTGCTCGGCCTCGGTATCCAGCTTCATCAGCAAGGCTTCACACTCCGCCACGCTGACGCGCTGGATCGAACGCCCGGAGCTGTACCAGGCGAAGCGCACCCGCGCCACCGGCGCCTCTGCCACCGGCACTCGTCGCCAGCACTGCTTGAGATGCAGCCGCGCCAGTCCATCGCCCCTCAGGTGCTGATTCAGTCCCGGATGGCGGAAGGGCAGAATCGCCTTCAGCTCGGCCAGCTGGTCGGGATACTTCTCGCGCAGCTCGGCGAAGAGTTCCGCCAGCTGCTCCTTGGCGGCGTTGAGCGCCGCGACGCGCTCGATCACCGTCGGGCCTGCGGCGACCACGCCCAGATAGGGGCGGGTGACTCGGCCGTCCTGGCCATCCTGATACCACACGTCCTGCAACGCCTGGCTGAGCCATTCGCTATCGGCACTGACGCCATCCAGCCGCCAGAGTGGCGAATTCTCTTCTCTGACCGCGGTGATGACCTGATCGGCGGCACTGATCTGCGTATCGAAGGCCGCTTCTATTCTGGCCATCAACTGGTATTCGGGCATGCTCTGCGTCCTGATTGCAGCAAGGGAGACGTGATTTTTTATCGCGTTATCTTGTTTAGCCTAGCGTGACCGGGATGGCAAGTCAGACCATGGCGGCATGCGCGGACAGAAGAGGGGCTCCGAGAGACTGAATCACCCGGATGGAGTGACGGGAGAGGCCGGCTGCGCCGGCGCCGACAGACCGAAACAGAAGAGGGCGCCACGCTGGGCGCCCTCCTGTCTCTGCGGGGGTCTGTGTGATCTCGACAGGGCGCTGTTGTCAGGCCGGCACCTGCAAAAGCCCGATGGGCTCAGCGGTCGCGATAGCGCTCGGTGAGATCACCATAGGCATCGATGCGACGATCGCGCAGGTAAGGCCAGATGCGGCGCACATCTTCGCCGCGCGCCAGGTCCACATCGACCAGCAGTTCCTCGGGCTCGGTGCCGCCATGCGCCAGCAGCTCGCCCTGGGGGCCGCAGATGAAGCTGCCGCCCCAGAACTGGATGCCTTCGCTGGCAGGCGTCGGGTCCGCTTCGTGACCGACCCGGTTGGCGACGATCACCGGCACGCCATTGGCGACGCCGTGGCTGCGCTGGATCAGGGTCCAGGCATCCTTCTGGCGCGTCTGCTCGGCTTCATCGTCACGCGGGTCCCAGCCGATGGCGGTGGGGTAGAGCAGCATCTCGGCACCGGCCAGCGCCATCAGGCGTGCGCCTTCGGGATACCACTGGTCCCAGCAGACCTGCACGCCCAGACGGCCGACCGAGGTGTCGATGGGCTCGAAGCCGCGGCGCGGGGACTGTGCGCTGGGTGCATCGCCCGGCGTGAAGTAGAACTTCTCGTAGAAGCCGGGATCATCCGGAATGTGCATCTTGCGGAAGGTGCCGACCAGGCCAGCGGCCTTGTCGAGTACCACGGCGGTATTGTGATACACCCCAGCCGCGCGGCGCTCGAAGATGGAGCCGACGATCACCAGGCCGAGTTCGGCGGCCAGGCTGGCCAGACGCTGGGTGGTCGGGCCTTCGAGGGGTTCGGCGAGATCGAATATCTCGGTGTCTTCGGTCTGGCAGAAGTAGTGGCTGGCATGCAGCTCCTGCAGCATCACCAGCTCAGCGCCATCGGCGGCAAGGCGACGAATGGCGGCTTCGCTGGCCGCCAGGCTTGTGTCCTTGTCGGGCCAGCCCTGTTGCTGGACGACACCGACCTTGAGTGTACGGCGGGAAGCAGTCATCACAGTGCTCCTTGAGAGGTGTTCGAGGTGGCCAGCGTGCCCTTGGGCAGTTGCATGGTCATGCAGTGCAGGCTGCCATGCTGGCGAATCACGGCGCGGCAATCGACCGGAATGATGTCACGCTTGGGGAAGGCGCTGGCGAGGGCCTTGAGGGCGATCATGTCGTGACGATCGGCGTAGGTCGGCACCAGCACGGCCCCGTTGATGATCAGGAAGTTGGCGTAGGTCGCCGGCAGGCGATGGCTGTCGTCCGGGTCGAAGCAGGCATCCGGCCACGGCAGCGGCACCAGGAAGTACGGGTCGCCATTGGCGTCGCGCAGTGCTTCAAGCTCGGCTTCCATCGCCTTGAGCGCCGGGTAATGCGGGTCGTCGCGATCATCGCAGCGGACATAGGCGATGGTGCGCGGGTCGCAGAAGCGCGCCAGGGTGTCGACATGGCTGTCGGTGTCATCGCCTTCCAGATGACCATTGGCGAGCCACAGCACGCGTTTGACCCCGAAATCGGCCTTGAGTTGCGCCTCGACCTGGGCGCGGCTCAGGCCGGCATTGCGGTTGTCGTTGAGCAGGCAGGCCTCGGTGGTCAGCAGGGTGCCCTGGCCGTCGCTCTCGATGCCGCCGCCTTCCAGAATGAAGTCGCGGCTTTCCACCGGGCTTGCGTAAGCCCCCTGCGCGGCGAGGGCGCGGGTCAGGGCGTTGTCGCGGGCGGCCTCGAACTTGCCGCCCCAGCCGGTGAAGGTGTAGTCGAGCAGCACCGGCTGGCCATCACGTTCGACGGTGATGGGGCCATGGTCGCGCGTCCAGGTGTCATTCAGTGGCGCCACGAAAAGATGCAGGCGCTCGGCGGGCACGCCGAAACCGGCGAAGCGTGCGGCAAGGCGTTCGCGGGTGGCGTCATCGCTGACGCTGATCAGTACGTGCTGATAGCGGCTGATGGCGATCACCATGGCCTCGCAGGTGGCTTCGATGCTCTCGAGCATCTCGCTCCAGTCACTGTGCGGGCTGGGCCAGCTGAGCTGGATGGCGTCCTGCGGGTGCCATTCGGCGAGCAGACGGGTGGCCATGGGCATCTCCCTGATGAAGAGGTAACGATAAAGGCGCAAGCCGCAATGCCGCGGACTCGGCGCGCGATGATAGCAGAGCCATGCGCCGACGCTAGCCCTGTGGTGTCTGACGTGCACATGTCTTGCCATGCTGGCGGTTCATGTTGGCCACAGACGAAGGCTGGCAAACTGCGTTCGAATATGGCTCCATGCGCCGAGCCTGCGGAATGCGTATCATGGCCCGCGACCCTGACCCAAGGAATCGACTTCGATGCTGCTGGATCGCCTACCCTTTCTGATCGGCCTGCGCTATACCCGCGCCAAGCGCCGTAACCATTTCATTTCCTTCATTTCCTTGACCTCGATGCTGGGGCTGTCGCTGGGCGTCGCCGTGCTGATTCTGGTGCTGTCGGTGATGAACGGCTTCGACCACGAGCTGCGCACCCGCGTGCTGGGCATGGTGCCGCATGTGCGCGTCGAGGCGCGTGACAGCGTCACCGACTGGGAGACGCTGGCCGGCAAGCTGCGCGAGAAGCCGCATGTCGTCGGCGCGGCGCCCTATATCGAGCAACAGGGCATGTTCACCACCAACGGCCGCAACAAGGGCGCGTTGGTCACCGGCATCGATCCGTCCGCGGAGGACCAGGTCTCGATCATCAGCGAGCACATGGTGCAGGGCAGCCTGGCGGATCTCACGCCCGGCAGCTGGGGCATCGTGATGGGCGAGCTGCTGGCACGCAACCTGGGCGTCGGCGTGGGAGATCGAGTCACGCTATTGGTGCCCGAGGCCTCCATCACGCCCGGGGGCATCTTCCCGCGCCTCAAGCGCTTCACGGTAACCGGTATCTTCAAGGTCGGCGCGGACGTCGATGCCAGCCTTGCCTACACCGATATCTCGGACATGGCCAAGCTGGCGCGCTTCAAGGAAGGCGACGTCCAGGGGGTGCGCCTGAAGCTCGATGACCTGTTCAGCGCCGATCAGGTCACCCGCGACATCGTCAGCCAGCTGGGGCCGCAGTATCGCGGCATGGACTGGAAGCGCACCCACGGCAACCTGTTCGCCGCCATCCAGATGGAGAAGAACATGATCGGCCTGCTACTGATGGTGATCGTCGCCGTCGCGGCCTTCAACATCGTCTCGACGCTGGTGATGATGGTGACGGACAAGCACGCTGACATCGCCATCCTGCGTACCCTCGGGGCCAGGCCCGGTTCCATCATGGGCATCTTCATCGTGCAGGGGCTGACCATCGGCGTGATGGGCATCATCATCGGCGCCATCGCCGGTGTGGCGCTGGCGCTGAGCGTCTCCGACATCATCGCCTGGGTGCAGTCGACCTTCGGTATCCAGTTCCTGGACCCCAACGTCTACTTCATCAGCTATCTGCCATCGCGCCTCGAGATGAGCGACATGGGCATCATCATCGGCTCCGCGCTGGTGCTGAGCTTCCTGTCGACGCTGTATCCGGCCTGGCGCGCCTCGCGCATCCAGCCGGCGGAGGTGCTGCGCTATGAGTAATCCGTCGACACCGTCTGATGCATCCATCCGTTCTGCTGCTGGAGACACCGCCATGCCGACGCCGGCTTCTGACACTCACGCGCCGGGTCAGGCCCACGGCAAGCCGATGCTGATCTGTGAGCGCCTGAGTCGCAGTTACGATGAGGGCCCGCAAGAGGTGCAGGTGCTCGACGAGCTGGAGCTGCGCGTGCATGCCGGCGAGCGAGTCGCCGTCGTCGGCAGCTCCGGCTCCGGCAAGACCACGCTGCTCAATCTGCTCGGCGGGCTGGACCATCCCAGTCAGGGCATCGTGAAGGTGGCCGGCCAGCGCCTGTCCGAACTCAGCGAGTCGGCGCTGGGCAGCTTCCGCAATCAGCACATCGGTTTCGTGTATCAGTTCCACCACCTGCTGGCGGAATTCAGTGCCGAAGAGAACGTGGCGATGCCGTTGATCATCCGTGGTCACAAGCGCGCCGAGGCTGCCGTCAAGGCGCGCAAGCTGCTGGAGCGGGTCGGCATGGCGCCGCGCGCCGACCACAAGCCGGGCGAGCTGTCCGGGGGCGAGCGTCAGCGCGTCGCCATCGCGCGTGCGCTGGTGACCGACCCGAGCCTGGTGCTGATGGACGAGCCGACCGGCAACCTGGATCAGACCACGGCGGCGCGCATTCTCGAGCTGATGGATGACATCGCACGTGAAGCGCAGGCAGCCTTCATCATCGTGACCCACGACAACGGTCTGGCCGCGCACCAGCACCGTGTGCTGCGCCTGGACGGCGGCAAGCTGCACGAGGACTGAGTCGAACCGCTGACTGATTCACGCTAGCCAGAAAGCCAAACGCCCCGCCATCGAGAGATGGCGGGGCGTTTTTCATGCGTGTCTGTCGGCAGCGTTCAGAGCTTGTCCGTGTCCTGCTCAGCATTCTGGCGTGACGACTGCTCCTTGCTGCAACGCCTGGCGGCCAGGCGCGCCTTGCGGCGGCTGCGCCAGTTGCGCACCACCTGATAGCGCCACAAGAGGCGGACCAGCATGTTGGCCAGCAGCGCGAGGACGACGGCGCTGACCAGCGAGCCCAGCGCCAGGGCGGGCAGGATGTCTTCCAGCTGGTTGGCGAACCAGGCCGCGGAGACCTGGTCCGGCATCACGCGTGCGGGCGTGTCCAGCATCCAGGCACCTACGCGGTAAGTGGCGTAGTAGACCACCGGCATGGTCAGCGGGTTGGTCACCCACACCAGGCCCACCGACAGCGCGAGGTTGCAGCGCAGTGCCCAGGCACCGAAGGCGGCCACCACCATCTGGAAGGGAATCGGCAGCAGCGCACAGAACAGCCCCACCATGCAGGCATTGGCCACAGTGCGTCGCGACAACGCCCACAGTGCGGGATCGGCGATCAGGTGATGCATGAAGCGCAGCGACTTCTTGCGCTTGAGGGCATCCGGTTCCGGCATGAGCCGCTTGAGTAGACGACGAGGCATGACTTGGCCATTTGGCATTCAACGCCGGCCATTATCCATACATGGCTACAGGACTGCCATGCTGACTGCGCAGTTAACCGATTCGTGATCTGCAACCCGCGTGTCTCGATTCGGCACTGAGTACAGCAAAGCCCGCGCCATGCCTGACGGGCTGCGCCATGGGCGACCTTGCAAGAGGCCAGCAACATGTCAGGCGCCACCGTGAATAAATCGTCCCATTCCACTCGATTCTGGCTGTCACCGGCCTCGCTGGCCCAGCTGCTGGCGGGGCTGGTGGCGGGAATCTGGCTGTCACGCCAGGGCGAGTGGGGCGCGGATTGGCAGTCACGCTCATCGGCAGGGCTCGGCGCGCAAGAGGGTGGGGCGCATGGCTGGGCCACCTTCATGACGCTGAGCGACAACCTGCTGTTGGCCGCCTTGCTGCTCTGCTGGCTGATAGTGGCGGGGGCCTTGGCCGCCATTCCCACCCGTGCTTTCGCGCACCCTGCTCCCGAGGCTGAGTCACGCCGCTCTCGGCTTGGGGCCTTGAGTCTGCGGCTCTCGGCAGCGCTGGGGGTCGGGCTGGTGATCGGCCTTCATCAGCAGCCGCTCGTGATGGCGGAGGCGTTGACGCGCCAGGAGTTGTGGCTGGAAGGCCGGGTCGAGCAGGTCAACCGCGCACTGCCGACGCCTGATGACTCGGTGCGCCTGGTGCTGCGTGTCTCACGCTGTGATCTCTTCCAGACGACGGAGGTCCCCGGCGCGGATGCCGGGCGTCAGGCCGCCTGTCAGCGACTGCTGGATCAGCGGGTCCAGCTTCGGCGCTACTGGCCACGCAAGCTGCCCCGCGATGTAGCGACACGCCAGGCGCTGGCGACTCCCTGGCAGGCCGGTGAGCGTTGGCGCATGGTCGTGCGTCTGGTGCCGCCTCATGGCGCCAGCAACCCGGCCTTCGGGCGCTCAGCGAGCCCAGCGGAGTTTGATCGTGTCGCCTGGCTATGGCGCGAAGGCATCGTTGCCACGGGTTACGTGCGCCAATTGTCCCTTGCGCAGCGCTTGGCGCCACCAGGCGGGCTGGCAGCACTGCGCCTTCATGCCGAGCAGGCTCTGTGGCAGCGCTGTGGCGAAGGCGAGGGCGAGGGCGAGGATAAAGGTGGAGGCGAGGCGCTGGTCGACTGGCCGGGTTCGCCCTGTCGCTGGCTGGCAGCATTGACGCTGGGCAAGGTCTCGGCACTGACCCATGACGACTGGGACACGCTGAACGCCACGGGACTGACGCATCTGGCGGTGGTGTCGGGGCTGCATGTCGGATTGATGGCAAGCCTGGTGCTGGGGCTGAGTTTCGGCGTGCTGCGTCTCTGGCGACCGGGCGGATGGCGATTCAGCGTCGCGCCCTGGTGGCTTGCCTGTCTGGCGGCCTGGAGTTTCGCCTTGCTGGCAGGCCTGGCGCCTCCGGCCCTGCGCGCCGCCTTGATGGTGACGGTCGGGCTTTGGATGGCGAGTGGCCGCAGCGGCCTGGGTGTCTGGCAGGTCTGGATGCTGGCGCTGATTCTGGTGCTGGGGCTAGACCCGCTGGCGCTGTGGCGCCCGGGCACCTGGTTGTCATTCATCGCCGTGGCGGTGTTGCTGTTGGCCTGGCAGGGCCGCTCGCGACCGCGGGGAATGCGCGGCTGGTGTCTGGCCACGTTGCGCAGCCAGTGGTTGCTGACGCTGGTCATGGGTGCGGCCCTGCTGCTTTCGCGCGGCCAGCTGTCCTGGTTGTCGCTGCCGATGAATCTGCTGATGGCGCCCTTGGTGACGCTATTGATCGTGCCGCTTGGCATGCTGGGCTGGGGGCTGGCGGGGCTCGAGCAGCTGTTGCTTACCACGGGACTCGTCCCGTCACGGCCCGCGGCGATGCTCGCCGACGGTGTGTTCAGCGGCGGTCTATGGCAGCTGCTGGCACAGTGCATGGCGCAGACGATGGATGCCTTGTCTTCGCTTGCGTCGACGCAGGGGCGCTGGCCGCAGGCGCCAATGGCGGCGGGCCTGTCGGACGCCACTCCCTCGGCCCTGATCCTGACGCTCGCAGTCATGGCCCTGCTGGGTGCCTGGCTGGCGGAGGGAGTGCCGGGCCTCGATGGCCGTCTGAAGCGCCTGTGTGGCAGCGTGGCACTCTGCTGGGGGCTGTCACTGGCGGTGTTGGCCTTGCCGTGGTCACCGGCGGCGCTGGCCACCGTCGGGCGGGACGCCGGCACGCGCGCGACAGAAGACGCCTCGTTCTCGCCCCGGGCGCCCGCGCTCAGTCTGACGGTGCACGATGTCGGGCAGGGGCTGGCGCTGTCGCTGCACAGTCATCTGGCGTCGAGCGCGAGTGACTCGACAGGCGCGTCACGGCAGGTGCCGAGGCACTGGCGTTACGACCTGGGGGCGGCATCGCGCAATGCCAGCGCCCGTTTGCCGGGGGTAATGCCCGTGGCGGGAGAGCCTATCGGCGTGATCATGAGTCACGGGGATGGCGATCACGCCGGTGGACTGCAGGCCCTGTCTGCCCAGGAGATCGCCGCCTTGTGGGTGCCGGCCGGGCAGCGGGCGCGACTGGAGCGTCAGGTAAACTGGCTCGATGAGGTGGCGATGCGGGAGTGTGTCGCCGGACGCAGCATCACCCTCGGTGAGCTGCAGGGCCAGCCCGTGCGTCTTGAGATGCTGTGGCCGCCAGCAGGGTTGAAGGTCCGACGTGACAACGCGCACTCCTGTGTGGTCTTGATAGCACATGGCGCGCGCCCGCTGGCGTTGCTGACCGGCGATATCGGCCAGCAGCAGGAGCGTGAGTTGCAGGCGACGCTGCGCCAGCGCCTGGCCGGGCGCGACTTGCCGTTGCTGGTGGTCGCACATCACGGCAGCCGCTCCAGCAGCGGTGATGTCTGGCTTGAGAGCCTGGCGGCGCGTCACGCGATTGTCAGCGCCGGTC
Organism: Cobetia sp. SIMBA_158; assembly: GCF_046566945.1. Lineage (NCBI taxonomy): Bacteria > Pseudomonadati > Pseudomonadota > Gammaproteobacteria > Oceanospirillales > Halomonadaceae > Cobetia > Cobetia sp. SIMBA_158. The sequence continues at coordinate 272,071 of NZ_JAWJYL010000001.1, forward strand.
GCTACAATCCGCATGGTCATCCGCATCCGGACGTGGTGGAGCGTCTGGCGCGTCATGTCGAGTGTCTCTGGCATGTCGGGCTGGATGGTGCCTTGCACTGGGAGTGGTCGCCGCAGGGGGAGCGGCTGCAACCAGCGCGCAGGGCTGGCGGTATCGGAGTGAGGTGCCTTGGGGTAAAATCCGCTGAATGATCAGATGCATGGCGGATTCATACGGCCTGCGCGACAGGGATGGCGCGTGACATCTGACACGACAACAATGGTGCCCGCAGAGGCATCGAGACCAAGGGAGAGGTCACATGCTGGAAGCCTTGTACGCAGGGGGAGTCTTGATGCTCCCCATCCTCGGATGTTCCGTCGTGGCACTGGCCATCATCCTAGAGCGCCTGTGGACGCTGCGTCGTCGACGCATCGCGCCGAAGGGCCTGGGACAGCAGGTGTGTGAACTGATCAGCCAGGGACAGGTCAATGTCTACTGGCTGGAGAGTCATTCGCCGCTGGGCAACGTGCTGGCGGCAGGGCTGCGCAATGCGCGCCTGGGCAATGAGCAGGTACGCGCGCGCATGCAGGAGTCGGCCGTGGCCGTCATCCATGACATGGAACGCTTCCTGAGTCCGCTGGGCACCATCGCCGCCATCACGCCGCTTTTGGGGCTGCTGGGCACGGTGGTCGGCATGATCGACGTCTTCGCCGTGATCGTCGATGCGGGCAGCGCCGAGCGCGCCCAGGAGCTGGCCGGCGGGATTTCCCAGGCGCTGGTGACGACGGCGTCCGGTTTGACGGTGGCGATTCCGGCACTGATGTTCCATCGCTATTTCCAGCGCTGTGTCGAGGACATCACCGTCAACATGGAGGAGCAGGCAGGGCAGGTGGTGGAGTATATCTCGCACCACCAGGGCGAGCTCGGGCTGGCCGAGAGCCATGACGGCATCGACCGTCGCCCGGGCCAGCGCCCCGGTCAGGTGCCGGAGCCCCATGAGCGCCTGCCGGAAGACTTGCCGGCCTACATGCGTCGTGACGCCGATGACCCCTATGGTGGCGATGATGGCAAGGGGGCAGGTGCCGGGAGGCCGTCATGAGGTTTCCGCGTCGCCAGCGTGAGTCGGTGGAGGTCAATCTCACCCCGCTGATCGACGTGGTGTTTCTGCTGCTGATCTTCTTCATGGTCTCGACCACCTTCGATAGCCGTCGAGCGCTGGACCTGATCCTGCCGCAGTCCAGTCAGGCCAGCGCGGTAGAGCAGGCGCCCTTGATCCTGAGCATCGGGGCGTCAGGTGATTTTACGCTCGGCGAGGCAAGCCTCGGCGAGGATGAACTGGGAGCGCAACTTGCGCAGTACAAGGACCAGGCAGATCGCTTCGGGTTGATCCTCGAAGCCGATGGCCGCACGCCCCACGCCAAGGTGGTCACGGCGCTGGACGCCGCCGCTGAAGTGGGTATCACCCGTGTGCGCATCAGTACGCGTATCGGGACGGAATCATCATCACCGGATGCCCCATGAGGGCGCCGCCCAAGTCTATGGAGACCCCGTGAGTCGCGACTCCACCTGGATTCATTACCGCCGCTTGCTCGGCTATGTTCGCCCGTACTGGAAGATGTTTCTGGCCGCCGTCGTCGGCTACATCATCTACGGTGCCTCGAGTACGGCGCTGGCCGAGATGATGAAGCGCCTGATCGACGGCATTCAGAATCCTGACGCCCAGTTCAGACTGTTCCTGCCGCTGTTCGTGATCGGCATGTTCGCCGTGCGCGGCGTCGGCACCTTCCTGGGCACCTACTGCATGAGTGATGTGGCGCGCAACGTGGTCCACACCCTGCGCACCACGGTGTTCAACCACATGCTGCACTTGCCGGGGCGCTATTTCGACGAGAACTCCACCGGCCATCTCATCACGCGCGTCACCTACCATGTCGAGCAGATCACCGGCGCGGCCACCAAGGCGCTGACCATCATCCTGCGCGAAGGCTTCTTCGTGCTCGGCCTGCTGGGCTATCTGTTCTGGACCAACTGGAAGCTGACACTGGTATTCATCGCGGTCACGCCGCTGATCGGCTGGGTGGTCAGCTATGCCAGCAAGCGCTTCCGCAAGCTCTCCAAGCGTATCCAGGGCTCGATGGGCGAGGTGACCCACGTGGCCTCCGAGGCGCTGTCCGGCCATCGTGTCGTGCGTACCCACGGTGCCGAGGATTACGAGAAGGCACGCTTCGCGGCGGTCAGTGAGTACAACCGCGAGCAGAAGATGAAGGAAGCGCTGACCAAGGCCACCGCCACGCCGGTCATCCAGCTGTTGATCGCCGTGGCGCTGGCCACGCTGGTATGGCTGGCGATGGCGCCGGAACTGATGGCCGGCATGAGCGCCGGTGAGTTCGTCGGCTTCATCACCGCCGCCTCGATGATGGCCAAGCCGGTGCGCCAGTTGACCGAAGTCAACGGCGAGATCCAGAAGGGCATGGCGGCCTCGGAAGAACTGTTCGGTCTGCTGGATACGCCGGCAGAGCCGGACAACGGCACTTTGGTACCCGAGGGTCGCCTCGAGGGCCGTGTGCGCTTCGACAATGTCCACTTCCGCTATGCAGACCATCAGCCGGAGGTGCTCAAGGGCATCGATCTGGAGGTGAAGCCGGGGCAGATGGTCGCCATCGTCGGGCGTTCGGGGTCGGGCAAGTCGACATTGATGAGCCTGTTGCCGCGCTTCTACGCACCGACCACCGGCCGCATCCTGATCGATGATGTCGCCATCGAGGACTACAAGCTGCGCCCGATGCGTCAGCAGATCGCGCTGGTCTCGCAGAATGTCACCCTGTTCAATGCCGACCTGACCGCCAACATCGCCTACGGCACCGGCGAGGTCGACAAGGCGCGGGTGGAAGAGGCGGCGCGTGCGGCCTATGCCCACGAATTCATCGAGCGCATGAGCGAAGGCTACGACACCATCGTCGGCGACAATGGCGTGATGCTCTCCGGTGGTCAGCGCCAGCGTATCGCCATCGCGCGTGCCATCTACAAGGACTCGCCGATTCTGGTGCTGGATGAGGCCACCTCGGCGCTGGATACCGAATCCGAACGCTATATCCAGCGCGCGCTGGAAGAGGTGTGTCAGGGCCGGACAACCTTCGTGATCGCCCACCGTCTGTCCACCATCGAGAAGGCGGACCGCATCCTGGTGATGGATGATGGCGAGATCATCGAAGACGGCACCCACGAATCATTGATTGCTCAGGAAGGTGCTTATGCCGCGCTGCATCGCATCCAGTTTCGGGAGACGGCAGACGCATGAGTGAACGACTGGTAGACGCCTGGTATCGCGGCGCCGGCTGGCTTCATCTGCTGCGCCCGCTGGAACATGTCTACAAGAATGTGGTGGCGCGCAAGCGCAACGCCTATCTCACCGGCAAGCGTGAGGTCTGGAAGGCGCCGGTGCCGGTGATCGTGATCGGCAACATCACCGTCGGTGGTACCGGCAAGTCGCCGCTGGTCGCCTGGCTGGGGCGCTGGTTGAGCGAGCAGGGCTGGCGCCCGGGCATCATCTCGCGCGGCTACGGCGGGCATTCGCCGCGCTATCCCCTCTACGTGCAGGCCGATACCGATCCTCAGCATGCCGGCGATGAGCCGGTGATGCTTGCCCAGCAGACGGGCCTGCCGGTGGCGGTCGACCCGGATCGCCCGAGCGCGGCGCGGCGCCTGATTGCCGCAGGCTGCGACATTCTGCTCTCCGATGATGGCCTGCAACATCATGCGCTGGGGCGCGATATCGAGCTGGTGGTCGTGGACGGTGAGCGTGCCTTCGGCAATCAGCGTTGCCTGCCCGCCGGGCCGCTGCGCGAGCCGTTGTCGCGCCTCGCCAGTGTCGATGCGGTGATCTCCAACGGTGTCATCGACTGCTCGCGCCTGCCGGTGGAATCGCATTGCATGAAGCTGACGCCGGTCCACTGGCGCCACCTGATCGACGACGTGCGCTATCCTGCCCACCAGTTGCCGTTCAGTGGTCAGGTGCATGCGTTGGCCGGTATCGGCAATCCGCAGCGCTTCTTCCGTACCCTGACCAACCTCGGGGTCGAGCATCTGCCGCGTCCGCTGGCGGACCACCATCGTTTCACGCCGACGGATCTGCGCTTTTCCGACAATCTGCCCGTGGTGATGACCGCCAAGGACGCCGTCAAGTGTCGCAGCTTCGCCAATGAGCGCTGCTGGGCGCTGGATGTCGAGGCGCGTCCGGACCAGGCGCTGGTGGACTGGCTCGCCAAACGCCTTGAGGCGCTCTGAGTGCTTGATCGCTGAATTTTCTTTCTTTTCTGCTGTTATTCCGGAGATGTCTCGATGGACAAGGAACTGCTCGCGCTACTGGTTTGCCCGCTGTGTCAGGCCAAGCTGACCTATGATGCGGCGAACGCCGAGCTCAAGTGCTTCTACGATGGCCTCGCCTATCCGGTACGCGACGGCATTCCCGTCATGCTGGAAGAAGAAGCGCGCCAGATGGATGCCGACGAGAAGCTCAAGGGGAGCCGCGGCTGATGAGTGACCTTCTGCAGCAGGGGCAGGCAGACGACAGCCGTTCAGAGGGCGAGTCCGGCTTCGTGGTCGTGATTCCGGCGCGCTTCAACTCCTCACGCCTGCCGGGCAAGCCCCTGGCGGACATTCATGGCCAGCCGATGATCGAGCACGTCTGGCGCAATGCCTGCGCCAGTCAGGCCAGCCGGGTCGTGATCGCCACCGATGACGAGCGCATCCGTGAGGCCTGTGAAGGCTTCGGGGCCGAGGTGGTGATGACGCGTGCCGATCACCCCAGCGGGACGGACCGTCTTGCCGAGGTGGTCATGCTGCTGGCGCTGGCCCCCGATACCCTGGTGGTCAACGTCCAGGGCGATGAGCCGTTGCTGCCGGCGGCGCTGATCGATCAGGTGGCGGTGCGTCTCGAGGAAGACGAGGGCGCCTCGATCGCCACGCTGGCGGAGTCGATCGCCAGCGTCGACAGCCTGTTCAATCCCAATGTGGTCAAGGTGGTGCGTGACCTGCGTGGGCGTGCCCTGTACTTCTCGCGTGCGCCTATCCCGTGGGACCGCGAGCACTTCACCACGCCACCGGACATGCTGGCCACCGATTCCTGGCTGCGCCATATCGGCCTCTACGCCTATCGTGCCAGCTTCCTGACCGATTACGTCGACTGGCTGCCGGCCCCGCTGGAGCAGCTCGAACAGCTCGAGCAGCTGCGCGCGCTGCATCATGGTCATGCCATCCAGGTGGCCATTGCCTGCACGGCGCATCCGGCCGGTGTCGATACGCCTGAAGATCTCGAGCGCGTGCGCGCCTGGCTGGCGCAAGCAGCGGCAGGCAGCGAGAGCGGAGAGGCCTGATGAGCGAGCTTCTTGAGCAACTGGCCCAGCGTCAGGCGCCATTGGAGCGCATCCTGATGGTGTGCCTGGGCAATATCTGCCGCTCGCCGAGTGCCGAAGGCGTGTTGCGTGCGGCGCTGACGCGCCATGGCCTGGATCAGGTCGTCACGGTGGACAGTTGCGGCACCAGTGACTGGCATGTCGGCGGTCAGCCTGATTCGCGTGCCATCGCGCATGCGGCCAAGCGCGGACATGACATCAGCACGCTGCGTGCCCGTCAGTTGTGCGAGCAGGACTTTCACGACTTCGATCTGATCCTGGTGATGGACGACGCCAATCTTGCCGATACCCGTGCCTTGGCTGCGCGCAGCAACAGTGGTGATCAGACGCTGATCGGTCGCCTGCTGGACCTGCTGCCGACCCCGCTGCCCGCGCTGGCAGCGGGTAGTCGTGAGGTGCCGGACCCCTACACCGGGGGCCCCGATGCCTTCGAGCGTGTGCTGGACCTGATCGATGTGGCCTGCGAGGCGCTCATTGCGGCACTGCCTGCGGCGACCACGGCGCGGGCGCGCTCATGACTCAGGTATCCACTGATCAGAACGCTGGCGACACCTCGCAACGTGAGGGGGTGGCGCTGGATGGCTGCAATACGCTGGGCTTCTCGGCGCGTGCCCGCGCCCTGAGTGAGCCACACACCATCGAGGCGGCCAGGGCGCAGGTGCTGGCCTCCCGGCAGGCTGGTGAGCGTCTGGTGGTGATCGGCGGCGGCAGCAATCTGGTATTGCTGCCGTGGCTGGATGCCCATGTCATGCGCCCGGCCTTTGACGAGGTCGCCATCACGCCGGCAGAAGACGGCCTGACGGCCACGGTCTGCGTCGAGGCCGGCAAGTGCTGGCATGCCCTGGTGATGGAGCTGGCCGCCGCCGGCTGGTGGGGCTACGAGAACCTGGCCTTGATTCCCGGATGCTGCGGTGCGGCGCCTATCCAGAATATCGGCGCCTATGGCGTCGAGCTGGCAGACCATCTGCTGCGCCTGGAAGTCATGTCGCTGGAAGATGGCAGCTGCCGGTGGATGAATCGCGAGGAATGCGGTTTCGGCTATCGCGACAGCATCTTCAAGGGCGTGCTTGAGCATCGCGTGCTGATCACGCGCCTGGAGTTGCAGGTATCGCGCCAGGCGTCGCCTCGGCTCGGTTATGGTGATCTCGCCCAGCGTGTCAGTGCGGCGCTGCCGCAAGGGGAGGAGGCGACGCCGTTGCAGGTCGCCCAAGCGGTGATTGCCACGCGCAGTGAAAAGTTGCCCGACCCCGCGCAACTGGGCAATGCCGGCAGTTTCTTCAAGAATCCGCAGCTTCCCGGGGCCGAGGCCCAGGCGCTGCTGACCCGCTTCCCGAGCTTGCCGCATTACCCGCAGGCCGATGGCAGCATCAAGCTGGCAGCAGGCTGGCTGATCGATCAATGTGGTCTCAAGGGCGCGCGCAGAGGCCATGTCGGCGTGCATGCTCAGCAGGCGCTGGTGCTGGTGCACTTCGGCGAGGGTGCCGTCACGGAGCTGCTGGCACTGGCGCAGGAGGTGCGTGAGGCCGTCCACACCCGCTTCGGTGTCTGGCTCGAGCAGGAGCCGCGGGAGCTTGGGATGATGCCTGAAGGGTGATGCCCGAGGGCTGAGGCCCAGAGTTGTGCACACGAGACCTGCGCTGAAGTGAAGGCGCGCACTCCAAGCGCTGAAAATGGCAAGCACTGAAAACAAGAACGCCCCGCAGGCAAGCCTGCGGGGCGTTCTTGTTTTCAGTGCTTGGTTCTGACTTGCTGCTCAACGGGAGCGGCTGGCAGACCTTGGCATAGACCCTGGCTAGGCCCTGTCTTGCTGCCTTTCTGTCGCCCCCTTCAGCGCTGGTGGCTGAAAGGGGCGGCAGAGCGACGGCAGGGGCAGGGCGCCAGCCTCAGGACTCAGTGAGACGTGTTGCTGTCATCCTGAGCGGTCGTGTCCTGAGTCTCTGCGCTGGCCTGTTGTGCGGCAGCACGTTCGGCAGCTTCACGCTCACGACGACGCACTTCACGCGGATCGTTGTAGGCGCGTTCGCCACGGCGACGGCGGGTCTCGGTGGCTGGCTGCGTGCTGTCCTGCTGCACGCCTTCTGCCGCTGTCATCTCGCCTTGCTCGCTCGGTGCCTGATTCTGCTCGCTGTCAGCGACTTCCCCTGTGTGGGAGTCGTCGCTCACGGCTTGCGCCACGGCGACATTGTCGTGACGCTCGGCAGTCGCGAACGCTGTCTCGGCCGGCGCATTCTCGACGCTGGCGCTGACGTTGACGGCGCTTTCGGCACCTTCAGCAGTAGCATCAGAGCCTTCAGCTGATTGAGCGCCTTCCGCAGCTTCAGCGACAGTATCTGCGGTGCGCTCAGTGCTGACAGCAGGCTCAATCTCAGTGCTGGCCACTTCAGTAGCGCTAGCGCTTTGCGTCACCTTCGCCTCGCTGGTCTCAGTCTGCTGAGGAGCCTCTTCGTGCGCGGTCTCCTGTACAGGCTGTTCAGCGGCAGCGTCTTCCACGGCAGCGTCTTCCACGGCAGGTTCTTCCGCCACAGGCTGCGCAGGCTGGCTGGCAGTGTCGGCTTCAGCGGCGATCGCTTCCTCTGCTTCAGCGACAGGTGCCTGAGCTTCGGTCTGCTCGGCAGCTTGCGCTTCGGCGGCCGGTGCTTGGACGCTTTGCTCGGCGACGGCTGGTGCTTCAGGCACAGCGGCTTCGCTGGTCACGCTTTCCTTCAGCGACTGCTCATCGGCCGCGGCTTCCGGCGCGACTTCTGCCGCGGTGACGGCCGGCGTGTCGACGGCGTCGTCAGCTTCGCTGGCCTGCGGCTGGTGCACGCTTGGCTGCTGGACGGCGTGCTGCTCAGTGCGCTGGGCGGCGTGTTGCTCAGTCTTCTGCGCCTGGTGAGCGCCAGTGACAGGCGCTTCGGACGCCTCTTCGACAGGTGCTTCGACGACCGGCTCGGGCACTTCCGCTGTCGCTGGTTCAGACTCAGACGCTTGCGCATCGGATGCCGCTGACTCAGGGGCTACCGTCTCTTTCAGCGCCTCGTTGCTCGGCTCGCTGACTTCCGGTGCAACGGCAGCCGTGAGGTCTGCGCTGGCAGACTGCTCGGCGCTGGCCGGCGCGTCCTGTGCAGCGGTGCTGTTTTCACCCTGCGGAGCACTGGTTTCAGCCTGCGGGGCAGCGGTGGTGGCGCTGACGGCTTCGGCACCTTCCTCGGCAATGGCCGGCACCGCAGCGGCTGCCGAAGTAGCGGCTGCCGGAGCAGCGGTGGCCTGCGGGCCTGCCAGCGTCATGGCCTTGAGCGACTTCTGCTCTTCGACCGCCTGCGGGTTCAGAGCATGCTGACGGCTGCGAACACGCGGGTTGTTGCGGGTCTGCTGGTCTTCGCTGCTGACCTGCTGTTCCACCTGCTCGGCCTGTTCGGCTGCCTTGATGGACTCGCGTGCCTGTTTGCTGTCGACCTGCTCGGCCTTGTCAGTCTTGGCCGGCTTTTCACCACGTGCCGGCTTGTCGCCGCGCTTGCCGGAATCGCGCTTGCTGGCGTTGTCGGCCTTGGCGTTCTGGCTGTCGCTGCTCCTGGCTTCGGCTTTCGGGCTGTTGTCAGCCTGCGGCGTCTGCTCCGGTTCGGCCTGTGGCTTGCTGTCGTTGGTGACGATTTCCTGCTGGCTGTCCTGACGCGACTCGTTGGACTTGCGACGGTTGCCACGGTCGTTGCGCTGACGACGCTTGTTGTTGCTGCGGCCATCGTTCTGGCTGTTGCTGTCAGCGTCGTTGCCGCGGGAATCGTTGCCGCTGTTGCGTGACTCGCCGTCGTTGTTGCGTGACGCGTTGTCATTGCGACGACGGGAATCCTTGCGGTTGTCATCACGCTCGTTGCCACGGCCGTCGTTGCTGCGGTCGTTGCTGCGTTCAGCGTTGCGGCCATTGCGGGAGTCGTTGCGAGCCGCTGCCGGAGCGCTGGCTTCACTGACGGTCTCGCGACGCTCGCGGGCCTTTTCCAGTGCCTTGCGGGCTTCGCTGGACTTGGCCGGCACGGCGGTGTCGCTGTCATTGCCGAGCAGGCGGCTGAAGCCTCGGGCCAGGCGCGACAGCAGGCCGCCACCGGCGGCCGGAGCGGCAGTCCTGGCGGGAGTCTGAGCTGAAGGCTGTGTCACGACTTCCTGCTTGCTGGCCTGAGCGCGGGTGTCATTGCCCTGGCTCGAGCGGTTGCCCTGACGGTTGTCATTGCGCGAGCTCTGACGGCTGTCGTTGCGGCCTTCGCTGCGAGTGTCATTACGAGACTCGTTGCGCGACTCCTGGCGGTTGCGACCGTTGCTGCTGCCGTTGCCGTTGCGACGGCGATTGCCGTTGTTCTTGCCGTTGCCGTTGCGGCTATCGCTGTCATTGCTGCTGTCAGCGGTCTCGGCTACTGCGGCGGGCGCTGCGGCAGGGGCTTCCGGTGCGGCAACCGGGGCAGGCGTGGTGTGGGACACGCTCTTGACGGCTGCTTCAGTGCGCGCCGGCGGCTTGTCGAAGTTCGGATCCGGTTCCTTGCCGACTTCGGTCTCGACGGACAGCTCGAAGCTGGACTTGTCGGCACCGTCTTCATCGACGTGGTCATCACGCAGACGCACGACTTCGTAGTGCGGCGTGTCGAGCTCCGGGTTCGGCAGTAGCACGACATTCACGCCCTGACGACGTTCGATGTCGAACAGCGTGGCGCGTTTCTCGTTGAGCAGGTAGGTCGCGACCGGCACCGGCAGGATGGCGCGGATCTGCGAGCTGCGCTCCTTCATGGCCTCTTCTTCGATCAGACGCATGATGGAGAGCGCCATGGAGCGCACGTCACGGATGGTGCCCTGGCCGTCACAGCGCGGGCAGACCACGCCGCTGGTCTCGCCCAGTGACGGGCGCAGACGCTGACGCGACATTTCCATCAGGCCGAAGCGTGAGATGCGACCGATCTGGACACGAGCGCGGTCGATCTTGAGCGCGTCGCGCACACGGTTCTCGACTTCACGCTGGTTGCGTGCCGGCGTCATGTCGATGAAATCGATCACCACCAGGCCGCCAATGTCGCGCAGACGCAGCTGGCGGGCGATCTCGTCGGAGGCCTCCAGGTTGGTCTGCAGCGCGGTTTCCTCGATATCACTGCCGCGGGTGGCGCGAGCGGAGTTGATATCGATGGAGACGAGGGCTTCGGTGTGGTCGATGACGATGGCGCCACCGGAGGGCAGCTTCACTTCACGCTGGTAGGCGGTCTCGATCTGGGATTCGATCTGGAAGCGCGAGAACAGCGGCACGTCGTCTTCGTAGAGCTTGATCTTCTGCTGGTAGCTCGGCATCACCTGACGCACGAAGGACAGTGCTTCTTCCTGGACTTCCGGAGAGTCGATCAGCACCTCACCGATGTCATTGCGCAGGTAGTCGCGCATGGCACGGATGATGACGTTGGATTCACGGTAGATCAGGAAGGGGGCAGGGCGGCTGGAGGCGGCCTTGGTCACCGCGTCCCACACCTGGGCCAGGTAGTCGAGGTCCCACTGCAGCTCTTCGGCGCTCTTGCCGATGCCGGCGGTGCGCACGATGACGCCCATCTTGTCCGGCAGGGTCAGGCTGTTCATCGCTTCTTTCAGCTGAGCGCGCTCTTCACCCTCGATGCGGCGGGAGATACCACCGGCACGCGGGTTGTTGGGCATCAGCACGAGGAAGCGGCCGGCCAGACTGATGAAGGTGGTCAGGGCTGCGCCCTTGTTGCCACGCTCTTCCTTGTCGACCTGGACGATGACTTCCTGGCCTTCCTTGAGCACTTCACGAATGTTGGGACGGCCCTGGCCGGGGTCCTTGGAGAAGTACTCGCGGGAGATTTCCTTGAGCGGCAGGAAGCCGTGGCGCTCGGCGCCGAAGTCGACGAAGCAGGCTTCGAGGCTGGGCTCGATGCGGGTGATCTTGCCGCGGTAGATATTGGCTTTCTTCTGTTCGCGGGCGCCGGACTCGATGTCGAGATCGTAAAGGCGTTGTCCGTCGACCAGTGCGACGCGCAGCTCTTCCGGCTGGGTCGCGTTGATGAGCATCCGTTTCATGTCGTCTCGCTAGACTGGGCGTGCCGAAGGGCAGCCGCATTGTGCGTCGGCGACGAGGAACCGTTTTCCGCTTCGTGTTGTGCTCAGCGCATGTCGTGGAATGCGTTTTTCGCATGCAGGCAAGTCCGTGGACGGGCCACATGCGGCATGATCATGTTGAGTACTTGGAAGAGGCAGGACGTGTTGCGGGGATTTGTACTCCTCCGGCCCTGCGGTCTCTTCCCTAACACCTGGCATTTGCCGATTCATCGACGCCGGCCTTCGGCACGGATATCGAATGATTACCCGGGCTTCATGCCCGAGCGGTCTTGTGTCGTTGGCCCATGAATGACTGGGCGTCTTGCTGTCTTGCCTGCGCAGGCGGCTTTCGGGCTCCCGCGACATCATCTCGTGGAGTCTGCAACGAAGGCTCGAAGGGCGATTGCGCTGCGGCGCGCGGCGTCATGCGTTCCGCGCCCGCTGATATCGTCATCAGGTCCTGTGAGACCTGAGCGACATCGATGTTTTGCGTCAGCTGTTGGTCTGGCCACTGGCCGCGAATGACTGTCCTTGGGGCGGCCTTCGCTGCCTGTGATTGACAGGTGCGATGCGCGGGACAGCACGCTACCGACAGGGTAGATGACAACAGGGTGCTTGCGTGACCTGCACGGTGCTGATGTCGGTGCGCGTTGCTTCATTGCGGGCCATCTGACCCTCTCCGCCGGCGTGAAGCACCTTGTTGAAGTGCCGGGTGCGCCGTTTTTCCGGCCGCTGTGACAGGGCTGCGGAGACGATGATCGGGCATATAGAGAAGGCCCATCTCACTGCGCTCGAATATACCAGTAAAGGTATGTACCAGCAATTCAGCTGCCAGATCAAACGCTTCGCTACATCGCCCGAGATACGAGGCCCGGCGAGCCGCGGATGAGAGCGGCATATGGCACGATGATTCCCCATTGGTCGTATGACACCGTAGAATGACCGGTCTGAGTGCGCCCAGGCGCACGGCAACAAGATGAGCAGGCCGCGCGAAGGCGGGGCCGGAAAGGAGTGCGACATGGCCGAAGGCCAATCAGTCCAGTGGATCGAGGTTGCCCCGGAATTGGCCGGGCAGCGCATCGACAACTTTCTGCGTACCCGCCTCAAGGGTGCACCCAAGGCGTTGATCTATCGCATCGTGCGCAAGGGTGAAGTGCGCGTGAACAAGAAGCGCATCAAGGTCGATTACCGCCTGCAGGCGGGTGATCTGGTACGGGTGCCGCCACTGCGCCTCTCGCCGGAAGCCGCCGTGCAGGAAGTCAGTGACAACCTGCGCGAGGTGCTGGCGGGCTGCATCGTGCGCGAGACGGATGACTTCATGGTCATCAACAAGCCCTCGGGGCTTGCCGTGCACGGCGGCAGCGGCGTCAAGATCGGCCTGATCGAGGCCATGCGCCAGATTCGCGCCGACCTGCCGTTCCTGGAGCTGGTGCATCGCCTGGACCGTGATACCTCCGGCTGCATTCTGCTGGCCAAGTCGCGGGCTGCGCTGTTGCAGCTCAATGCCGACCTCAAGGCCCACAAGATGACCAAGCTGTATCTGGCGCTGGTCGAGGGGCGCTGGGATTCACGCCGCGATTACGTCAACGCACCGCTGGAGCGCTACGACGGTGGCAATGGTGAGCGGCGGGTGCGCGTCGATGAGGCCGGCAAGACGGCCAGCACCCGCTACGCGGTGCGTGAGGCCTATCCGAGCATGACGCTGGTCGAGGCCGAGCCGATTACCGGCCGTACCCACCAGATCCGCGTGCACTCGGTGCATGCCGGGCACCCGCTGCTCGGCGATACCAAGTACGGCACCGAGCGCGGCAATGCCCTGGCGAAGAAGGTCGGGCTGGAACGCCTGTTCCTGCATGCCGCCCAGCTCAGCTTTCCTGATCCGATCGACGGGCGAACCGTCACCGTGCGCGCGCCGCTGGACAAGCGGATGAAGCGCGTTCTCGCCACTGCCAGAGAGCTGGGAGCTCGTCATGACTGATCTCACCGCAGGACTGCCGCAACCGCGCTATCGCCTGGTCATCTTCGACTGGGATGGCACCTTGATGGATTCCGAGGCGCGTATCGTCGACTGCCTGCAGGCGGCCTCACTGGCGACGGGTATGGGCGAGCTGCCTGCCCATGCGGCGCGCGACATCATCGGACTCGGGCTGCCCGAAGCCATGGAGCGCCTGTTCCCGGGGGCGACGGCCGAGCAGTGCGAGGCGCTGGTCGCGGCCTACAAGGCGCATTTCGTGGCGGTCGATACCACGCCGCTGGACTTCTTCCCCGGTGTCGAGGCCGGCATCCAGCGTCTGCGTCGCCATCCCGAGCAGCTGCTGGCCGTCGCGACGGGCAAGAGCCGCCGCGGGTTGGACCGCATGTTCACGGCCCATGATTGCGGTGACTGGTTCCATGCCTCGCGCACCGCGGACCTGACGCTGTCCAAGCCGCACCCTCGCATGCTCGAGGAGTTGCTGGCCGAGCTGAACGTTGAGGCGCATGAGGCGCTGATGGTCGGCGATACCGAATATGATCTGGAAATGGCGCGTGCCCTGGGCATGCACAGTGTCGGTGTCGACTACGGCGTACACAGTGTGCCGCGTCTTGAGGCCTGTGCGCCGCAGCGCATCGTCTCGCATTTCGATGAATTGATGGATTGGCTGTACGTGGCCAGGTAACGGCCGCGATCGCCCAGCACAGGAGCAGCAATCGATGAGTGACAGGCCGCAGGATCCCTGGCGTGAAGGCGCGGGTGGCAAGGATGATAGCGAAGCGGGCTTGAGCGGGCCGGGCATGAGTGGACAGGGCATGAGTGGACAGGGCATGAGTGGACAGGGCGCGGCTGCCGCCTCCGAGCGAGAGGTGGACTGGCAGGCGCGCGAGCGCACCGCGCAGCTCGAGATGATGGACCGCTGGGTGCAGGGCGTGGTTACCGAGCAGCGTCGTTCGCGGCGCTGGAAGCTGTTCTTCCGCTTCCTGTTCGCGTTGCTGTTCATCGCCTCGATCGCGACCTCGGTGACCCTGTTCACGCTCGGCAGCCAGCCAGCGGCGCTGCCCGGCGAGCAGCATCTGGGCGTGGTGCGAGTGAAGGGCGTGATCGAAGCGGACGGTGAAGCCAATGCCGAACGCATCATCAAGGGGCTGCGTGCGGCCTGGGAGTCACCGGCCTCCGTGGCGGTGGTGCTCGACATCAACTCGCCCGGTGGCAGCCCGGTGCAGTCCCAGCGCGTCTATGACGAGCTGATGCGGTTGCGTGAGCGGGGCGACAAGCCGGTGATCGCGGTGATTGAAGACCTGGGCGCCAGTGGTGCCTATTACATGGCGGCCGGCGCCGGCGAGATCATCGCGGCACCCTCGAGCCTGGTGGGCTCCATCGGCGTGATTTCCTCAAGCTTCGGGCTCAAGGGGCCGATGGAAAAGCTGGATATCGAGCGTCGCGTGTTCACGGCGGGAGACAACAAGGCGTTTCTTGATCCGTTCTCGGAAATCTCGCCGGACCAGCGTGCCTTCTGGCAGAGCGTGCTGGCCACGACGCACCAGCAGTTCATCGCGGCGGTCAAGGCTGGGCGCGGTGAGCGCCTCAAGGACGATCCCGAGCTGTTCTCGGGGTTGATCTGGACTGGTGAGCAGGCGCGGGGGCTGGGGCTGGTCGATCGTACCGGCACGCTGGAAGAGCTGGCGGCGGAGCTGACGCCAGAGGCGGAGCTGCACGATTACACGCCGCGTCAGGACCCCTTCGAGCGCTTCACGCGGCGCTTCGCCGGTGTGATGGCCAGTGCGATGGGGCTCGAGACGACGGTGTCGCCGGTCAGCTACCGTCTGCCCTGGTAGACGAGCCAGGGCCGCAGCCCTCGTCGCTCAGGGCTGCGGTGTCTCTCAGGGGCCCGGTGCCACTCAGGAGCGCGGCGCATCCAGCAGAGGGTCGACGCCTGCCTCGCGCAGCAGTTCGCACAGGCGAATCAGCGGCAGGCCGATCAGACTGTTGGGATCACGCCCCTCGAGACGCTCGAAGAGCGTGATGCCGAGTCCTTCCATGCGAAAGCTGCCGGCGCTGTCGAGGGGGCGTTCGCGCTCGACGTAGCGTTCGATCTCGGCGCTGGTCAGGGAGCGGAAGACGACCTCGTGGTCTTCATGGCAGACCCAGTGACGCGCGGATTGGGTGTCGATCAGCGCCAGGCCGGTCACGAAGCGCACGCGGCGTCCGGAGAAGCGCGCCAGCTGGGCGCGTGCGGCTGACAGATCCGCTGGCTTGCCCAGTATCTCGCCCTCGAAGACGGCGACCTGATCGCTGCCGATGATCAGGTGGTGGGAGTAGGCGTCCGCCACGGCGTTGGCCTTGCCGAGTGCCAGACGATGGACCAGTGTCTCGGCACTTTCTTCGCGTCGCGGCGTCTCATCGATACTGGGGGCTGTCCAGGTGAAGGGCAGCCCGAGGCGTTCAAGCAGTTCACGACGCCAGCGTGAGCTGGACGCCAGGACCAGTGGAGTCATCATGGCTCTCCCGTCGGGGCGCGTTGCGGGCATTGGCTGGGCGGCGCGCGGCAAGTATTTGAAAAACAAGGGCTGCAGGATGCCGTAAATCCTCTCGGCATTGAAGCGTCAGGCGCGTACAATCGCGCGCTGGACGTGTAGCCCAGTGTCAGTTGTCGCATATCGACGTGAAAGCGTGATGGTGAGGGGGCTGGCAAAAGCAACAAGTTGCTCATGCATTTTGACACCGGGAGGGGGAATCCCTATTATGGCGCGCCTATGTTGACCACAAGACTGCCGACCAAGGTCGAGCCCTACCGGCTGGCGTCAGCGGGTAAACGCCTTGAAGGCGTGATTCCACTGGCGAACATGCCCCGTGTTGTTGAGGCCATCGGTGCTCAGGAAGGGGACGTCAGCGTCTCCATGACCTTTGACATCGACACTCAACGTCGCAGCTTCATCGAAGGCTCCATCGCCTTCGAGGCAAGTCTGCTATGTCAGCGTTGTCTGGGACCCACCGAGCCGGAGCCGCTTTCCAGCGAGTTCCTGTTGGGTCTGGTGACCAGCGATGCGCTGGCGGCGCAGCTGCCCGGTGAGTACGAGCCGGTAGTGGTGGAAAACGAACAGCTGGATCTCCTGACAGTGATCGAGGATGAAGTGCTCCTGGTCCTGCCGCAGGTGGTCTACCACGAGGAGGCCGATTGTGCCGTCTCTCGCGACCAGCTGGCCAGCGGTGTGGAACCCGAGGCCTCGGACGCACCCGCTGTGAATCCATTCAGTGTGCTTCGCACCCTGAAGGACAAGCACTGAACTCAATTTGTCGACAAGATTGGAGTAATCCCCATGGCAGTTCAGCAGAACCGCAAAACTCGTTCCAAGCGTGGCATGCGTCGTAGCCACGATGCCCTGACTGCACCGACCCTGTCCCAGGACAAGGAAACCGGTACAGTTCACCTGCGTCACCACGTCTCTGCCGACGGTTTTTACCGTGGCCGCAAAGTCGTTGATGCATAAGGCATTGATGCAGCGCGCGGCGTAACGCCGTGCGTATCGCCATCGATACGATGGGCGGGGACTTCGGTCCCCGCGCTACGTTACGGGGCACGGCCAGTGCGCTGTTGCGAGACTCGCAACTCAGCGCCATCCTGGTCGGCCCGCAGCATCTACTGGATGCCGAGTTAGACTCCCTCCCTGCTTCACTCTCCCGTGTTCGTGATCGCCTTCAGACACTCGCTGTCGACGGCATTGTCGCGTCTGATGCTCGCCCGTCCCGCGTTGTGCGCAGCCGCGAGCCCAGCAGCATGTCTCAGGCCCTGGGCCTGGTGGCGAAGGGCCAGGCGGATGCCTGTGTCAGTGCCGGCAATACCGGCGCCTTGATGGCGCTGGGCATGCGCGAAGTGGGAAGAGTGAAAGGGGTGGAGCGACCTGCCATCTGTGCCGCGGTGCCCACGCGCGGCGCGCGCGCCTGCAGCCTGCTGGATCTCGGCGCCAACGTCGATGTCGCGCCGCACCATCTGCTGGCGTTCGCCCGCATGGGCGCGATGCGCAGCCGCCTCATCGACGCGGTCGAGCGTCCACGAGTGGGGCTGCTCAACGTGGGGGTCGAGTCGGTCAAGGGGACTGCGCAGGTGCAGGAAGCGCACGCCCTGCTGGCTGGCAGCGAGTCGGATTTCGACTACCTTGGCTTTGTCGAGGGCGGCGACCTCTTCTCCGGCAAGGTAGATGTGGTGGTCTGTGATGGCTTCGTCGGCAATGTCGTGCTCAAGAGCAGTGAAGGGCTTGCGCAGATGCTGTCGGCGCAGCTGGGGGCGACCCTGGCGGCCAGCTGGCGCACGCGCCTGATGGCCTGGCTGGCGCGCCCGGCGCTGACACGACTCTCGCGTGAGCTGGACCCGGTGCGCTACAACGGCGCCAGCCTGCTGGGCCTGGCGAGCGTGGTGGTGAAGAGCCACGGCGGCGCGGCGGCGGAAGGCTTTGCCTTTGCCGTCACGCGGGCGGCCAGCGAGGCTCGCGAGCAGTTGCCCTCGCGCCTGGCGCAGGCCCTGGAAGGCACATACTCACGCTGAATGAGTAAATTGGTCTGATTTGTTCCTGTTGGGGTCGAGCTTCGGCGCACACGGTGCGACAATGCCAGCGCTTCGCGGCCGGGCGGTGAAGGCGGACGGGAATCAGGGGCAGGCAGCTCCCACAGGAAGCCCCCGCAGGACAGCAGCATGACGTAAATGACAGGAAGCAGGCTTTCCCCTGGCAGAAGCGTGAGACACGACAGTGGTCGTCTCGCTTGCGAGCCAGTGGAAATCGGGTTTCTTGACCCGTGTCAGTCCCACCTGAACAGATGGAAATGGTGACAGCAATGACAGATTCCCTGGCCCTCATCTTCCCGGGACAGGGCTCCCAGCAGGTCGGCATGCTGCGGGAGCTGGCGGAGCGCTATAGCGTGGTCCGCACTACCTTCGAGGAAGCCTCTGACGCGCTGGGGCGCGATCTCTGGCACCTGACACAGGAAGGCCCGGCGGAGGAGCTCAATCGTACCGAGCTGACCCAGCCGGCGCTTCTGACCGCCAGTGTCGCCATCTGGCGCGTCTGGCAGGAGCTGGAAGGCCCGCGCCCGGCGCGCATGGCCGGTCACTCCCTGGGTGAATACAGCGCCATGGTCTGCGCTGGCGTGATCGGTTTCGCCGAGGGCGTCAAGCTGGTCAATCTGCGCGGCGAAGCCATGCAGACTGCCGTGCCGCAGGGCCAGGGCGCGATGGCGGCCATTCTCGGTCTCGAGAATGCCCAGGTCGAAGCCGCCTGTGCCAGTGCGGCACAGGGTGAAGTGGTCGCGGCAGTCAACTACAATGCGCCGGGACAGGTCGTCATCGCCGGTGGCACCGCTGCCGTCGAGCGTGCCATCGCGGCATGTCAGGAAGCGGGTGCCAAGCGCGCCATGCCGCTGCCGGTGTCGGTGCCGTCGCATTGTGATCTGATGCGTCCGGCGGCCGACAAGCTGGCCGAGGCGATGAATGCCATCGATTTCCGTGCGCCGCGCTATACCGTCATCCAGAATGTCGATGCCAAGGCGCATGACGACGTCGAGACACTGCGTCAGCGTCTGATCGAGCAGCTCTATCAGCCGGTGCGCTGGACCGATTGCGTCAATGCCATGTTCGACAGTGGCGCGCGCAGCTTCATCGAATGCGGTCCGGGCAAGGTGTTGACCGGCCTTGGCAAGCGCATTCAGCGTCAGGCGCGTGGCCTGGCCGTGAATGATCCGGATAGCCTGGAAGCGGCGCTGGAACTTGCCCGCGAGACCGCTGCCGAACAGAATCAGTAAGCTCGTGGCTGGCCCATCTGGCCGGTCATGTGACTTGGATCAGCCAACTCAGGACTCAAGATGACGAGCGAACGCAGAATCGCACTGGTGACCGGTGCCAGTCGTGGCATCGGCCAAGCCATCTCCCGTGAACTCGGCCGTCAGGGCCGTATAGTGATCGGTACTGCCACCAGCGAGAAAGGGGCAGCGGCCATCGGCGCTGACCTCGAGGCGCACGGTATCGAAGGCGCGGGCATGCTGCTCAACGTCACCGATCAGGCCAGCGTCGACGCCGTGCTCAAGGAAATCGGCGAGCGCTTCGGCGCCCCGACCATCCTGGTCAACAATGCCGGCATCACGCGTGACAACCTGTTGATGCGCTTGAAGGAAGACGATTGGGACGCGGTGCTCGACACCAATCTCAAGTCGGTCTTCCGTGTCAGCAAGAGCTGCCTGCGCGGCATGACCAAGGCGCGCTTCGGCCGCATCGTCAACATCTCGTCCGTGGTCGCGACCATGGGCAACCTCGGTCAGGTCAACTATGCTGCCGCCAAGGCAGGCATGGAAGGCTTTGCCCGCTCGCTGGCGCGCGAAGTCGCGTCACGCAATATTACCGTCAACTCAGTGGCGCCGGGCTTCATTGCCACTGACATGACTGAAGCATTGCCGGAAGCGCAGCACGAAGCGTTGCTCGGCAACATCCCGCTGGCGCGCCTTGGCCAGCCGGAAGAGATTGCTGCGGCAGTCGGCTTCCTGACCAGTGATGCAGCAGGCTACATTACCGGTGAGACGTTGCAGGTGAACGGTGGCATGAACATGCGCTGAACCCCACGCAGGGACGTGGTTGCGTCCTTTTGGGGTGGCCTATAAACTACGCCCAGCTTTTTCGAGCTGCGGATTCCGTACCACTAGGAGTGATTGTTAAATGAGCACCATTGAAGAACGCGTCAAGAAGGTTGTGGCTGAGCGCCTGAACGCCAAAGAAGAAGAAATCCAGAACTCTTCCTCTTTCACTGAAGACCTGGGCGCCGATTCCCTGGACACCGTCGAGCTGGTGATGGCTCTTGAAGAGGAATTCGATACTGAAATTCCTGACGAAGAAGCAGAGAAGATCACCACCGTGCAGGAAGCTATCGATTACATCGTCAACCACCAGTAAGGTGTGTTGAAGCGATCACGGAGCAACCTGTTGCTCATGGTCGTGATGCAATTGTCTGTACGTTCAAGAGCCGCACTGTTCCTCAGTGCGGCTCTTGTCGTTCAGGGATGTGCTGCGCAATGCCGCGCCGACAGGGCGCGCATTGCCTGGTGGTAGGCGGTGGGCTTCGTGACAAATGTCCCCTTGTGGCAAGTGTCGGAATTCCTTCGTGAAAGTGGCCAGAAAAGCGCTTGAAAACCGACTGCCCACGCATGGCCAGGTTTCTGTATAATGCGCTCAATTACCGTCCGGGCGTCCATGGCCCTGGCGTGCCAATTCGATAGTTTTGGAGGAGACACGATGCCTCGCAGAAGGGTAGTGGTAACAGGTCTTGGCCTGGTAACCCCGGTCGGGAATACCGTCGAGGAAAGCTGGAGCAACATCAAGGCGGGCAAGAGTGGCATCGCGGCCATCGAGCATTTCGATGTCAGTGGTTTCAATACCCGTTTCGGTGGCTCCATCAAGGACTTCGATGTGGGTCAGTACCTGAACCCGAAAGAGGCCCGCAAGATGGACCTCTTCATCCAATACGGTATCGCGGCGGCCCACCAGGCCATCACCGACTCCGGCATTGAATGCACCGAAGACAACGCCGAGCGCATTGGTGTCGCCATCGGTTCCGGTATCGGCGGCCTGCCGATGATCGAGCACAACCACAAGGCGCTGGAGAAGGGCGGTGCACGTCGCATCTCGCCGTTCTTCGTGCCGGGCTCCATCATCAATATGATCTCCGGCAATCTGGCGATCCAGTTCGGTTATCGTGGTCCGAACATCGCGATCACCACCGCCTGTACCACCGGGACGCACAACATCGGTTACAGCGCGCGTACCATCGCCTATGGCGATGCCGACGTGATGGTGGCCGGTGGCGCCGAGATGGCGACCACGCCACTGGGTCTGGGTGGCTTCTCCGCAGCGCGTGCGCTGTCGACCCGCAACGATGATCCGCAGGCGGCCAGCCGTCCGTGGGACCGCGACCGCGATGGCTTCGTGCTGTCCGACGGCGCCGGTGTCGTCGTGCTGGAAGAGTACGAGCACGCCAAGGCGCGTGGCGCGACCATCTACGCCGAGGTGCTCGGGTTTGGCATGTCCGACGACGCTCACCACATGACGGCGCCGCCCGAAGACGGCCGTGGTGCGGCCGCCGCGATGCGCAACGCCATCCGTGATGCCAAGCTCGAGCCGAGCCAGATCGACTACATCAATGCCCACGGCACCTCCACCAATGCCGGCGACAAGGCCGAAAGCCTCGCCGTCGAGTCGGTGCTGGGTGATGCGGCACGTGATGTGGCGGTCAGCTCCACCAAGTCGATGATCGGTCACCTGCTGGGCGCTGCCGGTGCGGTCGAGGCCGTGTTCTGCGTGCTGGCGATGCGTGACCAGATCGCGCCGCCGACCATCAACCTGGACAACCCGGCCGAGGGCTGCAATCTCGATTACGTGCCCAACGTCGCACGTGACATGAAGATCGAGTACACCCTGTCCAACTCGTTCGGCTTCGGTGGCACCAACGGCTCGCTGGTGTTCGGCAAGCTCAAGGACTGATCACACGCTTTCGTGTTCTCTCTCCTCAGACGCGCTCCCATCCGGGGGCGCGTTTGTCTGTGGGGCGTCACCTGCTTTGCGTGTCGTGTCCGCAACCGTTCTCTGGAGGGCTGTATCGATGACGACTGATGTCTCTGGCAACAAGAGCTCTGAAGACAAGCGTGCTCTTGCGGCGCTCGCCGCCGATCTGCCCAGTGATGACCGTGGCCTCGCCTATGGCGAGGGCGTGTTCGAGACGATTCTGGTGCGTGAGGGCCAGCCGCAGCTGTGGTCCTGGCACGAGGCGCGCTTGACGCGCGGTTGTCAGCGGCTGGGGATTGCAGCGCCTTCGTCAGCTGAGCTGGCGGGCTGTCTGGCGGTCTGTCAGGGCGAGGGGCTTGAAGTGCTCAAGCTGATCGTCACCGGCGGCTCCGGCGGGCGGGGCTACAGGGCACCTGAGTCACCGGAGACGCGCTTGCGGGCACGCGCGACGCCTTTTGCGGTCAATCAGCAGGCGCGGCGTGGCATCACGGCGCGGGTCTGCGAGCTGCGTGTGGCCGAGCAACCGGCACTGGCGGGGCTCAAGCATCTCAATCGGCTCGAGAACGTGCTGGCGCGCCGCGAGTGGAGCGACACGGCCATCAGCGAGGGCCTGTTGCTCAATGCGCAGGGCGAGCTGATCGAGGCCACCAGCATGAATCTGGCCTGGTATCGTGACGGGCGCTGGTTCACGCCGTGTCTTGATCGTGCCGGGGTCGAGGGCACGCTGCTGGCGGCGCTTGAGGCCGAGATGGCGTTCGAGCGAGTGCGTGAGGGACTTGAGTCACTCGTGTGGGCCGAGCAGGTCGTCGTCATGAATTCCGTGCAGGGCGTCTGGCCGCTGCGCACCCTGCTCAAGCCCGATGGCGCGATTCTGGCTGAGTGGAAGGATGAGGCGCATCCGGCGCTGGACGAGTTGAATCACACTGTCGCGCGCTTGCTGGGCGAGCCCGCGAACTGACGGAAGACGACGAGCGTCAGCAAGTATGCCTGTGCGGTCGTCGCCTTCGCCATGAAGACTGGAAACCTGATTATGCGAGTGTTCAAGATCCTCCTGATGCTGGTAGTGCTGGCCGTGGCTGCGGGTGTGGTGGGCTTTCGTTATTGGCAGGCGCAGTTGCTGTCACCGTTGGCGATCGAGAAGGAACAGCTGTTCGAGGTGCCCAAGGGCGCCAGCCTGACCAGGGTGGTGAGCGAGCTCGAGTCACAGGGCATCATCGAGGCGAGCTGGCCGTACAAGGTGTGGTCGCGCCTCGAGCCTGAGGCCGTCAATGGCCTGCGCGCCGGTGAATTCCGTCTCACGCCGGGCTTGAACGGCCGTGAGCTGGTGGCGCTGCTGTCCAGTGACGATGTGGTCAGCTATACCTTGACCGTGCCGGAGGGCTGGACCTTCGCCCAGATGCGCACTGCCATGGATGCCTCGCCCAAGCTTGAGCACACGACTCGCGACATGAGCGACGAGGAGCTGATGGCGGCTGTCGGTGTAGAGGGCGAGAAGCCGGAAGGGCGCTTCTTCCCAGACACCTACCGCTATCACAAGGGCGTCAGCGACCTCTCGCTCTACAAGCAGGCCTATAGCCGCATGAGCAAGACGCTGGAGGAAGTCTGGGCCGGGCGTGACGACGACCTGCCGATCACCAGCGCCTACGAAGCGCTGATCATGGCGTCACTGATCGAGCGCGAGACCGGCGCGCCGGAAGAGCGTGACGAGATCGCCGGCGTCTTCAAGCGTCGCATGGAGCGTGGCATGCGCCTGCAGACCGACCCGACCGTCATCTATGGCCTGGGCAAGGACTATGATGGCTCGCTGTCGCGCGCCGACCTGCGCAAGCCGACGCCCTGGAATACCTACGTGATCACCGGCCTGCCGCCGACGCCGATCGCGATGCCCGGGCGCGCCGCGCTGGAAGCGGCGGTGCATCCCAAGGAAGGCGATACCTACTACTTCGTCGCCAAGGGTGAGGGCAAGCATCACTTCTCGCGCACGCTGCGCGAGCACAACAATGCCGTGCGCCGTTATATTCTCAATCGGTAATGCGTGGCGAATGAGCTGAAACCCGTGTGGCGAACAGGGTCTGCCATGCTGCACGGGGCTTTCGTCGCGAGTCATCTGCTGTCTGAATCAGGAAACATCATGTCTTCACGTCCGAGCGCATCAAGCACGACGTCTTCTCGCCACGCCGCCAGCGCGGCGGCCACCCAGGCTTCGCGCGGTGGTCGCTTCATCACGCTGGAAGGCGGTGAAGGCGTCGGCAAGAGCACCAATGTCGCCTTCGTGGTCTCCGAGCTCGAGGCGCATGGCCTCGAGGTCGTGCGCACGCGTGAGCCGGGTGGCAGCGAGCGAGCGGAAGCCATTCGCCAGTTGCTGCTAGACCCGGCGCCGACCGAGTCGCTGAGTGATGATGCCGAACTGCTGTTGATGTTCGCCGCGCGTGCCCAGCATCTGGCCGCGACCATTCGTCCGGCGTTGGCGCGCGGTGCCTGGGTGGTGTGCGATCGATTCACCGACGCGACCTTTGCCTACCAGGGTGGTGGCCGCAACCTGCCGCTGGCCGATATCTCGGCGCTGGAATCCCTGGTGCAGAAAGGCTTGCAGCCGGACCTGACCCTGCTGCTGGACATGCCGGTCGCGGCGGCACGTGGCCGTCTGGCCGCTCGCCGCGCCGAGACCGGTGAAGGCGCCGATCGCATCGAGCAGGAAGCCGAGCAGTTCTTCGAGGCGGTGCGTGTCGGCTATCACATGCGTCGTGACGCCGACCCCGAGCGCTTTGCCACCATCGATGCCGGTCAGTCGCTCGAAGCCGTGCAGGCCGATATCGCGGCGGTGCTGGCGGCTCGCGTGGCGGCCTGGCAGGCGAACACTGCCACGGATGAGCAGCCATGAGTGCTTCAGACGTCAGCAGTGGTGTCACGCTTTCGAGCTTCTCGCCGCTGCCGTGGCAGCATTCGCTGTGGCAACACTTCACCGCGGTGCACGACAACGGTCGCCTGCCGCATGCGGTGATGCTCAGCGGACCGTCGGGGCTTGGCAAGCATGAGCTGGCCGATGCCATGATCGCCCGCGTGCTGTGTCGCACCGCCCAGGGCAAGCCCGGCGCGGCGGCCTGTGGTGAATGTCATGGCTGTCATATGCTGGCGGCCGGACATCACCCTGATCTGATGGCGGTCGCGCCGCAGGATGTCGGCAAGATGATCCGCATCGACCCGATCCGTGAGGTTAATCGCTTCGTCTCCCAGACGGCCCAGCAGGGCGGCTACCGCGTCATCCGGCTGCAACCGGCGGAGTTGATGAACATCGCCTCGGCCAACGCCTTGCTCAAGAGCCTCGAGGAGCCCGGTGCCAATACGCTGTTCATTCTGCTCAGCGACATGCCGTCACGGGTACTCCCGACCATCCGCTCGCGCTGTCAGCAATGGCCGCTGGTGATTCCGCCGGCCGAAGAGAGCCTGCCGTGGCTCACGCAGCAGCTGGGCGAGGATGCTCAGGCCCTGCTGCGCATGGCGGGCGGTCTGCCGCAGCTGGCGGTGCGTCTTGGCGAGGCGGAGCAGCGCCAGCTGCGTCAGGCCTTGCGCGAGCTGTTCGATGCGCTGGTGCGCGGTGGCGAGCCGGTGGCCGAGGCGTGGCGACTGGAGCGCCAACCGCTGGCGCAGGTGCTGTGGTACGGTATTGCCTGGCTGGAAGACCTGATTCGCATGGGCCTGTCCGGCAACGCCAGCGACCTGCGTGACCCCAGTCTTGAGCCGCTGCTGAGACAGGCGGTCAAGAACGGTCGCACCCAGGACTGGTTCAAGCTGCTGGACTTCGCCCGCGAGCAGCGTCGTCTGCTGGCCGCGGGCGGCAACCCCAACCCTCAGCTGGTGCTGGAAGCCTGGCTGGTGCGTTGGGCCGCCTTGCTGCGCTCCTGAATGCGCAGCTGGCTTTTTTCTGGCGTGATGGCCCGAGTGAAGGTCTGAGCTTCTGGCGTGAAGGTCTGAGCGAAGAGCTGAGGAAATGGCTGAGCGATGCCCGCGTGGAAAGCCACGAGGCTGCGCGAGGCAAGGCGGGCAGGCTAGACTGAAGCCAGCCAGGCCGCTTGCTCGCCTTGCGTCAGATGACAGCAGGCAATGGCCGAAGAATACGCATTGATACGCAGCGTGAGCCCTCATGTGAGCGCTGACGCTCGTCACGGGACTGCATGTGCCGGGAGACCGGCCGGAGGTGAAGGATGGATACCGCTCCACAGCAAGGCCAGAAGGCGCTCTCGCTGACCATTCGTGATCAGAAGACCCTGTTGGCCGCCTACATGTCGACCCTCGTGCGCGGCGGCATCTTCGTGCCGACTACCGAGCGCTACACCATGGGCCAGGAAGTCTATCTGCTGCTGACCCTGCCTGAGGAATCCGAGCGCATTCCGGTCACCGGGCGCGTGGTATGGATTTCCCCGCAGGGCGTCAGTGGCCGACGCATTGCCGGGATCGGCATCCACTTCAGTGAAGAGGACCGCCAGGTGCGCGATCATATCGAGAACCACCTGGCCGGCATGCTTGGCAAGGGTCACGCGACCTATACGCTGTAGCGCGAGCGCAGCGTCGCTTCATCATCTCGACCGGCAGTGCCATGAGCGCCCGCCGGTCGAGCACGTTTTTC
Source organism: Cobetia sp. SIMBA_158 (assembly GCF_046566945.1). Lineage (NCBI taxonomy): Bacteria > Pseudomonadati > Pseudomonadota > Gammaproteobacteria > Oceanospirillales > Halomonadaceae > Cobetia > Cobetia sp. SIMBA_158. The sequence continues at coordinate 298,647 of NZ_JAWJYL010000001.1, forward strand.
GCCGCGCAGCGCGTGGCCATCAGTAGTGAGAGTTTCCGGATGTTTGTCGATTCGCATTGCCACCTTGATCGTCTGAAACTGGAAGAGCATGGCGGCAGCCTCGAGGCCGTGCTGGACGCCGCGCGCGCCCGTCACGTGCACCAGTTTCTCGCCATTGCCGTCACGCTCGACGATGTGCCCGAGATCTCGGCCATCGCCCAGCAGCATGAGGATGTGGTGATTTCCGCCGGTGTGCATCCGCTGCATCAGGTCGACCCGGAACCCACGGTCGAGGACATCAAGAAGTGCGCCGAGCGCTTCGGCGCGGTGGCCATCGGCGAGACCGGCCTCGACTATCACTACGAGAGCGTCAGCCGCGAGCTGCAGTACGAGCGCTTCACGCGCCATCTGATCGCCGCGCGTGAGCTCGAGCTGCCGGTGATCATCCACACCCGTGAGGCGCGGGAAGACACTCTGGCGCTGATCAAGCAGCACACGGACCCCGCTGTCGGTGGCGTGCTGCACTGCTTCACTGAAGATCTGGACATGGCGCGCGTCGCGGTGGGCCACGGCTTCATGGTCTCCATCTCCGGTATCGTCACTTTCCGCAACGCCGGACACGTCCGCGAGCTGGCACGCGCCATCCCGCTGGACCGCTTGCTGATCGAGACCGACAGCCCCTATCTGGCGCCGGTGCCGTACCGTGGCACCTCCAATGTGCCGGGCAATGTGGTCGAGGTCGCCGAATGCATCGCCGCCGAGCGCGGCATCACCGTCGATGAGCTGGCGATGCAGACTACCGCCAACTTCTATCGCCTGTTCCGCGCCGCCGCGCCGGAAGCGCCGGACAACGTTCGCGAAGCGCTGGCCAGCAGCGGTATGCTCATCGATTGAGCGTGGTACCCCGCATGATCTGATGACCAGGGAGGGAACGTCATGAATCCAGCCGCCATCCTCACCCAGCTGGGCGACAAGGCCACCAGCGGCAAGGCATTGCCGCCGGTGGATCAATGGCACCCGGCGCATTGTGGCGAGATGGACCTCGTCATCTGCGCCGACGGGCGCTGGATACACGAGGGCACGCCCATCGGCCGTGCGCGACTGGTGCACATGCTGTCGCGTGTCCTGCGCCGCGAGCCCGATGGCAGCTACTGCCTGGTCACGCCAGCGGAGAAGGTCACCATCCAGGTCGAGGATCGCCCCTTCCTGGCGGTGGACTGCTCCCGCATCGAGAGCGATTCTGCGCCGACTGAGCTTGGAGAGACAGAGCCCGGACAGACAGAGTCAGGGCAATCCGAGCCTCAGCCGGACGTCTGGCAGCTGGTCACCGATCAGGGCGATGTCGTGCGACTGGAAGGGGAGACCTGCCTGACGCTGAGCGAGACGCCGGACGGCCTGTGGCTACCGGAAGTGCCGGTGCGCTTCGGCCTTGCCGCGCGCCTGCACCGCAATCTCTACTATCGGCTGCTCGAGAGCGCCGAGACGCAAGAGCAGGACGACGGCAGCCTGACACTCGGCTTCATGAGCGGCGGGCGCTTCCAGATTCTGGGACAGCTGGCGGCCGATGAGGTCGACGTCTGAACCTGTCTGAACTTATTTGAACTTGCCGCCTTCTGCTCTCTCTTTCGTATGCCCCTCGCGTTCTGCTTCGCTCCTTTTCTCTCGCCGCCAGCCATTGCAGGTCTTCATGTCGTCACCACTTCCTCCCATCGAACCCGACAGCACCGCAACCTCCGGGCCAGATGTTGCAGCATCGCCACTGGCGCTGGCCGTCGATCAGCTGACGCAACGGCTGACGGATCAGCAGCGCGCCGTGGTGGCGCATCGCGGGAGGCATGCGCGGGTAGCGGCGGTGGCGGGCTCCGGCAAGACCACCACGCTGGTGGCGCGGGTGCTGAGCCTGCTGGCGGAAGGCATTGCGGCGCAGCGGATTCTGGTGCTGATGTTCAACCGCTCGGCGCGTGAGGACTTCGTCGCCAAGCTGGCGCAGTCGGCCCCGCCGGGCACACGGCTGCCCGACATTCGCACCTTCCACTCCATCGGCCATCGCCTGACCACCACCCTGGTGCGCTGGGGCAGCCTCGAGCCGCGCGAACTCATCCAGCAGGACTGGGCGCTGGAGCGTCTGCTCAAGCAGGCCGCCCAGCGTGCGCTGGGCGATGCCGATCGCGCCGATCGTGAGGCAGCGCTCGAGGGCGAGCGCCTCGAAGCGCTCGCCCAGTTCTGTGATCTGGTCAAGGCCGAGATGTGCGAGCCGACGCTGCTGTATGAGCGCATGAACCTCGGCGAGCACACCGGCCACTTCGTCGAGTCCTTCGCTCAGCTTGAGCAGCTGCTCGAGCAGTACGGCCAGATGACCTATGCCGATCTGCTCTACCGGCCACTGCGTCAGCTGGAGAAGGAGCCCGAGACCCGCGCGCGCATCCAGGGGCATCTGCAGCACGTCATCATCGATGAGTATCAGGACATCAATGAGGCGCAGCAGCGCATGCTGGCGCTGCTGGCGGGTGCACCGTCCGGCGGCGAGGCGTCGGTCGGCGAAGCGTCGCTCGGCCAAGCTTCCTCGCCCGGCGAAGCGTCGCCCGCAGCCTCCGGCGCCTTGGCAGAAGTCATGGCCGTGGGGGATGCCAACCAGTGCATCTACGAGTGGCGTGGCGCGCGGCCTGACTACATGCTGACGCGCTTTGCCGAGAGCTTTGCCGCGCCGCTGGATTTCCCGCTCAGCTACACCTTCCGCCACGGTCATCGTCTGGCGCTGGCGGCCAATCACGCCATCGCCGCCAATGCGCGCCGTCCGGACCAGCTGTGTCTGGCTGCGCCCGGCACGCCGGCGACTCGCTTGTTCGAAGGCCAGGGCGCCGCCAGTCTGGTCGCGGCGCTCACGGCCTGGCGAGAGTCGGGTCGCAGTGGCGCCGAGGCCGCCGTGCTGGTGCGCAGCTGGGCGCTGTCGGTACCGGTGCAGTTGCAGCTGCTCAAGGCCGGCATTCCCTTCCGGCTGGGGCAGGGGGATCGCTTCGTGTTCCGCCTGCCGCTGGTGCAGGCGCTGGCGGGCTATCTGGAGCTGGCGCGTGATGCCACGCGTCTGCGCGACCCGGCGCACCTGCTGCTGCTGTTCACTCAGCCCACCGCCTTCGTCGCGCGCGAACGCCTCGAGCGCCTGTGTCAGCAGCTGGCCGACAGCCAGCGCTGGCCACGCAAGGAAGATCCTATCCTCGAGGGGCTCAAGCCGCTGCAACGCCGCAACCTGCACAAGCGCTGGAAGCTGTTGTGTGATCTGCCCTCGCTGGGCGATTGGGCGCCCGCGCGACTTCTGCGCCATGTGGTCGATGAGCTGGAAGCCGACAAGGTGCTGCGCCGCGCCGCGGCCCGGCGTGACAAGGGCGAGGAGGATGTGCGCCTGCTGGATGTGCTGATCGAGCAGGCAGGGGAGCTGGCCAATGACCCCGACGCCTTCATCAATCTGCTGCGCAACCCGGTCGAGGACGCCGCCGACGGCGTGCTGATCACCACGGTGCACGGAGCCAAGGGGCTGGAGTGGCCGCTGGTGGGGCTGTGGGGCATGAACGAGGAAGACTTCCCGGCCTACTCACGTGACAACCCGCTGTCGCCGGAGCGTCTCGAGGAGGAGCGTCGGCTGTGCTACGTCGGCGTGACGCGTGCCCGCGAGCAGCTGCACCTGTGGCGTGACGGCGGCACGCATACGCCAAGCCGCTTCCTGGCCGAGCTGTGCGTGGAGGACTGCACTCGCCTCGGTGACTGGATTCACGGTGCCGGCAAGCGCGCCAAGCTCGCCCGTCTGCAGGCCGAGGACGGCGATGAGGCCGCCCGTGAGTCAGCGGACGGAAGCGACGAGCGGCTGCGTGTGGCGGCGCCGGCGCTTGGTGAGGCCTATCTGGCGCGGCTGCCACTGGCGCGTCACGGCATCACGCCGCCGACGCTGGAAGCGCTGCCGAAGAAGGTCGCCAAGTCCTCGGGCAGGCCGGCCAGCAAGTCGGCTGCGCAAGGCCAGTCCAGCTCGGGCGGCACCTATGCTCGCGGCGCTCGACAGGGCAATCGCTCTCCACGCGGCGAGCCGGCGGTGCTGCGACGCGTCGGTGATTGGGAGGTCGGTCAGCGCTTGCGTCACGAGAGCTTCGGTGAGGGGGTGATCGAAGAGGTCTCTGGCAATGAGGCCAATCCGCTGATCGAGGTGCGCTTCGCCGATGGCAACAAGCGCCGCCTGATCGCCACGCGTGCCCCGCTGACAGCCTTGTGACCCTTGTGACCCTTGTGACCCTTGTGACCCTTGTGACAATGGACTTGAGACTCGGGCGACAAGGCAGCGCGATTGCCAAGCCTTGCGCCGAGCACCATCATGCCTCCAATGCATCTTCGTCTGCCCGAAAAGGAGTTCCCATGGCTCAGTATCCCGATCCTGCCGCATTGGCGGCAGCCTCCGTCTCCGCCTCATCGCTGCTGGTGCCGGACCAGCGCCAGGCGCCCCTGATCGATGCCAGCCAGCTGGTGACCCAGCTGGCGATGGCGGGTCTCAAGTCGCCCGTGGTGCTGGATTGCCGTGCGCGTCTCGACGATGGGGAAGCCGGCGAGCGTCTGTGGCGGGAAGGCCATCTGCCGGGTGCCATCCATGTCGATATGGACCGCGATCTGTCGGCCGCCGTGCGCGAGGACGGCGTGGGCGGGCGGCATCCGCTGCCGTCACATCAGGCGACGGCCGAGCTGTTCCGCCGCCTCGGCATCATGCCCGAGCAGCAGGTGGTGGTCTATGACGACATGGGCGGGCAGATGGCGGCGGCGCGGCTGTGGTGGATGCTGACCTGGGCCGGGCACCCGGATGTGCGGATGCTGGATGGCGGCATCCAGGCCTGGAATCAGGCCATGGGCGAGCTCAAGCGTGCGCCTGCCCAACCGATTAGCCCCACACCCAGCGACTGGCAGCCGAGCTTTGATGACAGCCTGCTGGTCAGCGCCCAAGAGGTGGCCGCCACGGATGACAGCTTGCTGGATGCCCGGGCCGAGGCGCGTTTTCGCGGTGAACAGGAGCCAGTCGATCCGGTGGCAGGCCATATTCCCGGCGCATTCTGCCGACCGACCCCCAGCAATCTGGAAGCCAATGGACGCTTCAAGGACCGCATGAGCCTGATGCGTGAGCTGCGCAGCCTGCTGCCGGCGCAGGGCGAGGTGATCGCCTATTGCGGTTCCGGCATCAGCGCCTGCCAGAACATCCTGGCCTTCGCGATCGCGGGGCTGCCGCTGCCGCGCCTGTATGCCGGCTCCTGGAGCGACTGGATCAGTGATCCCGCGCGTCCGGTCGCCACCGGAGAGGCCAGCGAGAAGTAGCCGCACGCGCCAGCGCGATGACGGCCTTTCAGACATGACAACGCCCGCCAGAGGTTTCTCTGGCGGGCGTTGTCGTCTGTGGGGGGCTTTGTCTGACTCTTTGCGTGCGTGCTTACGCTTGTGTCTCGTGGTCAGCGGCGGGCTTGCGGGAATCGAAGCGTTCCAGCAGGGCGGCGTTGGCGCAGTTGCCCATCACGTTGAGGGCGGTGCGCAGGCCATCGGTGAAGCGGTCCACCCCGGCGACCACGGCCACGCCTTCCAGCGGCAGCCCTGCCGCGCCCAGCACGGTGGTCATGGCGACCAGCCCCGCACCCGGTACGCCAGCCGTCGAGAAGCTGACCAGCAGGCCGGTGGTGAACACGGTGATCACCAGCGAGGTGGTGACATCGATGCCGAACAGCTGCGCCACGAACAGCGCATTGAAGCCCTGCAGCACAGCGGCGCCGTCACGCTTGAGCGCCGTGCCGAAGGGCAGCGCGAAGCTGGCCAGGGATTCATTCATGCCGTAGTCGCGGGCATTGCCCAGCGCCAGCGGCAGGGTCGCGCCGGAACTTGCGGTACCGAAGGCGAAGCCCAGGCTCTGGCCGAAGTGGCGCACGAAGGCCAGCGGGCGGGCACCGGTGACGGCCAGCAGTACCAGATAGAGCAGTGCCATCAGCGCCAGCGCGATGATCAGGCCGATTACGTACATGCCCAGGCGCATCAGCAGGTCCAGTCCCTGGGTGGCGATCACCGAGGTGATCAGCGCGAAGACCCCCACCGGCGCCAGCTTGAGCACGAAGGACAGCACCTTGAGGCTGACGGTGTAACCGCTCTCGATCACGCGATGCAGCGGCGCGCTTTCCTCCGGCAGGGCGCGCATCGCCAGCCCGATCAGGGCGGCCGCGAAGATGACCTGCAGCAGGCCGCCGCCGCCCAGTGCGGTGAAGGGGTTGTTGGGCACCAGGCCCACCAGCCACTGGGCGATGCTGTCGGCGTTGCGACCTTCAGGTGCTGAATCCACCAGGCTCTCGGCGCCGCTGCCCGGCGTCAGCCAATGCGCGACCAGCATGCCCAGCGTCAGCGCCACGGCGCTGGTGACCACATAGCTGCCCAGCAGGCGCCCGGCATGGCGACCGACGTCGGCGCCGCCTTCGCGGTTGGTCAGGCTCATGATCAGGGCGCCGAACACCATCGGCACCACCACGAATTGCAGCAGGCGCAGGAAGATCTGGCCCACCGGTGTCAGCAGGTGGCTGTCGAGCCAGGCGACGCTGCCCTCGGGTAGAGCGCCTGCCCCGGCGTTCAGGGCAAGGCCGCTGAGAATGCCCAGCCCCAGGGCGAGCAGTATCTGGCGTGTGACGGACATGGTGGCTCCGAAGCGATGGCGTGAGTCTGAATTCGAGGGAGGCTAATGTGCTACCGGGAAGCTGTTATATCAACAATCGCTTTGAGATTGTTTTGGAATAAAACAAGAAGCACTTACGGGGCGCAAGGCTTCCGCGCCTGCGGCGCTGAGGAATGAGGAGGGCCAGACACGACAACGCCGCCACGGCAGGGCAGTGGCGGCGTTGTCAGATGGCGGGCAGCAGGGGCTTACATGTTGGGGTAGTTGGGGCCACCGCCGCCTTCCGGCGCGACCCAGGTGATGTTCTGCGCCGGGTCCTTGATGTCACAGGTCTTGCAGTGCACGCAGTTCTGGAAGTTGATCTGGAACTGCGGCTCACCGGCCTCCTCGACGATCTCGTAGACACCGGCCGGGCAGTAGCGCTGGGCGGGCTCGGCGTAGCGCGGCAGGTTGTCACGCACCGGCAGCTCCGGGTCGGACAGGCGCAGGTGGCACGGCTGGTCTTCCTCGTGATTGGTGTTGGAGAGGAACACCGAGGACAGCTTGTCGAAGGACAGCTTGCCGTCCGGCTTGGGGTACTCGATCTTCGTGCACTCAGCCGCCGGGCGCATGCGCGCGTAATCCGGCGTGGTGTCATGCAGGGTCGGCAGGCGGCCGCCCGTCAGCTGGTCGAGGAAGTTGTAGGCGCCGCCGAGGAAGGTGCCGTACTTGTGCATGGCCGGGCCGAAGCTGCGCGAGGCGTCCAGCTCTTCATAGGCCCAGCTGTCCTTGAAGCGCTTGCCGAAGTCGACCAGGTCTTCACCGCCTTCGTCACCGCCCTTGATGGCGTCGAACACGCTTTCCGCCGCCAGCATGCCGGACTTCATCGCGGTATGCAGACCCTTGATCTTGGCGAAGTTGAGGGTGCCGGCGTCACAGCCGATCAGCAGACCGCCCGGGAAGCTCATCTTGGGCAGGCAGTTGAGGCCGCCCTTGGCGATGGCGCGCGCCCCGTAGGAGACCCGCTTGCCGCCCTCGAGATGGCGGGCCAGGGTCGGGTGCTGCTTCATGCGCTGGAATTCATCGAAGGGCGACAGGTACGGATTGTCGTAGGCGAGATCGACGATCAGGCCCACCACCACCTGCTGGTCATCGGTGTGATAGAGGAAGAAGCCGCCTTCGGCGTTGCCCTTGAGCGGCCAGCCGCTGCCGTGCACTACCAGTCCCGGCTGGTGCTGTTCGGCGGGCACATCCCACAGCTCCTTCAAGCCGATGCCGTAGTGCTGGGCGTCCGCTTCGCTGTCGAGCGAGAAGCGCGAGATCAGCTGCTTGCCCAGGTGGCCACGGCAGCCCTCGGCGAACAGGGTGTACTTGCCGCGCAGTTCCATGCCCGGCATGTGGCCGTCCTTCTCGCTGCCATCGGCAGCCACGCCCATGTCACCGACCACGATGCCGCGCACCGTGCCATCCTCGCCATGCAGCACTTCCTGGGCGGCGAAGCCCGGGAAGATCTCGACGCCCAGCTCCTCGGCCTGCTCGCCCAGCCAGCGTGTCAGGTTGCCGGCGCTGATGATGTAGTTGCCGTCGTTGTGCATGGTCCTGGGGACCAGTGCATTGGGGATGACCTGCGCTTTCTGGTCATCCTTGAGCAGCACGACCTCGTCACGGGTGACGGCCGTCTTGAGCGGTGCGCCGCGCTCGGCCCAGTCGGGGAACAGCTCGGTCAGTGCACGCGGTTCGAGCACGGCGCCGGACAGGATGTGCGCGCCGACTTCAGAACCTTTCTCGACCACGCAGACCGTCAGCTCCTTCTCGGCCGCGTTGGCCTGCTGCATCAGTCGGCAGGCCGCCGCCAGGCCGGAAGGGCCGGCACCGACGATGACCACGTCGAAATCCATGAATTCGCGTTCCATGACCCGTCTCCTCAATCTTTGCGCCGTCAGGGCCCCGCGGATCCGGCGGGGCGGGCGTGTCACGAACGACCATGGCCGTTCGCTGGGCAGTGGACCTCCGGCGTGGCGTGCGTCAGGGCACGACTCGTCGGAGTGAAAATAGGGGTGCGACTCACGCTGGTACGCCATGTCCTGCACGGACGATCGGCCGCTCGACACAAGGCGCTGGCGCGAAGCAGCCGCATAGCATGCCGCAACAGTAGCATTTAAAACGACCGTTTGTTTATTATGCTTGGGTCTGACGTAATAGCCACCGGGGGCGTTGCAGGAAATCGCCCGATGGGTTTCACGCTCGGGCGTGTTGAGAGTGATTGTCAGGTTTGACCCCGGCAACCAATTCTGCGCAAGATGCCCGCATGAGAATGGCGGCGCCCGGACAGTGAAAACCACGCCGGTCTGGCTGACTTCATCCGTCGGGTGCCAGCGGATATCGTGGCGAGACACTTGTCATCACGGTCATCTGTGGAAGATATTCACCTATCAAACGCTTGCATGAATCGAGCGCTGGCGGCCTCACGGTCACTGGTACTCCATGAGAAATCAGCGAGGACACCATGAAAGTACTCGTCGCGGTGAAACGCGTCATCGATTACAACGTCAAGATTCGCGTCAAGGCTGACCAGTCTGACGTCGATCTGACCAACGTCAAGATGGCCATGAACCCCTTCTGCGAGATCGCCGTGGAAGAAGCGGTGCGCCTGAAGGAAAAAGGTGTGGCGACCGAAGTCGTGGCCGTCACCATCGGCCCGAAGGCCGCCCAGGAACAGCTGCGTACCGCGCTGGCGCTGGGGGCCGATCGCGCCGTGCAGGTGATGACCGATGACGCCGTCGACTCGCTGGCCGTGGCCAAGCTGCTGGCCAAGGTGGTCGAGGAAGAACAGCCCGGCCTGGTGATTCTCGGCAAGCAGTCCATCGATGCCGACAACAACCAGACCGGTCAGATGCTGGCGGCACTTACCGGCATGGGGCAGGGCACCTTCGCTTCCGAAGTGGCGGTCGATGGCGAGAGTGTCAATGTCACCCGCGAGATCGATGGCGGCCTGCAGACCGTCAAGCTGAACCTGCCGGCGGTGGTCACCACTGACCTGCGCCTCAACGAGCCGCGCTACGCCAAGCTGCCGGACATCATGAAGGCCAAGAAGAAGCCGCTGGACGTCAAGACGCCGGAAGAGCTGGGTGTCTCCACGGCCTCCAAGGTGTCGCTGGTCAAGGTCACGCCGCCGGCCGAGCGTCAGGGCGGCATCAAGGTCGGCTCCGTCGATGAGCTGGTGGACAAACTCAAGAACGAAGCAAAGGTGATCTCATGAGCATTCTCGTCATTGCCGATCATCATGATGGCCAGCTGACCAGCAGCACCGCGAGTGTCGTGGCAGCCGCAACCGCCATCGGTGGCGATATCGACGTGCTGGTCGCCGGTGAGGGCGTAGGCGCCGTCGCCGAGCAGGCCGCCAGGCTTGCCGGTATCGCGCGTGTGCGTGTCGCCGACAATGCCGTCTACGCCCATCAGCTGGCCGAGAACCTGTCGGCACTGGTCGTGGCGTTGGCCGATGACTATAGCCACGTGCTGTCCAGTGCCTCCACCACCGCCAAGAACTTCATGCCGCGTGTCGCGGCGCTGAAGGACGTGGCGCAGATCTCCGAGATCATCGCCGTCGAGAGCGCCGATACCTTCCAGCGCCCGATCTACGCCGGCAACGCCATCGCCACCGTCAAGAGCGACGATGTGCTCAAGGTCATCACCGTGCGTGCCACCGGCTTCGATCCGGTCGCGCTCGACGGACAGGCGGCCATCGAGGCCGTGGATGTGGTCGAGGATGCAGGCGTCTCGAGCTTCGTCGAGGAAACCTTGGCCGAAAGCGAGCGCCCTGAGCTGGGCTCCGCCAAGGTGGTGATCTCCGGTGGCCGCGGCATGGGCAACGGTGAGAACTTCGCGCTGCTCAACGGCATCGCCGACAAGCTGGGCGCCGCCATCGGTGCCTCACGCGCTGCCGTCGACGCCGGCTTCGTGCCCAACGACATGCAGGTCGGCCAGACCGGCAAGATCGTCGCGCCGGGCCTCTACATCGCCGTCGGCATCTCCGGGGCGATCCAGCACCTGGCGGGCATGAAGGACTCCAAGGTCATCGTCGCGATCAACAAGGACGACGAAGCGCCGATCTTCCAGGTCGCGGATTACGGCCTGGTCGGGGATCTGTTCGAGGTACTGCCGGAGCTGGAAGGCAAGCTCTGAGCAACGCCCCGCAAGGCTGAGGCCGAGACACCGCAAGGTGGCCTGGCCAAGCAACGCGACCCGCTTCGGCGGGTCGCGTTTTTTTGTGTCTGCGGGCAAGGGTTGGGGCGAGGGCAGGGGAGAGAGCGTCAGGAGAAAAGTGCAACGCTGCATTGCAGGTTTCAGGGCCTGCTGATGGGGCAGAGCGAGGCAAGATCAATTGATAATTGTTCTTGTTTGTAATACCGTCCATGCCAGTGATTTGCATTTCCACTCGGAAGCCACTAGCGGCTTGGCAGGCGACCGAGGATGCAACCAAGCCTAGTTCTTCAGGAGATGTCCGTGCGGCGTTCGACTTCTTTCCCCTTCCCGTGCGTGCGAGCCCTTGGCGGCCTGCTCCCGGCGCTGGTGCTGCTTGCACCGCTGACAGCCACCGCATTGCCGGCGCATGCCGAGACACTGCGTGACAGTGCCGCCACTCATCAGGAAACCCAGCGGGAGCTGCAGGTGCGCATCGACGCTGCCGATGACGAGACGCGTGCGCTGCTGGTGCGTCTGCGCGAAGCGCGTCAGGAAGCCGCGCGTCTGGAAAGCTATACCGCGGAGCTGACGCCGCTGAATGCTGATCGCGCGGCGCGTATCGAGCGCCAGCGCACGGCGCTGGAGAATCTCGAGGCCACGCGCGAGTCGCTGCCGGGCCTGCTGCGTCAGCAGGTCGAGGAGCTGGCGGACTTCATCGAGCAGGATCTGCCGTTTCTCAAGGACGAGCGTCTCGCGCGCGTCCAGCGTCTGCGTGACAACCTCTCCAATGCCAGCCTGAGCAATGACGAGCGCCTCGATCAGCTACTCAACGCCTGGCAGCAGGAGCTGAGCTACGGTCAGGGCTTCGATACCTGGCGCGCTGGGCTGGTCGGTGGCGAAGACACCGAGGTGCAGTATCTGCGTGTCGGCCGCGTGGGCCTCTATTACCTGACGCTGGATGGTCAGCATGGTGGCGCCTGGCAGGCCAGAAATGGCAGCTGGCAGGTACTGGATGACAGCGGCCTGGAGGCGCTGCGCAAGGGCATCAGCATGGCGCGTGACCAGCAGGCACCGTCACTGGTGACCCTGCCGCTGTCGGTGCCGGTCGAGGACGTCGAGCTGGCTCCGAAGGGGCGCCTGTCGCAGTCCGCGCTCGAGAGCGCCGATCAGGCTGCCGCGGCAGTCACCAGCACACGTACCACCACTACCCGTACCGCGCAGGAGTCCAGCTGATGGCGACGAATTCACAAGCGCCACGTGCGTCTCTGTCACGCCTGTTGCTGACGGCCGGCACCCTGGGGCTGCTGACGTTGTCGTCTCCCGCCGTGCTGGCGGCGACCGGCAGTGCCGAGCAGTCATTGAGCGTCGAGCAGTTCGAACAGGCCGCCAGTCAGGCCGAAGGCCGCGACCAGGCGCGTCTCGACACCCTGTTGTCGGATCGCGAGGCACTGCAAGCGGCGGTCAGCGAGGCCGAGGCGCGGCGTGACAGTCTGCGCGAGACGCGCGCGACCCTCGAGGCCGAAGCGCAGGAACAACAGGCGACCCTCAGCGGTCTGGACGAAGAGCGTCAGGCCCAGCAGGGCGATCTCGGTCAGGTCTTCGAGGTGGCGCGCAAGCATGCACGCGAGACGCGTGAAGCCCTGGCGGGCAACTGGCTGCTGGTCGGCGGCCAGGCGCGTCTGCCGGACCTGGGGCCGCGTGATGAGGTGCCGGGCCGCGAGCGTCTCGCCGCCCTGACCGCGGACATCCGCAGCATCGCCACCGAAAGCGGTCGCGCGCTGCGCTTCCAGGCACCGCTGGCCGGGCCGGATGGCAGTATCAAGCCGCGTGAGATCGTGCGGGTCGGCGAACAGATGGCCTTCAGTGGTCGCCACCTGCTGGCGCCGCTGTCGGAAGACAAGGCCGTGGATGGCCCCTCGGCGCTGGACACCCTCGGCCTTGCGGGTACCACGCCGCTGCGCATTCGCAAGCAGCTGGCGGCCTTCGATGCCGGCGACAGTGATCGCCTGAGCTTCGATCCCACCGGTGGCGATGTCACCCAGGCGCTGGCGCGGGCGCCGCGTCTCGGTGAGCGCCTCAAGCAGGGCGGTGCCGTCGGTTACGTCATCGTCGGCCTGGGCGTGCTGGGCCTGATCATCGCGCTGATCCAGCTGGTGCGCCTGTCGCTGACCCGTCGTGCGGTCAAGCGTCAGGAAGCCGACCTGAGCCAGCTCAGTGATGACAACCCGCTGGGCCGTGTGCTGCATCGCTTTGAAGGCATGCGCCACGATCACGAGCCGGAAGCGCTCGAAGCCCGTCTCGACGAGGCGTTGCTGGCCGAGCAGCCCAGGCTCGAGCGTGGCCAGGCGCTGGTCAAGCTGCTGGCTGCCATCGCGCCGCTGCTGGGTCTGCTGGGTACCGTGACCGGCATGATCGGCACCTTCCAGTCGATCACCGTCTTCGGGACCGGCGACCCCAAATTGATGGCCGGCGGTATCTCCCAGGCGCTGGTGACCACAGTGCTGGGTCTGGTGACCGCCGTGCCGCTGCTGTTCGCCCAGACCGGGCTTTCCAGCCTGTCCAAGGGCTTGATGGGCCGCCTCGAGGGCCGCGCCAGTGCACGTCTGGCCGACCACCTCGAGAAGCGCGCCCCGAGCAAGGCTGCCAGCGCGTCAGCGCGTCAGCGGGATACCGAGCATGCCTGATTCGTTGGCCGCCTCTTCCTTGCTGAGCGGTGGCTTCGCGCCAGTGATGCGGCTGGTGGAAAGCGGTGGCCCGCTGATCGTGGTGATCTGCCTGATCGCCATGGTGCTGTTCGGGCTGGCGCTGGAACGCGGCCTCTACTGGCGGCTCGTGCATCGTCCGGCGCGTCAGCAGTTGATCCACGACTGGGTGGCGCGCAGCGAACACCACAGCTGGTCGGCGCTCACCCATCGCGAAGTGCTGACCCGTGAGCTGCTGTCACGCCTGCGCGCGCCGCTGCCGTGGCTCAAGCTGCTGGTGCTGATCTGTCCGCTGGCAGGCCTGTTGGGCACCGTGACCGGCATGATCCATGTCTTCGATTCGCTGGCGATCGCCGGCACCGGCCAGGCGCGTGCCATGGCCGACGGTGTGGCACGTGCCACGCTGCCGACGCTGGCCGGCATGGCGGTCGCGGTGGTGGGCCTGATGTTCGTCACGCGCTTCGAGCGTGTGGTGCGTCGTGAAGACCAGCGCCTGCACGACCGTCTGGCGCGCGCCGTCGACGATGCACGTTCCGGCATGTCCGCTGTGAACGGCTTTGATTCCTCCTCTGATACAAGCGAGACACCACATGCGTAGACGTCGCATGGAGGCCGCGGAAGACAGCGGCGAGATCAATCTGACGCCGATGCTGGATGTCGTCTTCATCATGCTGATCTTCTTCATCGTCACCACCAGCTTCGTCAAGGAGTCCGGGGTCGAGATCCAGCGTCCGGAAGCCTCCAACGCCACGGCGCGCCCTGACGCGGCGGTCATGGTCGCCATCACCGCCGAGGGCGCGGTGTGGGTCGACGGCAAGCCGGTGGATGCCCATCGCGTCGGCGACGCCGTGGCCGATCTTGCCGATGGTCAGCCGGTGGTGATCCAGGCCGACAGCCGCTCACAGACCGGTCTGCTGGTCGAGACGATGGATGCACTGCGCAACGCGGGTGTGCAGGACATCGCGGTCGCCGCCTCGAAGGGCGAATGACATGACGCGACGCCTGTATGCCAATCGACTCGTCGGGCTTGTCGGTGGTGCCTTGCTGGCGCTGGTGCTGTTCTATGCGCTGGCCTTGCTGGTCGCGCCGCCGGTGAACGACACGCCGCCACCGGAGCCGCTGTCGGTCTCCACCGTTCAGGCGCCTGAAGAGGCACCGGAGCCCGCGCCGGCGGCGAGTGAAAGTCTGCCCACGCCGCCGGCCGAGCCACCGCCGCCACCCAAGGCAGCGCCGATGCCGGCACCCAAGGCGACAAGCCCGGTGGCGATTCCCGAGGTCAAGACGCCATTGCCGCCGACGCCAGAGCTGACCATGGATGACAGCCTGCCGCCGCTGGAAGTCGAGCGTCCGCCCAAGCCGACCCCCAAGCCGAAACCGACGCCCAAGCCTGCACCCAAGGCCAAGCCGGAACCCAAGGCGGTCGCCAGGCAGGCCGAGGCCGCTTCATCGGCGCAGTCGGCGTCTGATGCGTCATCACAGGCCGCGGCGAAGCCGTCAAAGCCCAAGGCAGCCCCGGCGGCGCAGGGTGGTTCACCGCGGCCCACCGTGCGCACCGCTCCCGAATATCCGAGTCGTGCGCGTCGCCGCGGCATCGAGGGCTTCGTCGAGGTGGCCTTCGTGATTCGTCCGGACGGCAATGTCGATGGCGGCTCGCTGCGGGTGGTGCGTGCCGAGCCGTCGGGCGTGTTTGACCGGGCGGCGATGAAGGCGATCGCGCGCTGGGAATTCCCGGCCGCGGGCAATGCGCGCCAGGCGCGCCAGCGGCTCGAGTTCCAGTTGCGTTGAGGCAACCCATGACCCCATGGCGCGGGCTTTCATCGGGTGTCTGATGTGTGTCATATGTCGTCATCTCTGATGCCGTGGACTTGTCGGCAATGCGCCGGGTCATGGCAGCGGATGAACGCAAGAGGAAAGACTCATGGTAGCGAAATCCACACCGCCGCAGGACGCCGACAGCGCTGAGCGATCGCGAGGCCTGATGGCGCGGGCGCGCCAGCTGCTGACACGCGGCGGGCGCCGACTCACCCGCGTGACGCTGGTCTCGACCTGTCTGATGCTGATGATGGAAGTCGGTGGCATCAGTGCGGCCCATGCGGCGACCCGCGTCTCCGCCGAAGTGGCGGGGCAGTTGCGTACGCTGCAGTCACGGCTGGATGAAGGCGATTATGACGCGGTCGGTGAGCGCGCCGAGCGTGAGGCCAAGCGCCAGCGTGGTGAAGTGCGTGCGCTGTATCTGTCATTGGCGGCCAGTGCGCGAGCGCGCCAGGGCGATCAGGCCCAGGCGGCACGTCTGTATGCCGAGGCGCGTCGCCTGCCGGGCGTCAATGCCTCCCAGGCTCGCGAGTGGCTGCGTCGTGAAGCGATGCTGCGCCTGCGCGCCGGGGAGCGCGACAGCGGTATCGCTCGTCTGGCGGAATATCTGCACGGCGGCTCGGCGAGTGCCGATGACCTGTGGCTGGCGGTCAGTCTGGAAGCCAATCGAGGTGACTGGGCGCGCGCCGAGGACTGGTTGGAGCGTGCCAGCAAGGCGAGTGCGCCGAGCGGCGATCGCCTGAAGCTGGCCGTCAGCGTCTATCAGCAGACCGGCCGCCATGGCGCGGCGGTGGCGCTGGTCGAGCAGGGGCTGGGCGAGTCACGCGACCCGCAGGACTGGCAGCGTGCCGTGGCGCTCTATCAGCGCCTCAACCAGAACACCCGCGCCGCCAGCACCTGGGAAGCGGCGTGGGCGGCGGGGATCGTCAGTGGCAGTGACGCCTATCAGCAGCGAGTCGACTTGCAGCTGGCGGCCGGTGCGCCGGCGCGGGCGGCGGAGCTGATCGAGGCGGGGCTCTCGAAATCCGCGACACCCGAGGGGCAGCCGCTGCTTGACGATACCCCGGCGCTGCGTCGCCAGCTGGCACAGGCCTGGACGGCGGCGCGCGATGTCGAGCATGCGCTCAAGGCGTGGGCAGCCGTCTCGCAGCAGAGCCAGGCACTCGAGGATGCTCGGCAGTATGCCGAGCTTGCCTATGATTGGGGCCGCTGGGAAACGGCGCAGCAGGCGCTGGCCGCGGCCGGTGAGCGTGGCGATGACTCGGCGCGTCATTGGCTGCTCTCCGGCGTGGTCGCCAGTCAGCTGGAGCAGTTCGACCCTGCGCGTGAAGCCTTCAAGAAGGCGCAGGCGCGGGGCGCCGAAGGGGCCGATGCCTGGTTGAAATCCGTCGCGCAGCGCTGATGACGTGAGACGCTTACGATCCAGCGCTGTCTGAGCGCCACTGCAACGAAAACGCCGCCTTTCCTGATCGTCCTGAGACGGGGAAGGCGGCGTTTGCGTGTCTGGCGATCGTGTTCGCGCTGGCGTTGCTCAGCGTATCAGCCGATATCGGTCCACACCGGGGCGTGATCCGACGGCTTTTCCATGCCGCGCAGTGCGTAGTCGACACCGGAATCCTTGATCAGCGGAGTCAGGCCGGGGCTGGTCATGATCAGGTCGATGCGCAGGCCGCGCCTGGGCTCACGCTCGAAGCCGCGCGAGCGGTAGTCGAACCAGCTGAACTGGTCATCGACTTCCGGGTGCACGTGGCGGAAGCTGTCGGTCAGGCCCCAGGCGTAGAGGCGCTCCATCCACTCGCGCTCGATGGGCTGGAAGCTGGTCTTGCCTTCGCGTAGCCAGCGCTTGCGGTTGGGTTCGCCGATGCCGATGTCGCGGTCAGTGGCCGAGATGTTGTAGTCGCCCATCACCACCACGTGCTGCTCGGGCTGGTGGTCTTCTTCCAGCAGGCGGAACAGCTGCTGATAGAAGCGCGTCTTGTAGGGGAACTTCACCGGGTGCTCGATATTCTCGCCCTGGGGGAAGTAGCCGTTGTAGACGATCAGCGGCTCGCCGTTCGGGCCGTCGATCTCGACGCCGATCATGCGCTTCTGGGCATCCTCGTCGTCATCCGGCATGCCGTAGTGCACCTTCTTCGGCACCTGACGGGTCAGCATCGCGACGCCGTAGTGGCCCTTCTGGCCGTGCCACACCACGTGATAGCCCAGCGCCTCGATGTGCGCGTGGGGGAATTCACTGTCCTGCACCTTGGTTTCCTGCAGGCCAATGACTTCCGGCTGATGCGTATCGATCAGCGCTTCCAGCTGATGCGGACGCGCACGGATGCCGTTGATGTTGAAGGAAATCAGGCGCATCACGCTTCGCCTCCACCATCATCCTTGGAGGGGCTGTCTTCCTTTGCCGGCGCGTCAGGGTGCAGCGGCAACAGCGGCGCGGCGTTCATGCGCTCCAGCTTGGCGGCAGCCTGGGACTTGCGCTGGTCCTTCTTCTTGGCCACGTAACGCGGCCCGGAATGCACCTGGTCCGGGTTCTCGGCGCGCCACTTCTTGAAGTCCTTGCGGCGGCCGGTACGAATCTGCACCTTGTCGGCGATGGAGCGGCTCTTCTTTCTACGTGTCATCTTCGGGCTTTCCTGTTCGGTGTCGGCAGTCGCCAGCCTTGAGTCGCACGGCAAGGCCGCGGCACGCGGGCAACCGCATCAGTTGTCGGGCATTCTACCAGCCTGCATGGGGCGGGTGCCATGAGGGGCGTCGTGGTGAGAGGCATCGCGTGTCGTGCACGCGAGGATGTCGCGCGCCGAGTGCGTCATGATGCAGGGGCGCGAAGACGCCGGCGGGCTGGTACAATATCTCGGCGTTATCGTCGCTGCCCGCAGGTGAGGTGCGTGACTGGCCGCTTGAACCGATGCCTTGTGTCTCATGCACGATGGCGGGTCGCCTGCCCCTCGGGGCGCGCTTCCCCTCACGCATGTCAGAGACAACGGCTTGGCGGACGCGCCAGTCTTGCTGCCATTGCCATTGCCCGTGCCAGCGACATGCAATATGCAATATGTGAGTGTTACCTGAATGACCCTGGCAGGTACGCCGCCCCGGCCCACACAGACTGACGGGCGGCGGCGAACTGTCCCGTGGCGTGGCCAAGGTTGCCCGGCAGCCTGATGCCCGCCCGATGAAGAAGCCCTTTCGACCGACACGCAGTATCGGCCGTCCTTGTGGCGACCCATGAGCCTGTCCGTTGCGTGAGTCCGGCGATGACATGACCGGTGCCACGTGAGCAGACCCTCATGGCAGACGTCCGCTCCAGTCCCTTGCCGAACATTCGGGCAGGGGAGCGCTGGATGCGTGAATCCGTCAAGAACAGGTGAGAGCATTCGTGTCCTTCTGCACCCGAGGCCTGCGTGGCCTCGGAGACGCACACCCAGGGGGTGTTGCCGCAGAAGGGCAGGGGATGGCTCCCAATCCGGTAAAGGCGCATGCAGCCCGAGACTACCGCGCATCAGGCGCGAGTCAGGCGAACCAGGTGAGACGACTGGGCATGACGAACCAACCGGGTGTGGCCTGTCACGGCGAGATTCCGAGAACGACCCGCGCCTGTCGCATATGAACCCTTGAAAAGAACGGATTACATGAGCGAGACGGATCAGACCCAGCCAGCCGCTGAGCAGACTCAGCAAGAGCCGCAGGACCCGAACCAGAAGCCGAGAAAGCCCAAGCGTCGTCGTCGCAAGCCGCGTCGCTCCCAGTCCAAGTGGAACCTCGATCAGTTCCCGGTCGCGCCGGTCGCCGGTCAGTGGCGCTTCCATGATTTCGATCTGCCGCTGCCGCTGATGCGTGCCATCCAGAAGGCCGGCTTTGAATACTGCACCCCGATCCAGGCCCAGACCTTCGAGAAGGCACTGCTGGGTGGTGACGTGGTCGGTCGTGCCCAGACCGGCAGCGGCAAGACCGCCGCCTTCCTGATCGCCACCCTGGCCTACTTCCTGGAAGAGAAGGCGCCGGAAGGCCAGAAGCCGGGCGCGCCGCGTGCCGTCATCATCGCGCCGACCCGTGAGCTTGCGCTGCAGATCGAGAAGGACGCCAAGGCGTTCTCCGAATTCGCGCGCATCTCGGTGGCCTGCGTGGTGGGTGGCATGGACTACCAGAAGCAGCGTGAACGCCTCGAGCGCAAGGTCGACCTGCTGGTCGCCACGCCAGGCCGTCTGCTCGATTTCCACACCAAGCGCGATGTCGATCTCTCCGAGACCGAGGTGCTGGTGGTCGACGAAGCGGACCGCATGCTGTCGATGGGCTTCATTCCCGACGTCAAGCGCATCATCCGCGCCACGCCGCGTCCCGAAGAGCGCCAGACGCTGCTGTTCTCCGCCGAGCTGTCTTCCGACGTGCTGGGGCTGGCCGAGCAGTGGACGCATGAGGCGACTCAGGTCGCGGTCGAGCACGAAGCGACGGCTGCCATCGCGGCGGACAACGACGCCGTGCAGACCTACACCGTGAGTGATGATGACAAGCTGCGTCTGTTGATCAATCTGGTGAAGCAGGGCGAGATGGAGCGCTCCGTGGTCTTCGGCAACAGCCGTGGGCTGGTGCGCAAGATCAACGCCGCGCTCAAGGAAGCCGGTATCGAGTCGGCGGTGATGTCCGGCGCCGAGACCCAGACCGAGCGCCTGGAAGCCCATGAGGCCTTCCGCAACGGCAAGCTCAAGGTGCTGGTGGTCAGCGATGTCGCCGGGCGTGGTTTCGCACTCGAGGACGCGACCCATGCGATCAACTTCACGCTGCCGGAAGTGCCGGAAGACTACGTTCACCGTGCAAGCTTCAGCGATGTGACCTTGATCAGCTTCGTCGGTGAGGAAGATGTCTTCTCACTGCCGGAAATCGAAGACTACCTGCAGGAAACGTTGCCGCGTCAGCAGCCGCCCCAGGGCCTGCTGTAACGTCTGCTTGCATCCGGCCGGACGCGATAGAGTGTCCGGCCGAGCAGGGCAGTCGAGGTAGATGGCAGTAGCATGCAAAGACGGCGGACAGCTCAGGCTGTTCGCCGTCTTGCGCTCCATGACCCGCTGGTTTGACGACAAGCAGCCAGTCGCCAGTTGTTGTCGACCGGATGTCGTGGGTCAGGGGTGGATGGCCAGTTGAGGAGAGAGAGACGCAATGCTGGAAGATAGCCTCAAGGGCGAGATTCAGAGCGCCTATCGCAAGTTGCTCGAGGGTCTTGAGCTGACGCCGCGCTACGGGCAGCGGCTGATGATCGCCGAGATCGCGCGCACCCTGGGCAACATCGAGCAGAATCCGGAAGGCTATCGCCTCGGCAACGAGCATGTCTGCGTGCTGGAGGCCGGTACCGGCACCGGCAAGACGCTGGCCTATCTGCTCTCCGCGCTGCCGGTGGCCAAGGCGCGCGGCAAGCGGCTGGTGGTCTCGACCGCGACCATCGCGCTGCAGGAGCAGGTCATGTATCAGGACCTGCCGGCGCTCAAGAAGCATTCGGGGCTGAGCTTCGACTACGCCCTGGCCAAGGGGCGTCGCCGTTACCTGTGCGTGCAGAAGCTGGATCAGGCGCTGGAAGGTGTCGAGGACAACCCGACCATGGCGCTGTTCGAGCGCGACATGATCGCCAGCGACGGCGGCAGCTTCGTGGAGCTGGCCGGCAAGATGGCCGAGGACTATGCCAGCGGCGAATGGGCAGGGGACCGCGACAGCTGGCCGCTGCAGGTCGAGGACCGTGACTGGGCGCGGCTGACCACGGATCACCGTCAGTGCACCAATCGCCGTTGCAGTCACTTCTCGGCGTGTGCCTTCTTCCGTGCCCGTCGTCAGCTGGAGCAGGCCGACATCATCGTCGCCAACCATGACCTGGTGCTCGCGGATCTCTCGCTGGGCGGCGGGTTGGTGCTGCCATCGCCCAGTGACTGCATCTACGTCTTCGACGAGGCGCACCATCTGCCTGACAAGGCGCTGGATCACTTCCATCACCGCACGCCGATCAATCAGACGCTGCGCTGGCTGGGCAATCTCAAGAAGTCGCTCACCGAGCTGAATGCGGCGTTGGGCAGCCAGCCGACCATCGGCCGCCTGCTGGCGCGCATGCCCGAGTTGCTGGCGGATATCGAGCCGCGTCTGGGCGAGGTGTTCGGGCTGGGGCATCAGCTGGCGGATCTGCCCAATGGGGCCGGCGAGGACGTCACCAATCATCGCTTCGAGCGCGGACAGGCACCGGAGGCGCTCAAGGATCTGGGCCACAACCTGCTCAAGGGCTTCGCGGAGCTGTCGCGGGCGCTGGAGCAGATCGCCGACATCCTGCGTGAGAGCCTGGACCCGGAGAAGGCAACCGGCCTGCCCAAGGAGAATGCCGAGGACTGGCTGCCGCTGGTGGCCCTGCTGCACGGGCGTGCGTTGGAAGCCCATGCGCTGTGGGAGGCCATCGGCCTGAGCGACCCTGCCGATGGGCCGCCGCATGCGCGCTGGCTGACCTTCGAGCGCTTCAATGGCGAGCCGGAGATGACCGTCTCGGCAAGTCCGGTGTCGGCCGCGGAAACGCTGGCGCGCCATCTGTGGGGCGCCTGTTTCGGCGCGGTGCTGACGTCGGCGACCCTGACGGCGCTCAATCGCTTCGAGCGCCTGCAGGAGCGCGCAGGCCTGGCCAATCGCTATCGCTATCAGCGTCTGCCCAGCCCGTTCGATTATGGCAAGGCGGTGCTGGCCATCCCGCGCGAGGCGGTGGAGCCGTCGCCGCCCGGCCCGCATGAGCAGGCGATCGTCGACTTCGTCAATGCGCTGGATGTGCGCGAGGCGGTGCTGGTGCTGTTCAGTTCGCGCAAGCAGCTGGCGGCGGTCAACAAGGCGCTGGACAGCGAGACCCGCAAGCGGGTGCTGGCGCAGAGTCGTCTGCCCAAGCATGAGCTGCTCAGTCAGCATCGCAAGGCGGTGGATGGCGGGCGCGGCAGCATCATCTTCGGGCTGGCGAGCTTCGCCGAGGGCATCGACTTGCCCGGCAAGTATCTGACCCACGTGGTGATCACGCGGCTGCCGTTCGCGGTGCCGGATGACCCGGTCGGTGCGACGCTGGCGGAGTGGATCGAGTCGCGGGGCGGCAACCCGTTCATGCGTATCGCGGTGCCGGATGTCTCGATCAAGCTGGTGCAGGCCTGTGGGCGCCTGATCCGCAAGGAAGCCGATGAAGGGCGTATCACGATTCTGGATCGACGCATCCTGACCAAGCGTTACGGCCAGCAGTTGATCGAGGCATTGCCGCCCTTCGTGCGCGAGATCGATGGCGTGCGCCATAACTGATGGGTCAGAAGTGATGGGTCAGAACTGATAGGGCAGGGCTGAACGGTCAGAGCTGGCCCGTCAGCTGCCGACCCAGCAGCCACAAAAAAGCCCCGCCAATCGGCGGGGCTTTTTCATTCATCCAATGCGGCCGGTCTGAAGCCAGTGGTCTCAGGCTTCTGGCTCAGGCTTCTGGCTCAGGCTTCGGCAGGCTGCTCGAGGCGGGCGCGCAGCGCGTCCTTGAGCTTGGCGTCCATGGTCTTGAAGGTGTCTTCGGTGGTGGCCCAGTCGATGCAGGCATCGGTGATGGAGACGCCGTATTCCATCTTGCTGCGGTCGGCATTGATCTTCTGCGCGCCCCAGTTGATGTGCGATTCGACCATCAGACCCATGATGGAGCGATTGCCCTCGAGGATCTGCTGGGTGACGTTCTCCAGCACCAGCGGCTGCAGGCCCGGGTCCTTGTTGGAGTTGGCGTGGGAGCAGTCGACCATCAAATTGGCGGTGACGCCGGCCTTGGCCAGTTCCTGCTCGGCCAGCGCGACGCTGACGCTGTCGTAATTCGGCTTGCCGTTGCCGCCACGCAGCACGACATGGCCGTAGGCGTTGCCACGCGTGCGGATGATCGCGACCTGACCGGCCTGGTTGATGCCCAGGAAGTTGTGGCCGTGGGACACGGATTGCAGAGCGTTGACGGCGACATCCAGCGAGCCGTCGGTGCCGTTCTTGAAGCCGACCGGGCACGACAGGCCAGAGGCCATCTCGCGGTGGGTCTGGGATTCGGTGGTACGGGCGCCGATGGCGGACCAGCTGATGCAGTCCTGCAGGTACTGCGGGGAGATCGGGTCGAGGGCTTCGGTGGCCAGCGGCAGGCCCATCTCGGCCAGTTCGACCAGCAGGCCACGCGCGATGTGCAGGCCTTCCTCGATCTCGAAGGTGTCATTGAGGTGCGGGTCGTTGATCAGGCCTTTCCAGCCGACGGTGGTGCGCGGCTTCTCGAAGTAGACGCGCATCACGATGTAGAGGCTGTCCTTCACTTCCTCGGCCAGCACCTTCAGGCGGCGCGCGTAGTCACGGGCGGCGTCCAGGTCATGGATGGAGCAGGGGCCGACCACGACCAGCAGGCGCGGGTCTTCACCGTCCAGAATGCGCTGGATGGTGCGACGGCCTTCGATGACGGTCTCTTCGGCCTTGGCGGTCAGCGGGATGTCCTGCTTGAGTGCTTCGGGGGTGATCAGCACGTCCTGTGACAGGACGTTGAGGTTGTTGACGTGTTGTTCTGACATGACAGTGTCCTGAGCGGTGTGCGGTCTGCATGGCTGCTAGCAGAGTCAGACGGACGTCTTCGCGCCCGCCATCCGTGTTGTGCGTACTGAATGATGTCCATGGTATCTGCTGCATGCCGGCTTGTCAGCGTCCTTGGGTCAAATTTAATCAACTGTCAAGCTGGCTGGCGCTGACTTGAGGCTCGTGCGACTCAAGATAAGCGTAAATCGTAAAGAAAACGTTACGCTTTGACGTGTCAGCGTCGCCAAACGCTGTCATGACGGGAGTGAACACGCAAAACCTGAGGCTTTGACGGCATGGCGTCTTGCCGTACAAATGATAAACAGGAACACTGTGCGTTGATTTTGGTCGCGTCAGCGGGCCGTCGGGCGCTTTTTCGCCCCGCGCCAGGCATCGCATCCATCACAACGAATATCAAAGGGGCCGGATAACGCATGCGCGAGTCGCAATTCCTGTCAGGTGCTGATGCCCCGGGGATTCCTGATGTGGAGTCCGCAAGCGGTGCCTCCACTCCCGCGGAGGGAGCGAGTGAATGAGTGTCAATGAAACGGACCAGCAGTTGGTCGAGCGCGCCCAGAGAGGGGATAACCGCGCCTTCGATCTGCTGGTCAGGAAATATCAGCACAAGATTCTCGGCCTGATCAGCCGTTACGTACACGATCATTCAGAAGTGCAGGATGTCGCCCAGGAAGCCTTCATCAAGGCCTATCGTGCGTTGCCCAACTTCCGGGCCGAGAGCGCCTTCTATACCTGGATGTACCGGATCGCCATCAATACGGCCAAGAATCATCTGGTCTCGCGGGGCCGTCGTCCGCCGGGCACCGACATGGATATCGGCGATGCCGAGGTGGTCGATCAGTCCGGTCGCCTGTCGGACATCGAGACGCCGGAAGCTGCCATGGCGCGCGATGAGCTGGAGAAGGTCGTCTTCGAGGCCATCGAGAAGCTGCCTGAAGATCTGCGCACCGCCATCACGCTGCGCGAGTTCGATGGCCTGTCCTATGAGGATATCGCCGAGGTGATGCAGTGCCCGGTGGGCACGGTGCGTTCGCGTATCTTCCGCGCACGTGAAGCGGTCGACAAGGCCATCCAGGGGTTGGTCAGTCCCGCCGCGGCGGTGTCTGCCGTCGAGTGACGTCGCTTTTCTGCGTCGCCCCTGTGAGAGAAGAGCCACAAAAATTTTGTTGGTTAAATTCAATCAACTCAGTGGCTTGGCGAAATCTTGCAGCTAAAGTGAATGTTTTCTGAACGAATGGCGGAACAATCCGTGCGGCGCGTGTTCTTACTGTTCAGTAGTCATGTAGCTCAGCGACTGCGTGCATGAGCGCTGGAAAGTGAGTGGTGAGGGGCAGGGCACGAAAGCCCCTCTTCCACGGCGCAGTAACGCTGTTTGCCGTTGGCCCGCTCGGGCCATCAGCCGCCATGGTGAATGACGCCATTTGTTGCCAGGAGTGCAGATTGAAGTCGTCGTTCAATCTGACGAGTGTGAGGGTATTTACGCATGAATCTGAAGACCACCGAATCCGTGAAGGAGTCGCTGTCCGCGCTGATGGATGCGGAGGGTGACGAGCTGGATCTGCGTCGTGTCCTCAAGGGGCTCGATGAGTCTCCTGAGGCTGCAGACACCTGGCGCCGCTATCACCTGGCGCGCAGTGCCATGCATCGTGAGCGTGAAAGCACCTTCACTCTGGATATCGCGTCGGCGGTCAGCGCCGAGGTCGAGCTGATCTCCCGCGAGGCTCCCGCGAGCGCGCCGCCCGTGGCCGAGCGTCGCAGCCTGTTCTCCTTTGCCGGCTCCGCGGCCATCGCGGCAGGCGTCGCGGTGATGGTGATCACCGGCGTGCAGGTCTTCAATGGCGGTGACAATGGGGTGCCCGGCGGCGTGAACAGCGGTGCAGAGCTTGCCAGCGGCTCTTCCGTCAACCAGGGCGGTTCAGCCATCCAGGGCGGCACCGTGCGTCAGGTCAGCCAGCCGTCAGTGAATGCCGAGGCGTCTCAGTGGGTACAGCCCGGCGCCAATAGCGGCTTGATGCAGGTCGGCGTGACGCCCTCCAGCTCGCGCCCGATGTTCATGGCGCCGCAAAGTGGCAGCTACGATTCCGGCATGTCGTCCAGCAATGTCGCCGCGGCGGATCTCGCGCAGCGTCGTCTGCTCGAGGCCTACCTGAGCCAGCATTCCTCGCGTGGCCCGGTGCCGGAGCGCAGTGAGTGGATCAGCCTGCAGGATGTTGCCCAGTGACATTCGCTGGATGACTGGCTTGCGCTGGCGTCATTGGCAAGGCAGATGAAAGCAGCATGGATGGACAAGAAAAGAGGGGCAGCCAATGGCTGCCCCTCTTTTCTTGTCTGTATATCCTGGTTGCGCCCACATGACCTGGTCGCGCCCGGCCAGCGCCGTCACTTGCCGGTGTGGCCACGCTCGGCCTCAGTCATGCAGATAGCGATCTGCCGTCTGGATGTAGAGTGTCTCGACCTTGGCGCGCGCCCAGGGCGTGCGGCGCAGAAACTTGAGGCTCGAGTTGATGCTCGGGTCGCTGAGGAAGCAGTTGATGGGAATCAGCTCGCCCAGGGTCTCGAAGCCGTAGTGGTCCACCAGCCAGGTCAGCAGTGCCTTGAGGGTGACGCCGTGCAACGGGTCCAGGCGGGAAGTGGATGGGGGTGCGTCGCTCATGCGGGCTCCTGTTGATGGTATCGTGGGCGCTTGTCGGGCCTGAGGCGCGTGAAGTGCCGCCGTGAATGACGCTATTCTACGCGTATGTGTCGCCAGTGCGCGGCGAGTTTTTGCAGGAGTCAGCAAGATGATGCAGGAAGAGGGGCAGGTCACGGGGCATGGCAAGGAAGGCGTCTGGGTCGAGACCCAGCGTCGCTCCACCTGTGGTGCCTGCAATGCGCGCAGTAGCTGTGGCAGCGGCCTGTTGAGCCAGTTTTCGCGTCGCAAGCCGCATCGCGTGTTGATCCATGTGCCGGCAGGCGAAGACTTGCCGATGGTGGGCGAGCGGGTGGTGATCGGCATCGATGAGTCGGCGTTTCTGCGCAGTGCGGGTCTGCTGTATGGCCTGCCGTTGGTCAGCGGCATGCTGGGTGGCATCGTGGCCGAGCAGCTGGCGGGCGCTGGCACCCTGGCGGTGCCGTTGGGCTTCGCACTCTCGTTGGCGGCGGGCCTGATGGTCGTGCGCTGGCATGCCGCGCGCCCTGAGCGGCAGGCACTCTATCGGCCGCGCTTGATGCGTCGTCTCGGCATGGACGCGATGGCGATCAAGGCGTTGTAGTCGTCGTGCTCAAGTGATGACGTGCTCAAGTGATAGCGGTAGTCGACTCTCTCGGCAGATCGGGGGGTGACTTGCGTAGTCGGCAGGTGGCGTCGTCAGTCTGCATCGGGCTGGCATCGGCACCTGTCGGATGTTGGCGACGCATGGTTGCGTCCAGCGCGGCACCAATCGCTGAACTTCAACGACGCTTCGACGTCAATGAGAAGGACGCCGCCAGCGATGTGACGCTGCCATCGTCAGTAGTTGCGTGATTGCACGCCTGATAACAAGTGATGACAGGACGTACCAGGAGCCGCACTGATGAAATCCCTTTCCCGCCTGATGGTACCTGCCTTGGCCATGGCTGCCCTGATGGGCTCCCAGCTGGTTCAGGCTCGTGAATTGCCCGACTTCACCCAGCTGGTCAAGGACTCGGCGCCCGCGGTGGTCAATATCGCGACCACCACCGAGATCCAGCGCAGCTCGGGGCCGGTGTTCCGAGGGCCCAATGGCGAAGAGATGCCCGAATTCTTCAAGCGCTTCTTCGGTGATCAGCTGCCTGGTCCGGGCCGCGGGGGCGTCGAGAAGCGCTCCAGTCTCGGGTCTGGCTTCATCATCTCCGATGATGGCTACATCATGACCAATGCCCACGTCATCGACGGTGCCGATGAGGTGATGGTGCGCCTCAACGACCGTCGCGAACTCAAGGCGCAGGTGGTCGGTGAGGACAAGAAGACCGATATCGCGCTGCTCAAGGTCAAGGCGGAAGACCTGCCGACCTTGCCGATGGGCGACAGTGATGCGCTGGAAGTGGGCGAATGGGTGGCCGCGATCGGCTCACCGTTCGGCTTCGATCATTCCGTCACCGCCGGTATCGTCAGCGCCATCGATCGCACCCTGCCGTCGGACGCCTATGTGCCGTTCATCCAGACGGATGTGGCGATCAATCCGGGCAACTCCGGTGGGCCGCTGTTCGATCTCGATGGCGATGTGGTGGGCATCAACTCCCAGATCTATACCCGCTCCGGCGGCTTCATGGGCGTGAGCTTCGCGATCCCGATCAATGTGGCGATGGATGTCGCCGACAAGCTCAAGACCGATGGGCGCGTGGATCGCGGCTGGCTGGGCGTCGTCATTCAACCGGTGTCCAAGGACCTGGCCGAATCCTTCGGGCTGGACCGTGCGCGCGGTGCGCTGATCGCCGATCTTGATCCGGACGGCCCTGCCGCCGCCGCTGGCCTCAAGAGCGGTGACATCATCACCGCCGTCGATGGCAAGGCGGTCGAGAGCTCGGCTTACCTGCCGCGCATGGTCGGCGCCAGCTCGCCGGGGGATTCGCTCAAGCTCTCCATCCTGCGCGATGGCAAGAGCCAGACGTTGACCGCCAAGGTCGGCCATTGGCCGGGCAGTGAGCAGGCGCATGCCGCCAAGGCCAGTGACGACAAGCAGGGGCTGGGCGTTGCGGTGGCAGAGCTCGACAAGGCCAGCTTGAACGAGCTCAACCTCGATCACGGGGTGCGCGTGATGGAAGTCGACCCGCAGGGCGTGGCTGCCGAGGCAGGCATCAGCGCTGGCGATGTGCTGGTCGAACTCAATCAGCAGCCGTTGACCAGCGTGCAGGCGCTGCGCGATGTGGTCGCCAAGCTGCCGACCAACCGTCCGGTCTCGCTGCGCCTGGTGCGCAATGGTCGCCCGCTGTACATCGCACTGCGCATGCGTGCCGACAGCGACAAGTGATCCCGCCAGCGCCTGACGCAAGCGTCAAGAACTTGGGCGACGAGCGCGCCGGCAACAGAAGGTGACCGCCACCGGCACGAAGGCGGTCACTCCGGCAGCAGACGGGGCGCACGGGCGACTGTGCGCCCCGTCTGCTGCCGGGCGGCCCCGCGGCTCACCCGAGATCAGGCGGGTTGTGACAGGGCCCGGAGGGGCGCAAAAGGCAACGCCTTCTATCATCGCTTGTGGTCGGGCTGTACAATGCGTGCAATTCGATTTCCGTCGTCTCCCGTGTTGGCCGTGTGATTTCACGGAGACGGGCACAAATACAGAGCAGTGATCCATGACCGAACGCGTAACGCCGCCGTCCTTGAAGCATATCCGCAACTTCTCAATCATCGCCCACATTGACCACGGCAAGTCCACGCTGGCTGACCGCATCATCCAGCTGTGCGAAGGCTTGAGCGACCGTGAGCTCAAGGAGCAGGTGCTTGACTCGATGGACATCGAGCGTGAGCGCGGCATCACCATCAAGGCGCAGTCGGTGACCCTCGACTACCACGCTGACGATGGCAATACCTATCAGCTGAACTTCATCGATACGCCGGGCCACGTCGACTTCTCGTATGAAGTCTCGCGCTCGCTGTATGCCTGTGAAGGGGCGCTGCTGGTGGTCGATGCCGGCCAGGGTGTCGAAGCCCAGTCGGTGGCCAACTGCTACACCGCCATCGAGCAGGGCCTCGAGGTGCTGCCGGTCCTCAACAAGATGGATCTGCCGCAGGCGGACCCGGAAAAGGTCTCCCAGGAGATCGAGGAGATCATCGGTCTGGACGCGACGGATGCCTGTCAGGTGTCGGCCAAGTCCGGCATGGGCATGGAAGCGCTGCTCGAGCGTCTGGTGCGTGACATTCCGCCGCCCAAGGGCGATCCGGAGGCACCGCTGCAGGCGCTGATCATCGATTCCTGGTTCGACAACTACCTCGGCGTCGTCTCGCTGGTGCGTATCTTCGACGGTACCCTGAAGAAGGGCGAGAAGATCCGCCTGAAGTCCACCGGCCGTGACTGGGAAACCGGCGCGATCGGTATCTTCACGCCCAAGCGCAAGGAAACCGGCGTGCTGCGCGCCGGTGAGGTCGGCTTCATCGTCGCCGGGATCAAGGACATCATGGGCGCGCCGGTGGGTGACACCATCGTGCACACCAAGACCGCCGACAAGGTCGAGCGTCTGCCGGGCTTCCAGAAGGTCAAGCCGCAGGTCTATGCCGGCATGTTCCCGATCAGCTCCGATGACTACGAGGACTTCCGTGACGCGCTGCAGAAGCTGGCGCTCAACGATGCCTCACTGGACTACGAGCCGGAGAACTCCGACGCGCTGGGCTTCGGTTTCCGTGTCGGCTTCCTCGGCACCTTGCACATGGAGATCATCCAGGAGCGTCTGGAGCGCGAGTACAATCTCGATCTGCTGACCACCGCGCCGACGGTGATCTATGAGGTGCTGATGGACAACGGCGATGTGCTGCCGGTGTCCAACCCGTCCAAGCTTCCGGACATGGCCAACGTCGATGAGCTGCGCGAGCCGATCTGCCGCGCTACCATCCTCGTGCCGCAGGAATATGTCGGCAACGTCATCACCGAGTGCGTCAATCGTCGTGGCGTTCAGCTCGACATGCAGTTCCTGGGTAGCCAGATCCAGTTGATCTATGAACTGCCGATGGCGGAAGTGGTGATGGACTTCTTCGATCGCCTCAAATCCATCTCCAAGGGCTATGCGTCACTGGATTACAGCTTCGAGCGCTTCGAGGCGGCCAAGCTGGTGCGTCTGGATGTGCTGATCAACGGCGACCGCGTCGATGCACTGGCGGCGATCATCCACCGTGATCACGCACATGGCCGCGGCCGTCTGCTGGTCGAGAAGATGAAAGAGCTGATTCCGCGTCAGATGTTCGATGTGGCGATCCAGGCTGCCGTCGGTGGCCAGGTCGTGGCACGCTCCACCGTCAAGGCGCTGCGCAAGAACGTGACCGCCAAATGTTACGGCGGCGACGTCAGCCGCAAGAAGAAGCTGCTCGAGAAGCAGAAAGCGGGCAAGAAGCGCATGAAGCAGGTCGGCCGGGTGGAAATTCCCCAGGACGCCTTCCTTGCCGTGCTCAAGATGAACGACTGAGGCAGGCCGCCGTCTGGCGGCTTGCCACCAAGACCCAGGGCAGACAGGGACAACGATGGATTTCTCGCTAGTATTGGTGATTGCCGTAGCGGTAGCCGGCGTGGTGTGGTTGATAGACCTGGTTGCCCTGCGCAGTGCGCGCAAGGCGCGTGTGGCCAAGGCCGAGGCCTCCGTCGAAGGAGAACTGGACGCTGGCACGCGTGAGAAGCTGGCGCGCGACCCGTGGCCGGTGGACTATGCCAAGTCCTTCTTCCCGGTACTGCTGCTGGTACTGGTGGTGCGCTCCTTCGCGTTCGAGCCGTTCCAGATTCCGTCCGGCTCGATGTTGCCGACGCTCAAGATCGGCGACTTCATCCTGGTCAACAAGTATGACTATGGCCTGCGCCTGCCGGTGGTCGACACCAAGGTGCTGGAAGTCGGCGAGCCGGAGCGTGGCGATGTGATGGTGTTCCGTTTCCCGGAAGATCCGTCCACCAACTTCATCAAGCGCGTCGTCGGCCTGCCGGGCGATACCATTCGCTACGAAGGCAAGCAGCTCTACGTGAATGGTGAGGCCATCGACAAGACATTGAATGCGCGCAACTCCAGTGAACAGTCCGGTGAAGACCTGCTGGATGAGACACTGGGGAAACACGCCCATCAAATCTACAATAACCCTCAGGACCCCGGCCCGCAGATGCGCGAGATCCGGGTGCCGGAAGGCATGTACTTCGTGATGGGTGACAACCGTGATCACTCCAACGACAGCCGCTACTGGGGCTTCGTGCCGGAAGAGAACATCGTCGGCAAGGCGGTGGCGGTTTGGATGCACTGGAAAGAAGGGTTCCCGGACTTTTCCTCGGTACGCCTGATTCATTGATCAGTGCATTGACCGGGCCGCCGAGAGGCGGCCCGGTCGTGTCTGGCAGGGCCACATTGGCCCGCCGGCCTTATCAGTGCGGATTTTCGACATGGGACGATGCGTCGTGCCTGCCATGTCAACCTGCTGTTCATCATGTCGGACCCGTGGCCACAAGCTTGCGGGCAGCGCGGCTGACGAATATCGGATTGGGATGGTGGCAATCGGCAACTCCTCAAGCCGCGTAGGCTTCGGGCATCGCGAGACATGTCGAAGACGACAGGCATCAGCCAGCATGACTGATGCACCATTCGACAGGACGCCCGCGGGCGTCAGCGACAAAAAGAGAGTAGGGAGACCTGTGAGTAGCCCGCTGAATGCCTTTGTAAAGCGTATCGGCCACACCTTCGAGGATGCGAGCCTGCTGGAACTGGCTCTGACCCATCGAAGCTATGGTGGCCAGAACAATGAGCGTCTCGAATTCCTTGGCGATTCCATCGTCAACTTCGTGATCGCCGAAGCGCTGTTCCTGCGCTTCCCCCAGGCCCGTGAAGGCCAGCTGTCACGCCTGCGTGCGCGCCTGGTCAAGGGTCAGACCCTCGCGGAGCTGGCACGTGAATTCAATCTCGGCGAGAACCTGCGTCTGGGCTCCGGCGAGATGAAAAGCGGCGGTCACCGTCGCGAGTCCATTCTGGCCGATGCCGTGGAAGCCGTGATCGGCGCCATCTATCTGGACGCCGGCATGCAGGTGGCACGTGAACACGTGCTGCGCTGGTACGCCACCCGTCTTGAAGCGCTGAATCTTCAGGACACCCAGAAAGACCCCAAGACGCGTCTGCAGGAATTCCTGCAATCGCGTCAGGCGGCACTGCCGCGTTATGAGGTGACCAGCGTCGAAGGCGAAGCGCATTCGCAGACCTTCAGCGTCGATTGCCACGTCGAGATGATCGACACCAAGACCACAGGCGTCGGCTCCAGCCGTCGTCATGCTGAACAGCAGGCGGCCGAGTTCGCGCTGCAACTGCTCGAACCTGCCCGCGGAGGCCGCTCATGAGCCATACCCCAGAAGACAACGTCACCCCGAGCGGCGACGCCCCTGATCACTCCACTGATAACGGCGCCGGCACCCCGGATGCCCTCGAGGGCATGCTGGCCGCCGCCGGTGTCAGCGATCAGCCGCTGCCGGATACCCGCTGTGGCTTCGTCGCCATCGTCGGTCGCCCGAATGTCGGCAAGTCGACGCTGATGAACCACATCCTGGGCCAGAAGGTCTCGATCACCTCGCGTCGTCCGCAGACCACGCGTCACCAGGTGATGGGTATCCACACCGAAGAGGGCACCCAGTGCGTCTTCGTCGATACCCCGGGGATCCACATCATGCAGCGCGATCGCAACAAGGCGATCAACCGCTTCATGAACCAGGCCGCCACCCAGGCGCTGCGTGACGTCGATGCCGTCGTCTTCATCGTCGACCGCACCCGCTGGATGGAAGAAGACCAGATCGTGCTCGAGAAGCTGGCCCACGTGAAGGCGCCGGTGATTCTGGTGGTCAACAAGATCGATTGGCTCAAGGACAAGACCACCCTCGCGCCCTGGCTGCAGAGCCTGCAGGAACGTCGTGACTTCGCGGCCATCATTCCGATGTCGGCCAAGAACGGCACCAACATCGATCTGCTGCTCGAGAACGTGATGAAGCGTCTGCCGCAGGGCGAGCACATGTTCGCGGACGACCAGATCACCAACAAGAGTTCTCGCTTCCTGGCCTCCGAGCTGGTGCGCGAGAAGGTGATGCGTCAGCTGGGTGACGAACTGCCCTACCAGATGACCGTCGAGATCGAGGAATTCAAGACCGATCAGCGCGGCACCCTGCACATCAGCGCGCTGATGATGGTCGAGCGTCAGGGTCAGAAGAAGATCCTGATCGGCGAGAACGGTGAGCGCATCAAGAACATCGGCCGTGAAGCGCGTCTCGAGATGGAGCGCGCCTTCGACGCCAAGGTCATGCTGAACCTGTGGGTCAAGGTCAAGCGTGGCTGGTCGGATGACGAGCGTGCCCTGAAGAGTCTGGGTTACACCCACGACAAGGACTGACGACGTCGCGCGAGCGGTGCAGGGCGGTGGCGATCCGAGAGGGTCGCGCCTGCCGTGTGCCGCCCGTCGCCGATCCGATGTTCTCGCGGCCTCTGCCGCGCACCGCCTGGCCCTGTCCAGGCGGTCTCGTTTCTTGCCAGCCCCTCTGCCAGTCCTTCTGCCAGCTTTTTTTGCCAAGCCACCGTCTGACGTGAGCCTGCCTGATGACGCCGCAACCGGCCTTCCTGCTGCATCGCAAGCCCTACCGTGAAACCAGTGCCATCATCGAATTGCTGACCCTCGAACACGGACGGGTGCGCGCGGTGGCGCGTGGCGTTCAGCGCCCGGGCAGCAAGGCGCGTGCACGACTGCAGCCGTTCACACCCCTGCATGTCACCTGGCGTGGCGAGAGCGATCTCAAGACTCTCAACCTGATGGAGACCGGCGGCAGCGCCAGTCTGCTGGCGGGCGAGGGGCTGCTGTGCGGGTTCTACGCCAATGAGCTTTTGACCCGCACGCTGCCGGTGGAAATGCCGGTGCCGGAGCTGTTCGCGCTCTACTCGCTGACATTGGATGAGGTGGCACTGCCTGCCAGACGCGCGCCCGCGCTCAGGCGACTCGAATACAGCCTGCTGGAAGCGCTGGAACAACTGCCGCAGTTTCGCGCTCTGGATGACAGCCCGCTGATGCCGGATGTGCGCTATGACTATGTGGTCAGTGAGCGACGCTTTCAGGCGCAGCCGCCAGGCGCGGCAGGCATCGAAGGGCGCGCCCTGAAGTTGCTGGCCAGTGAAGACTGGGGCCATGCAGGGCTTGCCCGCGAGAGTCTGTGGCTGGCGCGGCGTGCGCTGGCGCCGCTGCTGGGGGACCGTCCGCTGCGTTCGCGCGAGTTGATGATGCAGCTGACGGCCAGGCGGCGTCAGAGTCGCCAGTCCGACTGACGCCGTCAGGCGTGGCGACACTGTCCGGCTGCGGCGTGACGCATGATAGTATTGCGCGACCTGTCTTCGGCATGGCCCTCGTCGCCATGCCTGTTCTCTTGTTCATCGTTAGGAGCTGATCATGCATCCGCTGCGCATCCTGCTCGGGGTCAACATCGACCACATCGCCACACTGCGTCAGGCGCGTGGTACCCGCTATCCGGACCCGGTCCAGGCCGCGCTGGTCGCGGAAGAGGCGGGTGCCGACGGTATCACCGTGCACCTGCGTGAAGACCGTCGCCACATTCAGGAGCGCGACGTGCGCATTCTGGCCGAGGTGCTCAACACGCGCATGAACCTCGAGATGGCCGTCAGCGAAGAGATGCTGGCGCTGGCCGAGGAAGTCCAGCCGGCCAACGTGTGTCTGGTGCCGGAAAAGCGCGAAGAGCTGACCACCGAAGGCGGACTGGATGTCGCCGGTGATCTGGCGCGCATCACTGCCGCCTGCGAGCGTCTGGCGGCGGCGGGCTGTGAAGTCTCGCTGTTCATCGACCCGGAGCCGGAGCAGATTCGTGCCGCCTTCGAGGCCGGTGCGCCGGTCATCGAGCTGCATACCGGTGCCTATGCCGATGCCACGGGCGAGACGGCGCGTGTCGAGTTCGAGCGCATCGCGGCCGCCGCGGAGCTGGCCAACGAGCTGGGGCTGGTGGTCAATGCCGGTCACGGCCTCAACTATCACAACGTCGAGGCGATCGCGGGTATCTCCGGGCTCAACGAGCTGAACATCGGTCACGCGATCATCGCGCGCGCCATGTTCGTCGGCCTGAAGGAGGCCGTCATCGAGATGAAGCGTCTGTGTATCGCAGGCCAGGAAGCGGGCCTGATGGCCGCGCTGGATGCGCACGATCATGACCATGACCACGAACACGGTGATGACCATGAGCATGTGCAGGGCTCAGGCTGCTGCGGATGATCGTCGGCATAGGCACGGACATCGCGCGTATCGAGCGCTTCGAGGCAGGCATGGCGCGCCACGGCGAGCGCTTTGCGCGCCGACTGCTGGGGGAAGAGGAGCTGGCGCGCTTTGCCGATCATCCTCAGCCGGCGGCCTTTCTGGCCAAGCGTTTCGCGGCCAAGGAAGCCTTCGTCAAGGCGCTGGGCACCGGCCTGCGTCAGGGCATGCGCTTCACCCAGATTCAGGTGGTCAACGATGCCCTGGGCAAGCCCTCGCTCAAGCTGTCTGACGAGGCGGAAGCCCTGACCGCGCGGGCGGGTATCCGCCATCTGCACCTGTCGATCAGTGATGAGCGTGATCAGGCCATCGCCTTCGTGGTGCTGGAGCGTTAGCCCTATTCGGTCTGGCGCTGAATCGCGTCTCTGAACACGGCGCTCGAAACGACAACGCCACCCCTGCCTAGCGGCAGCGGGTGGCGTTGTCGTTTGTGCGGGGCTGGTCTTTCAGGACTGGTTTTTCAGGGCTGGTCTTTGGACTGGGGCTCGCTTGTCTGTGGATTGCTTACCGATGATGAGTCTGTGTCGGACGGCCCAGCGGGTGCGTCCGAGGGCGCGGAGGAGGACGAGGGGGAGGTCTCGACAGGGGGCGCTGTCGGCGTCTCAGCCGTCTCACCCGCGGGCCTGGCCGGTTCAAGCGGCGCGGCGAGCAAGGCCTTGGCCTCGTCGCTGTGCGACCACTGGATCAGGCTGTCGATGGCCGCGAACAGGGCATCGACATCCTCTTCCAGCTGCGACAGGCCGCTGACGCGGATGCGGGTTTCCAGTGCCTCCACCAGCAGCGCCAGACGTGGCACGCCACAGTAGCGGCAGGCGCCGTTGAGATAATGCACGCCATCGAGCATCGCCTCGTTGTCACGCGCCTGCCAGGCGCGACGGATCCTGGCCTCGCTCTCCGGCAGACTCTCGATCAACAGCCCCAGCATCTCCAGAGCCAGCGCCTCGCGGCCACCGGCCATCTCCACGCCCAGCGCCATGTCGACCACCGGCAGGTCGGCGTCCTGCTCCAGGCTGAGCTGACTCTTCGCGGCAGAGCGGGGCAGTGGCGTTGCCGGCGACGAGGACTCGGCCTGGCTGGCAGCGTCTTTCACTCCCGGTGGCAAGGCAGACGTCGCCTGACTGCGAGCAGGGCTACGCGCTTGGTTGCGTTCTGGACTGCGCGATTGGCTGCGAGCAGGGCTGCGCGTTTGGCTAGATGACCGCGCGGCCTGCGGTGGCGGGTTCAGCGAAATGCCTAGATGACGGCTGAGCAGGTTGGCCAGCAGGCCCTCGTCGATGGGCTTGATCAGGTAATCATCCATGCCTTCCGCCAACAGCTCTCGCCGTTCATGCGCCAGTGCATGGGCGGTGAGGGCGATCACCGGCAGGTGGCGGTTGCCCTCGCGATGCTGATGACGCAGCGCCTTGGTAGCTTCCAGCCCGTTCATGCCCGGCATCTGGATATCCATCAGGACGGCATCCACGACCTGCTCCTGAGCCAAGGCCAGCGCCTCTTCGCCACTCTGGGCGGCCAGGGTGTCCAGCCCCATGTCGGTCAACAGCTCCTCGGCCAACAGGCGGTTGGAGGGGTTGTCGTCGACCACCATCACGCACTTGCGAGGCTGCGCAGGCGTTTCCTGACTCGCAGGCTGGGCGGTGAGCTCAGGCCGCGGGCCGGCCGGTGGCGTTTTGGCAGGCGTGGTGCTCGCGGCAGGGGTGCTGGCTGGCTTGGCGCTCGCATCAGGCGTGGCGGTCGGCTTGGCGGCTGGCGCCGTGCTTGCGTCCTGCTCGCGTGTGGCCGGCTCGAACGAGGTGAAGGAGGCGCTGCGCGGTGCCTGAGTCGGGTCGCGGTGAGGTGAATGCAGCAGATTGGCCAGCTTGTGACGCATCTGCAGGCGTGTGACCGGCTTGCTGACCACTTCGTCGATGCCGTACTGCTGCAGGTTCTCGGCATCAGCGGGCAGGGGCGCGTTCAGCAGGCCCAGCACGCGACACGGCAGATGCTTGAGGCGCGCGCCCCATTCATCCAGCCGCTTGAGGTCGCGGCTCTCCAGCGCGACCACCACCAGGTCCGGCTGCTCTTCGATACCGACCAGCGTCAGTGACCAGCGGGTCAGCAGGTAACTCAGGGCGCGACGGGTGGCCGAGTGCGGCTCGATCAGGCAGATGCGTTGATGATCGAACACGACTTCGCGCGGGCGCTCCTCGATGCTGCTTACCGCCACCGGCACGCTGAACAGGAAGGTGGAGCCGTGGCCGGGCAGGCTGTCGACCTGGATCTCGCCGCCCATCTGCTCGACCAGTCGCTTGGAGATCATCAGCCCCAGGCCGGTGCCGCCGAACTGGCGTGCCCGTGACGGGTCTCCCTGCGAGAAGGCCTGGAACAGGCGATTGCGCTGGGCGCTGTCCATGCCGATGCCGGTGTCTGCCACCGCGATCTTGAGGCGGGTGTTGCTGCCGGAGAGGTCATCCACCATCACGCGCACGATGACTTCACCGCGCTCGGTGAACTTGACGGCATTGGCGACCAGATTCGTCACCACCTGCTTGATGCGCAGCGGGTCGCCCTCGAAGCGCTGCGGCACGTCGTCATAGACAAGCCCGAGCAGATGCAGATGCTTGCGATGGGCCTCCGGGGCATGCATGGCGAGCACTTCCTCGATCAGCGGCTCGATGTCCATCTGCACCTTCTCGAGCTCGAGCTTGCCGGCTTCGATCTTGGAGAAGTCGAGAATGTCATTGATCAATGACATCAGGCTCGAGGAGGCATTCTGCATGTGGCCCAGCCAGTCGCGCTGGCGGTTGTCCAGATCGCTGCGCCCCAGCAGGTTGCTGAAGCC
The DNA here is from genome assembly GCF_046566945.1 of Cobetia sp. SIMBA_158. Classification (NCBI taxonomy): domain Bacteria; kingdom Pseudomonadati; phylum Pseudomonadota; class Gammaproteobacteria; order Oceanospirillales; family Halomonadaceae; genus Cobetia; species Cobetia sp. SIMBA_158. The sequence goes on from NZ_JAWJYL010000001.1 coordinate 337,301, forward strand.
GATGATGCCGTTGAGCGGCGTGCGGATCTCATGGCTCATGTTGGCCAGGAATTCCGACTTGATGCGGTTGGCTTCCAGCGCCTTGCGGCGCGCCATGTCGAGCTCGATGTTCTTGATCTCGACGGTTTCCATCGATTCGTGCAGGTCCTGGGTGGTCTGTTCGATCTGGTCCTGCATGTCCTCGCGGGCGCGCTTGAGCTGCTCGACGCTGCGGTTGTAGTTATCGGCCAGCTCGCTGAGGTCGTCATTGCCTGCCACCGGCAGCTGGCGGTGTGTCTCGCCGCGCGCCAGACAAGTGAGGGCCTCGCCCAGCTCATGCAGCGGCTGCAGCATGCGGCGCGAGCCATGGAAGGCCAGCAGCAGCAGCGCCAGCCCGAAGACCAGATTGGCCAGCCCGTAGCCGACCAGCAGCTGGTAGCGATGCAGCACCAGGCGGGTGTCGGAGGCTTCCAGTACCAGCCACGACATCTGCTCGCCGCGCTGCGTCTCGCGCCACGGGTCGATGACCGGCATCACCATCACCAGCGAGTCCGGGTCCGAGGGGTAGGCCTGACTCTCGACCAGCGTGCTGGTTTCCGGGCGCTGGCTGGGGCCGAGATGCAACAGGGCGCCGCCGTTGGCGGTGCGCAGCGTCAGGGCGCGCACGTCGCGCTGGTCGATCAGCATCTGGGCCTGCTCGTGCAGGCGCTGGTCGTCAGCGGCGAGGGCGGCGTTGGCCATGCCCGGCATGATGGCCTGCATGCTGGCCTGCAGGCGCTCCATCATGGCCAGGCGCTCACCGCTGATCTCGCGGTCCACCGCATACAGGCTGAACATCAGGCTGGTGGCGAGGGGCAGCAGCAAGAGGGCAAGCTGGAATCGGGTACGAAGCAGCATGGCAATCCATCGTCAAAGGGCGAACGAGCATCAGCGGCAAGCATACCTCGCGCTCTTGAGCGAAGCGATGGCGAGCGCCCTGACAGGGCTGGGCGGGAGCGATATACTGCGCGCATCATCTACACCCCGACGCGGCCCCCCGTTCGTCCTTGGTCCCGATGCCAGCGCCTGACCGCTGTCATTCGGCTGTCCGGGCGCGGCGTCTCTGGAGTCTGCCTCTCATGTCTCATCTCAGCGAAACCCCCGGTGACGCCACCCCTGGCGCGTCCGATTATCCCAGTCTTGCAGATGTCGTCGGCAACACGCCGCTGGTGCGCCTGACGCGCATCACCGCGGGCCGCAACAATGTGCTGCTGGCCAAGCTGGAGGGTCACAACCCCGCCGGTTCGGTCAAGGATCGTCCGGCGCTTTCCATGTTCCAGGAGGCGGAAGCGCGCGGCGAGATCTCTCCCGGCGACACCCTGATCGAAGCGACTTCCGGCAATACCGGCATCGCGTTGGCCATGACGGCGGCCATCAAGGGCTACCGCATGGTGCTGGTGATGCCGGCCAGTGCCTCCAGCGAGCGCAAGCAGGCGATGGGCGCCTACGGGGCCACGCTGATCGAAGCCGATGGCATGGAGCACGCGCGGGACCTGGCCGAGGGGATGATCGCGCGTGGCGAGGGCAAGGCGCTGGATCAGTTCGCCAATCAGGACAATCCGCTGTCGCATTACCGCACCACCGGGCCGGAACTCTGGCAGCAGACCCACGGACGCATCACGCACTTCGTGTCCTCGATGGGCACCACCGGCACCATCATGGGCACCTCGCGCTATCTGAAGGAGCAGAATCCGGCCATCGAGATCGTCGGCCTGCAACCTGCCGAAGGCGCCAGCATCGCGGGTATCCGCCGCTGGCCTGCCGAGTATCTGCCGCGGATCTTCGATGCCTCACGCATCGACCGCACGCTGGATATCGGTCAGCACGAAGCCGAAGTCTGCATGCGCCGTCTGGCGCGCGAAGAAGGCATTCTGGCCGGTGTCTCCTCCGGCGGTGCGCTGGCGGGCGCGCTCAAGCTCGCCGAGCAGGTCGAGAATGCGGTCATCGTGTTCATCGTCTGTGACCGGGGAGACCGCTATCTCTCGACAGGCCTCTATACCCAGGACGACGACATGACTCAGCAGGACACGCCCCACAATGAAGCCGTCGCAGGGGAGTGTTCCTGATGGCGCTGCTCGGACAGAAGCGACCGGCACGCAAGCCGACCCGTCGCGAGAAGGAAGTGGCCAGTCGTGGCACCCGCAATGCCAGCGACGCCGACAGCCAGTGGCTGACGGTCGACCGCCTGGCCCATGATGGGCGCGGCATCGCCCATGACGAGAGCGGCAAGACCCAGTTCATCGATCAGGCCCTGCCCGGCGAGCGCGTGACGCTGGCCATCCACCGTACCCACAAGCGCTTCAATGAGGCGCATGTGCGTGCACGTGACAATGCGGCTGACAGTCGCGTGACGCCGCCCTGTGCCTATTTCGGCAGCTGTGGCGGCTGTGACCTGCAGCATATGGCGCTGGATGCCCAACGCACCCATAAGGTGCAGGTGCTGGGCGAACATGCGACACGCAATGGCGTGACGCTGCCCGAGATTCAGCCGCTGGGCGATGATGAAAGCCGTTATCGCCGCCGCGCACGCATCGGCGTACGCGTGACCGATGCCGGTGAATTGCAGTTCGGCTACCGGGGACGCGGCAGCAACCAGCTGGTCGATATCACCACCTGCAGCGTGCTGGTACCGGAGCTGGACCGCCTGCTCGCGCCGCTGCGTGAGCTGATCGAAAGCCTCGAGGCGCCCAAGCGTCTGGGCCATCTGGAGCTGACCGCTGCCGAAGGGCAGGTCATCGTGGTGGTACGCCAGCTCAAGGCGGTGCCGCGTGATGCGCAGCGCTGGCAGGCCTTCGCCGAGCAGCACGGCCTGGTGGTCGGCTGGCGGGTCGGACGTGATCCGGTGGAGCTGGAGTGGCTGTCGGGTACGCCGAACGCCGCGTATTCGCTGAATATCGGCGCAACGACGTTGCGTCTTGCCTTCTCGCCGGGCGACTTCGTGCAGGTCAATGCGGCACTCAATCAGCGTCTGATCGACACCGCCTTCGAATGGCTGGGCGACGTCAGTGGCCTCAAGGTGATGGACCTCTACGCCGGTGTCGGCAACCTGACCCTGGCGGCTGCCGCGGCCGGCGCCAGTGAGGTGACGGGCATCGAGGGCAGTCAGGGCATGGTCGATCAGCTGATGGTCAATGCCGAAGCCAACGGACTGGCGCAGGTGAGTGCACGTCGAGCGGACCTGAGCAAGGCCCTGCCGTCACTTGAGGGTATCGACCTTCTGGTACTAGACCCACCGCGTGATGGCGCTCAGCCTCTCTGCGAGGAGCTGGCACGTGATCTGCATGCTGGGAGGGTCAGCCGAGTGCCGCAGCGTGTGCTGTACATCGCCTGTGACCCGACCACGTTGATGCGTGATGCACGGCTGTTGCAGAACGCCGGTTATCGCGTCACGCGTGCCCTGATGGCGGACATGTTCGTTCACACGGCACATCTGGAATCGATGTTGCTGCTGGAGCGGGCGGAAGACTGAGGCGGTGCCCTCGGGCACTGTCATCAAGATGGCAAGATATTCAAGGACATAGGGTCATGGTCAAGGTGCGCGAAGATCAGCCGCTGACCGATAGCGGTGGTGTGGACATCCCGGTGTGGGTCGCGCGACTGCGCGAGGAAGTCCCGTCGGTGAATGCCGAGGTCATGGTGCAGGCCTGTGAAGTGGCGCTCAAGGTGGCGCGCGAGGCGGACGCCCGCGGTGACAAGCCGTGGCGCGAGCCGCTGCGCAGTTTCCGTTTCAGTCTCGAGATGGCCGACATCCTGTCGGAACTCAAGCTCGACCAACCGGCGCTGGTCGCGGCCGTGCTCTATCGCGCGGTACGTGAAGGGCATCTGGGGCTTGAGGCCATCGAGAAGCATTTCGGCAAGGAAGTGGCCCGCCTGATCGATGGCGTGCTCAACATGGCCGCCATCAGTCAGCTGCAGGCGCCGAGTCATGGCATGGCGCAGCATGACCAGCAGGACAACCTGCGCAAGATGCTGGTGTCGATGATCGATGACGTGCGCATCGCGCTGATCAAGATCGCCGAACGTACCGTCGCCCTGCGTCACGTCAAGGATGCCCCGCGCGAGAAGCGCATGCGCGTGGCCAGCGAAGTCTTCGATATCTACGGGCCGCTGGCGCACCGCCTGGGCATCGGTCAGCTCAAGTGGGAGCTGGAGGACCTGTCCTTCCGCTACCGCGAGGAGGATGAATACAAGACCATCGCCAAGCAGCTGTCCGAGAAGCGTCTGGAGCGTGAGCACTATATCGCCGACCTGCTGGTCGAGATGCGCACTCTGATGAGCGAGCAGGGCATCAAGCACTTCGATGTCGCGGGCCGCGCCAAGCACATCTACTCCATCTGGCGGAAGATGAAGATCAAGCGCATCGCCTTCTCCCAGGTGTATGACGTACGCGCGGTACGGATTCTGGTCGGCACCGTCAGCGATTGCTACACGGCGCTGGGGATCGTCCACTCGCGCTGGCACCACGTGCCGCATGAGTTTGACGACTACATCGCCAACCCCAAGAAGAATGGCTACCAGTCACTGCACACTGCGGTGGTGGGGCCGAGCAACAAGGTCATCGAGATCCAGATCCGTACCTTCGACATGCACGAGGAGGCGGAGCTGGGCGTGTGTGCCCACTGGCGTTACAAGGGCCACGATGTCGGTCACAAGAGTCGCAGCTACGAGGACAAGATCGCCTGGTTGCGTCAGGTGCTCGAATGGCAGGACGAAGTCGGCGAGAACGGCGGCCAGGAGGCGATCCGTCAGGGGCTGAGCTCCGATGTCGCGCCGGACCGCATCTACGTCTTCACGCCGGAGGGGCATGTCATCGACCTGCCCAAGATCGCCACGCCGATCGACTTCGCCTACCGCGTGCACACCGAGGTCGGCCATCGCTGCCGGGGTGCCAAGGTCGACGGGCGTATCGTGCCGCTGACTTACAAGCTCAAGACCGGCCAGCAGGTCGAGATCCTGACCGCCACCAAGGGTGGCCCGAGCCGCGACTGGCTCAACCCGAATCTGGGCTATGTACGCACCTCGCGGGCCCGCGCCAAGATCCAGACCTGGTTCAAGCTGCAGGCACGCGACCAGAACGTCGATGAGGGCAAGGCGCTGCTCGAGAAGGAATTCTCGCGGCTGGCGCTGGAGAATCTCGACCGCGACAAGCTGGCCAACGCCGTCAATTACCCGACGCGTGATGACATGTACGCCGCTATCGGTGCGGGCGATCTGCGCGTCGGCCAGGTACTGCATCAGGCCCAGCAGCTGTTCGGCGACACCGATGATCAGGAGCAGCTCGAGCGTCTGCTGCGCCAGCGCAAGCCGCAGGGCAAGGAAAAGCCTGACGCCGTCATGGTGCTGGGGGTCGGCAATCTGAAGACCACCATGGCCAACTGCTGTCACCCGGTGCCGGGCGATCAGATCGCCGGTTTCATCACCCAGGGGCGCGGCGTGACCGTGCACCGTCAGGACTGCCCGAACCTGATCCAGCTGCGCTCGGACGAGCCGCGTCGCATCGTCGATGTCGACTGGGGTCAGCGTTCGCGCAATCAGTATCCGGTCGATATCGAGATCCAGGCCTGGGACCGCTCCGGTCTGCTGCGTGATGTCACCAACGTGCTGAGCGGCGACAAGGTCAATGTGCTGTCGGTGAATACGCGCACCGATCAGCTCGACAACATCGCCACGCTCAAGATCACGCTGGAAGTCGAGAATCTCGACGTGCTGGGGCGCGTGTTCGCCCGCATCCAGCAGCTGCCCAACATCATCGACGTCAAGCGCCTGCGGGTCGGGGGCGACAAGGCATGAGGCTGGAGTCTGGTGAAAGTCGGGAACCTGGCGAAGAGACGGCCACGCCAGTCGATACGCGCTACACCCTCGATGACCTGCTGACCCTGATGGCCGTGCTGCGTGACCCGCAGTACGGCTGCCCCTGGGACAGCCGCCAGGATTACGCGAGCCTGGTGCCGCACACCCTGGAGGAGGCCTATGAGGTCGCCGATGTCATCGAGCGCGCCGCGGCCGATGCCAGTGTGCTCGAGGAGCTGCCGGCGGAGCTGGGTGACTTGCTGTTTCAGGGTGTCTTCTACGCCCAGATCGCCAGTGAGCAGCAACGCTTCGATTTCCACGACGTGATCCATGTGCTGACCGAGAAGATGCTGCACCGCCATCCGCATGTCTTCCCGGATGGCACCCTCGCGTCGCGCCGTGAGGGCATCGCCACTCATGAGGTCGACGAAGGCTCGCTCAACGCCCAGTGGGAGTCGCTCAAGCAGCAGGAGTCCGCTGACGCGCCATCCAGCCCGACTGCCGGCGACAGCGTGCTGGATGGCGTGCCACTTGGCCTGCCGGCGCTGACGCGGGCGGCCAAGCTCTCGAAGAAGGCCGCGCGTTCGGGCTTTGACTGGACGGACACGAGTGGCGTGCTGGCCAAGATTCGTGAGGAGCTCGGCGAAGTCGAGGAAGCTCTGGCCGAGGGTGATACGGCCCATGCGCGCGAGGAGGTCGGTGACCTGCTGTTCGCGGTGGTCAATCTCGCGCGTACCCTCAAGGCGGACCCGGAGCAGATGCTGCGCGCCACCAATGCGCGCTTCGAATCACGCTTCCGCCATGTGGAAGCCGCGATCGCAGGGCAAGGGCGCACGCTGGATGAGGCCTCGCTTGCCGAGATGGATGCGCACTGGGACGAGGCCAATCGCCGGGAGCGTGCGGCTGAGCAGGCGCGACAGGGCGAGGGTGCGACGTCAGCAGCACGTCCGGTGACGCCGCTGGTTCGGTGAGGGAGCGTCGTCGCAGCGTATCTGGAAAAGGGCATTTGGAAAAATGTAGTAAGTTTACGCGATAGTCGGATTGTGGAGCCGAGGCCCGCGGTCGTATGCTGAGGGGAAGCGATCAGGACGCGAGTCTTGTCCTGCTTTCCGGTCTGCTGCGCCGCGGGTCTTTCCGTTTCGCGCCAGTGTCTTCACCAGCGCCAGACCGGTGTCTTCCCTCAGTCGGTTGTCATCAGGTGTCTTTGCGCAATGAGGGAATCTGTTGTCAGCTATCTGACTGTGTGCCCCTGGTGACAGGGGAAGATGACCGCGGCAGCACCGTCACTCCCAAGGAGGGTTTCATGAGTCACGACTTGCATGAATCGTTGCGCGATAACGTGCGTATTCTCGGTGACAACCTCGGCCAGACCATCGCGGCCGACCTCGGCGATGACTTCGTCGCACGCATCGAGCGCATCCGCGCCCTGGCCAAACAGGGCCAGCAGGGCGATCAGGCCGCCCGTCATGAGCTGATCGACTATCTTCGTGATCTGCCGGATGGTGATCTGCTGCCGGTCACCCGGGCGTTCAACCAGTTTCTGAATCTTTCCAACATCGCCGAGCAGCACTACCGTGGCCGCTTCAAGCGCGTCGAGGACTATCGTCCCGGCAGCCAGCCGGACCTCGGCGAGCTGATCACGCGCATTCGCGAGCGTGGCTTCAGTGCGCAGAAGATCGTCGAGGAGCTCTCGGCGATGCGTGTCGAGCTGGTGCTGACGGCGCACCCGACGGAAGTCATCCGCCGCACCCTGATCCAGAAATACGATGCCATCGAGGGCTGTCTGACCCAGATGGAAGGCGCCTGTGATCGCCCGGAACAGGCGACCCTCGCGCGTGCACGTCTGACCGAGCTGATAAGCCAGGCCTGGCACACCGACGAGATCCGCCACGAGCGTCCGACGCCGGTGGATGAGGCCAAGTGGGGCTTTGCCACCATCGAGAACTCGCTGTGGCAAGCGGTACCGGACTTCCACCGTCAGCTTGACGAGATGACGCTGGACGCCGCCGGCGAGCGTCTGCCGCTGGACGCCGCGCCGATCTGCTTCGCTTCCTGGATGGGCGGTGACCGCGACGGCAACCCCAATGTAACCGCCAGCGTGACGCGGACCGTGCTGCTGCTGGGACGTTGGATGGCAGCGGACCTTTACCTTCGCGACCTCGAACAGCTCAAGTCGGAGCTGTCGATGTGGAAGTGCACGGCCGCCCTGCGTGCCGAGGCCGGCGATGTGGCTGAACCCTATCGCGAGATCTTGCGCCGCCTGATCCTGCGCATGGAAAGCACGCGTGACTGGGCCAAGGCGGGTCTGGACGGCAAGCGCCATGAAGGTGTCGATATCATCGAGACCCGTGAGCAGCTGTATACGCCGCTGCTGGCCTGCTACCGCTCGCTGTGCGATGTGGGGCTGGACACCATCGCCAACGGCGCACTGCTCGACACCCTGCGCCGCGTGGCCTGTTTCGGTGTCACCCTGACCAAGCTCGATATCCGCCAGGAAAGTACGCGTCACGCGCAGGTCTTCGACGAACTGAGTCAGACGCTGGGACTGGGCAGTTATTTCGAGTGGGACGAGCAGCAGCGCTGTGACTTCCTCACCAAGGAGTTGGCTGGCCGTCGCCCGCTGATCCCGCGCCATTGGGAATGCTCCACCGACACGCGCGAGGTGCTGGATACCTTCAAGGTCATCGCGCGCGAGCATCGCGAGGCACTGGGCACCTACATCATCTCGATGGCCGGTCAGGCCTCCGATGTGCTGGCGGTGGCACTGTTGATGAAGGAGATCGGCGGTGATGTGCGCCTGCCGATCGCGCCGCTGTTCGAGACGCTGGATGATCTGGACCGCTCAGGCCCCGTCATCGACACGCTGCTGGGCATGCCGATCTATCGCGAGCAGGCCGGCGACCGTCAGGAAGTGATGATCGGTTACTCCGACTCCGCCAAGGACGCCGGCCAGCTGGCGGCTGCCTGGGCACAGTACCGTGCTCAGGAAACGCTGGTGGAAGTCACCAAGCGTCACGGTGTCGAACTGACCCTGTTCCACGGCCGTGGTGGTACGGTCGGTCGTGGCGGCGGCCCGGCGCATGCGGCGATCCTGTCCCAGCCGCCGGGCTCGGTGACCGGCTCGCTGCGTGTCACCGAGCAGGGCGAGATGATTCGCTTCAAGTTCGGTCTGCCGGACATCGCCAGCCGCTCGATGGAGATCTATGTCTGCGCGGTGCTGGAAGCCAGCATGCTGCCGCCGCCGGCGCCCAAGCAGCAATGGCGTGACGAGATGGATCGCCTGGCCGGTATCGCGCACAAGGCCTATGTGGGCGTGGTGCGTGAAGACCCGAACTTCGTGCCGTACTTCCGCTCGGTAACACCGGAAACCGCACTGGCACGCCTGCCGCTGGGCTCACGCCCCGCCAAGCGTCGTCAGGATGGTGGCGTCGAGACGCTGCGCGCGATCCCGTGGATCTTCGCCTGGACCCAGATTCGTCTGATGCTGCCCGCCTGGCTCGGCAGTGGCGAGGCCTTCGCCACGCGCATGCAGGAAGAGGGCGGCCTGGAAGTGCTGCGCGAGATGATGAACGACTGGCCGTTCTTCTCCACCTACGTCGACATGCTCGAAATGCTGCTCTCCAAGGCCGACCTCTCGACGGCGGCCTACTACGAGCAGCGCCTGGTCGATGAGCCGGCCCTGAAGGCGCTGGGGCAATCGCTGCGTGATCGTCTCGAGCGCCTGGAGAAGGTGGTGCTGGAGATCCGCGATCAACAGGCACTGCTTGAGCATATGCCGCTGATCCGTCAGGCCATCGATGTGCGCAACCCTTACATCGACCCGCTGCATGGTCTGCAGGCCGAGCTGCTGCAGCGTAACCGCGACGCCGATGGTGCCATCTCCGCCGAGCTGTCACGCGCGCTGATGGTGACCATGGCCGGTATCTCCGCCGGTCTGCGCAACACCGGTTGATCCGACTGGCTCTGCCGATTAGCGCCTTGGCATGAAGGATTAGCCAAGGCCTATCAGCGCAAACAGAAAGCCCCCGTCAGGTACGCCTGACGGGGGCTTTCTGTTATCTATCAGTCAACGCTGAAGGCTGGTTTGCGCCCTGATCAGTGACAAGAGTTCAGCGCTCAGCGACAAGAGTTCAGCGACGCGCGGGGTCGCCAGGACTCACAGCAGGCCGCTGGCGCGCTCGCCTACCAAGGGCATCAGGAAGCGTTCCCGCTGCCAGTCCTCATCCTGATCGAGCGCCACCAGATGCAGCAGTTTGGTGAAGGCCGCTTCCAGCGTCATGTCGTCGCCTGACAGCACGCCGACAGTGGCCAGGCCTGCGCCGGCCGCATAGTGGCCGATAGTGACCGGCCCGTGCGGACATTGGCTGATACCGGCCAGCAGCTTGCCTTCGCCACGCACATCGGCCAATACCCCCAGAAGCTCGCCGTCTTCCGGCAGATTGCCGCTGCCCCACAGCTCCAGCACGGCGCCCTTGACCTCGGGGCGCATCAACTGCACACGCACGCTCTCGGCGCTGATGCCGGGGTAGAGCGGCAGGCGAATGATGCTGTCCTTGCCGAGGCGAGCATAGTCGGGCAGCTCGAAAGCGGGGCCTTGGTCATCCATCAGGCGGCCGGGGTAGAGCACGACGCGGTCATCGACCCATTCACCCAGCAGCGGCGCATTGGGCGTGGTGAAGCCGCGGTGGTCCTGGGTGTACCACTTGCGGGTGCACACGCCACGCAGCAACTGTCCGCCGAAGGCGACCACGACTTCATTGAGGGTCGGCTGGGCGGCGGCGGTGAGTGCCAGCTCGACATTGCCCAGCGCGTCACTGTGCTCGGCCTCCAGCGGCAACTGTGCGCCACTGACGATCACCGGGCGTGCGGTGCCCTTGAGCTGGAAGGCGAGGCTGGAGGCCGTCCAGGCCAGGGTGTCGGTGCCCTGCAGGACGACGAAGCCATCGAAGCTGTCGTAGGCGTCCGCGATCTGGCTGGCGATGGTGTGCCAGTCCGCCGGTGTCGCGGAGGAGGAGTCGATCAGCTGCGGAAACTCGCGCAGGGTGAAGGCGGGCAGACGGCCACGACGGCTGGGGGGCAGTTGTTCCAGTGCTGCGCGCAGACGTGAATCGAAGTCACCGGCAGGTACCAGTCCTTGTTCACTTTCCACCATGCCCAGCGTGCCGCCGGTATACAGCACCAGGATGTGCGTCTCGGGAGTCATCGTGTCCACCTGCCAGAAATGGGAAAGCCGGCATTGTAACGCATGCCGGCTTGCAGGGGAGCTGTCGGAGTCGGGCGTTCAGCCGCGACGCGATGGGGGCGCTCAGCTGATATTGCCACCGCCGATACGCGCATCCTTGTGATGGGACATGGCGCTGATGCACATCACCCGTACGCCTTCGAGCATGCTTTCAAGACTCATGGTCGGCAGGCGGCCATCGACACTCTGCTCGGGCAGCGCCGGGATATGCACGAAGCCGGAGCGGATGGGGCTATCCGCCAGATGACGCTGCACCCCATAGAACAGGTGGTTGCAGACGAAGGTGCCTGCCGTGTAGGAGACGCTGGCGGGAAGGCCTGCCGCCTGGAGGTCGTTGACCATCGCCTTGATCGGCAGGGTGGTGAAACAGCCATCCGGACCGTCGGCCTCGATGGGCTCATCCACCGGCTGGTGGCCGCCGTTGTCCTTGATGCGATAGTCATCCAGGTTGATGGCGACCCGCTCCGGCGTGATGGCGCTGCGACCGCTGGCCTGACCGAGCATGATCACGGTGTCAGGGGCGTGCTGGCCGATGGCCTCGATGACGCTGTCAATCGCGGCGTAGCGTGTCACCGGCACCCGGCAGGTGATGATCTCGAAGCGCTCATCGGGCTGGTCGTGCATGGCCAGTGTCTGGCCGTCCAGTTGTTCGATGATCTTGAGGGCGGGATTGACGCTATCCGTGCCGAAGGGCTCGAAGCCGCAGAGTAGCAGACGACGCATGATGAAATTCCTTGGCTGGCATCGATCACCGCGGGTCACTGCTGGCGGTGATCGATGCGCGGGTAAGAGTGGGAGATCAGAAGGCCAGCAGCAGCATCAGGCTGATGTTGGCGGCCAGCATGACCAGCGCAGGCAGTATCTGTGCGCGAATGATGTGGTAGCGGTCATCCAGTTCCAGCAGGGCCGCCGGTACGATGTTGAAGTTGGCGGCCATCGGCGTCATCAGCGTGCCGCAGTAGCCGGACAGCATGCCCAGCACGCCGACGATGGCCGGGTTGCCGCCATGCAGCGCGATGACCAGCGGATAGCCGATGCCGGAGGTGATGACCGCAAAGGCCGCGAAGCCGTTGCCCATCAGCATGGTGAACACGGCCATGCCGACGCAGTAGGCAATCACGCAGGCGATCAGGCTGGTATCCGGCACCACGCTCGAGACCAGCCCGGCGATGGTCTGGCCGACGCCGGCCTGATCGAACAGCAAGCCAAGGGCGGCCAGGAATTGCGGCAGGATGGCGGCCCAGCCGATGGCATCGGCCAGACGGCGACCTTCCTGCATGCCGGTCGCCGGGCTCTCGCGCAGCAGCAGCAGCGCCACGGCAAAGGCCAGTACCGTCGCGACGCCCAGGCCGACCAGCGCACTCTGACCTGTCGTGAGGGTGTAAAGGAAGGTGCCGACCGGAATCACCAGTGCGGGGATGAACAGGCGCGACCCCAGACGCTTGCGGCGCGCCTGACGCGCCTCATCGCTCAACTGGCCGTAGTTGCCGAAGCCGAGCTGGCCGGTGGCGGCCAGCAGCGCCAGCGCCAGCATGGCAAGACCGACCACGACATCGGGCAGCCACTGACCAAATGCCAGGCTGATGCCGAAGATCATCCAGAAGGCGCTGGTGCCGAGTCTGCGCGGGTGATCACGATCGGTGAGCGTCAGGACGGCAAAGGCCATGATGGCGAAGCCGGTAATCAGGTAGAGAGCGTCGATACCGTTCATGAGTGGCTCTCCGTCGCAGAAGTGGTGAAGGTGTCCTTGCCCGGTGTCGCGTTGGCCTGGCCGGAGGGCTGGGGGTATTCCTCGCGCAACAGCTGTTGTTCACGGCGAATGCGCGCGTCCAGCCGGCGGCAGAGCACGAATACCACCACCAGTGACACCAGCGCGGTGGGAATGGCATACAGCGCCATGTCGGCCAGGCTGACGCTGGCGCCACTCTTGTCGAGCACGCTCTTGATCAGCAACAACCCGCCGGAAGCCACGAAGATCAGCTGGCTGAAGAAGTTGCCGAAGTTCTCGCTGACGGCATTCAGAACGCGGATGCGTTGGCTCAGGGCCTTGAAGCGTGGCGAGCTCAGCGCCTCTTCGGGGAGATCACGTTCGGCGGCGCCGACTGACATCGGGGCGACCAGCGGCCGGATCATCGCCGGGTGGCCACCGAGCTGCAGGCCGAAGGCATTGGTCGCCTTGCGCAGCACCAGGTAGCTGAAGGAGATGCGCCCGGCGCTGGCGGCCCGCAGTTTCTGGACCAGATGTTCGGCCTGATCGCGCAGTCCATTGCGTTCGAGCAGCCCGATCACCGGCAGGGTGATGATGAACAGCGAGACGGCGCGGTTGTCGGTAAAGGCCTGACCGAGCGCGGCGAGAATTTCAGTGGGTGACATGCCGGCCACCAGGCCGGAGGAGAAACCTGCCACCAGCACCACCAGCAGCGCATTGAGGCGCAGTGCCAGGCCGATGACGATGATGGCTACGCCGATCAATGACAGCATGAGGTGTCTCCCGAGCAGGGGGAGGACAATCGAATCCTTTCGAAGGACATGAGCATGTGCCTCTGGGTGTGAGATTGTTGTTATGAGGGTCTCGTTGCGAATCAGGTCGAACATTGTCTGGCTGGTTGACCATGGTCGAGCAGTTCGAACATGGCAGTGCCGTTCGAACATGGCAGGGCGCAATGTTCGTTGCTTTACAACGAGAACTCAGAGGGTAGAGCGACACCAGAGGAATCCAAATGAGACATTCGGAATATATAAATTTCAACGACAAGTAGCATCGATAAAATCTATCATCCAGGCATGGCTGACAGATAATATTGATGCCTTGGTGGGGCCTTGCCTCACCCCTTGAGGGGAGAAGATGTCAGCCATCGACCACTTCGGTGCTGCCATCCTCGCGCAGGCAGATACGGCGACGCCTGCCGACCTGGAAGCCAAGCATGGCGGCGCTCAGCAGGATCAGCGCGAACAGCGACGCGATCACGTGCAGGTCGGCCGTGATTTCCAGCAGAATGCCGACGGCGAGTGGCCCGAGGGCGGCCAGCATGTAGCCGGTGCCTTGTGCCATGCCGGAGAGGGCGCCCGCCAGACGTGCATCGGAGGTGCGCAGCACCAGCAGCGTCAATGCCATCGAGAAGCTGCCCCCCTGGCCGAAACCGAGCAGCACGGCGAACAGCCAGCGCAGGGACAGCGGCCCGATCATCAGTCCCAGCAGGCCTATGGCGGTACAGGACAGCAGCAGCAGGATGGCGGGGCGCTGGTCGCGCCCCATGCGGCCGATCACGGGGGCCAACAGGGCGGTGAGCACCTGTGCCATTACCGAGGCGGCCATCAGCCAGCCGGATTCGATATCGCTCAGGCCGCGCTGCTGGAGCAGGAAAGGCAGCCAGCCAAAGACGATATAGGCCAGGGAAGACTGGCAGCCCATGAAGAAGGTGACCTGGCGGGCCAGCGGCAGGTGCCACAGGCGGGGGGTGGCCTGCTGATGGCTGGTCATCTTCTCTGGCCACGGGTGGGGCATGCTCAGGCGCCAGGCGGGAAGCGCGATCACCACAAGCAGCGCCCAGCAGGCCAATGAGGCTTGCCAGTTGTCGAGAAGATTGGCCAGTGGCACGCTGAGTCCCGCGGCCAGCGCCGCACCAAGACATAGCGCCATGGTGTACACGCCAGTGAACAGGTCGGCTCGCTCAGGATGCTCACGCTTGACGATGGCGGGCAGCAGGGTGCCGGCGACACCGATGCTGCCACCACATAACAGGGTGCCGAGATAGAGCAGCAGCGCCATGTCACTGGCCCGCAACCACAGGGCGATGCCGAGAGTGACCAGGGCAAGGCTGAGGGTGCGCTCTACCCCCAGGCGGCGGGCCAGGCGCGGCGCCAGTGGGGCGAATAGTCCCAGGCAGACGACGGGCAGTGTGGTGAGAAGGCCCGCTGCCAGCGTGCTCAGGCCCAGGTCTTGGGTGATGCGATCCAGCAGGGGTGCCAGAGATGACAGCGCCGGACGCAGGTTCAGGGCGACCAGAATCAGGATGAGCAGGAATAGGGATGCTGGCATTCGGCGCATGAGGAAACCTGAACGAGAGGACAGGTCTGTGAGAATACCGGCATATGCTCAAGCTGTCTTGCCGCGAGCCGTTCTTCCTCGAACCGGGCCCTGGACAGCAGAACGCTCGGCAATTGCCGAGCGTTCTGTCTCAATACATCTGTCTTGGCTCAATGTCCCCGTCGCGATGCGCCGCTCCTGTGCCTCAGTACTTGGGCTCAAGCTCCAGCTCGCGTGTCGGGCTGTCGATCCTGCGTGCTGCCGCGCGTTGACGCGTCGTGGCGCCGTCGGCATGCACGTCATGACCGCGTGGAGCGACATTGCGCCATGCGGGCGTCTTCTGCAGGCGCTCGGCATTGGCGCGTGCCGTATTGGAGACTGGTTGGCGACTCGCCTTGGCGCGAATCAGGGTCATGTCCTCGGTGCTCAGCAGCATGCCCCGGGGCGTGCGCTCCAGCACGAGGTGGCCGCGGAAGTGCCAGCAGCGCATGGGGGTATGCGCGACACGATAGCGATGGCCAGCCACCTCCAGCGAGATGGCTTCCTTCGGCTGGCAGCCAAGGGGGTGCAGAGTCACTTCCTCCAGCAGCACCAGACGATTGAAGTCATCCGGCTGAAGTACCTGATTGCCATCATGCATGCGCACCGGGAAGGCATGGTTGTCACGCTGCAGCTCACGCCGCTTGTGACTGACGCTGCCGTTGCCTTCCACGATGCCGGCACCACACACATGCACGAGCTCGCCATCAATCTGTTTGATGACGAGCACCTCGACGTGGCGCTGCTTGAAAAGATGATCACGCAGTGAGCGTAATGGCATGGCTGAAGTCCTCATCTACACCATCCGTTGGCTGAGTATATCCGTCAGAGCCCGAGTCATCTCTCTGACCGACAGGCGCTTCCATGCTGCCTGTCATGTGATATCTCGCGCTGATAGCCACATCATACGCCGTTTGTGAGCATTTTTCCCGAATCAAGCACCAGTCTGGGGATAAACCATCTTGTCAGGACGCGGCTCCATGACGCCTCTGTCAGCCAGATGACTGAGGACACTGCCTACCCTTGTCGGGTCACTCGTACTTGCCCAGCACGGCCCGGCAGATATCAGCGAAATTGCGTGCTTCCGGCGGGTGCTCCAGATCGAGCCCCAAGGCCTTGCCGACACGGGAGGCGGCGACCAGACCGCGCACGCTGGGTTTGCCATCGTCGCCCTGCTCGGTCACCAGCAGGTGGGATTCGCCGCTCTGACGCAGTGTCTCGACCAGGTCCCCGACGCGGGCGCGCTTGAGCACGGCGAGAGGAATGCCCTGCAGCTCCGCGCGGGGTATCTGCACCATGTCGGTAGTGACTTCGTCGCGCTGAACATTGAAGCGGGTCATGGCGCGCATCACGACTCGGCCACCCTGCAGCTCACGCGAGGTCACCACACCGGTGAAGGTGCCATCATGATCGTGGACCAGCAGCAGGCGCACCCCTGCCTGTTTCATGGTCGCCAGTGCCTGACCGATGGAGGCGCTGCCCTGAATGCTGCGACCGGCGGTGACGGCAAAGTCCGTCACCAGTTCACTGGCCGGGCTATCCATGGTGATATCGCCGATCGGCTGCAAAGGCAGACGAGCGGAGGTGACATGAGAGAGTGTTTCGACGTCGAGGGTATGGTAAGCCGACGGTGCAATGGCATTCATGGACTGACTCCTGTAATCAGATGACGAGCATGTTCTGCGTACTATGAGTCAGGCGAGGGCCAGGAGTTTCCTGCACGATGGGTAACCCCAGGTTGCTACTGTCGCAACAGTGACAGGATTTTCGGTCCATGAGGTCAATATTTGCTGCAATCTGTGCGAGATGGGAAATGGATAGATTCCATTTAGGAAACAAAGGCTGCGCTCGGCAGGCCGACACTGGCATGAGTCAGCAGCCTCCTTGCCCCTGACAGCAATGATGCCCACTGCACGAGGCGAGTGGGCATCATTGAGCCGATTCAGGGAGTTATCCCTTCATCAGGGGCTGGCGTACACGCCCGGGCGCATCACACCCACTGCTTGAGGTCGCCGCGTACGGCATCCAGGAAGGTGATGAAGTCCGTCTGGTCATCGGCGTCGCAACGGTCCACCTTGCAGGCCAGCTTCATCTTGGTGCCGGCGACGATTTCGTCATACACCTCGAGCGTGAGTTTCTCGACGCTGGCATCGGCGGGTTCCTGCTCGCCATCCAGCAGGCTGAACGTCGTCATCAGCGTGCCGCGAAGACGCGTGGTGCCGCCTTCCGCGACCACACGACGCACTTTGAGCCAGCCTTCGCGCACCATGATCTCACCCTGCGCATCGCGTTGCTTGTAGATGGTGCGATAGCATGCATTCTCGGAGACGCCCTTGGCGGCCATGCTTTCATAGGCCTTGATCATGCGCGTCGCCATGGTGCCAGCTTCTGCGATCTTGCGGCGGGCAGCACGATGTTCACGTTCCAGGCGGTCTTGCTTGGAGAAACGCTGCCACAGGTGGAAGTCGCGTGTCAGAGTGGTCGCGTCCATTACAGTCTCTCTTCTCTAAAAGCGGCGGGGAAAAGTGGGTGACGGCTACTGCCATGTCCAGGCGCTGATGGTGTCACGAAGGCGGGCGATTGTCTGCCCGGTTCTTGTCTCTGACGTCGAGGAGGGCCCGAGTGTCAGGTGGTCCGGGTCATGCAGGCTGGTGGCGAGATGTCAGCATTGCCATGCTCAAGAGTACCATTGACTGGTCACGGACTTTTTCCAGCCCGGTCATCATCACGACTGAATCTAGGGCTTAAATCTTCTCTGAACTACTCTGCAAGTCACCCACAAGGCCCACTTTGTGAGAATCTTCGACTGCTGATCCTCGAGATTGCTGATGCTTCACGCTCACGACCTTACTACGTGAGTCACGCCGTTCAGGCGGAATTGCTAGTGTCGAAGAGTACAGCTTGCGGTGCATCGCGGGCCATGTGCCTGGCTGCGCTGCATGCCTTGTAGGGTGCGCAATGAAAGTGGCTGTCACGTTTGGTACAGCAGCGTGAGATAGAATTGAGCAGGTCAAATCATCAGGTAGCGTGCAGCGGGGGCACAAGGGAAGTGCCATAAATGAGGAAGGAATCATGGCGAAAGCAGATCGCCGTCGCAAAGCGGGAAGTCGGCAGGGTGTCTTGCGCACGGTAAACATGAAGTGGCGGTGGCCAGCTCCGGCGGGGCTGGCTGAGCGGCACCTCGTGCTTTATCAGTTGTTCATGTGGATCTATATCAGTGCGCTCGGCTGTCAGCTGGGCTACTTCGCTCTGCTGGGCCTGCAGCCTTATCCGCAGCCGGTGGTGATCAATGTCATCGGCGTCCTGCTCAACGTCTTGGCCATCATGTTCCACCGCAAGGGGTACATGAATACCGCGTTGCTGTTGCTGGTAGTGCCGATGTCAGCCAAGGCGGCATGGTGGGAATACCAGTTCGGCGCCGAGGGTGGCTTCGAGTATTTCCATATCGTCGCCATCTTCTTCATCTGTATCGCGTCCTTGTCACGCATTCAACGGCTATTGTTCAGTGGTGTCCTGCTGCTGTTCTATATCGGCGCCCAATATCTCACCAGCCCGGTCTATATCGTCTCCTACGAGTTCATGTCGCTGGCCAGTGTCGTCAACCTGGTGATTTCCGTCACCTTCATCGCGGTGGTGGCCGTGCAGATCGGGTGGGAGGCTGAGCAGCGCGAGAAGCGTTACCGTCGTGACTTGCGTCATGACCAGTTGACGGGGGCGCTGTCTCGTTTTGCCTTGCTGGAAGAGGGGCCGCGTCTGCTGAGTCGTGGTGGCCTGGGAGTGCTGATGATCGATGTCGATCACTTCAAGGCCATCAACGATACGCAAGGGCATGCGATTGGCGATGAGGTGCTGATAGAGCTGACGCAACGGCTGCGTCACCACCTGCGCGGCAGTGACCAGTTGTGTCGCCAGGGGGGAGAAGAGTTCGTGGCCCTGTGCCCGACGGAGGACAGAGAAGGCCTCCAGCACGCAGCCGAACGCTTGCTGCTCTCGATCAACAGTCGTGCCTTCACACTGAGCAACGGCCAGCTGCTGCGGGTCACCATCAGTATCGGGGTGGCCCAGGGCGGACCGGCCGCTTGCGCGGAATCACTGCTGCCGGACCTTCTGCAGCGTGCCGATCAGGCCATGTACCGTGCCAAGCGCGAAGGGCGCAATCGGGTGGTCACCGTCTGGGATACGCCCGATCACGGCGCAGCCAGTCTCGATCAGATCGAGCCGCCTGATCACGACCACCGCCCCGATCACGGCCACAGCCACGACAGGCTGGCCATGCCAGGCATGCCGCCATTGGACACTCCGGGCGATGGATCAGGCGAAGCGGCCTCGACCCCCAGCCGCTCTGATGTCAGTCACCATGACGATGTGCAGACCGCCGATGAGGTCTATCAGTGGAAGCGCTGACGCAAGGATGATGGCTTTGCCATTTCATTTCATTGGGCGTGATATCCGTGCGTGATCCACGCTCTCACCAAGCGGAGAGACAAGTTGATGATGGATTCCTGTGGCAGCGTTTCACGCCAGATGTCGCGCCGGCTCTTGCGGGGACTGCTGGTGGCGACGCTGGTCAGTGGTATGCCGCTTGCGGCGGTTCAGGCGGAGGAGTCGCCGAATGCTGCAGCGTCTTCGAGTGACGGGCAGGCGTCTCGGGCGCAAGTGATTGCCGACCCTGCGACACCTTCTCTGCCGCCTGCCGCCAAGGCCAACAACAGCATCTTTCGCTGTGTGCAGTCGGGGGTGCCCACCTGGCAGCAGCAGCCTTGCCAGCAGGGCGATACCCCCGTCACGCTGGATGATTCGCTGACGGTGGTGCCCGCCGCTGACGTGATAGAAGAGACTTCAGGCGAAGACCCGACCGCACAGCGCCTGGCGCGTGAGAAGGAGCGTGCCCTGGCTGCACGTGAGGAGAGTCAGCGCCAGTACCGCATTCGTTCAGCGCTGGATGATGGCTATCTGGTGCAGGGCATGAGCGAGGCTCAGGCCATCTCTTTGCTGGGCAAGCCCAGTGATATCAGCGAGACGATTGCCGATGACACGTCCTGCCGTCTGCTGAACTGGTGGGAAGATGTCCGCGTGCAGTTCTGCAACGATGAAGCCGTGTCCATCACGGCCAATCAGCTGGACTGAGTGACTTGCGGTCAGGGCCATCAAGGCAAGGGCCGGTGCGTGCTGAGGCGCTCGCACCGGCCCTGTTCGTCCTGTCCGACTCGTACAGCCCGCGTCAGCGCCATGACGATGAGCGGGGTTTTCTGGCCGGAAGTCTGCTTGCCAAGAAATTGCTAATATAAGGCATGATCTAGCGTAGAACCCGTCTTTTCCATGTCCGATGTTGCGAAATGGCGACGACCGGGTGGTGAAGTTGCCACATTACCGAGTTTATCGAACAGTGTTAGATTACTCTCCGAACGCAGCGGCCAGCCCCTAAAGTGTCATCCAGGGGCGTGGCTGACTGGCCGACGAGCCAGGCTGCAACACTATTCGGTGAGGAGAACACGCATGAACAAGTCCATCCTGATTGGCGCGATCGTGGCTGCACTGGGCATTGGCGGTGGAGTGGCGATCGGCAGCTATACGGCCAGCAACTCAGGCCCTGAATATGCCGATATCGTGGCGGTGGATGCCGTGACGGAAACCGTGACCACTCCGCGCGAGGTCTGTCACAACGAGACCGTGACGCATCAGGCGCCCAGCAAGGACACCCACAATGTCGTCGGCACGGCCGTCGGCGCGATCGTCGGCGGTGTGGTGGGCAATCAGTTTGGCGGTGGCAATGGCAAGAAGGTGCTGACAGCCGCGGGTGCCGTGGGTGGCGGTTATGCCGGCAACCAGATCCAGGGCCAGATGAAGAAGGGCGACACCTACACCACGACCGAACAGCGCTGCGAAACGGTGCAGGACGCGTCAGACAAGGTGGTCGGCTACGACGTCAAGGTCGACATGGGTGACGAGACCCGCACCGTGCGTCTCGAGGACAAGCCGGACGTGAAGCGCTTCGAGATCCGTGACGGTGAGCTGGTACTGCCCCAGCAAGGCTGAGGCCAGCTAACCGCCAGACAAGAAGACCCCCGACAGAATCCGTCGGGGGTCTTCTTTTTTTGGACATCCAGCTTTCTGGGTATCCAGCTTTTTGGGCATCCAGTCGCGCCCTGTTCTGTCAGACCGTCAGGTCGTCAGCTGGCATCCGCCGTGGCCGGCAGTGCCTTGGCGATCTCGCGTGCCAACTGCTCGCCGGTCACACGCCAGCCTTCGCCCAGGCTATTGACCAGCGCCGGATAGCCGTCATCCGTCAGGGGAGTCAGTGTCTGGATGTCGCCTTCCTCCAGCACGCTGCCATCCACGCCGCGCAGGCGCCAGCGACCGGTGATGACGGACTGGCCATCGTGGCGGCCGATGAAGCGATCCAGGCTTACGCTCAGGCGTGCGCCCTTGAGGCCGCTCAGGCTGGTGTCCGCGATACGGTACTGGCTCAGCGGTTGGGCGGGGCTGGCCTTGAGCTGCGTCAGCAGCTGGCGGGTCAGCATGTCCTGCAGGTCATCGGCCCACAGGTTCTGGCTGGCCTGTACCAGCGTGATGTCAT
The DNA here is from genome assembly GCF_046566945.1 of Cobetia sp. SIMBA_158. Lineage (NCBI taxonomy): Bacteria > Pseudomonadati > Pseudomonadota > Gammaproteobacteria > Oceanospirillales > Halomonadaceae > Cobetia > Cobetia sp. SIMBA_158. Next base: position 358,994 of record NZ_JAWJYL010000001.1, read on the forward strand.
CCGTCTGATAGACCAGACTGCCGCCTTCCAGGTAGCTGGCCAGTTGCACCGGCATCACTTCCAGCAGAGGGGCATCGGCGGCAACGCTGCGCTGGGCGGCATCAGCCTGTGTCGTTTGCGGCAGCAGGTAGGCGCCACCGGTGGCGGCAGTCGTGCAGCCCGCCAGTGTGCCGAGCATCAGCAAGCCTGCCATCAGGCCGCCGAAGCGGCCCTTGTGCGACGTTGAAGTGCGCGGTGAGGCAGACGCGCTGCACGCTTGCGGCATGGCGGCTGTGCGGGTCGAGAGACTCATGGCTGTCGTCATCATTGGGCCCTTGGAATCGGATCGCGAGTGGTCGGCTTGTCGAAGATCAGGCTGGAGGGATTCTTCTCCAGCGTGTCGAGCAGCGGTTCCGCCTTCTTGAGCACACGGTCCAGTCGTTCGAGATCGCCTTCCAGCTTGCGGTAGGCGGAAGAATCCGGTGTCAGACCATCCAGGGTGCGATTGAGGTTGTCGATGCTGGTGCTGATATCGCCCGGCAGTTTCTGTACCGCCTCGGAACCCAGCAGGCTGTCGACATGACCAGCCGTCTTGTCGAGGCGCTTGACCAGACTCTCGGAGGCCGACAGCGTCTTGTTCAGGTTGCTCAGTACCGGCTCGACATCGAGTGCATTGAGCTTGTCGAGCAGGGCATTGAGCTTGGCTTCCATCTGCGCCAGGCCTCCCGAGACGCTCGGCATGACCTCGATATCATCGAAGGTATCGGCCTTGTAGGGCGGCGGGTTGTCATAGAAGTCGAGATCGACGAACAGGGCGCCGGTTAGCAGGTTGCCGGATTTCAGCGTCGCGCGCATGCCACGCTTGAAGAGGCGCTCGAGGCGCTTCTTCCACTGCGCCACGCCTTCATCATCCACTTGCCCCTCGAGGCGTTCGGGCTCGATGCGAATCAGCACCGGAATCTCGAAGCTCGACAGCGTCCGCACGCGCTGGTGGGTCAGGCGATAGGGCACGCTGACCACGGTGCCAAGGCGCACGCCGCGGAATTCCACCGGCGCGCCGCGCGACAGGCCACGCACGGTATCGTCGACCATGATCACGTAGTCGATGGCCTGGTGGAAGCTGCCTTCACGGGCCTCTTCCTGGTCGGAGTACAGCGTGAAGGAGGTGTTCTCGACCACCGGACGACCACGCGGCAGGTCTTCGGGAATGCCGAAGGCCACCCCGCCGCTCAGTACGCTTTCCAGTGACCCGACATCGACCTGCAGGCCCTGGGAATCCAGGCGCAGGCTGACCCCGCTGGTGGACCAGAAGCGCGTGGTGGAGGTCACCAGCTCATGGTAGGGCGAGTCGATATACAGGGTGTAGTGCATTTCCTTCTCGCTGGGGCGGAACTCGCTGGATTCCACGCGCCCGACCACGAAGCCTTCGTAGGTGACGGGGTCGCCGTCGGAGAGCACGCTGCCATCGTTGCTGGTGAGGTCAATACGCAGTCCCTTGGCGTCCTGCGTCGTCACCGGCGGTTGCTCCAGCGCCACGAAGTGATCCTCCTCATCGCGACTGTCGCCGGGCTGAAGCTGGATATAGGCCCCCGACAGCACGGTGTTGAGGCCACTGATGCCCTCACGACCGATGCGCGGCTTCACGACCCAGAGCCGCGAGTCGGCATTGAGCATGCGCTCGCTGTCCTTGGACATGCGCGCGGTGACGATGGTCTTGTCGAGGTTGTCCGACAGACGCACGGATTCGACCTTGCCGACCTCGACATTCCGGGTCTTGATCAGGGTCTTGCCCGCCTCGATACCTTCCGCCGTCTCCATTTCGATCGTGATCAGCGGGCCACGGCTGGAGTAGTTGTGCCACACCATCCAGGCGCCGATCAGCAGGGCCACGATCGGGACTATCCAGATCGGCGAAAGGCGGCGTCGACTTTCACGACGTGCGCGAGAATCATCACTCATAAGTCATCCTGTGAGGCGGCAGCGGAAGGGGGATTGCGGGAGGCATTCGGGGTCGTGAATGGCGTCGTGAACGGAGGCGTGGTCTGCGAGGACGAAGCAAGAGACGCGGAGCCCGTCAGCGGCGTCAGCGGCAGATCACCGAACAGCGTGTTCGCCATCATCGCCTTCTCCGTCTCGGTGTCCCAGACAAGGCGTGGGTCGAAGCTCAACGCCGACAGCATCGTCAGCACCACCACGCAGGCAAAGGACAGCGCCGCGGGCCCCGGGTGGACCGACATCAGCGCGCCCAGCTGGATCAGCGCGGCCAGCAGCGCCACCACGAAGACATCGACCATTGACCAGCGCCCGACATATTCGGTGATGCGGTACAGGGTCACCCGTGCTCGCGCATGTTGCACCTCGGGGCGCTGGGCACTGATGCATAGCCAGGCGATGGCGATCATCTTCGAGGCCGGCACCAGGATGCTGGCGATGAAGATGACCATCGCGATGGGCCAGTCACCATGTGACCAGAGCACCACGATGCCACCGGCAATCGTCTGCGGGTCATTCTCCCCGAGACTGACCGTGGTCATGATCGGGAAGAGGTTGGCGGGGATGTACAAAATCGCCGCCGCGATCAGCCACGCCCAGGTGCGCTGCAGGCTCTGCGTCTTGCGCTGATGGACAGGGTCGCCACAGCGGCGGCAGTGGGTGTGCGCTTCCCGTTCACCGCAGGCGTTGATCAGGCCGCAGCTATGGCAACTGGCCAGTCCCTGCAAGGCGGCGCCGATGCCCGGCAACGTCCCGCTGGGGGCAGCTGGCTCGCCCGCCAGCGCGAACCACATGCGATCCCCATCGATGCTGGCCAGCGTCTTGGTCATCAGCAGGGCGAAGGCGCAGAACGCCCAGAAGGAAGGGCCGAAACTGATATCGGCCATGCCGGCGATCTTGACCAGGCTCACCATCACGCCGACCAGAAACACATCCGCCATCATCCACGGGCGCAGGTGGCTCAGGGTGCGCGCAATGCCGCGAATGCCCGGCAAGGGCAGTTTCAACCCGATGGCCGCATGGGTGTAGATGACGCCCAGCAGGTAGAGCGCCGGCAGCATCACGATGGTCAGGATCAGCAGCACGGCCAGGGAAGGATAGGACTCGGCCGTCAGGGCGGCGGGCGTATCGATCAGGCTGAGGCTTGCCGAGATGCCACTGGTGGCAAAGGCGATGAACTCGAAGGGCAGCGTCAGCACCAGCATCACCAGGCACGCCATCGCCAGTGCCAGGGTGCGTTGCACGGCATGGGCGTGGCGCTGGGCGAACAGATGATCGCAGCGCGGGCAGCGGGCGCGCTCGCCGGCCTTGAGCGCCGGCAGTGCCACGACGAGGTCGCAGCACTCGCAGGCACGCATCCGCCGCCGTGACACGCCTGACGTGACAGGCGCGAACACCTGCGGCGGATCACGGGTTTCAAAGGTACGCCGGGTGTAGCGGCGCAGGGCAGCAAGGGGACGAGGCATGTCGCTCCAGCGGGATCGGGTGGTGTATCGCCGTGCCACGCGTGTTCGGGGCATGCGCAGAGGCGTTGTCAGTCGCGGCTTGACCACGCCTGCGGCTGCGCTTTTAGGGAAGCGCTCTCGAGGATGCGCCGTCAGCGGTCTGGCCCCATGCACACGCGGCCCTGCGAAGGTATGGGAGCTGTGGAAGCACCAGGCCTGCGCAGGCAAACAGTGTTCGATAGTAGCATGATGCCGCAAAAGGCTGATGGCACTCAATGCTTGCCGCGTGAGCACGGCTTTTTTGCCAGCCTGCAAACAGGCACGCCGCCCGGAGAGGGCGGCGTGCAGGGCCGTCACGCAATGTGACAGCAATGAGGCTTCTGTCGTGATCAGAGATCAGACAAGGTCATCCTCCTGGCGGGCCGCTTCGTGGGCTCGCTTGAGGTCTTTCGGCTCACCGAAGAGGCGGCGCACGACCACATAGCAGACCGGCACCAGGAAGATCGCCAGCACCGTGGCCGAGATCATCCCGCCGATCACGCCGTTGCCGATGGCGTGACGGCTGGCGGCACCCGCACCCGTCGAGATGGCCAGTGGCACGGCACCCAGGGTGAAGGCCAGCGAGGTCATCAGGATCGGGCGCAGGCGCATGCGCACGGCTTCCATGGTGGCATCGATCAGCGAACGACCTTGCACTTCAAGGTCCTTGGCGAACTCGACGATCAGGATCGCGTTCTTGGCCGAGAGCCCGATGGTCGTCACCAGGCCGACCTGGAAGTAGACGTCATTGTCGAGTCCGCGCATCCAGGTGGCAAGCAGGGCACCCAGCACCCCCAGCGGTACCACCAGCATGACGGAGAACGGAATGCTCCAGCTCTCATACAGCGCGGCCAGACACAGGAAGACGAAGACCAGCGAGATGGCATACAGATACGGTGCCATGCCACCACTCTGCGATTCCTGCAGCGAGATGCCGGTCCATTCCAGCGCGACGCCATTGTTGAGCTGGCTGACCATTTCTTCCATGGCCTGCATGGCCTCACCGGTGGAGTAACCCGGTGCCGCCTGTCCCAGCAGTTCCATCGAGGAGACGCCGTTGTAGCGTTCCAGCTGCGGCGACCCGTAGGTCCACTCGCCGTTGATGAAGGCGCTCAGCGGCACCATCTCGCCGGAGGTGTTGCGTACGTACCACTTCTTGAGGTCTTCCGGTTGCATGCGGGCACTGGCTTCCGCCTGCACATAGACCTTCTTGGTACGACCCTCGTCGAGGAAGTCATTGACGTAGGTCGAGCCCCACGCCGTGGAAAGCGTCGAGTAGACCTCTGACAGCGAGACACCCATCGCCGTCGCCTTGAGTTCATCGATGTTGAGCGTGAACTGCGGGCTGTCTTCCAGACCATTGGGGCGCAGGCCGGTCACGGCCGGATTCTGGCCCGCCATGCCCAGCAGCTGGTTGCGCGCATCGGTCAGTGCCTTGTGGCCGATGCCGCCACGGTCGACCAGCATCATGTCGAAGCCGCTGGCGTTGCCCAGCTCCATGATCGGCGGCGGGTTGATGGCGAAGACCAGGGCTTCCTTCAAGGTGCCGAAGTAGCTCTGTGCTTCACTGACCACGCTGAAGGAATCGCGCTCGCGCTCATCCCACGGCTTCAGGTTGATGAAGGCCAGGCCCATGTTCTGACCGCGACCGGCGAAGCTGAAGCCGGCGACGTCGAACATTTCCTGAACCGCATCTTCCTGATCGACCAGGAAGTGATGCTCGACCTTTTCCAGCGTCTCGAGGGTCTGCTCCTGAGTGGAGCCCACCGGCAGGATGACCTGGTTGAACAGATAGCCCTGATCCTCATCCGGCAGGAAGCCGGTCGAGATGCGCGTGAATACCACGCCACAGCCGACGACGATCAATGCATAGACCAGCATCGAGCGACCGGTGCGCTTGAGCATGCCGCCAACGCCTTTCTGGTAGCGCGCGTTGGAGCGATCGAAGACCCGGTTGAAGAGGCCGAAGAAGCCGGTGGTCTTCTCCTTGGTCGGCTTGAGCAGGGTGGCGCACAGGGCCGGCGTCAGGATCAATGCCACCAGTACGGACAGCGTCATCGCTGAGACGATGGTCACCGAGAACTGACGGAAGATCGCACCGGTGGTGCCGGGGAAGAAGGCCATCGGAATGAACACGGATGACAGCACCAGGCCGATACCCACCAGTGCGCCGGTGATCTGGCCCATCGACTTGCGGGTCGCTTCCAGTGGCGAGAGCTTCTCTTCGTGCATGACGCGTTCGACGTTTTCCACCACCACGATCGCATCGTCGACCAATAGCCCGATGGCGAGCACCATGGCGAACATCGTCAGGGTATTGATGGAGAAGCCCAGCACTTCCAGCACCCCGAAGGTGCCCAGCAGCACGACCGGTACCGCGATGGTCGGAATCAGGGTGGCGCGGAAGTTCTGCAGGAACAGCAGCATCACCAGGAAGACCAGTGCCACGGCTTCCAGCAGTGTCATCACCACTTCTTCGATGGAGATCTTGACGAAGGGCGAGGTGTCGTACGGGACCTTGAAGCTCATGCCCGGCGGGAAGTAGGCGGACAGTTCATCGAGGCGGTCCTTGACGGCCTGGACGGTGTCCAGCGCGTTGGCGCCCGAGGCCAGCTTGATCCCCAGGCCTGCAGCAGGCTTGCCGTTGTAGCGGCTGACGGTGCTGTAGGTCTCGGCGCCTTTCTCGGCGCGGCCGACGTCACGCAGATAGACCTGAGAGCCATCTTCCTGGGTCTTGAGCAGGATGTTGCCGAACTGCTCCGGCGTTTCAAACAGGGTCTGCGCCACGATGGTGGCGTTGAGCTGCTGGCCTTCTTCCGCCGGCAGATTGCCCAGCTGGCCCGAGGCGATCTGGTTGTTCTGCGTGCTGATGGCCGTGGTGACGTCGCTGGTGGTCAGCTTGAAGTTGTTGAGCTTCTGCGGGTCGAGCCAGACACGCATGGCCCCCGGCGCGCCGAACAGCTGGGTCTCGCCGACGCCCTGGACACGCGCGACCTCATCCTGGATGTCGGAGGCGACATAGTCGGTCAATTGCTGCTTGGTCATGCTGCCATCGTCAGAGACGAAGGCCGCGACCATCAGGAAGCTGCCGGAGGACTTGGTGACCGAGACACCCTGGTTCTGTACGGATTGCGGCAGGCGCGGAGTGGCCAGCTGCAGCTTGTTCTGTACCTGAACCTGGGCGATGTCGGGGTCGGTGCCGGTGTCAAAGCTCAGCTCGATGCTGGCGTTGCCCTGGGAGTCCGAGGTCGAGCTCATGTACAGCAGATTGTCGATGCCGTTCATCTGCTGCTCGATGACCTGGGTCACCGTGTCTTCCACCGTCTGGGCGGAGGCACCGGAGTAGGTGGCCTGAATGGTGATGCTGGTAGGGGCCAGCGAGGGATACTGCTCGATCGGTAGCTTGAGGATACTGAAGATACCCCCCAGCATCACGATGATGGCGAGCACCCAGGCAAAGATAGGGCGATCGATGAAGAATCTGGCCATGACGTTTGAGGCTCCTGGAACGTCGTTCGGGACGGTCGCCAGTCACACGAGAAGCGTCTCTCGTCTGACTGGCGACAGTGGCGCGAAAAGCGGGGGCAGGCTTACTGGCTATCGCCGGCCTTGGCCTGTTCACTTTCCGAGGAGTCGCTGCTGGCAGCAGTCCGCGACTGAGGTGCGGCGTTCTGGTCAGTGCCTGTCTCGTCCGAGGCGATCTCGACCGTGGCACCCGGCTTGATCTTCTGCAGACCGCTGACGATGACCTTGTCATTGCTGTCGAGGCCGCTGGTCACCAGCCACTGATTGTCGATGGCCTGACCGATCACGACCTGCTTGGCCTCGACCTTGTTCTCGGCATTGACCGTCATCACGCTGGCCTGGCCCGTGCTGTCACGGCTCGCGGCCTTCTGCGGAATCAGGATGGCATCTTTGGCAACGGCTTCGGTCAGACGGGCACGCACGAACATGCCCGGCAGCAGCAGCTCATCTTCGTTGGGGAACAGTGCGCGCAGCGTGACCATGCCGGTCCCCTGGTCGACAGTGACATCCGCGAACTGCAGCTTGCCCTTGGCGCCATAGACGCTGCCGTCTTCCATCACCAGCTCGACTTCCGTCTGGACCGGTGCGGTGGCGGCATCGCGATTCTCGCCCAGCTCACGCTTGAGACGCAGCACTTCGGTGGCGGACTGGGTCAGGTCGACATAGATGGGGTCCAGCTGCTGGACGGTGGCCAGGCTGGTTTCCTGACTGGCCGTGACCAGTGCGCCCTTGGTGACGCTGGACTTGCCGATACGACCACTGATCGGTGAGGTGACCTTGGTGTAATCCAGGTTGATCTGCGCGCTGGATACCGCGGCCTTGGCCGAGGCGACATCGGCACGGTCTTCGCCGACGGTGGCCACGGCATCGTCATAATCCTGCTGGCTGACCATCTTGCGTGCGACGAGATTCTTGTAGCGCTTGGCCTTGAGGCTTGAGGTGTTGAGGCTCGCCTCGGCACGCGCCAGGCTCGCCTTGGCGCTCTCGACATCGGCGCGATAGGTGCGCGAATCGATGTGATAGAGCACCTGACCTTCCTCGACGTCACTGCCTTCGGTGAAGTCGCGCGATTCGATGATGCCACCGACCTGCGGACGCACTTCCGCGATCTGATAGGCACGCGTGCGGCCCGGAAGTTCGCTGGTGAGCGGCACATCCTGGGCAGTGACGGTGACGACATCGACCTGAGCGGCCTGGCTGGCGCCTGCGGCGGAGCCTTGGCCAGCCTCCTCCTTGTCGCCGCTACAGCCGGCCAGCAGGGCACCGACCAGCAGCAGGCTTGCCGGAAGCAGGCCGAGGCGGCGGGCATTGAAAGCCAATGGGTGTCTCTGCAAGCGGGATTGACTGGGGGAAGTCGGGGCCATGGAGCGTCCTTTACGAAATTCAGGGGCTGAAGTGCGTCACTATCGCCACATTGTGACTCACCGCAGGCGCGGCAGGTCAAAGCAACGATGTCATGATGAGGAAGATATTTAGCCCGCTATTCTATCGGAATGGCGAGGCGACTGTATGGTTGTTTTGTGCAGTTATTGCGCACCCTGTTGCAACAGATTGTTGCCATGTGAGCAGCATTCTGAACGCCTTGGAGGGGGATGCAAGACAATGCAATTCGCTTGCCATGCCCGCAGGCGTGCACATGCCTCGCCTCACGCAAGGTGCGTGCACAAGTCAGGTGAGGCCAGGGCAGTGATGGTGCATCAATATGCGCAAATTCTGAATAAGTTATCAGATCGAAGTGTCTGAATGATGAACTCCCCCGCCCTGTACGCGAATGCATGTCGTCAGCACATGACGGATCAGCGTGAGGTCGGGAGAGCGGGAGAGCGGGAGAGCGGGGAAGCGGGAGGGCGAAAGAGCGGAAGAGCTCGAGCGCTGAAGTGCTGAGGAACTTAAGAGCTTAAGAGCAGGGCGACCTCTCGAGTCATCTGGCGGGAGCAGCGCAACCGCAAGAGGACGCGGCAGGGGCGGGTGACCAGGGGCGGAACGCCGTAAATTGCGCCACCAGCGGGGCAAGGCTTGCGCGGTCCTCCGGCAGCTCTGGTTGGCGCAGCAGACGCAGGCGCGGGCGATCAGCGAAGGCCTCCTCCAGTCTGGCGGCCCAGTGTCGTTGCTGTTCTCGCCAGGTCGCGACCCAGTCAGCCTGCGGCTCGTGGGTCGCTGAGAGGGACTTGCCAGCCCCTTGCGAGGCGGGCTCCGGCAGGCACTGATTGATGATCAAGCCGCCGACGGCCAAACCATGAGCTTCCAGCGCCTCTCGTGTTCGGGTCGTCTCCAGACACGGCAGCTTCTCCGGCGTGCTGACCAGAATCACGCGCGCCCGGCGGGTATCGCTCAAGCGCTGACGCAATGCTGCGTAGCGCGTACGGCGTTGCTCCAGCGCCTCGCTGATCGGGTCTTCCGGCGCTTCTTCGCCTGGCGTCTCTGATGCCTGCTGACTGTCCAGCCACAGGCTGCGTTCGGCGATGGCGCGCCTTCGTTGGCCCAGCATGCCCTCCAGCCAGCCGCCCAGCACTTCAGGCAGACTCAGCAGGCGAATGGTGTGCCCGCTGGGGGCCGTATCGAACAGGATATGGCGATAGTGTGGGGCTTCATCTTCCAGCGGGGCTGGCGGAGTCAGGATGATCTCCACCAGCGCATCGAAGAGTGCCGCTTCACTGGTGCCGGGGGCGTGGCGTGACAGCTCGAGCTGGCGCATCACGGTGGCACTGCGCTCGCCACTTACCAGGGGGGCGATCCGCTGGCGGACCGCCTCCAGGTAGCGGTCGCATTCCCGTTCGGGGTCCAGTTCCATCACGTCGAGGCGCGGCGCGATGTTGTAGGGCTTGCCACCGACCGTACCGAACAGATCGCCGAGATTGTGCGCTGGGTCCGTCGACACCAGCAGGGTCGCTTCGCCTTTCTCCGCCAGTGCCAGCGCCTGGGCCGCCGCGCAGCTGGTCTTGCCGACACCGCCCTTGCCACCGAAGAACCAGATCTCGGGGTGCTTGGATATCTCGGCTTGCCCCGGCGCTAGGCCAGACTGGTGAGTGTGAGCCTCGTGAGCCTCGTGAGTCTCGTGAGTCTCGTGAGCCGCTGACGGCTGAGTGCCTGCCCAGACAGCCGTATCTTTCGCCGTGCGGGATGACGCGCGTTTCCACAGCCTGCTCAACAGCACTTGATGCCCTCCAGCGGTGAATGCTCAAGCCCCTGACGCAGGTGCCAGTCATGCATGCGTTCCAGCATCAGCGGCAGCATCTCCACCGAGACGGCAGGCGCCGGATTGGGGATGCCCATCAGCTCCGCGAAGCTCATCATCATGAAGATGTCCTCCTCCTCACGGGCAAGCTGCGCCAGATCGCGCTGCTGGTTGACGCGCAGCATGGCCTCCCAGCCATCCCGCAGCTGAATGGCGCCTGTCAGCAGGCGCCGTGTCAGACCCGGCTGGCGGGGTGATGACGCCAACCGGGTATCGTCATCAGCTCTCATGAGCGCTCACCCGGGCGGGAGACTTCAGGCTGCGGCTGGCTTCGAGCAGGATCCACAGCGCGAACACCATGATCAGGCTGCCGAAGGTGAACAGCAGCCATTGCGGGTCGTTGCTGCCCATGCCCGACCAATCCAGCACCACCTGCTGCACCATCGCCCACAGCGTCATGATCATCAAAAAGACCATCGGGGCCAGGGTATAGATGACAGGGCGGCCCTGACGCTTGAGCCACACCGACACCAGCATCAGCGAGATACCCGCCAGCAGCTGATTGCTGGTGCCGAACAACGGCCACAGCAGGTAGCCGCCGGAACCGAAACCCTTGGGCCCCTGCGGCAGGATGACCAGCGCGGCACTGGCGATGACGGCGATGCTGGTGGCGACATGCTTGTGGCTGAGCGCTGGCATGCCGTATTCGCTGCCCAGTTCCGCGATGATGTAGCGCATCAGGCGCACGGCGGAGTCCAGCGTGGTCGCCGCAAAGCTGACTACGATGACCGCGACCAGCGTACTGCCGACGTTGGCGGGCAGGCCGAGGTGCGAGATCAGCTGACCGGACCCCTGAACGAAGCTCGAGAGGCCATTGGCACCCGCCGCGGCGAAGCTTGAATAGGTTGCGGTGAAGTCGGCCTGGGTTGCGAACAGGGTCGCCACCGCGATGATGGAAATCAGCGCCAGCATGCCTTCGCCCAGCGCACCGGAGTAACCGATCAGGCGCGCATCCGGTTCATGGGACAGCTGCTTGGAGGTGGTGCCGGAGGCAACCAGACCGTGGAAGCCCGAGATGGCGCCGCAGGCGATGGTGATGAACAGCAGCGGGTAGAAGGACATCTCGGCATCGGCGTTGAAGGCCGGCGCCGTCAGCTGCGGGCCACCTACGGCCAGTCCCAGATACAGCAGTACCAGCCCGACCACCAGCTGGTGAGAGTTGATGGTGTCGCGTGGCTGCAGCAGCTTCCAGACCGGCAGTACCGACGCGATGTAGACATAGCTCATCAGCGCGATGATCCACACCAGGAAGGCGCTGGAGATGGGCGAAAGGCCGAACAACAAGCTGCCATCCTCGCCACCGGCCATGGCGGTGAAGGCACCGGCCAGATCGATCTGCAGGAACTCGAACTGACCCGCCAGCAGGGCGGCGGCATACATCACCATCAGCGCGAGCAGCGAGGGAATCAACATCTTGCCGCCACGACGATAGACGCGATGGCCGATCCATACCGCCAGCGGAATCTGGATCAACACCGACAGCACGCTGGCCGGGAAGTTGATGAACAGATTGGCGATCACCCAGGCGAATACCGCGTTCAGCATCAGGACCAGAATCAGGATGATGAACAGAAACAGCAGCTTGGCACGCTTGCCGATCAGCTTGTCCGCCAGGGTGCCCACCGACTGGCCGCGATGACGTGCCGACAGCGTCAAGGTGCCGAAATCATGCACGCCTGCCGCGAACAGACTGCCCAGCACGACCCACAGCACGGCCGGCAGCCAGCCCCAGTAGACGGCGATCGCCGGACCGACGATGGGGGCTGCTCCCGCCACCGAAGTGAAATGGTGACCCCACAGCACCCAACGATTGGTGGGCAGGTAGTCGGTGTCATCGCGCAGCGCATGGGCTGGCGTCACGAAATTCGGGTCGAGGCGGAAGATGCGTTCGGCCAGAAAGCGGGAATAGAAGCGATAGCCGATGGCGAAGGCAACGCAGCCGAACAGGGCAAGCCAGATGGCGTTCATGGCAGATTCCGAGGGGCGTGGTGATGGATTGAGTAGGACGTGCTGGCGTGTGCTGGTTGTCAGGTCGATATGCCGCTGTCGAGCGTCCGCCGAGCAAGACCTTCCGTCAGGGCTTTCAAGCAAGACTTTCAACACACTGGTGCAGATCGGCGTGACGCTAACATCGATAAATGCGCATATAACTTCGCCATTGGTCGCCCCGCCGCGCGCCGGCATGTCGCCAGCCGACTTCTTGGCAATGACTCAATCGCCGCCTTCATGCGTGGACTGAACGCAGAAGCGCGCCACCGCCTTGTGCTCAGGCGGCATCACGCGCGGGGTAGCCGTTTTTGCCTCGCTCTGCCTTGCGACCAAGGAGTATCAGTGGGTTGATCCACGCGACCTTGTGTTCCGCCAAGCTCTTCTATACTCGAAGCAAGTCGGAGCACGGGGAGCCGCTCAGCGCCGTCATCTGGGTGAGGCTCTCGATAACAATGACAAGGAGGCGCCGATGTCATGGATCGCGGAATGCCTTTCCCGTGTCACCAGGCCAATGCGTCTGCGCTTGCGACGCACAGTGACGACCCTGTCACTGACGACCTTGTCACTGACAGCCCTTTCCCCTTCGGTGCTGGCAGTCGAATACAACATGCCGGTGGGGGTCACCGCGGTCAGCCGCGAGATCCACTCGCTGCACATGATCATCTTCTGGATCTGTGTGGTCATCGGCATCGTGGTATTCGGTGTGATGGGCTACGCGATGATCAAGCACCGCAAGTCACGCGGTGCGGTATCGGCAAGCTTCCATGAAAATACCCGTATCGAGATTCTGTGGACCGCCATCCCGTTGCTGATCCTGGTGGTGATGGCGGTGCCTGCCACCGCCACGCTCAAGGACATGTACGACGCTTCCGAGTCGGCGCTGGACGTGAAGATCACCGGCCATCAATGGCGCTGGCAGTACGAGTATCTGGGCGAGGATGTCGCCTTCACCTCAAGCCTCGCGACCCCGCGCGAGCAGATCAACAACACCGCCACCAAGGGCGAGCATTACCTGCTGGAAGTCGACAACCCGCTGGTGTTGCCCATCAATCGCAAGGTGCGCTTCCTGACCACCTCCGCCGACGTCATCCACTCCTGGTGGGTGCCGGACTTCGGCGTCAAGAAGGACGCCATTCCCGGCTTCATCAATGAGGCCTGGACGCGTATCGAGACCCCCGGCACCTATCGTGGCCAGTGCACCGAGCTGTGCGGCAAGGACCACGGCTTCATGCCGGTGGTGGTCGAGGCGTTGCCGGGGGCCGAGTTCGATGAATGGCTGATCGCGCGCAAGGCCGAAGCCGAGGCCGCGCTCAACGATGCCGGTCGTGACTGGAGCCTCGAGGAGCTGATGGAGAAGGGCGAGAAGACCTACGCCACCATCTGCGCCTCCTGCCACCAGCCGGATGGCCAGGGCATGCCGCCGGCGTTCCCCTCGCTGGTGGGCAGTGCCATCGTCACCCAGGACATGCAGGCGCACATCGATATCGTGGTCAACGGCAAGGCGGGCACGCCCATGGCGGCCTTCGCCGATGTGCTGAGCCCGGTCGAGCTGGCGGCTGTCATCACCTATGAGCGCAACGCCTGGGGCAACGATACCGGCGAGCTGGTGCAGCCAGCCGTCATCAAGGAACAGCTGTCTCAATAGCGTGCAAGCGACGCATTCAGGAGGCGTGTCATGGCCAGTGAACAGCCACGCAAGGCGGTACTTCAGGCCAGCGAGAGCGAGGGGGCCACCGCAGGCGGCGCTCATGTGGGCGAGGGCCACGGCAGCGCGCCGCGCGGCATGCTGCGCTGGCTGCTGACCACCAATCACAAGGATATCGGCACCCTCTATCTGATCTTCTCGCTGAGCATGCTGTTCATCGGCGGCATCATGGCGCTGGTGATCCGCACCGAGCTGTTCCAGCCCGGCCTGCAGATGGTGCAGCCGGAGTTCTTCAACCAGATGACCACCATGCACGGGCTGATCATGGTGTTCGGCGCCATCATGCCGGCCTTCACCGGGCTGGCCAACTGGATGATTCCGCTGCAGATCGGCGCGCCCGACATGGCGCTGCCGCGCCTCAACAACTTCAGCTTCTGGCTGTTGCCGGTCGCCTTCCTGTTGCTGCTTTCCACCCTGCTGATGGAGGGCGGTGGCCCCAACTTCGGCTGGACCTTCTACGCGCCGCTGTCCACCACCTATGCGCCGCCCTCGACCAGCTTCTTCATCTTCTCGCTGCACATCGCCGGCATCAGCTCGATTCTCGGCGCCATCAACATCATCGCCACCATCCTCAATCTGCGTGCCCCGGGCATGCGCCTGATGGACATGCCGCTGTTCGTCTGGACCTGGCTGATTACCGCCTTCCTGCTGATCGCGGTGATGCCGGTGCTGGCGGGTGCCATCACCATGATGCTGTTCGACATCAACTTCGGCACCAGCTACTTCAATGCCGCCGGTGGCGGCGACCCGGTGCTGTTCCAGCATCTGTTCTGGTTCTTCGGGCATCCCGAGGTCTATATCATGATCCTGCCGGCCTTCGGCATCGTGTCCGCCATCGTGCCGACCTTCTCGCGCAAGCGGCTGTTCGGTTACGCCTCGATGGTCTACGCCACCGGCTCCATCGCGATCATGTCCTTCCTGGTCTGGGCGCATCACATGTTCGCCGTCGGCCTGCCATTGGTGGCGGAGCTGTTCTTCATGTACACGACGATGCTGATCGCGGTGCCGACCGGCGTGAAGGTCTTCAACTGGATCGCCACCATGTTCCGCGGCTCCATCAGCTTCGAGCCCCCGATGCTGTTTGCGATCGCCTTCATCGTCCAGTTCACCATCGGCGGCTTCTCGGGGCTGATGCTGGCCATCGCCCCGGCGGATTTCCAGTACCACGACACCTACTTCGTGGTGGCGCATTTCCACTATGTGCTGGTGCCCGGCGCGCTGTTCGCGATTCTCGCCGGAGCCTACTACTGGCTGCCCAAGTGGACCGGCTTCTATCCCCACGAGGGGCTCTCGAAGTGGCATTTCTGGCTGTCGGTCATCGGCGTCAACCTGACCTTCTTCCCGATGCACTTCTCGGGGCTGGCCGGCATGCCGCGCCGCATCCCGGATTACGCGCTGCAATTCGCCGACTTCAACATGCTGTCCAGCATCGGCGCCTTCCTGTTCGGTATCTCGCAGCTGCTGTTCCTGGTCGTGATCGTCAAGTGCGCGCGCGGCGGTGTCAGGGCGCCGGCGTGTGCCTGGGAGGGCGCGGTGGACCTGGAGTGGAGCGTGCCGAGCCCGGCGCCGCTGCATACCTTCGAGATTCCTCCGCAGACCCGCGATGGCCAGATCATCCGCTGAGCGATGGACAGCGGCCAGGAGAGTGACATGCCCTCACGCGATCACGCAGCACAGCAACAGGCAGTGGCACGTACCGTGCGGCGCACGCTGCTGGCGCTGGTCGCGATGCTGGGCTTCGCCTTCGCGCTGGTGCCGCTCTATGACGTCTTCTGCAATCTCACCGGGCTGAATGGCAAGGCCGCCAGTCAGGCCAGGGCCGCGGTGGCCATGGAGATCGACGAGAGCCGCTGGGTCTCGGTGCGCTTCATCACCCAGCAGGGGCAGGGCCTGCCGTGGACACTCGAGGCGCTGGATGAGCAGTTCCGCATCCACCCCGGTGGCCAGTACAGCGCGCGCTTCGTGTTCACCAATCACGCCGATTACCCGGTGCGTGGCCGCGCGGTCCCCAGTGTCAGTCCTGCCGAGGGCTCACTGCATCTGCGCAAGATCATGTGCTTCTGCTTCCAGGAGCAGACGCTGGCAGCAGGCGAGCGGCGCGAGCTGCCGCTGGTCTTTCAAGTCGACCCTGACCTTCCGGAGGGCATTCGTGATCTGACCCTGGCGTACACGCTCTATCCGGTCACGACGCCGTCATCCGCGGGGGACGATGGTGCAGAGCATTCTGCAGGAGGTGAAACATGAGCAGTGGCAGCTATTACGTCCCGGCCCACAGTGCCTGGCCCATCTTCGGCGTGCTGGCGGTGGGCGGCATGATGATCGGGACCGGAATCTGGATGGTGCATGGCAGCGCCGCCTGGTTGTCAGGCATCGGCCTGCTGGCCGTGGTGCTGGTGATGGCGGGCTGGTTTCGGGATGTGGTGCGCGAGTCGATGGGCGGCCTCTACGATGACCAGATGGACCGCTCGTTCCGCTGGGGCATGGCCTGGTTCATCTTCTCGGAATTGATGTTCTTCGCGGCCTTCTTCGGGGCGCTGTTCTATCTGCGAACCTTCGCGCTGCCCTGGCTCGATGGCGAGGGCGCCAAGGGAGTGACGGCGTTGCTGTGGCCGGACTTCACCGCCAGCTGGCCCCTGATGACGCCGCCGGATGCCAGCATCGCCGGACCCAGAGAGCTGCTGTCGCCCTGGCAGCTGCCGCTGGCCAATACGCTGTTGCTGGTCAGTTCCAGCGTCACCCTGACGGTGGCGCATGAAGCGCTGAAGATGGAGTTTCGGCGCACGGCGCGCAACTGGCTGGCGGGCACCGTGGTACTGGGGCTGTGCTTTCTGACCCTGCAGGGCATCGAATACTACGAGGCCTGGCATCACCTGGGGCTGACGCTGCAGGCGGGGGTCTATGGCGGCACCTTCTTCCTGCTGACCGGTTTTCATGGTCTGCACGTCACCATCGGCACCCTGATTCTGATCGTGATGCTGGTGCGCGTGATACGCGGCCACTTCTCGAGTGAACGTCACTTCGCCTTCGAAGCGGCTGCCTGGTACTGGCACTTCGTCGATGCGGTGTGGATCGGTCTGTTCCTGTTCGTCTATGTGTTCTGACAGCACGCGGCGTGATGTCAGTCCAGCATTCCGGTGGAGAAGCCAATGACCAGCAGAATCACCAGACACACTGCCAGGCCAACCCGCCATTTGAGAGAGGTCAGCAGGCGTCGACTGCGGCTGCCATCGCGCAGCAGAAAACCGGCGCCGGCGACCAGGCTTGCCAGCATGCCGATAAAGACCAGTGCGATCAGCGATTTGAGCAGCATGTCACCTCCCGGGGCGCAGACAGTGGCGGGTGAGCACAGCACGGCACTCGCTTGTGACAGTCGAGCTCATCCGGCAGACAAGCGCAAGTCAGCGCCAGCGGCGCAGGTGTCATCCACAGCGGCGCAGGCGTCTTCAACGGCGGCGACGCAGGAGCGCCAGGTCGGACGCGGCTGGTGGCTGTTCTGGGGATGCCTGATCGTGCTCGGTCTGTGTCTGTGCAGCTGGCAGGTGATGCGTGGCCAGGCGCGTGCCCAGCATCTGGAGGATACCGCCAGCGCGCCGGAGCTGGTGATGCCGACGGCACCGCCCGCCAGTGCCAGCCTGATCGAGCTGCGCGGCGAGTGGCTCGCGGAGCACAGCCTGCTGCTGGACAACCGCACGCTGGACAAGCGCCATGGCGTGGCGGTGCTCACGCCCTTCCGAACGCTGGATGGCCGCTGGTGGCTGGTGGAGCGTGGCTTCGTGGCATCGCCGGCCCCGCGCAGCGACCCGGACTTCACGACCCCGGCAGGCTCCGGGGTGATCAGTGGTCGCTGGCAGTGGCTGAACGGTCAAGGCAACAGTGGTGGCCCACTGTTCGGCCCCAACCGCGAGGGGCAGCGTCTGCAGCAGGTCGATCTGAGCGCCTGGCAGGCGCTGGGCACGCCGGCCTTTGCGGGTGTTCTGCACCAGACGAGCGGGGAGGGGCGATTCCTGCCCTGGTGGCAGCCGAGCAACATGACGCCGGAGCGTCATTACGCCTATGCGTTGCAGTGGCTGGGACTCAGCCTGGGGGCGACGGTGGTGATGGTTCTGGGCGCGCGCCGTCAACGCCAGTCCGCGCTACGTCAGCGCCAGGCCTAGCGCCTGGTGCTTGTGTCTTGAGTCTGTTGTCCGCACACCCGGACATGCAGGGAAGTCGTCGTCAGGAGGAGAGCGATGACACACGTGATGCGACAGCGTCTGAAACTCGTGGCCTTGCTGGGGCTGTTGTCCGCCCCGCTGCCCTTGGCGTGGGCCATGCTGAGCGCACAGGTCGGGATTCCCGAGGGGCGGGTGGCAAATGGTGCCCTGTTGCCAAAGGTCAAGCCGCTCACGGACTGGTCGCTCGACTACCTCGTTACAGAGAACGCCACTGACAACGTCACCGAAAACGCCACAGGAAACGCGACTGGCGGCGCTGTTAGCGCGAAGGAGGCCCCCGGCATGCCGCCGCTGGCCGCGCGAGGCGCGGATGAGCAGCGTTTCTGGCTCAGCTGGCCGGAGCCGAACCAGCCGCAGCTGGCCGCGGCGCAGGCCGAGCGCTGGTGGCGCCTGCATCGCGCGCTTGGCAAGGAGGCGCCACGCCTGGGCCGGCTGGTGGTGGCTGAAAAGGCCTTTGTGCACCCCTGGGTGCCGGGCGAACAACGGGCGCTCGGGCGCTGGCCAGCGCCCAACGACACCACTTCCGCGCCGCACCAGTTACGCCTGATCGACCCTCACGGACAGGTCGTGGTCGCCTACGGGCCCGATATCACGCCGCAGGCCGTGATGAAGGATGTGCGCCGGCTGCTCAAGCGTAATCCGGTCGGACCTCGATAGGCCGGACCTCGCCAGGTCGGGCCTCGCCAGGCCGGGAGTGATCTTCTTTCGCTTCACCAGGGAGATATGCCATGTCTCGCCTCGCCATACAGAAGCGCTATCCACCGCGGGCCTGCGCCGTCTCGCGGGCTCGCCAACGAGGGGCGGCGTTGTTGCCTCGCCCGCCATTTCTGCGCCACGCCACCACGGATGAAGCCTCAGCTGCGCAGGCCTTCTCGATGGCGACGCCTGAGCTGACGTCTGATCTGGTGCATGGCCCTGTCTCACGGCAGGCGGCGAGCCGACGGGTGACGGCACGCCTGTGGCACAGCAGTCAGCGACTGGTCGCCAGCATGCTGGGACTGGTCATTCTGGTGATCGGGCTGGGAGCTTGGACGCGGCTGGTGGACGCCGGTCTGGGGTGCCCCGACTGGCCGGGCTGTTATGGCGCCCTAGTCGTGCCGGATGCCCAGACTGCGAGCCTGCATAGCCCGCACCATCCGCTTGAAGGCTACAAGGCGTGGGCGGAGATGATCCATCGCTATGCGGCGAGTCTGCTCGGGCTTGCGGCCATCGCATTGCTCGCCCTGGGCTGGTGGATTCGCCGTCGGGAGGCTCATCAGTCGCAGGCCTTCGAGGGTGGCAGCGGCGAGGCAAAGGTGACTGATCACTGGGGCGAGGAGGCGCGCACTCGTTTTCCCTTGGCCGGCTGCTGGCTGTTGTTGGGCATGCTGTTGGTCCAGGGCGCGTTCGGGGCCTTTACCGTGACGCTGAAGCTGTGGCCGCAGGTGGTGACGCTGCATCTGCTGGGCGGTCTGAGCGTACTGAGCTTGCTGCTGTTGCTGTGGCTATCACTCAGACGGCGGGCGGCGCACCTCAAGGTGAGGGCTGAGCAACACAAGGTGGTGGCTGATGCACTTAACATCCGGCGTCAGCCCTGGCTGGCCACTCTGGCTGCGGCTCTGCTGCTGGGGCAGCTGGCCCTGGGGGGCTGGACCTCGAGCAATTATGCCGGGCTTGCCTGTGAAGGTTTCCCGTCCTGCAATGGTGCCGCATGGCCGGCGATGGACTGGGGAGAGGGCTTCCACCTGAGCCAGGATGTCGGCCCCAGCTATCTGCATGGGCAGCTGCATGGTGAGGCGCGCACGGCCATCCACATGGCGCACCGTGGCGGGGCCGTGCTGCTGGGGGCGGTGCTGTTGGCGCTGTATTGGCGCCAGCGCCGCCACTTGCCGGCGCGGACGGCGGCGCCTGACAACCCCTGGCGCTGGGTGCTGGGGTGTTGGCTGGTGCAGGCAGGCCTGGGGATCGCCAATGTGCTGTGGTGGTTGCCGCTGAATCTGGCGCTGGCGCATACCCTGGGGGCTGTCGCGCTGACGCTGGCGATGGTGTGGGCGATGGATCAGATGCGCCAGGCGGCTCGCCTCAAGCGGGCATCCGTCTCGCAGGCGCTGGCCTGATGAGAGGCAGAAGGTGGGCAAGACGGTAAGCAGAAGAGAGACACCCAAGCGCGCGTGATCGCGCTCACCAGACCGCAAGAGGCCGCTCATGAGAGCGGCCTCTTGCGGTCTGCGTCGTATCAGCCGGTATCTTGTCAGGCCGCGCTGCCGAAGCGCTCCTGCAGGTAGGCATTGATGGTGTCGGATTCGTACATCCACTCTTCGCGACCATCGTCATGGGTGATCAGCAGGCACGGCACCTTGACGCGGCCGCCACCCTGTTCGAGGGCCTGGCGGTGAGTGGCGTTGTGCTGGGTGTCGCGCTGCTCGACGTTCAGATTCAGCTGATGCATGCGCTTGCGCACCTTGATGCAGAACGGGCAGGTCGAGAACTGATACAGCGCCAGCTTGGCCGTCTCGGCGTCCACCTCGGCCTGCTGGGCGGGGCTGCGCTCGAGCGCGCTGCCGCGGGTCAGCTTCTCGCTGAGCAGCATGAAGGGAGCCAGCACCAGACGCAGGGTGCGGAAGAACAGGCGGATGATGGAGCGCATGGCAGAACCTCATGGGACGTGCGGGTATCGGCGCCAGTGCCGCAGGGCGGGTGGCGAATTCACAATGGGGCCATTCTAGAGCTCAGCGGCCTCGGCGTCTTCCCCATGCGCGTTGCGGATATGCGTCAGCAGGGACTGTCGCAACCAGCGGTGCCCGGGGTCCTGCTCGTGGCTGGCATGCCAAATCAAGCGGTAGCTGAGCGCGGGCAGGCGCATCGGTAGCTCAAGGATCGCCAGCCCGTGCAGCTCGCTGCTGGCCTGGGCAAAGCTTCTGGGCGCGCAGAACACCAGCTCGCTGTGCGCGACGATGCTCAGGGCATCGCGGAAATCCGGCACCAGCACGCTGATGCGGCGTGGTGCGCCGTGCTGCTCCAGCCGCTCATCCAGCGACCAGCGTGAGCGCCCCTCGCAGGTGGCCTGGACATGACTCAAGGCCGCGAATTCACTCAGCGTCATCGGTGTCTGGCGCCGCGTGAGCGGATGATCACGCCGCACTAGAATCACATGGTCGTCGCGCCACAGCAGGCGCGATTGGAAGCCAGCGGGAAGGGCAGGCGGCTCGCCCGGGGTCTCGGCGCTGTGATCGTGTCCGGCAAGCCCGATATCCAGCTGGCCCTTTTCCATCAGGCTCAGGCAATCGGCCTGCCAGCGGCTGATCTCGAGGCTGCCATGCGGCAGCGCATCGGTCAGTGCCCGCGTGCAGGACGGCATCAGGGTCGCCCAGGCGCTTTCCAGCACCGCCAGCTGAAAGCGCCGCTGGCTGGTAGCGGGAGTGAAGGTGGCAGGGGCGCTCAGATTCTCGAGACGCGAGAGCAGCTCGGCCAGCTCGCCACGCAATGACAGGGCCCGCGCCGTGGGGCGCAGACCATGGCGTTCGCGAATGAAAAGGGCGTCATCAAACATCACGCGCAGGCGTGCCAGACTCTTGCTGACGGCAGACTGCGAGAGATGCAGACGGCCCGCCGCGCGCGTCACGCTGCACTCTTCCAGCAGTACCTGCAGCACCTGCAGCAGATTGAGGTCGATGCGCGTGTTGAAGGGCGTGGCCGCTGGCGCTGAGCCCGAAGACGCAGGCAGTAACGACGCGGCTGGATACTGGGCGCCAACCGGCCTTGCGGGTGCCTGCGGGGCTGTCGCGCTCATGAATTTCTCCAGTGGAATATCAGGCCTGAAATAATATCATTTTGCTTCATAAGTCGCAGGCGCTAGGCTCTGCGGATTCTTGATGGCCCCTCTGTCGGGCCGCCCTTGGCTTCTGACTCTCGAGATTATCCATGTCCGTGTCTTCCTCTGCTGCCGCAAGGCCCATGCCCAACGCACGACTATTGCTGTTGCTGCTGGTCGGCTGCGTGATGTTTTCGCCGCTGGCGATCGATATCTATCTGCCCTCACTGCCGGCGATGGCGCGTGAATTCGCCCAGCCCACCGATGTGATGCAGATGACGGTGACGCTGTTTCTGGGCGCTGTGGGTGTCGGGCAGATTCTGGTCGGCCCGTTGACGGACCTCTACGGACGACGTCCGGCGCTGTTGGGCGGCGCGACGGTCTACCTCGTCGGCGCGATGGTCGCCGTGCTGGCACAGGACATCAGCATGCTGTATCTCGGGCGTATCCTGCAGGGGCTGGGAGCATGTGCCACGGTGACGGTGGCCTTCGCGGCCGTGCGTGACTGCTACACGCCGGAGCAGGGCGCCAGGATGTACAGCTATCTGAATGGTGCGCTGTGCATCATTCCGGCGCTGGCGCCGGTGCTGGGCGGCCTGCTGGCGGTGCAGTTCGGCTGGCGCTCCAACTTCCTGTTCATGGTCGCCTTCGCGCTGTGCGTCGGCCTGATGGCGTGGAAGAGCTTTGGCGAGACGCGTCCGGCCACGACGGTCGTGGAGCGTCCGCTGTACAACTGGGCGCGCTACCGCCCCGTGTTGACCAGCTGGCGCTTCCTGTATCAGGCGCTGGTCGCGATGGCCGCGATGAGCGCCATCCTGCTGTATGTCTCGTCGTCCTCCGAGCTGCTGGTCGAGCGCCTCGGTCACTCCGAGCTGGTTTTCAGTGCCCTGTTCGGCGGCAATGCCGTGATCAATATCATCACCTTCTTCTTCGCACCGCGCGTGATCACGCGCCTCGGCCGTCAGCCCACCGTGCGTCTGGGGCTGGCGATCATCCTGCTCTCCGGCCTGATGCAGGGCGCGGCCTTCGCTTGGCTGCCACTGTCGGCCGCTGCCTTCATGGTGCCGGTGGCAGTGCTGTCAGTCGGCTTCTCGTTGGCGCTCGGGGCGGCATCAAGCCTGGCGCTGGAGGCCTTCGCTGAGCGTGCCGGCACCGCGGCGGCGCTGCTCGGCAGCATCCAGCTCGGCGGTTCGGCAGTGGTGGCGACGGCGCTGCTCAATACGCCGCTCGCCCCTCAGCAGGGCCTGCTGCTGATCAGCGTGGTGATGGTGCTGCCCTTGCTGCTGTTGGGCGCGCGACGTCAGCCGGGCGTCTAGTCGGTATGACTGGCCGGTGAGACTGCGCGGTGCGACTGCCCAGGGCGACTGGCCGGGCATGAGGGATTCGCTGGCTGACAACCGCGGCGGGCCGCAGGGCAGAGATGGTTCATTGAAGGCACCTGACCAGAGTATGCTTGTCGCTCGATCCGCATGTCGCCAAGGAGGCACCATGGAATCAGCGGCGCGTGTGCGCGTGATACTCAACGGGGACAAGGCTCAGCAGCCGGAGCTGCGTGAGGCCATCTTCGCTCAGCGTGAGCGTATGGCAGGGCTTGAAGTGCGGTTGACCTTCGAGGGTGATGATGTCGCGAGACTTGTGCGCGAGGCGGTCGATGAAGGCGTCACGCGGCTGGTCGTTGGCGGCGGTGACGGCACCCTCAATCTGATCGCCAATGCATTGATGCAGCATCCACTCGCGAAGCGTCCGGAAGTCGCGATCCTGCCGTTGGGCACCGCCAATGACCTGGCGACCTCGCTCGGCATCCCCGAGCCGGTGACGGAATCGCTGGCGCTGGCCTGTGAAGGCGCGGCGCGGGCCGTCGATGTGGTGCGGCTGGATGAGGCCTACTTCCTCAACATGGCCTCAGCAGGTTTCGGCGCCGAGGTGACGCGCTCGACGCCCGGTGGCCTCAAGAAGCTGTTCGGTGGCGGGGCCTATTCGCTGATGGGTGTGCTCAAGGCGTGGGACTTCCGTCCCTATCGTGGCAGCGTGACCCTCAACGGGGTGGAGGAGGAGCTGGCGTTGTTCGTGCTGGCGATCGGCAATGGTCGTCAGGCGGGCGGCGGTCAGGAGCTGGCGCCTCGGGCGCTGCTCGATGATGGTTGCTTCGATGTGCTGGTGATCCGCGACTTCCCCATCGCGCGGGTGGGTGAGGTGATCGAGGAGCTGGAGTCGCTCCCCGACAACGGCCATTTCGTGCGTTATGTGCGCACTGACTCGCTGCACTATCGGGGTGAGGCGCTGCCGGTGAATCTCGATGGCGAGAGCTACCTGATCGAGAACAGCGAATTCCAGCTGATTCCCGGCGCTCTGCGTCTGGTCGCCCCGCAGGGCGCCGCCCTGCTGACACACTCATGAGCCCGCAGATGGGCCATTGAGCGCTGGCTGAGCCATGTGGGCTGGCTGGTACACGAGCGCAGTCTGAGGTTTACTCAGGCTGCGCTCGTTGCGTTGGTGGCAGCGTATTCTTCCAATCTCTCGGCCGCGCAGGGCGGGAGTCAGGACCTCAGGGAGTGATTGCATGGTCGGTTTGGCGGCGTGGCATATCTGGGTCATCCTCGCGTTGATTCTGGCGGGGCTTGAGCTGCTGGGCGCGCAGTTCGTGCTGCTGGCACTGGGTGTCAGTGCCCTAGGGGGCGCTCTGGCGGCGGGGCTGGGGGCGGGGCTAAACATCCAGTTGATCAGCGTCGCGATCACGGCCCTGGTGCTGGTGCCGCTGTTCGTGCGCAAGATCCATCCCTATCTGTTGCCCAGGACGCCCTACGGTACCCTGGGCAGCGGCGCGGAAACCGGGCAGCTGGCCAAGGTGATCATCGGCAACGGCGGCAAACCTGCCGTGCGCGTGTCAGGCAATGAGTATCCGCTACGCTGGGAGGGGGAGACGCCGCCGGCAGCGGGGGACACGGTCAGGATCGTCAGCGTCGAAGGCATCACCGTCTGTGTCGAGCCTGTCTCGAAGGAGTCTGTGGAGTAGCGACTGTCTCGAAAGGAGGTGACACAAAGACGCCATGAGGTCGCGGCTCGACGGCGCGGTCGTGGTGGCAGCGGGTCAGGCGTGATCGGATATCTCACAAGGGCTTGCGGATACGGCCCAGTTCAAGGGAGTTGAGCAATATGATTATCAGTCCGGGACTCATCATCATTCTTTTCATACTGGCGCTGGTGGTAATCCTGCTGGCCAAGGGATTGATGATCGTCCAGCAGTCAGAAGCCGTCGTCATCGAACGCCTCGGCAGCTATAGCCGCACACTGGAATCCGGCGTGAATCTGGTGATTCCGTTCATCGACAAGCCGCGCTCCATCACCATTCGCCGTTATCGTGAGGTCAAGGGCGACAACCTGCCGCTGGTGGTGGAGGAGACGCGCATCGATCGCCGCGAGACGGTGATGGACTTCCCCGGCCAGAGCGTGGTGACGACGGACAATGTCACCGTGACCGTCAACGGGGCGCTCTACTTCCAGATCGTCGATCCCAAGCGCGCCGTCTATGAAGTCGAGAACTTCACCCAGGCCGTCGAGGTCCTGGCCAAGACCAGCTTGCGCTCCGAGATCGGTCGCATGGAGCTCGACAAGCTCTTCGAGAGCCGCAAGGAGGTCAACGACGCCTTGCAGATCACCATGGATGAAGTCGGTGACAAGTGGGGTGTCAAGGTGACGCGTGTCGAGATCCAGGACATCAGCATGCCCGAGGAAGTCGAGGACGCCATGCGACTGCAGATGGCGGCCGAGCGCAAGCGTCGCGCCACGGTGACCGAGGCCAATGGCCAGCGCGAAGCTGCCATCGCGACCGCCGAGGGCGAGAAGCAGTCTTCGGTGCTGCGCGCCGAGGGTGACAAGCAGGCCGCGATTCTGCGCGCCGAAGGTGAGCGTCAGGCCATCTATCAGCTGCGCGATGCCATCGGAGCGGAAGACCCGCAGCTGGTGGTCGGCTACATGCTGGGCCAGAAATATCTGCAGGTGCTACCGGACATGGCGCGCGAAGGTGATCGCGTCTTCATTCCCTACGAGGCCTCTGCCTTGCTCGGTGCCATGGGCAGTTTCCGCGAGCTTGCCACTGAAGTCGGCGAGCCCACCAATGCCAGCAATGAAGGGCTGAGACGCGCCCGTCAGATGATGACCGGCGAAGCGGGCCTGAGCTGAGTGTATTGTGCCGAGCAGTGAGTGGCAGTAGGCTGCCGCTCCACTGAATATTCACCGCATCTGGAGCAAGACGATGACAGCAATGACTACCGATCATGAGCGCTTCCTGCAGGCCGCCATTGAAGAGGCGGAAAAGGGCTATGCGGCTGGCGGCGTGCCGATCGGCTCGGTACTCGTCCATGATGGCAAGATCATCGGTCGTGGCCACAATCAGCGCCAGCAGAAGGGCAGCACGGTGTTGCATGGTGAAATGGATGCACTGGAAAACGCCGGTCGCCTGCCGGCCAGCGTCTATCGTGAATCCGTGCTCTACACCACGCTGTCACCGTGCCCGATGTGCAGCGGTGCCATCCAGCTCTACGGTATCCCGCATGTCGTGGTCGGTGAGAACCACACCTTCATGGGCGCGGAAGACCACCTGCGTGGCCTGGGCGTCAAGGTCGATGTGGTCGACAACGCGCGCTGCCGCGAGCTGATGGCGACCTTCATTCGCGAGCAGCCGGACGTCTGGAACGAAGATATCGGTGAGTGATCGCGGCGCGGTTGTTGGTGGTAGCTGATGGAAAATGGTGTTCGTTAACACTATTCTGCTGTGAAAAGGGCGGAATGCTTGAAAAGCTGTCGGTCTGGCACCATGTCTTGGGTATCAGGCGCCAAGCCACGCTTTCGCTTGCATGACTACACGACCTTTGTTGCAATGCCACTTGCAGGAAACAGGGGCTGGCAACTCCCCACCTATCATGGAGAAGACGATGAAACTCAAGCAATGGATGATTCCCGCACTGGCCGCTGGCCTGTCTCTGGCCATCGCTGGTTGCGATAACGGCGATACTGACAAAGCTGCCCAGAACGCCGAGACCTCTGCCGAGCAGAGCGCCGAGCAGGCTGAACAGAGCGCCGATCAAGCGACTGACGCCGCTGCCGAGAAGATGGACGAGGCAGCTGACGAAGCGGCCGTAGAGATGGATGACGCTGCTGACAAGGCCGATAACATGGCTGACGACGCTGCCGAATCTGCCGATGCCATGGGCGATGAAGCTGCCGCCGAGAGCGAAAGTGCCCTCGACGCGACCAAGAACGCTGCTTCCGAGACCTATGAGTCCGCCAAGGAAGGTGTCAACGACGCTGCTGACGCCACTGCCGATGCTGCCAAGAACGCCTATGACTCCACCAAGGAGCAGGCTGCCGAGCTGACCGACTCCGCTGAGCAGTCTGGCGACAACGCTGCTGCCGAAGCGAACGAGAAGATCAACGCTGCGCAGCAGGATGCCAACGAGTCCATCGACGAAGCGCAGCAGTAATCATTGGCCAGCGAATGCTGGCGTGATGCCTGTCGCAAGCCGTGTCACTGGCTGAGTGTGAGTGACATGGCCGCCGATACAAGAACGCCGCGCCCCTTTGGGTCGCGGCGTTCTTGTTGCTGGCGACTCTTCGATAAGCGTGAGTCAGGCCAAGGCCTGGCCACAAAAAAGCCCGCCGGAAGGCGGGCTTTTCCATGACTGTCTTGCTGCCATCATCAGAGCGCCGGTGAGGGCGGCCTGACCAGGCTGATCGAGAAGATCAGACCGGCTTGATGTTTGCGGCCTGAAGGCCTTTCTTGCCCTGGGTGACGTCGAAGGAAACCTTCTGACCGTCTTGCAGGGACTTGAAGCCTTCTGCCTGAATTTCAGAGAAGTGCGCGAACAGGTCGTCGCCGCCGTCGTCCGGAGAAATGAAGCCGAAACCTTTGGTGTCGTTAAACCACTTGACTGTGCCAGTTGCCATGATTCTTTCCTTGCTTACGAGATGATGTTGGTGGTCTGCCCATCAGACCAGAGTGCGTTGGTGCGGCTAGGGGGAATTCCACCAGAGAGACGCGTTGCGTCCAGCGACGACATCCTTTCCTGCTTGACCTACGCATGCAGCCTGGGCTGCACGTGCTCGCTTCCATTCGAACAGAAAGTTGTCGTATTGGCGACTCCTTCCGGCTCAAGTAGGATGCTCACACAGAGCCAACATAGATGGAAATGCCATGAAGGTCCAGAACGTAGATTACCGCTCGGCCGATGCAGCCGAAAAATTTGTCGAATCCCTGCGCACGACGGGCTTCGGTGTCATCCGCAATCACCCGATCTCTCATGAATTGGTCGAGAAGATCTACGCCGAATGGGCCGAATTCTTCTCCAGCGCCGACAAGCTTGACTGGCGTTTCGACCCCAAGACCCAGGATGGACTCTTCCCGGCAGATGTCTCCGAGACCGCCAAGGGCCATACGGCGCGTGATCTCAAGGAGTATTACCACATCTACCCGTGGGGCAAGATTCCGGACAGCCTGCGCGAGAATGCCATGGAGTATTACCGCCAGGCCGAAGCCTTCGCGGCAGAGCTTCTGAGCTGGGTCGAGGCCCATTCACCTGCCGAAGTGGCCGAGCTCTACCGTGAGCCGCTCTCCAACATGATCAAGGACAGCGGTCAGACGCTGCTGCGCGTGCTTCACTACCCGCCGATGACCGGCAGTGAAGAGCCGGGCGCCGTCCGTGCCGCGGCGCATGAAGACATCAATCTGCTGACCGTGCTGCCGGCAGCCAACGAGCCGGGCCTGCAGGTGATGGACGTCAATGGCGAATGGATGGACGTGCCCTGTGATCCGGGTCAGCTGGTCATCAATGTCGGCGACATGCTCCAGGAGACCAGCGGCGGCTACTTCCCGTCGACCACGCACCGCGTGATCAACCCGACCGGCGAGGGCTCCAGCCAGTCACGCCTGTCGCTGCCGCTGTTCCTGCATCCGCGTCCCGAAGTGGTACTGTCTGACAAGCACACGGCGGACTCCTACCTCAAGGAACGTCTGCGCGAGCTGGGCGTCATCTAGCGTCGGCTGCGGCCTGGCTTTCGTTCCCGGCCTGGCTTTCGCTCCCGGGGCCGATGAAGAGACACCTGCTGATCCGACGCCATCCGCGCCAGTGCGCGGGTGGCGTCGTCGTTTCCGGGCGTGGCCTCTGGCGGCAGAAGGCTTGATTCATCGGCGCCAAGACCGCATTGACTGTATTCGCAATCATGATCTGCCGCATCGCGGCTAAGGCTTCACTGATGACCACATCGCCTGTTGTACAGGACACGCATTCCAAGACCATGGGCTATCTGCTGTGGATCTTCGGTTTCCTCGGCGCGCACCGTTTCTACTATGGCAAGCCGGTCACCGGCACCATCTGGCTGTTCACCTTCGGGTTGCTGGGCATCGGCTGGTTGATCGACCTGTTCCTGATTCCGGCGATGGACCGCGAGGCGGACTTCCGTTTTCGCGAAGGCCCGATCAATTACTCGCTGAGCTGGATTCTGCTCACCTTCCTGGGCGTGTTCGGCATCCATCGCATGTACATGGGCAAGTGGCTGACCGGCTTGCTCTACCTGTGCACCGGCGGGCTGTTCTTCATCGGCGTGCTGTATGACTTCTGGACACTCAATGACCAGATATCGCTGCGCCATGCCGAACAGGCGCCGGCCACCCAGCGCTAGAGATCATGTCTGCGTTGCATCCAGCGGGACGGAAGTGACGTAGCAGGAAAGGCAGTGCCGAGTTTTCGCATGTTCTAATGTGCTGGGGCTCGGATGTTTTCATCAACATGATGACAAGGAAGTGAACATGATCTGGTTGAAAGCCTTCATCGCCGCCTTTCTGGCGACTCTGATCTTCCATCAGGGCCTCTTCGGGCTCTTCTATCTGGCCGATATCCTGCCCAAGGCGCCCTACAACATGACGCCTACCGGGCCGCTGGGCGTCCCGTCAGTGCTCTCGCTGGCCTTCTGGGGCGGGTTGTGGGGCCTGCCGCTGTGGGCATTGGTGCGCCGCAGAACGGGCGTCAGCCATTGGCTGATCAGCCTCGTCTTCGGTGCAGTCGGCCCGACGGCCGTGGCCATGCTGGTCGTCTTCCCGCTCAAGGGAATCGAGGTTGCGCCACTGATGGTGGTCGGTGGCCTGATCCTGAATGGCGCCTGGGGCGTCGGTACCAGTCTGTTGATGCGTGTGCTGGGTGCGCGACCGAGTCCTGCAACCCCGACGACAGCATGATGGCATCGATTCCGTGGACCATGGTGGCGCTCGCCTGGGCTGCCGGTTTGTGCATGCCGCTGGGTGGCGTGATCGCCCAGCTGGAGCGCAGCCACGAGAGTCACGTCAAGCGCAGCTGGCTGGCGGGGATCACCGCGCTCGGCGGCGGCATTCTGTTGGCCGCCGTGTCGCTGGTGCTGGTACCGCATGCCATGCAGGCGCTGTCCATCGCGGCGCTGTTGGGGCTGTTTCTGATGGGTGCGCTGATCTTCATGCAACTGGACCGCTGGCTGGCGCGCGGTGGCGGCGCCAAGGGCCAGTTGCTGGCGATGCTGATGGACTTCATCCCCGAGGCGATCGCACTGGGCGCACTGGCCTCTGCCTCTCCCGCCGCGGCGATGCTGATGGCACTGTTCATCGCGGTGCAGAACCTGCCGGAAGGCTTCAATGCCTACCGTGAGCTGGAAGGGGCCGGGCTGACGGCGCGTCAGGGGCTCGGGGCCTTCGTGCTGCTGTCTCTGCTGGGCCCGCTGGCGGCATTGGCCGGCCATCTGTGGCTTGCGGATGCGCCGGGCGTGCTGGGCGGACTGATGGCCTTCGCCGCCGGCGGCATTCTCTACCTCGTCTTCCAGGACATTGCGCCCCAGTCGCGGGTGGCGCATCACTGGTCACCGCCGTTGGGCGCCTCGCTGGGGTTCATGATCGGCATGCTGGGCGATCGCCTGGTCGGCTGACGATTCACCGTGGCGGGGCGGCACCAGCTGCCTCGCCACGGCTCGAGACCTTCACACCCTCCGTCATCTTCCCGATAGGGAGCTCGCATGAGCAAGCACGCCAATGAAGGCAACCTCACGGGGTTGCTGGAAGAGCTGGACCGCGAGATCGAAGGGGATATCTCGCTGGGCGACATTCTGGAGCACTTCAACTCCCGGGGCTTCGGTCCCTTGCTGGTATTGCCTGCCTTGCTGGTACTGCTGCCGACTGGGGCGATCCCCGGCGTACCGACGACCTGCGCGCTGTTCATCGTGCTGATCGCGGGTCAACTGTTGCTGGGGCGCAAGATGCCGTGGTTGCCACGCCGACTGGCGCGCTTCAGTTTCGAGCATCAACGCCTGACCCATGGCGTCGAGCGGGCAAGGCCCTGGACGCGACGCCTCGATCGTCTGCTCAAGCCACGCTTGAGCTTCATGACGCGAGGCATTGCCTATCGCGGTATCGCGGCGCTGACCATCCTGCTGGCCACGGCCATGGTGCCGCTGGAGCTGGTGCCCTTCGCCGCGGCCTTGCCGGCAGCGACCTTGCTGCTGCTGGGACTGGGGCTGATCGGGGAGGATGGCCTGGTCATCCTGCTGGCCTTGTTGGTGCTGCTGCTGGATATCGCCACGGGGTTCTGGTTGGTAGGTTGAAGGCTGCGTTGGTCGCTCAACAGCGACGCAGCGTATTTTAGGAGTCGAGGCTCGTATCCTTGATGACGCGAGATGGCTTCTGCATGCCATCAGCTGCGGGCTCATGAGAGCGCTTGCGCCGTTGTGTAGCAACGCAGTAAGACAAAAGACTGAAGTGCACCATTCAGAGGCAAACCAGGCTGTCATCTTGGTGTGGATGGCTTTGCAGGCTGGCCGTGCTCGCCTAGACTGGTCGCCTGTTCAGTGCCATGGGGGCACGAATTCGGCTACTGAAGCGGGTCTGTCGCAAGGACGTTCGTCATGTTTGATTTCATCCAGTTCGATGCTGCCTTCTGGTCCTTCGTGGTGGCCATCACCTTGCTGACGGTCACGCCCGGGGTCGACACCCTGCTGGTGATTCGCAATACCTCGCGCGGCGGTCTGCGTGACGGCGTGCTGACCAGTCTCGCGATCTGTGCCGGTCTCTTCGTGCACGCGCTGGTGTCGTCGGCGGGCATCTCGCTGATCCTGTTGCAGTCGGCATGGGCGTTCTCGGCCCTCAAGCTGGTCGGGGCGGGCTATCTGATCTGGTTGGGCATCAAGAGTCTCAAGAGTGCGCGGCGCGCACGCGGGCTGAATGTCGACGTCAGCGTGACACGGCAGCAGGTATCGTGCTGGCTGCCGCTGCGTGAGGGCTTCCTGTCCAATGTGCTCAATCCCAAGACGGTGGTGTTCTACATGGCCTTTCTGCCGCAGTTCATCGCGCCGACCGACCCGGCCGTGCTCAAGTCATTGTGGCTGGCGGGTGTCCACTTCGTGATCGCCAATCTCTGGCAGATCAGCGTGGCGCTGATGGTCGGTGGTGCAGGGCGTTGGCTGGCAAGGCCGCGGGTCGCCTGCTGGATGGAAGGCATCACCGGGTCCGTCATGGTGCTGCTGGGGGCACGGCTGGCGCTAGGCCGCTAGGGATGAGCGGCCACTGCCAACATCGCAACGGAGCGCATGGGATGACGGTTCGTATCCTTGATGACACATGGATCCTGTGACATTGACACTGGCGGCCTTTCTCAAGGTCGTCACGCACCTGGAGGCTCGGGATATCAGTGATGTCTACGATTCCCGCGTACAGCAGGTACGGGTGCTTTACTACGGTTACACCATCGACTTCCGCCACCAGCTGTGGCGCATCGATGATGAATCGGTCTGTGCACATCTGGAAAAGACCGGTACCGCCGTCGAGCAGCGCGAGTGCTCGCGCATGGCCAGCCGACTGTTCGTCGAGACCTGCCATGCCTTGCAGCGCCGGGGGCGGGCGGCGCATATCGACACCCGCACCATGTATTGCAAGGCCGCAGCGACCTTCAAGCCCCGGCGCGACCCCTATGCGGGCATGACGCCGGCAGAGCGCAAGGCGCGCAAGGCGCTGGAAGCGGCGCATCGAGAAGCCGAGCAGGCCTGCAACCGCTACGTGCTGGATGCCCTGTCCTCGAACTCTCTGAAGATCCTGCGTCTGCGGCAACGCTACTGCGACAAGAGCAATCGATTGGCAGCACGGCTCGAACAACAATGATGCCCGGGCCGGTGCTCATGCCTGCCCGAGCCAACGACAGCAGCGGCACAGTGCTGCATTCATGACATGAAGACCGGCCCATCAAGGCTGGCATTGGCAGGGAACGCAATCGGATGAGTCTTTCACATACCCTTCGTCGCCGTCTGGGTGGGTTGAGTGCCGTGGTGCTGGTGGTCGCCGGGATAGCGGCCTGGCTGTACGCCGTCGATGAGGGGCGCTGGGTCGGTCGCGTGACCACGCGCCCCGAAACGCTGAATCTCGAGTCGGTGGAGCAGGGCAATCTGCCGGTCAATCAGTTCGTCTCGCTGCGCAATCACTGGGCGGTCTATCGCGAGCACACCGAGACCTTCCGCCTCGATGCCAGTGCAGACGGGGGGCGCCGCATCGAGACGCTCTATTATCCAGTCATCTCTGACATGAACCCCTATCTACTGGAGCTGGCCGGGCTGTCACGCGCCTTCGGCGGCATTGATGGCATCCCCTCGGAAGAATGGCCGCGCATCGAGCGCATGGGCGTGCTGGTGCGAACCGACTCCGTGCAGAGCCTGGAAAACGTGCCGCCGCTGATCGAGTTCCCCGATGGCCTGTTCGGCACCGTGTTGCACGCCGAGACGGACCTGCCGGGCGATGAGCGCTCCCTGCTGGCCGAGCGCTGGCCCGACATCGATCTGTCGCGTGTGATCATCATCAATGCCGGCCACCGCCCCGGCAATGTCTGGGCGATGATCGTCTATGGCGTGCTGGGAACGCTCTGCTGGACACTGGCGGTCTGGCTGATGGTGCGAATGATGCGTACACCGCGCGTCATGCGCTCCCAGCCTCTGGCCTATTCCGGCCGAGCGGCATCGGAGCCGATGGTGTCGCAGGCATACCCGGGCAGCGAGGCTGAGGGCGAGGGGGCGTCTCAGCCCTATGCGGCTCGCTCCCATGCGGCATCCCAGCCCTATGCGGAATCTCAGTCCCATGACGACGCACCACAGCCCCAGGGCGCTCCCGGCAAGCGCCAGGGCTGGCGTGGCAAGGGCAAGGGGAGCGATGAAGGGCGGCCCCTGAGCTATGCCGAGGCGCTGGGACGGTATACCCCTCAGCAGAAGCCGCCGTTCGGCAATGGCGTGGCTGCCTCGCGACCGGGAGAAGCCAAGGGCGAGAGCCAGTCCGGGTCCTCGCCCGCCATTCGTCCACGTCGCGATGACTGACTGAACGAATGGCTGAAAGAATGGCTGGAAGAATGGCTGAAGGGCGCAATGAGCTCTGATGCCATGGGCCCTGATGCCATGAAAACGAAAACGCCAGCCCCAAGGGGCTGGCGTTTTCGTTGCTGGATGCTGCTGCTCGGCTCAGCGGCGATCCACCAGCGCGGTGGTGTAGCGCTGGCTGACTTCGCGGTCGCTGACCACCTTGACACCTTCGCTGGTGCCCTTGGCCAGGCTTTCGAAGATCACGCGGTAGGCCAGTACGGCCTTGACGTATTCGCGGGTCTCCTTGAAGGGGATGCGCTCGACGAAGCGGTCGTATTCGCCCGGGGTGTCGGCGAGCCAACGATCGACGCGTCCCGGCCCGGCATTGTAGGCCGCGGCGGCGGCCAGGCGGTTGCCTGAGTAGCGGTCCAGCATCTCGCGGATATAGGTGCTGCCAAGACGGATATTGGTGACCGGATCACCCAGCGCCGCGTTGCTGGGCGTGGGCAGGCCCAGGCCGCGACTGACCTGAGCGGCGGTGCCCGGCATCAGCTGCATCAGACCGCGTGCGCCCACCGGCGAGGTAGCGGTGGGGTTGAAGGCGCTCTCGCGACGCGCGAGTGCCATCAGCATCCACGGGTCGACGCCAGCATCGGCACCGAAGCGCTGGAAGTCCTGCTGCCAGGCCGGCGGGAAGCGCCATGAAAGGCCATCCCACAGCTGGCCGCGGATGGTGGCGAAGACGGTCAGGTCATACCATTTCTGCTGCAGTGCATAGGCTGCGAGACGGCGAGCATCGGCGTCATCCGCCTGGGTGACGGCGTTGAACCATTCGGAGCGTGCCAGACCGATCTCATCGATGTTCATCAGCGCTCTGACACGCTTGACGGCCGGCGTCTCGGCGACCTCGGCCAGTTCCGCGTCGGAGAAGTCCTGGTCATCGCGATTGAGCGAGTAGGCCTGGCCGATACGGTCGGCGGCCAGGAAGCCGTAGAAGTTGCGCTCGGTCGCGGCGCGCGTCCAGGCGGCGCGTGCTTCCTGCGGGCGGCCCAGGCTGTCATCGGCACGCCCCAGCCAATACTGGTAGCGGGCTTCGTTGCGGAAGCGGTCCGGCATCTTCAACACCCATTCACGCACCTGCGGCCAGTCGCCATCGCGCACCGCGTTGCGCATGCGCAGATCGAACAGCTCCTCGTCATCGAGGATGGTCAGGCGCTGATCGACCCAGCCGCGGTTGTTGGGGATGTCGCGCACCAGTGAATACCAGGCCAGGTCGCGCTCGACGGTGTGGCGCTGTTCATCACTCATCGGCATGTGCGGATTCACCTTGCGCCAGGCTTCCAGCGCGGCCTCGGTGTCGGCACGCACGAAGCCATGCATGGCGGCGACGCTCAAGGCGGCGAAGGCATGGCCGCCGTGACCGAGGTTGGTCGGCAGGCGCGTGATGGCGGCAAAGTTGCCCTCCAGCTGTTCGCGTGCCGCGATGGCCCGCTGCCAGCTGCTGGGCAATTGGCGCTCGAGATAGCTGACCATGCCACCCTGGCCGGCAGCCCAGGCGAGCATGGCGCGCTCCCAGATGGCTTGATCATCGATCACGCCACGCTCGCGCAACGCCGAGAACAGCGGATCACAGGCCGAGTCCTGCGAGCCGGACACATGCCAGAGCTTCAGGCCGCCTTGCGATGCGCTCGCGACATCATTGCTCAGCTGGGCCGTGTAGTAATAGCACTGGCGCTGCGCACCCGCCGGCACGCCATCGCTGACTTCCAGCAGGGCATCATGACGGCCGGTACGCCCGTAGGCGGAGATCGCCTGGCCTCGCATCCACTCGGCCAACGGCGAGTCTGCATGACGCTCGATGAAGGACAGCACTTCCGCGGCGGTGGCGTACGGCAGGCGGGCCTTGAGCTGGTGATACTCGATGTAGCCCTCCAGCACGTGGCCATTGACGGCGACCTGCTGAATCTCGTCAAAACGCTTGGCGCGCGCATCATCGAAGGCGGCGCGGAAGCTCTGGTCACTGGGAGTGGCGGCCTGCAGGGGCAGGCTCAGTCCCAACAGCAGGCCTAGGCCGGTGAGTTGCCGCAGCGCCGCGAAGCGACGGCTGCCACGGGATCGGAGTGTTTGCTTGCCTGGTGTCACCTGGGACTCCTGCGACTGTCGGTAAAGGGGGCGTGGACTGGCTGCGACCTTGTGGTGGCGGTTCAGTGCCCCGATGTTGAACAAGTGCCCCGATATTGGCTATCAGGGGTTGCCGATTCAGTAACGATAGTGGCTATCGTGGCAGTGGTCGGCGCTGAATAACAGCACCATCTGATACTGATAGTGAATTATCCGAGAGTGATATCGCGGCTGTGCTGCCGCGATGATGGCAAGCTCAGTGAATGAAATTTGTGCTACCCGTGAGGAGTCCACTATGGGCAAGGCATTATGGTTGACGCGATTGTTTGGCCGCCGACATGTGCTGGGCAAGGCAGGCGCCGCCTTGCGCACCATGGGGCCCTTGCTGCGCGACGTGGTGAGCGGACGTTATCGCCCGGTGCCGTGGAAGGCGCTGGGGTTGGCGGCCGGTGCCTTCATCTATCTGGTCTCGCCGCTGGATCTGATCCCGGATCTGCTGGTGGGGCTGGGGATTCTCGATGATCTGGTGATCGTGACCTGGTTGCTCGGCAAGCTCGATGATGCGCTGGCCGACTATCGCCTGTGGCGTGGCGAGATTCCCGAACCTGATCCCTCCGAGCCGCCGACTCCCTGAAGGCGTGCAGCGTGGAAACCCCATTCCTCTACCAGCCCTGATGCTGGCACTGGCCATTGGCCGCATGGCAGGGACGCCGCGACCCTGCCATGCTCGTGACACGCTATCAAACACCAGTTTGAATTGGCGTGCCGTCAGTGTCTGATCTGCCGTTCATCACAGGGCGGCGCACCGTTTGTTCACAAACGAGACGCGCCGCTGTGGCAACGCCCTGAACAACGCCTTTCAAGGAAATTCTGCATGCTGATCTATGCCTGCCTGCTGTTTGCGGCACTGATGCTGGTGCTGACCAAGGTACCGGTCGCCTGGGCTCAAAAGCGAACCGGACGCTACGACAACCATGATCCGCGCGCGCAGCAGCGTGAGCTGACGGGCTTCGGGGCCCGCGCGCTCGCCGCGCACCAGAACACCATCGAAGCCTTTCCGCTGTTTGCCGCCGGGGTGCTGGTCAGCGTGATCACCGCGCCGGGCGCGCCCATCGCGACCACGCTGGCGGTGATCTTCGTGCTGGTACGACTGGGCTATTGGGGCTGCTATCTGGCCAACATCGCCACGTTGCGCTCCCTGCTGTGGGGCGCCGGCTATCTGGTCTCCCTCACGTTGATGGCGATGCCGCTGTGGATGTGATGCATGCAGTGCCGCAGAGCCTGCTGGGGCTGGCCGTCAATCCTGCTGACGTGCCGGCTGCGGGTGGCGTATTGGATGACGCCAGCTGGGCGCGGGCGCTGACCGGATTCCTGAGCTTCATTCCGCACACGGCGCGCTTGAACGTCAGGGTCGAGGAGGTCGCCGCGCCGGCCATTCGCATGCAGCTGCCGTGGCAGCCGGCCTTGATCGGCGATCCGCACCGTAGGCTGGTGCATGGCGGTGTGCTGACCATGTTCGCCGATACGCTGTGCGGCAGTGCCGTGCTCACAGGGCTGTCGGCACCGGAAGTCTGCCCGACGCTGGATCTGCGCCTCGATCACTACCGACCCGGCGTCGAGGGCCTGGCGTTGGTGGGCGAGGCGCGCGTGCTGCGGGTCACGGAATCGATGGTGTTTACCGAGGCGCAGATCTGGCAGCAGCCGGGCAAGATCCTGTGTCGCGCGATCGGCAATTTCGTCAGGCTCGGCGAGCGCAATACGCCCAGCGGCTTTGCCGAGGCGCTGCTGGCGGCGGCCAATGCTCAAGCCCCCGCGAACCCTTCCATACACGAGTCGGAACCGCTGGGGCAGTCAGTACAGGCTGCACAGCCAGCAGACGAGAAAACCGAGCCGCAGGCGCCGCGCGATGCCCAGGACCCGTGCGGCCTGCTCAGTGCGCGACGTTTCGTCGAAGGGCAGCGCACTCACGCCGACCTGGCGGCGCTGCTGGCGAGTCTGCCCTACGCGCAGGCGATCGGGCTTGGGCTGTGTGCCATTGACGGGCAGCAGGCGGGCGCG
Source organism: Cobetia sp. SIMBA_158 (assembly GCF_046566945.1). Lineage (NCBI taxonomy): Bacteria > Pseudomonadati > Pseudomonadota > Gammaproteobacteria > Oceanospirillales > Halomonadaceae > Cobetia > Cobetia sp. SIMBA_158. The sequence goes on from NZ_JAWJYL010000001.1 coordinate 397,425, forward strand.
GCCAGCGATGTCGAGCTGCATCCTGAGCAGGCGCTGAGCTATTCCATGGCGGCGATGCCTGACAATGTCGGCAACCCGATGCTGCCGGCGGTGCATGGCGGCGTGCTGGCCGCGGCAATGGAAACCGCTGCGATGCTTGAGGTGCTCAGGCGGCATGGGCGCGGCGGTCGCGAAGCGCGCCTGCCCAAGCTGATCGATTTCTCCATCGACTATCTGGCCACGGCGCGCGGCGATCAGGTGACGCGCATCGACTGTGAAGTGATGCGTGAAGGTCGGCGCATGACCAATGTGCGCGTCAGCGCCTGGCAGAAATCCCGCGAGCAACCAGTTGCCAGCGCGCGCATGCACTTCGTGCTGGAATCACTCGCCTCCCCGTGATGGGCAGGCGATGCCTGCTCCGCAAGCGTCATACCTCAAAGCGCCTCCCTGATGGCTTCCTCTCCGTTGGCTTCCTTCGTTGGCTCCTTTCGTTGCTACCCCTAAGAGCCGCTTGGGTGTTTCCGTGCCATGCGCTAGGTGGGCCGGGCGCAATCATCTGTCGCTAGTGCCTTGAAATCCCTCACCCTTGCCCCATATCTGATCCACGAGTGCTTCCTTCGATCTGCCGCCCAAGAAAGGCAGGCGTCGGCGAGCCGGTTCCATTGTTGCGGGGGCGCTCTGGCCACCGCGAATCTTCTTTTCAGGCATCCACGACATAGAGGTCCTTTTCGATGACGACCGCCACTCACACCGAAACGCATGGCTTCCAGACAGAAGTGAAACAGTTGCTTCACCTCATGATCCACTCGCTGTATTCCAACCGCGAGATCTTCCTGCGCGAGCTGGTCTCCAACGCGGCGGATGCCTGCGACAAGCTGCGCTACCAGGCGCTGGACAACGATGCCCTCTACGGCAACGACAGCGAGCTGCGCATCGAGATCGAGCACGACGCCGAGGCGAAGACCATCACCCTGCGTGACAACGGCATCGGCATGAGCCGTGACGACGTGGTCGCCAATCTGGGCACCATCGCACGCTCCGGTACCGCCGAGTTCATGAAGAACCTGTCGGGTGACCAGCAGAAGGATTCGCGTCTGATCGGTCAGTTCGGGGTCGGCTTCTATTCCGGCTTCATCGTCGCCGACGAGATCACCGTGCGTACTCGTCGCGCCGACCTGGGCGCTGACCAGGGCGTCGAGTGGACCTCACGTGGCGAAGGTGAGTTCAGCGTCGCCGACATCGAGCGCGCCGAGCGCGGTACCGAGATCGTGCTGCACCTCAAGGACGATGCCATCGAGTTCGCTGACGATCATCGTCTGCGCAACCTGGTCACCAAGTACTCCGACCATATCGAACTGCCGGTGCGCATGAAGCGCGTCGAGAAGGACGAGGAAGGCAACGAGCAGGTCCACTGGGAAACCGCCAACTCCGCCACCGCGCTGTGGGTGCGCTCCAAGTCCGAGGTCAGCGACGAGGAGTACAAGAACTTCTACAAGCACGTCTCGCATGACTTCTCCGACCCGCTCAGCTGGAGCCACAACAAGGTCGAGGGTAAGCTCGAGTACACCAGCCTGCTGTTCGTGCCGGGCCGTGCGCCGTTCGACCTCTACCAGCGTGATGCCGCGCGTGGCCTGAAGCTCTACGTGCAGCGCGTCTTCATCATGGACGACGCCGAGCAGTTCCTGCCGCTGTACCTGCGCTTCATCAAGGGCGTGCTGGACACCAACGACCTGTCGCTGAACGTCTCGCGTGAACTGCTGCAGCAGGACCCGCAGGTCGACAAGCTCAAGTCCGCGCTGACTAAGCGTGGCCTGGACATGCTCAAGAAGCTGGCCAAGGACCCCGAGCAGTACCAGACCTTCTGGAACCAGTTCGGCTCCGTGCTCAAGGAAGGCCCGGCGGAAGACTTCGCCAACCGTGAGAAGATCGCCGAGCTGCTGCGCTTCTCCACCACCGAGACCGACAGCGCGACCCAGGACCAGTCACTGGCCCAGTACGTCGAGCGCATGAAGGAAGGCCAGAGCAAGATCTACTACCTGGTCGCCGACAGCTTCAATGCCGCCAAGTCCAGCCCGCACCTCGAGATCTTCCGCAAGAAGGGTATCGAAGTCCTGCTGCTGACCGACCGCATCGACGAGTGGCTGATGAGCCACCTCACCGAGTTCGACGGCAAGTCCTTCGCGGATGTCGCCAAGGGCGATCTCGATCTCGGCGATGTCGAGAACGAAGAAGAGAAGAAGGCCCAGGAAGAGACCGCCAAGGCCAAGGAAGATCTGGTCAAGCGCGTCAAGGAAGCGCTGGCCGAGAACGTTCAGGAAGTGCGCATCACGCACCGCCTGACCGATTCCCCGGCCTGCGTGGTGCTGCCGGAGCACGAGATGGGCTACCAGATGCGCAAGATGATGGAAGCCGCTGGCCAGCCGCTGCCGGAAGTGAAGCCGATTCTCGAGCTGAACCCGGAGCACGCTCTGGTCACGCGTCTGGAAGGCGGTGAAGGCGATTACTTCACCGATCTGGCACACGTGCTGCTCGATCAGGCCATCATCGCCGAAGGCGGTGCGCTGGAAGATCCGGCCGCTTACGTGCGCCGCCTGAACAGCATGCTCAGCGCCTGAGACGGCGGAACGATCGAGCCACTGGCTTGATCAAGCATGTCCGCAATGACGCCCTCGCAGCCTGTGCTGCGGGGGCGTTTTGCGTTGGGTGTGTCGTCAGCGATAGCGTCCAGTGCGAGGTGCAAGGTGTGCAGGGCAGCAAGGCAGGAAGGGGAAAGGGAAAGGGAAAAAGAAAAAGGGGAAGAAGCGCAGGGAGCGCAGAGCGCGCGCCGCGTCAGTGGCGCGAAAAGGCGGGCATCATCTGGCGATCTGTCGGTGATAGACGACAGGGCTTGCCGTGTCTTTCCTCGCTTGGCCGGCCGCGCCATCTTCTCGCCCACGCGTTTTTAGGGTTTCATGCAGCCTCATGAGATACGCTGATGATATCTCGCGTCTTGCTACTGCATCCCTCTCGATGAGCGCAGCACATGACTTACCTACCTTTCTCTGCGGATTGGCTGACTGGCGGAGTGCGTGGCCTGCCACGCCTGTCTTCGAGGGCCTGGTCGCGGCGCTCGTGGCGTCTGGGCTCTGTTCGTCTGGTCAGCGCCGCCTTGCTGCTGGTGATGGGGCTGGGCTCCATGGCGCAGGCGGCGCGGCTGGATGATGAGCTGCTGGCCCGTGACAAGACCCATCAGATGCCGGACCTGCGGCCCTATCCCGCGGGCAACCAGCGCAAGGTCGCATTCTTCGAACTGATGATTCCGCTGGTGGTGGCCGAGAATCAGCGCATCGCCGAGCAGCGCGACTGGTTGCTGGCGATGCGCAAGCGCGCCGGTGACGGAGGGCGTGACTACAGCGAGCGCGAGCAGGAGCGTCTCAACGGCCTGTGTGATCAGGCCAATCTGCCCTGTGACGTCACGCGCGAGGACATCGGCGTCAGCTGGACGCGTCTGCTGCTGCGCATCGATACCCTGCCGCTGGACATGGTGCTGGTGCAGGCCATCGAGGAGTCGGGCTGGGGGACGTCGGGCCATGCCCGTGAGGGCAACAATCTGTTCGGCATGCGCTGCTTCTCGCGCGGCTGCGGTATCGGGCCGCCGGGGCGTGAATATCGGCGTTTCGAGAGCCTGGAGGCGGGTATCGCCGCCTATTTCGACAATCTCAACTCCCAGCGCAGCTATGCCGAGCTACGTGAGCTGCGCGGGCGTCTGCGCAACGCGGGCCAGCCGGTGCGCGCCGAAGACCTCATCCCGACGTTGAGTGCCTACTCGACGCGGGGAAACGCCTACTTCACCACGCTCTATGATCTGTTGCGCTGGAATCGTGGCCTGATGCGTACCGTGCGTGAGCGCCTCGCGGCCAATGGCGCGCTGTCCTAGTCATGATCGCGCAGCGAAGGTCTTGCCCCCCGCGCTGACAGGGGGGATCATGCCGCCATGCATCTGAGCAATGATCAACGGCGAATTCTCGCCCATCCCTTTCCCTCGCGCCTGCGCGATCGCACGCCGGCCAACAGCGCCGAGCACAGCGATTGCGTGGTGGTGCGTGCCTGTGCCGGCAGCGGCAAGACCGTGCTGATGGTCGAGCTGGCGCGTACCTATGCCGACGAGACCCTCATCTACACCTCGCTCAACCCGGCGGTGGCCGGGCGGACCGCCAGTCAGCTGCCCGCCAATGTCCAGTCGCTGTCGCTGCATCAGTTGGCGCGTCAGGCCTTGATGGAGGAGTACGGCGACAAGCTCAAGCGGCAACCCGACATCACGCGCCGTCTGGCGCCGCAGAGCCTCAGCTGGCTGGGCAGTCTTTCCAGCCAGTCGCGCAGCCTGATCGCCCAGGGCCTGAACACCTTCTTCGCCGAGAGCGACGCGGTGCCGATGCCGGAGCATCTTCCCGAAGGCGTGGCACAACGGCTGAGTGCCAATGAGCTGCGCCAGCTGGTCGAGAGCATGCGACTGGTGTGGGAGTGCCTGCTGGACCCCGCCGATCATCAGCAGAGCCTGTCGTTCAACGCCTTGCTCAAGCTGTGGTCGCAGCATGGCCAGTCGCTGGAGGCCGACCTGGTGATGCTGGATGAGGCGCAGGACGCCACGCCAGCGCTGCTGGCCATGTTGCGTCGCCAGCGCTGTGACCTGCTGCTGATCGGCGACCCGCATCAGAGCCTGTCGCGTCAGGTGGAAGGCATGAGCTCGCTGGATTCGCCGCTGCTGGCCGATGCCACCGTCTACTCGCTGCCCGGCGCCTGGCGCTTCGGGCCGGCATTGGCGGCGCTGGGCACGCGGCTGGCGGCCTGTTCGCCCACCGCCCGCGAGCAGGCCATGAGCGGCCTCGGCCCGGCGACCCGTCTGGCGCTGCCCGCGGTACGTGAGGCATTGCTGCACTCCGGCAAGCGCCATGCGGTGATCAGTGCCGGCCCGGTGGCGGCGCTGGGGGAGGCGCTGGCACTGCATCAGCGCGGCATCGCGGTGGCCTGGCTGGATGGCATCGAAGGCTATCCGCTGGCGGGGCTGCTGGACCACTGGCGACTCTGGCGCGCGCATCAGATGGCCGAGCAGGGCGACAGCGCGAGTCAGCATGAGTGGTGGCGACTGCTGCCTCCCTCCCTGACACGGCTCGGCCAGACCCCGGCGCAGGTGCTGGGAGCTCTGACGCGTCTCGATGATCATCAGGCGCGCAGTCTGCATGAGCTGGCCTCCTGGTATGCCCAGGCGCCGCTGGATCAATGGATCGGTGAGCTGCGCAAGCACGATGGCGACCTGCAGGCCGCCATCGTCAGTGCTCACTCGCGGGGACAGTCGGTCGAGCTGCCCACTGTCATGCTGGGGACGGTCTTCCGCGCCAAGGGTCTCGAGTTTGATTGCGTGGTGCTGGCCGATGATCTGGCACTGCCAAGCGCGCGCCAGCAATTGCCCAATCAGGTGCTGGTCACCAATCTCAGCTACACCGCCGCCACGCGGGCACGCCAGCTGCTGGTGCTCAATGAGCGCCTGAGCCACTGGTGGCAGGCGCAGGGCGAGAGTGAGCGCTTCCCTCTGCTCGAGGCACTGCCGCAGGCCTGGCTGAGCGAGTCCACGCATGGCGTGCAGGCGCCACACCCGTGGTGGGGCAAGGCACGCCTGTTGGAGTTGGCGCTGACACCGCGCAAGCGCCTGCTGCTGCGCCGTCATGAGACCTCGCTTGAGGGCACCTCTGCCGCGGTGTCGCCCGCGGCTGGCACGCGCGATCAGGCGCCAGCCTCGAGCGACCCTGCCAGTCATGCTCAGCACCTGGGCCATGATCAGCACATGGGCCATGCCCGGGGCTCCGACGATGCCCTGCAGGCGCTCAAGCGTCAGGCACGCACCGACACGACGGCGCGCAAGCTGTATGAAATGGCCAGCAAGCTGCCGCCCGGGCGACCCTCCGGCGGCCTGCGCAGTCTGCTGACCCCGAGCGACGCCGCCGCGTCCACTTCTTCCCCCAGCGAGTCGCCGACCCCCGGCGGCCCGACGGAGCCTCTTGATGAGTGAGTTTGCCCCTACGCCCGCCGCGCACGTGCACGACCTGGCGGCGCTGCGCTTCAACAATCGCTATGCCCGCCTGCCGGAGCACTTCTTCACGCGTGTCGCCCCGCAGCCGCGACAAGGCACACGCCTTGCCGATGTGAGTCCTGACTGCGCCCGTCTGCTGGGGCTGGAGGCGCCCTTGACCTCTGACGCCTCCAGCGAGGAGGCGCTCGAGCAGCTGCGCCTCTTGATGGCCGGTGAGCAGTTGCTGCCGGGCATGGACGCATTGGCCCAGAAATACACTGGCCATCAGTTCGGTCACTACAACCCGCAGCTCGGCGACGGGCGAGGCATTCTGCTCGGCGAGCTTGAGACCGAACACGGCAAGACCTTCGATCTGCATCTCAAGGGCGCTGGGCGTACGCCTTACTCGCGCTTCGGCGATGGTCAGGCGGTGGTGCGCTCCAGCGTGCGCGAGTATCTGGCCAGCGAGTACATGGCCGCGCTGGGCATTCCCACCAGCCGCGCGCTGGCACTGGCGGTGAATGCCGAGCGGGTCCAGCGCGAGACCGTCGAGCCCGGCGCTACCGTGTTGCGTGTCTGTGAGAGCCACCTGCGCTTCGGGCACTTCGAGTGGCTGGCCCACTCCGGCCGGCATGAAGACCTCAAGATGCTGATCGATCACGCCCTGCGGGAGCACTTTTCAGAATGTCTGTCTGAGCGTCTGTCTGAGTGCCTGCCCGAGGAGCTGACGGAACCTCTGCCGGAAGGCGGCGTGCAGGCAGCGGCGGACCAGCCGCTTGCAGACCAGCCGCTTGCAGACCAGCCGCTTGCAGACCAGCCCCTCACAGACCAGGTGCGCGTGACCAGCGCGCTGGCCATGTTCGAGACAGTGATCACTCGCACCGCAAAGCTGATCGCGGCCTGGCAGGCCTACGGCTTCGTGCATGCGGTGATGAACACCGACAACATGTCGCTGCTGGGGCTGACCTTCGATTACGGGCCCTACGCCTTCCTCGATGGTTATGAAGAGAATCTGGTGCCGAATCATACCGATCAGGCCGGGCGCTATGGTTTCGCCCAGCAGCCGGGTATCGGGCTATGGAACCTGGAGCGACTGGGGATCGCGCTGTCGCCGCTGATCGATGTCGACGCGCTCTCCGCTGCGCTGGGCGCCTACGAGGGCGAGTTGCAGCGTGAATATGCCCGTCTGATGCGTGCGCGTCTCGGGTTGCCGGATGCGCGCGATGAGGACATGACGCTGGTGCAGCAGTGGCGCGAGCTGCTGGCGGCCGGCAAGGTCGACCACACCCATGCCTACCGTCTGCTCAGTCATTGGGATGTCGCGCAGCCCGCGCCGGAAACACTGGGCGTGCGCCTGGCGGGTGAGCGTGGGCCGCATGGCGACTCGGCCCAGGCGCGCGATGAAGCTTCGGCGTGGCTTGAGCGCTATCAGGCGCGCGTCATGGCCATCGGGCTCTCCGCCGAGGATGAGCGCCAGCGTCGTCTGGCCATGCTCGGCTGCAATCCACTCTATGTGCCGCGCACGCATCTGCTGCTGGAGGTGATCGCACGGGTCGAGCAGGGCGATGACACTTCGCTCAAGGCCTTGCGTCAGCGTCTGACGGCACCTTTCTTCCGCCCCGAGGAGGGCAGCCTTGAGGCGGCGCTGGAGCTGGGGCAGGCGCAGGGCGTCGCTGCCGAACTCGTCGATGACTGGACACGGCCACCGGCGGCGAATGCAGCGCCGATCTGCATGAGTTGCTCGTCCTGAACGGTTCTGCCAGAGCGACTCTCATTGAAGGGGCCTGAACTGCTTCGCTAACAGCGCAAGCCATGGCAGAGCATCCGCTTGGCGCAATGCAGGAAACACGCGCTGATACTCAAGTCATCGTCATGAAAATGGGATACTGCTGCGGCAGTGTCCCATTTTTCATGGCAGGCGCTGTGGCAGCCATAAGCTCGAGATTATGCGATGCATAACACAAAGCTGAGCTATTCTTGGTGGGGTGCCTTTTGTAAACTCATTGCAAATCAGTCACTTGGTAGTGTCGCAAGACGCCTGTCAGCATAAGGCGGCTGTTATGGCTGCCATAACGATAGCTTTATGCTTGATTTTATTGCTTTTTTTGCAATGCAGCGCTTGACCCTGATGCACCGACAAGAAAAGACTGATGCTGGACACTCATCGTGTCGCGGGTGATGTCAGGCCTTCTGGCCATGCGTGAGTCACGGCTTGCGATTCAGGCAAGTCTCACCTGTGACAGGCAATAACGTCGCTGAAAGCGCCTCCGGCAGGCAGGATGGCGCGAATCAGCGCTCAACAGGAACGACGCCATGAACCTTTCAAGGCTGGCAGCCTCAGGCATGAACACGGACGTGAAACGAGGTGCGCGATGCTGAATATTCTAGTCGTGCGCGAGATGCGTGCACCGGACCTGGTGACACCCGACGAGGGCGTGAGCAGCACACTGGCGCGCGGGGAATGCCGCGTCGCGCTGGACCCGGTGACGGCCGGCAAGCTCGCGCGTCACCTGGACAGCAGCGTCAGTGACACCAGCGATGCCATCGTGCACGTGGAGAGCGGTGCCGGACGTCATGCACACTTCGACGATGCGGCCTACGCCGCCCAGGCCGGGGTGGCGGTCGTCGCCGAGGCCGATATCGCGGCGGCGCGTGCCGCGGCGGATCTCGTGCTGTGCGTGCGCACGCCCAGCGAGTCACAGATCAGCGAGTTGCGTGAAGGCGCGGTGGTGGTGGCATTGATGACGCCGTACCAGAGCCCGCAGCTGATCAGCAAGCTTGCCAGCCAGGGGCTGACCAGCCTGTGCATGGAATTCGTGCCGCGTATCTCGCGCGCCCAGAGCATGGATGCCCTGTCCTCGCAGGCGGGTGTCGCGGGCTATCACGCCGCGTTGCTGGCGGCCAATGAGTCCTCGGTATTCTTCCCGATGCTGACGACTGCCGCCGGGACCGTGCGTCCGGCGCGTGTCGTGGTGGTCGGTGCTGGCGTTGCGGGCCTGCAGGCCATCGCGACCGCCAAGCGTCTCGGCGCCCAGGTGTGGGCCTATGACATCCGCGCTGCCGCGCGTGAGCAGGTCGAATCGCTGGGCGCCAAGATGATCGATACCGGCGTCGATGCCTCCGGCGAGGGCGGCTACGCCCGCGAGCTGACCGATGACGAACGCGCCCAGCAGGCCGATGCGCTGGCACGTCACATGGGTGATGCGCATGTGGTGATCTCCACCGCCGCGATTCCGGGGCGTCCGTCGCCGCGCATCATCAGTCGCGAGATGGTCGAGGGCATGAAGCCCGGCGCCGTGCTGGTCGATCTCGCCGCCGAAGGCGGTGGCAACTGTGAACTGACCGAGCCCGGCAAGCGTGTCGAGCACGCCGGCGTCACGGTACTCGGCCCGCTGGACATGGCCTCGAGCCTGGCGGTCAATGCCAGCGAGATGTACGCCAAGAACCTCTTCAACCTGCTGACCCCCTTCATGAAGGACGGCGAACTGACGCTGGACTTCGAAGATGCGGTGCTCGGCCCGATGCGTCTGACCGAAGGCGGCCGCATCACCCACGATGACGTACGCGCTCGCGCGGAGGACGCCGCATGATCGAAGGACTTTCTGCCGTATACATCCTGATGCTGGCGGCCTTCGTCGGCTACGAGGTCATCTCGCGCGTGCCGGTGATTCTGCACACGCCCCTGATGTCCGGTTCCAACTTCATCCACGGCATCGTGCTGGTCGGGGCGATGATCGCCCTCGGTCAGGCCGAGACCGGCATGCAGCAGTTCATCGGCTTCATCGCCGTGCTGCTGGGCGCCGGCAACGCGGTCGGCGGTTATGTGGTCACCGAGCGCATGCTGGAAATGTTCAAGACCAGTGATCGCAGCAAGGGCACAGACGCTGCCAATGGCATCAACGACAAGGAGGCTCGCTGATGAACTGGCTGGTCGAAACAGGGTATTTCGCGGCGGCGGTGGTCTTCATCCTCGGCCTCAAGCGCATGTCACATCCTTCCACGGCACGCAGCGGCATCCATTGGGCCGGTATCGCGATGGTCGTGGCCACGTTGCTCACCTTCCTGCATCCGCAGATTGATGGTCGTTATGGCCTGATGCTGCTGGCCATCGTCATCGGTGGCGGTATCGCCTGGTACTCCGGCAACAAGGTCGAAATGACCGACATGCCGCAGATGATCGCCATCTACAACGGCATGGGCGGCGGTGCGGCAGCGGCGATCGCCGCGGTCGAGCTGATGCGCATGAGTGACAACCCGGCACTGATCGAGCAGCACGGCTCGCTGGCGCTGTGGCTGGGCGTGCTCGGGGCGATGATCGGTGCGGTGGCCTTCTCCGGTTCCATCGTGGCCTGGGCCAAACTGGATGGGCGCCTCAAGAAGGCGTTCAACTTCCCGAGTCAGCAGCTGATCAACATGATCGTGCTGGGCCTGACGGTCTATCTGGGCGTCGTGATCGCGGCGGTGGAGCCATCAAGCTCGCTGGTGCTGGTGTTCTTCGCGCTCGCGTTGCTGTTCGGTGCGATGCTGGCACTGCCCATCGGTGGCGCCGACATGCCGGTGATCATTTCGCTGTTCAATGCGCTGACCGGCCTTGCGGTGGCGATGGAAGGCTTCGTGCTCGGCAATGCCGCGATGATCATCGCCGGTACTGTCGTCGGGGCGGCCGGTACGCTGCTGACCCAGCTGATGGCCAAGGCCATGAATCGCCCGATCCGCAACGTGCTGTTCAAGCAGTTCGGGGGCGCATCAGGTGTCGAGCAGGGCGAGATCGAGGGCAGCATGAAGGCTTCCGATCCGATGGACGCCGCCGTGCAGCTGGCCTTCGCCGAGCGCGTCATCATCGTGCCGGGCTACGGCATGGCGGTGGCACAGGCGCAGCACAAGGTCTGGGAAATGGTCGAGCTGCTGGGTGAGCGTGGCGTCGAAGTGCGCTTCGCGATCCACCCGGTCGCCGGTCGCATGCCGGGGCACATGAACGTGCTGCTGGCGGAAGCCGGCGTGCCCTACGACATGATCGCGGACCTGGACGAGATCAACAACGACTTCGAGACCACCGACGTCACGCTGGTCATCGGCGCCAATGACGTGGTCAATCCGGTCGCCAAGAACGACGCCTCAAGCCCGCTGTACGGCATGCCGATCCTCAACGCCGACCAGTCACGCAACGTGCTGGTGATCAAGCGCGGTCAGGGCTCCGGCTTCTCCGGGGTCGAGAACCACCTGTTCTATCTTGACCACACGCGCATGGTGTATGGCGATGGTCAGAAGGTGGTCGGCGACATGATCACGGCCCTCAAGACGCTGTGATCTGACGCCTCGGCGTGATGGGGCAAGTCTGTCGCCATCACGCCAGCGCCGAACAGACCGGCAATTTCTGCGCCTCAGGGGCAGGGATTGCCGGTTTTTTTATGCATATCGATTGTTCATGCGTATCGATGGTGCATGCCAGTCGATTGCTTGCGAGGCGCGCCTGGCAGGTAGGTCACTCAGGCGCGTCACCCAGGCGCAGCCCCTGCGTTGGCCACGAGGTCTGCGTAGACATCTCTTGTTCAGCATTCTCTGACAAACTATGAGTACAATGCCTGCCATTCACTGAGCACATCGTCATCCAAGGAGTCAGCATGTCTGCCACTACCCCTTCACCTCGTCGGGCCATTCGTGATCGCGAGGTAAGCGAAACGACCCCTCAGGCGGTGGGACTCAATGTCTGCGTGCTGGGTGGCGGCAGCTTCGGGACCGCGATCGCCTCGATTGCCGCCGACAACGGTGCCAGCGTCACCCAGTGGATGCGTGATGCCAGCCAGGCCGAGGAGGTCAACACCCGGCACCGCAACTCGGGCTATCTGCCGGGCTTCGAGATCAATGCCTCGGTGCGTGCCACCACCGACATGGCCGATGCTCTGGCCGAGGCCGAGCTGGTCTGCGTGGCGATTCCTTCCAAGGCCTTCCGTACGGTGGTCCGTCAGGCGCGCGCTCACCTGCGTGAAGGGCAGATTCTGGTGGCCACCACCAAGGGCATCGAGAGCGAAGGCTTCACCCTGATGAGCGAGGTGCTGGAGCAGGAAACCGGCTTCACGCACATCGGCGTACTGTCTGGCCCCAATCTGGCGGCCGAGATCGCCCAGCGGCAGCTGACGGCCACGGTGATCGCCTCCGACGACGCCTACACCCGCGCTCGCGTGCAGACGGCCTTCGGCTGCGACTATTTCCGTGTCTACGCCAGCAATGACCGCTACGGCGTCGAGCTGGGCGGGGCGCTGAAGAACATCTACGCCATCGCGGCCGGCATGGCCGCGGCTCTGGGCATGGGCGAGAACACCCGCGCCATGCTGATGACCCGCGCGCTGGCCGAGATGAGCCGCTTCGCCGTGGCCAAGGGCGCCAATCCGATGACCTTCCTCGGCCTTGCCGGCGTTGGCGATCTGATCGTGACCTGCTCCTCGCCGTTGTCGCGCAACTATCGGGTCGGCTACGCACTGGGAGAAGGGCGCACCCTCGACCAGGCGGTCGAGGTACTGGGGCAGGTCGCTGAGGGTGTCAACACCGTGCGATTGGTGCAGGATGAATCCGAGCGGCTGGGCATCTACATGCCGCTGGTCAGTGGCATGGCCAAGGTGCTGTTCGAGAATGTCGACCCGCATCACATGGCCCGCGCGCTGATGGGCGGTGAGCAATCCAGCGATGTGGAATTCGTGCTGTCGCGTGAGTCGGTGCAGCAGGCGCGGCAGTTGGAACCCGACGGCTCCTGAGGACTCATAGCAGGTAGCGGGTGATGGAGCGTGTTTCGCCATCCCCTTGTCTGACTCGTGCAACGCTCCGGTTGGCGAGTCCCTGGTCATCGGCCGCAGCGACAGAGCGAGTGATGTAGCGCTTGCGCTGCGGCAGTCATCTTTTCAGGAGAATGTCATGAGTGTACTGATCATGCGTCACGGTGAGGCCCAGGCCGGCACGCCGGACCCCAGCCGCGAATTGAGCGAATATGGCCGCGAAGAGGCGCGCCGCATCGGGCGCTGGTTGGCCCATCAGCTGCCCGCCGAGCGTCGTGCGCGCCTGACGCTGGTCGTCAGCCCGTTTACCCGCGCCCAGCAGACCGCCCAGGAGATCTCCTCGGCGCTGGAGTTGAGTGGTGAGCAGCAGACAACGCTCGAGATCATCACCCCGGACGACCCGCTGACGCCGGTACTCGACTGGCTGCAGACCCATGTGCCGCCCACCTCTGAAGGGCGCGAGCCGCGTGACTGGCTGATCATCAGCCATAATCCGTTGGTCTCGAATCTGGCCAGCGCCCTGGTCGATGGCCCCGGCAGCACCCAGTTGGCCTTTGCCACCGCAAGTCTCGCCTGGCTGGACGCCGATGTCTGGGCCGCTGGCCTGGCGGATCTGCACCAGTTCGTGAGCCCGGCGGAACTGGCGTAAGTCACGCGCGGTGGTCATGAACCACAACCATTGAGCCGCAACCATTGAGCCACAACGAAACGCCCCCGCCAGTCTGCACTGGCGGGGGCGTTTCGTTTTGACATGCAGCCAGACCGCTGCTGCTTGATCAGACCGCTGCTGCTAGACCAGACCGCTCAGCTTGAGCACGAAGATGCCTGCCGTGATGGTGATGCCCGCCATCAGAGTGCTGATGGCGATGATGTTGGCGGCCAGGCGGTCATTGCCGCCCATCGCCCGCACCATCACGAAGCTTGCCGCCGCCGTCGGCGAGGCGAAGAACAGGAACAGCACTCCGAGTTCGGTGCCGCGGAAGCCCAGCAGCACGGCGACGGTGGTCGCCAGCAGCGGCACGCTGATCATCTTCATCAGGCTGGCACTGAGGGCCAGCTTGCGGCCTTCACGCAGCGAGCGCATCGACAGGGTTCCGCCGATGCAGATCAATGCCAGCGGCAGCGTCATGCGCGCGAAGTAGTCGCCGGAGGTCTCCAGCCACTCTGGCAGCTGCCAGCTGAAGGCCGCGAAGGGCAGGGCGGCCAGCACGCCGAGAATCAGCGGGTTGGTGATGATGCCGCGCGCGATGCCACTCCAGCTGGTGCGGCCATCGCCGAGATAGCTCGACAGCACCACTACCGACAGCATGTTGTAGGACAGGATGACGACCCCCATCAGGATGCCGCCCATCGAGAGGCCGAGATCGCCATAGAGATTGGCGGCCAGTGCCAGCCCGACGATGGCGCAGTTGCCGCGAAACGAGCCCTGGACCACCTCGCCGCGCTCCTTTCTCGGCACGCGCAGGATCGCCCAGCCCCACAGCAGCAGGAAGGTGCCCAGTGTCGCCAGCGCGAAATAGGTCAGCATGCCCGGGCGCAGGGCGTGATCCAGGTCCGCGCGCACGATGGAGAGGAAGACCAGCGCCGGCATGGTGCCCTTGAACACCAGCGATGAGGCGGTGCCGATGAAGGTGTCATCGATCCAGCCGAGGCGTTTGAGGCCCAGGCCCAGAAATACCATCGCGAAGACCGGAACGGTGACGTTCAGGGTCGCGACGAACAGCGCCAGCATGTCGTTCATGAAGTAGTCTCGCTCATTTCCGCCCTTGTCCTGTGAGTGTTGCGGTCTGTCTGGTGAGGCTTTTGGTCAGCGTCTGACGAGCGTTGCGCGCCCGCGGCGGCCCGTTGCAGCCCCGTCGTGAACTGCCGCGGCGGCCTGGCTCAGGCCAGCCAGAAGCCCGTGATCAAGGCCGCTGCCAGCAAGGCCCAGAACAGGCCGTTGCGCAGGCGGGTATCGCGACGCGGCCTGGAAGACGGCGAGGAAGTAGCGGATTGCTTGTCATGCTTGGGCATCGAGGGGTCCTGTCCAGCAAGGTGAAATATTGGCTCAGCGAATGAAGGCTCAGCGGGAGAAGGCTCAACGTGTGAAGGCTCTGGCGGGCAGACGGCCAGCCAGCAAGGCGCTCTGACAACAGCGCGTGCCTGTCATCCGCCCAGCATAATATCAGGCTTTCCTTAGACTTAGGGATAGTCGTTCTGCTCGGGCATCAGCCCCGGTGCTAGTTCCGCTATCAGGTCGCGTTGACCGCATGCCGCCAACCAGGGGCGCGGGGGGGGGGTGGTGGTAGAGAAGACCGCCGCCGAGACCTGCCTTGAGGGCCGGCAAAGGGCGGAATAGACGCCATAACCGCGCGAGTGCCGACTGTGCGCGCACTCCTGCTTGGCGAGCGCAGGCTGTCCGCTTACCCTGTGCGCTGCATTGTCATCTGTCACGGTTAACTGCCGGGGCCACGGTTATCTTCCGGCCTCATGATCACCTGCCGGAACCATCAGCCCCGGCAGCGCATTGCCCCTATCAAGAAAAGTACAAGGAGCGGGTATCTTGCAGGACCCATACACGACCCCTGCGTCATCTTCTGCCGCGACGCCCTCTGACGCGACGCCCTCTGCTGCGACTCGTTCTGTGGCAACTCGTTCTGCGGCAGCTCCCGCGCGCGCGTCTGACGATCCGTCCGCCTCTCCGGCGCTGTTGGTCAGTCGTGGGCTCGGGCGTCAATTCGGTCAGCAACAGGCCGTCACCGGGCTGACCTTTACGGCCTCGCGTGGTGAAGTCATCGGTCTGCTGGGGCCCAATGGTGCCGGCAAGACCACCAGTCTGCGCATGCTGGCGGGCACGCTCGCCGCCACCCAGGGCCAGCTGGAGCTGGAAGGCGAAGCCTTCGATGGTCGCGCCAGTCAGCGCCAGCTCAATCGCCTCAAGCGTCGTATCGGCTATCTGCCGGAGGGCGCGCCCCTGTGGCCGCAGCTGACGGTGCGCGAGAGCCTCGAGTGTGTGGCAGGTCTGCATGGGTTGTCGCGCAAGGTGCGCAATGATCGTCTTGCGGCATTGATGGATCGCCTGGATATCACGCCTTTCGCCAATCAATTGTGCGCAGTGTTATCCAAAGGCTATCGGAGGCGTGTGGCACTTGCGATGGCGTTGACCCATGACCCGGACATCCTGCTGCTCGATGAGCCCACCGATGGGCTGGACCCGCTGCAGAAGGACAGCGTGCGCGCCTTCATTCGTGAGCTGGGTCGCGAGCGACTGATCATCGTCTCCACCCATCTGCTGGAGGAAGTGCCTCGCATCTGTGATCGCGTGCTGGTCATGGCCAATGGCCAGCTGGGCTTCGATGACACGCCGGAGGCGCTGGCCGCGACCTCCGTCAGCGAAGGCATCCTGGGCGGCAGCCGTTCGCGCTACGGCGCGGGGTATGGGGCGAGTTCCAGCCTGCCGGTATGGCGAGTGACGCTGAGTCGGGCCCTGAGCGAGCGCGAGCTGGCCAGTGTCTCGCGTCTGCCGGGCGTGGCGGCCATCACGCCCGTCAAGCCCGGCGATGCCATGGCGCGTGACAAGTCGCCGCTGGTGGTATCGACCGGCGCCGTGCTGCGCCTGGCCGGGCGTCTCCACCAGGACCCGCGCCCGGCGCTGGCACGCTGGTGCAGCTACATGGAAATCCGCCTCGATGAATGCGTCCACGAACGGGGTGATATCGAGGTCGCGTTCCGCCAGCTGGTGACGCGCATGGCGGAGCAGCCCTCGCCGCTGCCGATGCGCAAGCAGACACCGCGCGCAGATCAGGAGGTGTCGTCATGAGGGCCGTTCTCGCGCTGGTCCGCCGTGACCTGCATCAGGCACTGACACAGGGCGCCAGCTGGTCGCTGCTGGTGGTGATGGCGGTGCTGGCCCCACTGGGGGCCTTCGAGGTGGGTGATCTGCTGGCACGTGATCGCGCCGACTTGGGCTCGCTGTGGCAGGTGTTGCCCTGGCTGCTGGTGCTGTGGACACCGCTGCTGGCCCTGCGCGGCTGGCCGGAAGAGCGCGCCAACGGCCTACTCGAATGGCTGTCCGGCCTCGGGCTGGGGTCATGGCGGCTGGCCAGCGCACGCCTGATCAGTGCCAGCGTGCTGGGCTGGCTGGGGCTTGCGATGACGGCGCCGCTGGTGGTGCTGATCCATTGGCTGGGCACGCCGGATCTCGGCCTGATGCTCAGCGGCTATCTGGGCATGGCGCTGCTGGTGATGGCGCTGGCCAGTCTCGGCCAGGCGCTGGCGGTGCGCGCGCCTTCTGCGCTGTCGGCGTGGCTCGGGGCGCTGGTGCTGGGCCTGGCGCTGATGCTGCCGGGCACACCTGCGGTGACGAGCCAGCTGGCTCAGCATCTGGCGCCGCACTGGGTGCAGCTGCTCGATCTGATCAGCTTGCCGGCGCATCTGACGCCTTTCAGTGAAGGCCGGCCGACCTGGCTCGATGCCAGCTACTTCCTGCTGCTGACTCTGGCCGGGTTGGTGCTGCAGGCGCGTGGCCTCAGTCAGGAGCGCCATGCACGCAAGCAGGCGCCACAGTGGCTGGTCACGGCGGCGCTGGCGGCTGCGGTCACCGCGCTATTGCTGGCCGGCGTGCGCCTGCCGCCGCTGCTGACGGCCGACGGCCACAATCCGCTCACCCGCGCGCATGATCTGACCGCCACGCGTCAGCACAGCCTGAGCCCCGCCAGCCGTGCGGTGCTCGATGATCTCGAGGCGCCGGTCACGCTGACCTTCGCCTACAGCGAACGCTTCGCCGCCGATCTGCCGCAGCTGCGTGAACTGGCGACACGGATCGAGACGCGTCTGGCCGCCTTCGCGCGTGAACCGCAGATACGTCTCAAGCGTGTCGACCCTGCGCCGGGCAGTGCCGACTTCGCGGATCTCGAAGCGCAGGGCCTGACCGCGCTGTCATTGCCGGGCGGCGAAGAGATGCTGTTCGGGTTGGTGGTGGATGGCTCCTACGCCGAACGCCGCGCCATTCCGCTGCTCAAGGCGGCGGATATCGGCGGGCTGGAAGCGCAGGTGACACGCCAGATTCAGGAAGTCTCGCGCACCGAGCCGCCGCGTCTGGGTGTCGTCTCGCGTTTGCCGGTGATGGGCCAGCCCAGTCTGGAGCAGGGCAGAGCGCTAGGCAGCTGGGGCCTGATGGAGCATCTCAATGCACGCCTGCGCATCGACTGGCTGTCGGCCGGTGATGATGCCGCGCGTCCGATCGCCGATCAGGATGCGTTGCTGGTGATCGCGCCGCGGCTGTTGCCGGTCAAGACGCTGGAGGCCATCACGGCCTATCTCGAGCGTGGCGGCCGGGTGTTGATGCTGGTGGACCCGCTGCCCGAAATGCTCGATCAGCCGGCGCCGGCTTCCGAGGCGCTGACGACATTGCTGGCGCGCGCCGGGCTTGAATCGCGCGCGGGTGAGGTGGTGGCGGATGCGCAGCTGGCCTTGCCGATTGGCTTGCTGGACGGCACGCGTGCGCTGAGTCCAACGTTGCTCGGGCTAAGTGCTGCACAGCTGTCGGACGCCGCGCTCAACCTCAATGTCGAGCAACTGGTGATGTCCAGCGCGGGCTGGTTGGCGCCGCTGCCTGATGCAGCAAACGCATCATCGAAAGGCCCAGGGGCGCAAGGCGCGCCGTTGCAGTGGCTGATTCGTGCCAGCGATGAGGCGCGCCTGATTCCGGCGGCGCGTGTCCACGAAAGCCGCATGGACCCGCGTCCGCTGTCGGGACTGGCAGGGGAAACACCGCCGGCTGGCGGGCTGGCCGTGCTGGCGCAATGGCCGACAGCGGGCGCCAAGGGTGGCCAGTTGCTGGTGGTCAGCGATGTCGACATGGCCAGTGACCGTCTGTGGCGGCGCACGGCAGCGGATGGCAGCGAGCAGGCCCTCAATGCCAATGCGCGCTGGCTGGAAAATGCCGTGGACCTGCTGGCGGGCAGCCCAGAGCTGGTCGCCCTGCGCGCGCGTGCCCATCAGGTGCGCGAGCTGACGCGTCTGCATCAACTGGCCGATCGTCAGGCCGCCGAGGAGACCCGGCTGCGCAATGACTGGCAGACGCGTCTGAGTGCGCTCGGCGCGACGCCGGTGTCTGGCAAGGCCGAAGCCGCGCAGCAAAGCGACGCCCTGGCGGCGATGCAGCATGACTTCGAGGACGCGTTGTCACATCAGCAGCGTGAGGCGAATGCCGAGCGTGATGCCCTGCGTCGCGAGCTGCGCCTGTGGACGCTGCTGGCCTTGCCGGTAGCGTTGAGCCTGCTCGGCGAGCTGATCTGCTGGCGCCGCTATCGCGCCAGCCGTCGCGCGGGCTATCAGTCGACAGGGCGTCTGTCGGGGCACGGTCAGCCCAGCGGGAAGCGCAGCGCAGAACGAGATGAACAGCGCAATGAGCAGCGCAATGGACAGCACAGCGCCCGCTCCGCGAGCGACGCCGCCACAAGCGTTTCGACAGGCTCGGGCATGTCAGCCGCAGACAAGGCCGCTTCAGGCAAGGCAGCTTCAGGCAAGACGGCGCCGAGCGATACTACCCAGTCGGGAGGTGATTGATGGGGCGCTTCAATCGGACGGGATGGGCACTGACGGCGCTGGTCTCCGTGGCTGCGGTGACGGCGCTCACCGCAGGGCCGTCACTGCTGGAATCGCTGCGCTCAGGCGCCGCCACGGACGGGACAGACCCTGCGCAGTGGCAAAGTGATTCGTTGATGAGCGAGGCGCTGACGACAGTGGCCGCGGGTCAGTCAGGCATCTTGCAGCCCTTGCCGCTGCTCTCGCAGGTGGCCGCCTCGGCGCAGCGCATCGGTATTCGACGTGGCACAGAGGCCAGCCAGGACTGGTTGAGCCTGGCGCGTGGGCCCGCAGGCGACTGGCAGATCACCTCATTGGCCGGCTGGCCTGCCCGCCAGGGCAAGGTGGAGGCGCTGGTGAGTCAGCTGGGCGAGGCACAACTGCGCACGCGCAAGCCGGCCACGGACAAGGCACTTGAAGCGCTGGGCTTCAGCGCGCAGTCACCGCTGCTGAGCGTAAAGGGCAATGGCGCTCAGGTGAGTCTGCAACTGGGCGCCAGGCCCGCGGCGGCAACGCAGCTGAGCGGTGCGGGCAGTGCTGAATTGGCGGGTCGCTACGTGCGGTGGGTGCCGTCACCCTCGGATGCGAACGTGAAAGGCTCCCCCGCCATGGCTGGTGCGAATGGCGCACCGATCTGGGAGCTGACGCGCGATATCGGGTTGCCGGATTGGCGCGGCGGCATGGCGCCCAGCGAGGTGCTGGATGTCACCGAGCTACGCAGTGACGCCGCGGTGTACAAGCCGCTGAGTCGCATGGACATCTCGCTGGCGGCGTCTGCTCAAGACGCGTCAGCACGGCAAGGGCCGCTGGTGCGAGGCCTGGCACCTGACAGCGACGCTGCCCATCAGATTCTCGCTGCGCTGTCGCCGCTGACGCAGAATGATCTGCGCCCTCGCGCCTCCACGCCTGAAAGCGGCGCAGCCCAGCCAGACGCCTGGCAGCCTGCCGTGACGCTGACCCTCAACTGGTCGCGCCCCTCGCTCTATTACCGTCAGCATGAGCAGCTCAATGATCGCACCCAGCTGGTGCTGGCCATCGCGGCGGGCAGCAAGCCCTGGGCACGGCTGACGCTCTCCGGCAAGGGGTGGCCCCCTGAACTGGTCGCGCGCTTGAATGCCGTCGAGATACAGGTCAATGGCGCGCTGCGCGATCATCTGCTGGCACTGGGCGCGAGGGTGCCCCAAGACGAGCAGGTTGAGCTCACGGCTATCGCGGTTCAGGCGGCGCTGGCGGTCAGTCGTGCCTTGGCGTTGCCTGAGGCGGAAGCAGCTGAGACGGGAGCGGAAACAGCCGCTGCGCTGGTGCCGGCGGGCCTGGAAGGGGAGTGAGGTGCTCCATGGGCCAAAGGGAGGAGTAGCGCCCATGGGGCGGGGCTGGCATGCTGTTGACTATATTTAAACAACCGTTTGTCTGGGCGCGTCAGGGACGGCGGCCCGTGGTAAGGAGACCTTGCGATGAATGCCACCTCACGGCAACCCCGGCCCGAACAGGCCTTGTCCAAGCAGGGCGACGCTAACCCGGCCAGCCTGAATGCCGACACCGAGCGTCCGGTGCTGGCCTTCGCGCATGCCAATGGCTTCACCGGTGCCTGCTACAAGAGCCTGCTGGCGCCGCTGGCCGAGCACTTCAATCTGTTGCCGGTGGACCGACTGGCGCACGACCCTGCCTATCCGGTCGGCAACAATCTGATCTCGCTGCGTGATGAGTGGCTGGCATGTCTGGACGCCGCACTGGGGCCGTTGCCCGCGGCGGGCGGCACCGGGCGCAAGGTGATCGGGGTCGGCCATTCGCTGGGTGGCATCGTCAATTACATGGCGGCGCTCAAGCAGCCGGAACGCTTTCACTGCCTCGTGCTGCTCGACCCGCCGTTGATGCTGGGCCGTGATGCGCTGGGCATGAAGGTCGCCAAGCGCTTCGGTTTCATTGATCGTGTCACGCCGGCAGGCCGCACCCGCGGGCGTCGCGCGCGCTGGGACTCCCGTCAGGCCATGCAGGATTACCTGCGCCGTCGCTCGCTGTTCGCCAATTTCACGCCAGAGGCGCTGGACGACTACGTCGACAACGCCACCCATCGTCACGCGGACGGCAGCCTGTCATTGAGCTTCGATACCCGTCATGAGGTCGAGATCTTTCGCCACCTCAGCGATCACCTGTCAGGCTCGCCGGCGAAGCTGGCGGTGCCGGTCAGGATTCTGGCCGGCGCTCAGTCTGATCTGCTCACGCCGGCGCGTCAGGCACGCCTGCGCCGCGCCGGGCTGACGGTGGAGCATGTCCGGGGAGGACATATGTACCCCTTTGAATACCCGCAAGAGACGCGCGCCGCGCTGCTGGCGGCCATCGCCGCCCTCGCGCCGGCGGATGTGCTGCCGCCAAGCCTGCTGGCCGGGAGGCAATCATGAGCACTGATCAATCCATTCAGGACATCGCAGAGGCTCCCCTGAGCGCCAACGTCTCGCTGCGTGAGCGTCGCTTCCCACGGCGCACGGGCGGAGAGCTGGCGGCCCTGGAGTGGGCGCCTGCCGAGCACGCCGAGCAGGCACCGACGTGGCTGGCGCTGCATGGCTGGCTCGACAATGCCGCCAGCTTCAGCCGCCTGGCGCCGCTGTTGTGTGAACGGCTCGGCATTCGTCTCATCGCCATCGACATGGTCGGTCACGGACTCTCGAGCCCGCTGGGTGAGCACGGTGATTATGCGGTGTGGGATTACTGTCACGATGTGATCGAGGCGCTGGAAGGCCTGTATGACGAGGGGCTGCCGCGAGCGCCGGTCACGGTGATGGCGCACTCGCTGGGGGCGGCGGTGTCGGGGCAGGTGGCTGCGGCGCTGCCGGAATATATCGCGCGACTGGTGCTGATCGATGGCATAGGCGCACTTGCCACGCCAGCCTCGGAGGTGGTCGATCAGCTGCGCCGCGGATTGCTGGCACGCCACGCGCAGCCGGTCAGACGCGCTGCCACGCGACGTGCCCATTATCGCCATGTCGAGGACGCCGTGGCGGCGCGGGTCGCGGGAGGTGTCACGCCGATCGATGCCGACACGGCGCGGCCGATCGTCGAGCGCAACCTCGAGGTGCTGGAAGACGGTGGTCTGCGGCTGAGAAGTGACCGTCGCCTGCTGCGGCCTTCACTGATGCGCTACACCCCGGAGCAGGTGCTGGCGTTATTGGCGGCGTTGACCCAACCGGTACTGCTGATCGAGGGCGAGCAGGGTATCCTGACCATAAGGCACGAGGCACAGCAGGCGCGTGATGCCGTGAAGAGGCTCGAGCGTCGCGTCTTGCCGGGTGGCCACCATCTGCATCTGGAGCCGCCCCATGTGGCGGCGGTCGCCGATGCCATCGTCGAGTGGATCAGCTCGCACTGAGCGATGCACCGCGTGCCGCGTCCGTTCATCTTTCATCATCTGCAGCGGGAGACATGCCATGGCCAAGCGCAAGACCATCGCCCTGGCACTGGGGAGTGGCGGGGCCCGAGGCTATGCCCATATCGGCGTCATCGAGGAAGTGCTGGCGCGCGGTTACGACATTCGCGCCATTTCGGGCTGCTCGATGGGCGCACTGGTCGGGGGCATCCATGCCGCCGGCAAGCTGGATGCCTATCGCGACTGGGTCTGTGAGCTGGATTATTTTGACGTGCTGCGGCTGGTGGATGTCACCTGGAGCCCGATGGGCGCCATCCGCGCGCGTCGCATCATGGATGAGCTGGAAGCCCTGATCGGTGATACGCGCATCGAGGATCTGCCGATTGCGGTCACCACCGTCGCCACCGACCTGATTGCCCAGAAGGAGGTCTGGTTCCAGAGCGGCAACCTGCTCGAGGCGATTCGGGCCTCCATCGCGGTGCCCGGGGTGATCACGCCGGTGCAACGCGACCGCAAGGTGTTGGTAGATGGCGGCCTGATGAATCCCTTGCCGATCACGCCGCTGGTCGCCGCCCACGTTGACCTGGTGCTGGCGGTCAATGCCACGGCGCATTCGCCGCGCAACCAGACACTGGAGCAGATGCTGCCGCCGGCCGATGCCGCCGAGGAAGAGGCGCGCGAAGCCGCCCTGGAAGCGCGCGGCGGTGGTTTCAGTGACTGGCTGCGGGGAGTGCGTCGCGGGGCCGAGCGCATCTTCTCTGCCGAGAAGGAACAGGCGCTGGAGGACCAGCAGGGCATGGCATTTGCCAGTCCGGTCGGCGGTGTCCCGCTGCCGCCGGGCGACGCCTCGCGCCTGAAGTTCGAGGCACTGAAAAGCAGCGATGCCGAGCCAGCGCCGGGGACAGAAGCGTTGGCAGAGCCGCAGGCAGAGACTGGCGCTGTCACCCAGGGCAAGCAGCCGCCATCCGCAGCCGAGCCTGAGCGGGTCGATGAGAACGCGCCGGAGCTTGCCTGGGGCAAGCTGGACATGATGATGCGCTCCTTCGATATCACCCAGGCAACGCTGGCCAAGTACAAGATCGCCGGCTATCCGCCGGATATCCTGGTCGAGATTCCCAAGACGGTGTGTGGCGCCTATGAATTCCACCGCGCCGCGGGCCTGATCAAGCTGGGGCGTCATCTGGCCGCCGAAGCGCTGGATCGCTACGAGAAGGGCAGCGACGGCTAGCCTGTCGTGAGTTGCCCTTTAATGAAAAAGCCCCCGCCAATCGGCGGGGGCTTTTCGTTGCAGTGCTCTTCAATACAGTGCTCTTCAATACAGAGCTCTTCATTGCAGAGCGTGTGACCGGAGCCTGAGCGAAGCGTCGTCTCAGCCGTTGATCCACTTGTCGAAGATGGCAGCCTGCTCGCCGGTGCCCTGCATCTGGGTCAGCCACTGATCGACGTAGGCCTTCCAGATATTGTCACCCAGCGGCAGCAGATAGCCTTTCTGGGAGAAGGTGAACGGCGAGTCCGGGTGCACGCTGCACAGCTCCGGGTGACGGCTGGCCTGCAGCTGGGTCTCGATGGCGTCGGTGACCATCACATCGGCACGGTCTTCGATGATGTTGTTGAAGATGGTGCGGTTGTCGTTGTGCGCGACGCGCGTGGCATCGCTCAGGAATTCGTTGGCGAAGCGCTCGTTGGTGCCGCCCGGGTTGACGGTGATGCGCACGCTGGGCTGATTGATCTGCGCGACGGTCTGGTACTTGTCGACGTCCTCGCAGCGCACGATGGGCGTCTTGCCGCCGGTCTGGTACGGCTGGCTGAAGTAGGCCTGAGCCTGGCGGTCCAGCTTGACCGAGATACCGGACATGGCGATATCGCACTTGCCGGAAGTGAAGTCTTCCATCAGCGTCGGCCAGCTGGTCGGCACGGTCTGTACCGTGGCGCCCAGGCTCTTGGCCAGTGAGGCGGCCATGTCGATGTCGATGCCTTCGAAGTCGCCATTGTCTTCACGGTGGCTGAAGGGCGCATAGTCACCGGTGGTGCAGACCTTCAGCACCTGGCCTTGTTGCACGCGCGAAAGGGTGCTGTCGGACAGTGCATCGCTGGCGGCGGCCGGCATGGCAAAGGCCAGCGACAGGCCAGCGGCGGTCGCGCCGCCGAGAATGGCAGCGGAAAGGGCGCGGCGTGAAGCGGTGCGCATGGGCTGTTCAGCGTTGGGTGTCATCAGGGTGTTCCCTTGTCGTTATGGCGGCAGGCTCGGCGTGAGGCTTGCCTCTGCTACTCGAGTGCTCGGCTATTCAAGCACTCGGTTATTCAAGTACAGGCTATTCAGATGCTCGCTATTCAAGTGCTCGGATCGTCAATGTCTCGGCGGTGTGGCGAGCGCAGGATTCGCTCAGTCGAGCAGCGGGTCACGGCCCTTGCTGCGCAGCAGGACATAGACCGCGCCGCTGCCGCCATCCAGCTCCAGTGACGAGGTGAAGGCCAGCACGTCAGGCCATTGGCGCAGCCAGGCATTGACGTGGCTCTTGATGATGGGGTGATCGGCCATGCCGGTCCATGCCTTGCCATGCACCACCAGCACGCAGCGTGAGCGACGGGCGATGGCATCGTCGATGAAGGACTCGAGCTCGATGCGGGCCTGCTCCAGCGTATAGCCGTGCAGGTCGAGACCCGCCTCCCAGGCGATCTCGCCGCGCTTGAGGCGCTGACGCTGGCGGTAGGGGAGATCGGGTACCGCGAAGTCGAGCAGCTGACTGGGCGTGACCGGCTCGACCTGTCCATCGGTGGTACGTGATGGCGTGCCGAGCGTGTCGGTCGAGGCTTCGCTGGCGGCAGCGCGCCGCGCCGCCAGACGCGCCTGCTCTTCCTTGTCGACGGGCTTGCGGCCGGGGTCGGCGCGGTTGGTGGTGATCTTGCGAACGCCGGCCTGCTTGAGGGCGGCACGGAAGGCGTTGAAGTCGTCGCCGGTATCCGAGCTGTCGTCGTGGTTGGGTGGCATGGCCGGGCTCCGCGGGCAATAAAATGGCAAGTCGCGCAGTATAGCGCGGCTGTTGTCGCTGTCGAAGACAGGCGGTTGTCACTGTCGAAGACAAACGGTTGTCGCTTGCGAAGACAAAAGCGGCAGGCGCGCCATCAAGGCATGCCAAGGGTCGCCGCCACGCCTCGTGAACGCTACAATGCCTGCGCGAGACGCCACCGGCCCCTCACGACTGGCGGCGCTCGTTGTCCATCTGTCCGCTTACAGGAATCACCGTGTCCACATCTTCCGCGTCCGACCTGCGCCATCCTTCCAGTCTCAGTGAGCCGGACTCCCGTCTCGTCGAGGAGCTGGTGACCCTGCGCGACCTGATCCGCTGGGCGACCAGTGAGTTCCACGCGCATCGCCTGCACTTCGCCCATGGCACCGATTCTGCCTGGGACGAAGCGGTGGCGCTGGTGCTGGGTGCGCTGCATCTGCCGTGGGACACGGACCCCGCCGTGATCGACGCGCGCCTTCTGACCATGGAGCGTGCGCGCATCGTGGCGCTGGTGCGTGAGCGCATCACCACCCGCAAGCCGCTGCCGTACCTGCTCGGCGAGGCCTTCTTCACCGGCGTGCCCTTCGATGTCGATGAGCGTGTGCTGATTCCGCGCTCGCCGATCGCCGAGCTGATCGAGAGCGGCTTCTCGGCCTGGTTCCCGGAACTGCCGCCGACTCGCGTGCTCGACATGTGCACCGGTTCCGGCTGCATCGGTATCGCCACCGCGCTGGTGATGCCGACCGCCGAGGTCGACCTGGTCGATATCAGCAGCGAGGCGCTGGAAGTCGCGCGTCGCAACATCGAACGCCACGACGTGGCAGGGCGTGTCATCGCCGTGCAGTCGGACCTGTTCGCGGGTGTGGCGGGCAAGCGCTATGACCTGATCGTCTCCAATCCGCCCTATGTGGATACCTTTGATCTCTCCAACATGCCGCAGGAATTCGGCCATGAGCCGGCACTGGCGCTGGGCGCCGGTGACGACGGCCTGGATATCGTGCGCCGTATCCTGCGCGAGGCGCGTGACTACCTTACCGACGACGGCGTCTTGATCGTCGAGGTCGGCAATTCCGAGCGCCACCTGATGGAAGCCTTCCCGGAAGTGCCCTTCATGTGGCTGGAGTTCGAGCGCGGCGGCAACGGCGTCTTCGCCATCGATGCCCAGACGCTGGAAGTCTGCGCGCCCGAATTCGCTTGAGCTGGCGGGCGCCTGGCCCGGCGGATTTCGCTTGAGCTGGCGGGTGCCTGAGCTGGCGGGATTCGACAGAAGCACGGGCGCAAGCCGCCAGGCTCTGCAACGCTTACGACAACTATTATCAGAACGCCGTCGGCCATGACGGCGGCATCGCCTGAGGACCCCCTGAATGTCCGGAAATACCTTCGGCAAGCTGTTCACCGTCACCACCTTCGGCGAAAGCCATGGCCCGGCACTGGGCGCCATCATCGATGGTTGCCCGCCGGGCATCGAGATCAGCGAAGCGGATCTGCAGATCGATCTGGACCGCCGCCGTCCCGGCACCTCGCGCCACACCACCCAGCGTCGCGAGCCGGACCAGGTACGCATTCTCTCGGGCGTGTTCGAGGGCCGCACCACCGGCACGGCCATCGGCCTGATGATCGAGAACACCGATCAGCGCTCCAAGGACTACGGCAAGATCAAGGACCAGTTCCGTCCGGCCCACGCCGACTACACCTATCACCACAAGTACGGTGAGCGTGACTACCGTGGCGGCGGCCGCAGCTCCGCCCGCGAGACCGCGATGCGCGTCGCCGCCGGTGCCATCGCCAAGAAGTATCTGGCGGGCCTGGGCGTGCAGGTGCGTGGCTATCTGTCCCAGCTCGGCCCCATCGAGCTTGAGGTCAAGGACTGGTCGCTGGTCGACACCAATCCGTTCTTCTGTGGCGATGCCGATCGACTCGAGGAGCTGGAGCAGTACATGGACGCCCTGCGCAAGGAAGGCGATTCCGTGGGCGCCAAGGTTACCGTCGAGGCGACTGGCGTGCCGGTCGGCCTGGGTGAGCCGATCTTCGATCGCATCGATGCCGAACTCGCGCATGGCCTGATGAGCATCAATGCCGTCAAGGGCGTCGAGATCGGTGACGGTTTCGCCGTGGTCAGCCAGAAGGGCACCGAGCACCGTGACGAGATGACGCCGGAAGGCTTCCTCTCCAACCATGCCGGCGGCATTCTGGGCGGTATCACCAGCGGCCAGACCATCCGTGCCAGCATCGCGCTCAAGCCGACCTCCAGCCTGCGACTGCCGGGTCGCAGCATCGACGTCAACGGCAAGGTGGTCGAGGTGATCACCACCGGCCGTCATGATCCGTGTGTCGGCATCCGCGCCACGCCGATCGCCGAGGCAATGGTCGCGCTGACGCTGATGGACCACCTGCTGCGCCATCGTGGTCAGAATGCCGACGTCAAGGTCGACACGCCGGTACTGCGCGAGGTGTAAGCCGCTTGCGGCGTTGCTGAATTTGTAAAAAAGACACGCCCCAGCCGTGGAGTGATGCCCAGCATCCTTCGTGGCTGGGGCGTCTTGCGTTGTGGGCTGGCTTGCGGAAAGTAAATAAGAAAAGACGTAAGTATCAGGCTGCCCCCGTGTCATTCTCGCTGCTAGACTCGAATGGCATGCATGCCAGCGGACTCGCGCACCACGCCGTGCGCGGGCAGACAACACAAGGAATCTGCCATGAAGATCAATGTCGAATTCGACCTCACGCCGCAGGAATTTCGCCAGGCGATGGGCCTGCCGGACGTGGAAGCCTTCCAGCAGGAATTGATGGAGCGCTTTCGTCGCCAGATGGAGGCGGGTGTTGAAGGCTACGACCCCATGAGTCTGCTCAAGCCATTGATGGCACCGGGCGCGGGCACGCCGTTTGCCAAGTTCATGCCGCCGGGCATGGCCGAGGGGATGATGGGTGGCGCGTCTGGCGCTGGCAATGCCGGGCAGGGCGCAGCGGGCGGCATGCCGGGCGACATGGGCGAGAGCATGGCCCAAGGCATGGCCGCCTTCAATCAGTATCAGAAGATGATGCTGGATACCCTGCAGCAGTTCGGTCAGGGCGGCGCGGAGGGCAAGGAGGCTGACAAGCCGGAGCCTGCCGCACGCAGGAGTTCGGGGCGTTCTAGTGATCAAGGCGCGGATCAGAAGGCAGAGCAAAGCGCCAGCCGGGCGGATGATGCGAAACCGGCCTCCGCGGCCAGTGCGCGCTCACGCGCCAAGCGCAGTTGATGACCGGCAGGCGCGAAGAACGCTCTTGGCTGACAGCGGTGTGAGGCATGCCCGGCCAATCCCATGATAGAAAATGTCCTTTGACAGTTTTCTGTCATGGGATTGCAACCACCTGAGGAGCAGACTAGTCTTTGTGCAGTGCAGCATATTGCTGTGCTCCACAGGTGGCGCAGAGACTTCTGCGCGCTGTCCCGGTACGGAATCCATGGGAGGAACCGTCATGCAGCAGGATCAGATGTTCAACGCCTTTGCCGAGCAAGCCCGCAGCTTCTACCAGCCGATGCGCAAGCTCAACACTCTGATGCTCGACCATATGGGCAAGATTGCCGATTATCAGATGGACGCTGCCAAGCGCTATACCGAGACTGGTCTCGAGCGTGCGCGTGCTGCCACTGAAATCAAGGGTATGGAAGAGTTCAGCGAGTTCAGCAACCGCCAGCTGGAAGTGGCGACCGAGCTGTCTCAGCAGATGATGGATGATTCCCTGAAGCTGGCCGAGATGGGCAACGAAATGCGCGCCCAGCTCGAACAGGCCTACTCTGACGCTGGCAAGGAAGCCACCGACAAGGCGTCCGCTGCCACAGAGAAAGCCGCTTCAGCAGCAGAGGACAAGGCATCCTCCGCTGCCAGCAACAAGCCGGCTGCCGCGACAAGCCGCGCCAAGCAGAACTAAGGTATACCCCGAAAAGGCTGGCGCTTGCGCCAGCCTTTTTTTTGCCGTTTTCAGGCATTGCCCCTGCCGTGCTGGAAGGCGCATGCTGGAGATGAGCACGCTGGCGCACAGGCTGTTTTGCTCTCGTATTTGCCGCGCGCGAATCCGACGGAAAGCAGACCTGCAGGTGGCAGGGTGTTGCAGCTGACAGGGCATTACCGCTGACAGCGTTCTGCGCTTGCCTTGGCATGCTCGCCTGCAGCGCCCTGAAATCAGTCATGAACCGGCCTGAAATCAGCCGTGAACGGGCTTGAATGCAGCCATGAAACGGGCTTCAACCCGTCTTGTGAAACGGTCTTCAAAACAGTCTGAAAAGCAGTGTCCGTCGCCAGTGAAGGCGCCCGTCTCACGAGAGACGGCATGGCACTGCTCAGTGGTCAGGAAGGATTCGATTCGATGAAATCGTGCCGCCGGCAGACGTTCGGCAGCCAAGCTTCGATAGCCAATGACGTGATGGTCAATGACAAGGAGGAAGGGCGATATGGACTCAGCCCAGCAGCAGGCGTTCTCGCAGACATTCTCTCAGGCCTTTACCAGTCTGTTCCCCGATGGTGCTGAAGGCACGGAGTGGGCCAGCGTGATGCAGCAGGCCAGTGCCCAGTATCAAGCCTTGATGAGTGACATGCTGGAGCGCCTATGGCCCAGCGCTGCCGCTTCCACCATCTATGACGAGATGGGTCGTTGCTTCCAGGCGGGGGCCGAGGCCCTGGCACGTGACCCGCAACTGTTGATGTCGACCCAGACGCGCCTCTTCCAGGACCAGATGGCACTGTTGCAGGGCACATTGCGCGAGCTGAATGGCGAGAGCGTCGAGCCGGTGATCACGCCCGCGCGCTCTGACCGTCGCTTCCGCGATGAGGCCTGGCAGAGCGAGCCCTATTACCACTTCCTCGTGCAGCAATACCTGCTGTTCTCGCGCGCCGTGGACGACATGCTGGCCGGCATTCAAGGCCTGCCGGAGAGCCAGAAGCGCAATCTCGAGTTCTACGCGCGCCAGTACGTCAGCGCCTTCTCGCCCTCCAACTTCGCCTCCACCAACCCGGAAGTGCAGCGCGTGACCCGCGAGACCGGCGGCCAGAACCTGCTCGACGGCCTGAAGCGACTGCGCGATGACCTGGCCAACTCCGCCGAAGGCATCAATGTCGCGATGACCGACACCGAAGCCTTCCGTCTCGGCGACAACATCGCCGTCACGCCGGGTGACGTGGTCTTCGAGAACGAGCTGATCCAGCTGATCCAGTATCGTCCGGCCACTGAGAAGGCTTTCAGCACGCCGTTGCTGGTCGTGCCGCCGTGGATCAACAAGTACTACATTCTCGATCTGCGTCAGGACAATTCGATGATGCGCTGGCTGGTGGAGCAGGGGCACACCGTGTTCCTGATCTCCTGGCGCAATCCGGGGCCCGAGCAGAGTGACCTCACCTGGGCCGATTACATGCAGATGGGCCCGCTGGCCGCGATGGATGCCATCGAGCAGGCCACCGGCGAGAAGCAGGTCAACATCCTGTCCTACTGCATCGGTGGCACGCTGACGGCCAGCACCATGGCCTATCTGGCGGCCGAGAAGCAGTCCGACCGCGTGCGCTCGGTCAGCTACATGGCAACGCTGCAGGATTTCTCCGATCCCGGTGAGATCGGTGTCTTCCTCAACGAGCCGGTTCTGCAGGGGCTCGAGAAGCAGATGGCGCAGGACGGCTATCTGGATGGCCGCGTGATGGCGTTCTCCTTCAACCTGCTGCGCGAGAATGACCTGTTCTGGTCGTTCTACGTCTCAAACTATCTCAAGGGCGAAGCGCCGACCGCGTTCGACCTGCTGTACTGGAACACCGACGGCACCAACCTGCCGGCCGGTACCCATGCCTGGTACTTGCGTCACATGTATCTGGAGAACCGCCTGGTGCAGCCCGGCGGCATCGAGCTGGATGGCGTGCCGATCGATCTCTCCCAGATCGAAACGCCGAGCTACTGGGTCTCCGCGCGCGAGGACCACATCGCCAAGTGGCAGACCACCTACAACGGCACCCAGCTGCCCAAGGCCTCAATCAAGCGCTTCGTGCTCGGTGGCTCTGGTCATATCGCGGGTATCGTCAATCCGCCGTACAAGAACAAGTACGGCTACGCCACCAATGACAGCCTGCCGGCAACGCCGGATGAATGGCTCGAAGGCACCGAGCAGCACGAAGGCTCCTGGTGGAATGACTGGCAGGCGTGGATGACCGGCAATGGCTTCGTGGAGCCGGAGCCGGAGGTCTCTGCGCGCACGCCGGGTGAGGGCAAGCTCGACGTGATCGAGGCGGCGCCGGGGCGTTATGCGCGCCAGACCATTCCCGAAGTGCTGGGGCAGAGCGTGCCGGAAGAGATCACCAGCGTGGCGGACGCGCAGCTCAAGGCCGTGCGTGATGTGCAGCAGACGGTCGAGAAGAGCGTGAATGAAGCGCTCAAGCAGGTGACGCTGCCGCTGGAAGAGGCCATGACCGCGATGACCGAAGCCGTCACCGGCAAGGCCGCCAATGATGCCGGCGACACGGCAGGCAATAGCTCATCCAGTGCCTCCAAGGCGCAAGGTGCGAGCACCAGACCTGCCGCTTCCAAGGCCGCTTCAGCTGCTGAGTCGGCTACGCCGGCAAGCAAGCCCGCCGCGCGCAAGCGTGCTGCACCCAAGAGCACAGCCTCCAGGAGCACTGCTGCCAAGAGCGCAACGACCACCAGCAGCACGGCCAGCGACAGCACAGCAAAACAGAGCACTGCGAGCACGGCTGCCAGCAGCACCGGTAGCTCAGCGACCAAGACCACCACGGCGAGAAAGACCTCCACGCCACGCAAGACGGCTGCCAGCAAGACGACCACCGCCAACAAGACAACGGCGGCCAAGACGACTGCAAGCAAGACGACTGCAAGCAAGACGACTGCGAGCACGTCAGCCTCTGACAGCAAGCCGTCTGCATCCGGCACCTCGAGCAGCAGCACTTCTTCCACGGCTTCGGGTTCCAGCGCGGCAGGCTCCAGCGCTACGAAGCCCGCGACGACGCGCAAGAGCACTGCCAGCAAGAGCACTGCCAGCAAGAGCACTGCCAGCAAGACTACGGCGAGCAAGAGCACTGCCAGCTCGACGGGAAGCGCGAGCACTGCCAAGACGGCTAGCAGCACCGGGGCTTCCAGTCAGGGGGCTACCCGCTCGAACACTTCAAGCTCTGGTGCTTCCACTACCACCGCCAAGAGTGACACCGGCAGCGATGCGCCCAAGCCGCGCCGTGGCCGTCCCTCCAATGCCAGCAAGGCCGCCGCCGCCAAGGCAGCGGAAGAGGCGAAGAAGGACGATGCCAAGCCTGCGGCCAGCAAGACGGATGGCTCGGCTGGCAATGCCAAGGATAGCGACAAGAGTTGATCTGCGGCGCCACAAGCTGTAAGTCAGAACCGCAACGCCAGCCCTTCGGGGCTGGCGTTGCGCGTTCAGGCTGTGCTTTCAGGTCAGGCTTTCAAGCTCAAGCTGTGCTAGAGGTTTCTCGACGCCGCGTCCCTTGCGCCTTCCAGCAGTTCGATCATGGCGCTGGCGGCGTTCGAGAGGGTGCGGTTGTTGTGATAGAGGTAGCCGAGTTGGCGTTCGATGGGGCGGTGGTCGATGGGCAGGATCTCGATCTCATCGTCGATCATGCTTTCCGGCAGTACGCTCCAGCCCAGGCCGATGGCGACCATCATCTTGAGGGTCTCGAGGTAGTTGGTGGACATCGAGACTTCCACCGAGAGGCCGTCACGCGCGAAGGTGTCGATGACGATGCCACGCGTGAAGGTCAGGTGGCCCGGCAGCACGGCGTCGTGCTGTGAGAGGGCGGCCAGCGGCAACGCTTTATGGCCTGCCAGCGGGTGATCACGTCCGCACACGAAGCGCATCTCATCCAGCCACACCGGCACTACCGTCAGATTGGGATCGCGATGCGGTGCCAGGGTGACGACGGCCAGTTCCAGCTCCCCATCCAGTACGCCCTGATAGGCCTGTTCCGAATCCAGAAAGCGCATGTCCATGCGCACCTCGGGGTGGGCCATGGTGAAGGCCTTGAGCAGCGGTGGTAGCCGGTGCAGGCCCACATGGTGGCTGGTGGCCATCGTCAGGCTGCCTTTTACCTCACCGGACAGGTTGCGCAGCGCACGCCGGGTGTCATCGTGCATCACCAGGATGGCGCGGGCGCGGGGCAGCAGGATATTGCCGGCCTCCGTCAGCGAGACACGCCGTCCGATGCGATCGAACAGCCGTGCGCCATGCAGTTGCTCCAGCTGGGCAATGCGCTTGGAAACGGCCGGCTGGGTGAGGTGTAGCTGCTCGGCGGCAAGCGAGAAGGAGGCGGTTTCGGCGACGGCGACGAAGGCCTGCAGAGAGGGTGTGTCCATGTGGGGCAGCTATCCTGTCATGAGGGCATTCATAGGGGCGTTCAGTGGAGCGTCAAGCGGGGCGATCGAGACCGCCGCAGGCGGATGCACTCCTGATCACGACCTGATGAGCAATGGTATTCCTTTTGGGAATCCAAAGCATGAAAAACATGAATTGCTTTTATTCATTGTCGCCGAGTACTCTTGATGGCACAGGACGCGGCGGCGATGCTGGAGCCAGCAAGCAAGTGGTCACTATCCACGGGCTCGCACGACCGCCCCGCCATCAACACTGGACGACACACCCTCATCAAGGGGCCGTTACGAGCCCCGAGGCAGCAAGCGCGCTCTTACCGTAAGGCGCCACGAGGAGACACGACATGGCTAGCCAGACCCTTTATGACAAGTTGTGGGATCAGCACCTGGTCAAGCAACGCGAAGACGGTACTGCACTCATCTACATCGACCGTCACCTGCTGCACGAAGTCACGTCGCCGCAGGCATTCGAAGGGCTGCGTCTGGCCGGTCGCAAGCCGTGGCGTCTGGATGCCAACCTGGCAACGCCGGACCACAA
The DNA here is from genome assembly GCF_046566945.1 of Cobetia sp. SIMBA_158. Taxonomy (NCBI): domain Bacteria; kingdom Pseudomonadati; phylum Pseudomonadota; class Gammaproteobacteria; order Oceanospirillales; family Halomonadaceae; genus Cobetia; species Cobetia sp. SIMBA_158. The sequence continues at coordinate 432,034 of NZ_JAWJYL010000001.1, forward strand.
CGTGCCGACGTCTCTCAAGGAGCGTGCTGCCGGTATCGCGGGCATCGAGGACGAGACCTCACGCATTCAGGTGCAGACCCTCGACGACAACTGCAACAGCTTCAACATCGAGCAGTTCACCATCAATGATGCGCGTCAGGGCATCGTGCACGTGGTCGGGCCGGAGCAGGGCGCGACTCTGCCGGGCATGACCGTGGTGTGTGGCGATTCCCACACCGCGACCCACGGTGCCTTCGCGGCACTGGCCCACGGGATCGGCACCTCCGAGGTCGAGCACGTGCTCGCCACCCAGTGCCTGATCCAGCGCAAGATGAAGAACATGCTGGTGCGCGTCGATGGTCGTCTCGGCACTGGCGTCACCGCCAAGGATGTCGTGCTCGCCATCATCGGCGAGATCGGCACCGCCGGCGGTACTGGCTACGCCATCGAATTCGGCGGCTCTGCCATCCAGGACATCTCCATGGAAGGCCGCATGACCATCTGCAACATGGCGATCGAAGCCGGTGCGCGGGTCGGTCTGGTCGGTGTCGATGACATCACCATCGACTATCTCTACGAGCGCCCCTATGCGCCGAACGCCCAGCAGTGGGAAGCGGCCGTCGCCGACTGGCGCAATCTGGTCTCCGATGCGGACGCCGAATTCGACAAGGTCGTGGTGCTCAAGGCCGAGGATATCGCGCCGCAGGTCACCTGGGGCACCAGCCCGGAGCAGGTCACCAGCGTCAATGGCGTGGTGCCGGACCCGGCAGCAGCCAGCGATGATACCGAAGCGCGTGGCATCACCCGTGCGCTCGAGTACATGGGCCTCAGCGCTCAGCAGAAGATCACCGACATCAAGCTGGACCGCGTGTTCATCGGTTCCTGCACCAACTCGCGTATCGAGGATTTGCGTGAAGCGGCGCGCGTGGCCGAAGGCCGCACGGTCGCCAAGAGCCTCAAGCAGGCGATGGTGGTGCCGGGCTCTGGCCTGGTGAAGGCGCAGGCGGAAGCGGAAGGGCTGCACGAGATCTTCCTCGCGGCGGGCTTTGAATGGCGTGAGCCGGGTTGCTCCATGTGTCTGGCGATGAACGCCGACAAGCTGGGCGCCGGTGAGCACTGTGCTTCCACCTCCAACCGCAACTTCGAAGGCCGTCAGGGCTTCGGTGGGCGTACGCACCTCGTCAGCCCGGCCATGGCCGCCGCTGCCGCGATTGCGGGTCACTTCGTTGATGTTCGTGACTTTGCCCCCATCCCTACCAACAACACTCAAGTCGCCTGAGGAGGCCCGACATGGAAAAGTTCATTCGCCAGCAGGGCCTCGTGGCACCGCTTGATCGCGCCAACGTCGATACTGACCTGATCATCCCGAAGCAGTTTCTGAAGTCGATCAAGCGCACCGGATTCGGGCCGAACCTCTTCGATGAGCTGCGTTATCTCGACGAGGGCTATATCGGTCAGGACATCAGCAAGCGTCCGCTGAATCCGGACTTCGTGCTCAACCAGCCGCGTTACGCGGGTGCCAGCGTATTGCTGGCGCGTCGCAACTTCGGTTGCGGTTCCTCGCGGGAACACGCGCCCTGGGCACTGACCGACTTCGGCTTCCGCGTGGTCATCGCGCCGAGCTTCGCCGATATCTTCTACAACAACTCGTTCAAGAACGGTCTGTTGTTGATTACCCTTGACGAGGACACGGTGGACCGTCTGTTCAAGGAAGCCGAGGCGGTGGAAGGGTATCGTCTGGATATCGACCTCGAGGCACAGGCGGTCATCACGCCGTCCGGTGAGTCGATTCCCTTCGAGGTCGACAGCTTCCGCAAGCATTGCCTGATGGAAGGCCTGGACGATATCGGTCTGACCCTCAAGGACCAGGACGCCATCGACAGCTTCGAGAAGCGTCATCGCACCGAGCGTCCGTGGCTGTTCCGCGACGGCAAGACGGCCTGATCTGGCCAGCGTCGCGTCAGTCAGCGCCTGACATCGCAACATATTCGTCATGGCTCGCCGTCCAGAATGGCGGCGAGCCCAGTCTCAGCACCGACGGTGAACCGTCGGTCTCGCCGGAAGACTTCCGGCCCAAGGAGAGTTCCAGATGAGCCGCAATATCCTGATTCTGCCCGGTGATGGCATTGGCCCGGAAATCACTGCCGAAGCCGTGAAGATCCTTGAAGCCGCCCGCAGCGAAGGTCTGGACATCACGCTGAGCGAAGGCAAGGTCGGTGGTGCAGGGTATGACGCGGCCGGTCACCCGCTGCCGGCGGAAACGCTGGAGGCGGCCAAGGCGGCGGACGCCATCCTGCTCGGCGCAGTCGGCGGCCCGCAGTGGGACAAGCTAGAGGACATCTCGCTGCGCCCGGAACGCGGCCTGCTGGGGCTGCGCAAGGAACTCGAGCTGTTCGCCAATCTGCGTCCGGCGATTCTCTACCCGCAGCTGGCCGAGGCCTCCAGCCTCAAGCCGGAAGTGGTGTCCGGTCTGGACATCATGATCGTGCGTGAGCTGACCGGCGGCATCTACTTCGGTCAGCCGCGTGGCATCGAGACGCGTGATGGTCAGCAGGTCGGTTACAACACCTACGTCTACTCCGAGTCCGAGATCGAGCGCATCGGTCGCACCGCCTTCGAGATGGCGCAGAAGCGCAACAAGAAGCTGTGCAGCGTCGACAAGGCCAACGTGCTGGAAGTCACCATGCTGTGGCGTGACGTGATGGAGCGCATCTCCGCCGACTACCCGGATGTCGAGCTGTCGCACATGTACGTCGACAACGCCGCCATGCAGCTGGTGCGTGCTCCGAAGCAGTTCGACGTGGTGGTCACCGGCAACATGTTCGGTGACATCCTGTCGGATGAGGCCGCCATGTTGACCGGCTCCATCGGCATGCTGCCGTCCGCCTCGCTGAATGCGGGTGGTCAGGGCATGTACGAGCCGTGCCACGGCAGCGCGCCGGACATCGCGGGCCAGGGCATCGCCAACCCGCTGGCGACCATCCTGTCGGTGGCCATGATGCTGCGCTACTCGCTCAACGAAGCCGCCTGGGCCGAGCGCATCGAGAAGGCGGTCGGTGTGGTGCTGGATGAAGGGCTGCGCACTGCCGACATCGCCTACGCCGGGACGCGCAAGGTCTCCACCTCCGAGATGGGCGATGCCGTGCTGGCCGCCTTCAAGGCCCAGGCGTAAGGCAAGACCCGCGTGAACGCTGCAAGCCAGCGGCGTTCACGCGATGATCATGGGGGAGCTCGGCGTGCGTCGCCGGGTTCTCATGTCAGGACCTGCGGCTGGAGCGTTGGGCAAGGCTCGCCTCGTGTGAGTTGCCTGTGCTCGCTGCGGGTCATTCCTGTGTCGGGAGCGGTGGTGTCTTCCATGCTCTCGGCCGTGCATGAACAAGGAGAACAAGCATGTTGAAAGTCGGATTTGTCGGTTGGCGTGGCATGGTCGGTTCCGTGCTGATGCAGCGAATGCGTGATGACAACGATTTCGCCGGTATCGAGCCGGTGTTCTTCTCCACCTCCCAGGTCGGTCAGGCCGGTCCTGACGTGGGCACGCCGGTGCCGGCGCTCAAGGATGCCAATGACATCAATGAGCTGAAGGCGCTGGATGTCATCGTCACCTGTCAGGGCGGCGACTACACCAAGCAGGTGTTCGGCCCGCTGCGCGAAGCCGGCTGGAAGGGCGACTGGATCGATGCGGCCTCCACCTTGCGCATGGATAAGGACGCCGTGCTGGTGCTGGACCCGGTCAACCGTCACGTGATCGACCAGAAGATCGGCGCCGGTGCCAACACCTTCGTCGGCGGCAACTGCACCGTCAGCCTGATGCTGATGGGCCTGGGTGGCCTGTTCGAGGCCGGCATGGTCGAGTGGATGACCTCCATGAGCTACCAGGCGGCGTCCGGCAGCGGTGCGCGCCACATGCGTGAGCTGCTGACCCAGATGGGCCAGCTCAATGGCAGCGTGGCCTCCGAGCTTGCGGACCCGGCCAGCGCCATCCTCGACATCGACCGCAAGGTGACCGCCACCATGCGCGGCGATGACTTCGCGACCCAGCAGTTCGGTGCGCCGCTGGCCGGCTCACTGCTGCCGTGGATCGATTCCGCGATGGAATCCGGTCAGACCCGCGAGGAGTGGAAGGCCGGTGTCGAGGCCAACAAGATTCTCGACAGCCAGGGCAACCCGATCATGATCGACGGGCTGTGCGTGCGTATCGGTGCGATGCGTTCCCACTCCCAGGCCTTCACCGTCAAGCTCAAGCAGGACGTGCCGCTGGACGAGATCGAAGACCGCCTGGCCAAGCACAATGACTGGGTCAAGGTCGTCGCCAACACCAAGGAAGACAGCCTCAAGCACCTGACGCCGGCCGCCGCTACCGGCACCCTGACCGTGCCGGTCGGCCGTCTGCGCAAGCTGGCGATGGGTGGCGAATACCTGTCCGCCTTCAGTGTCGGTGACCAGCTGCTGTGGGGGGCCGCGGAGCCGCTCAAGCGCATGCTGACCATCCTGCGTGAACATCGCGCGGCCTGATCGCGCTGTGTAGCTGCATGTCGTCGGGTTCGTTGCGAGCCTGGCCTGAAAGCGCCCTCGGCTCTCTGGAGTCGAGGGCGTTTCTCTTTTGCACGTTACGTCTTGGAAGGTCGGTGATTTCAGGTAAGAGATAGGTCACTGATGTCACGGTGAGTACCAGATATCTCAGTCTTTCCTGCGCATTTTTTGCGATTTTGACTGGCGCTTTTGATGCATGATGGCGGGGAGGTGTTTTTTTACGGGTATCGTAAAGGGGATATCGTCGAGCTGGTCACTCGCGATATGACGCCTCTGCGGCCTTTATTGATCGTGGGCCGTCACTCTATCGTTGAAATTTTTTCCACTTTGCCAATGGCTTCCCGCACTCTTGGGACGGACTCTCTGGTATCTTGTGTAAGTATACGTAACATAATGCGCAGGCCGGGCAATGATTCGGCCGCATACGAAGGGACACTCAATGGGACGCAAGCTTCCTCTCGCACTGGCGGTGTCGTTCGCCGTCTACAGTGCTCAGGCCTTGGCAGTCGGCATGGAATCGCCGCGGTTGCGCTCGAATCTGAATCAGCCACTGGACGCGCGCATCGGCCTCACGGATACCTCGGGCCTCGATGCCAGCCTCATCAAGGCCGGCGTTGCCGATTCTGCCGCCTTTACGCGAGCGGGCGTCGATCGCAGCTATGTCAGCGATGACATCAAGGTTGCCGTCAAGCAGCAGGGAGGGCGCTACTACCTCCAGCTGTCCACCAATGGCGCGGTACGTGAGCCCTATGTGGACCTGCTGCTGGATGTCGAATGGCCCAATGGCAAGCTGCAGCGTCAGGTGACCCTGTTGTTCGATCCGGCGGGCTATTCGAGTCAGCCGTCATTGGTGACACCTGCCGGAGCGCGCTCGCGCCCGCTGGCCACCAACGATTCCTCGCCGACGCGTTCCGTGGTGTTCCGCGACAATGCCCAGCCCAGCCAGGCTGCCTCGCGCAGTGTGTCATCCAGCACGCCGCCGTCCAGCATCAAGGTGCGCAACGGTGATTCGCTGTGGACGATCGCGCGTCGCGTGCGTCCGGATGCCAGTGTCAGCATCCGGCAGGCCATGCTGGCGATCCAGGAAGCCAACCCCAGGGCCTTCCCGGGCGGCAACATCAACAAGCTGCGTGCGGGAGTGGTGCTGAGCGTGCCGGACCGCAGCACCATGTTGGGACGTTCGCGTACCGAGGCTGACAAGGAAGTGCGTCAGCAGTATCAGCAGTGGGTCGCGGGCGCGCAGGGCAAGACCGTGCCGGCTCCGGCCAGCAAGAAAGCCGCTGCGGCCAGCACATCGAACGAGCCCTCCGCCAGTGCTGCGCCTGCAGCCACGGCCGCACCGAGCGGGCCCGCCAGCGCGGGTGCCGATGGCAAGCCGCGTCTGACGCTGCTGGATGAAGACGGCAGCAAGCCCAAGGCGGCAGCAGCCAGTGGTCAGATCTCCGCGGGTAGTCAGCAGGCGATCGATGAACTGTCCGATCGCCTCGAGTCGCTGGAAGATCAGCTGCTGACCAATCAGCAGCGCCTCGATCAGCTGGAGCAGGAGCGTGATGACCTGCGCAGCGAAGTGGCCTCCCTGCGCAACGAAGTCGGAGAGCTGCGAGCGTCGCTGGCAGAGCGTACCGAGCAGCTCGAGACGGCCAAGGTGCTGCTCGCCAAACAGAATCGTCTGCTCGTCAACAGTGGCATCTCGCCGTTGGCGTTGCCGGAAAGCCTGATCGCCGCTGGGGTGGACCTCGGTCAGCCGCGCGACGGCGAGGGCAACCTGGTGTTGCCCAAGCAGCCGTGGCCTCAGGCGACCTGGCAGTGGGTGCAGGACAACCTGGCCATCGTCGGCGGGGCGGCCGGGGCATTGCTGCTTCTGTTGCTGCTGTTGTTGCGTCGCCGCTCCGGTTCCGGGGGCGATGAGAACATGAGCTTTGCCGATGCGGTCCGCGGCAATGAAGAGCCCGACCAGGACAAGCCACGCGTCTTCCCGGATACCTTTGCGGCCTCGACTGCCGCTGCTGCCGCGGGTCACAAGTCATCCGCGTCTGAAGATGCCAGCGTGGCGGCGCGCCGGGGGTCCGGTAGCCTCGAGCCGCTCTCCCAGCCGGAAGCGGCTGCGATCAGCGAGGCGGACATCTTCATCGCCTACGGCCGCTTCGATCAGGCCCAGGCCCTGCTGGAAGCCGGTCTGGTCGAAGATCCCGCACGCCAGGACCTGCGCCTCAAGCTGATGGGAGTCCATGGCGAGCTTGGCAATGCTGAAGCCCTGCATCATGAAGGTGAGCAGGTGCTGGCGGCCGGCAATGAGGAAGAGCGTTTCGAGGCTCAGGCGCTGCTGGATCGCTACAGTGTCTCAAGCAGTGCGCTGCGTGCTGTCGCAGGCGGCGGCGCGAGTCAGGTGGGGCGCAAGGTCTCCTATCTGTCGGGGGTGGCAAGCCAGCAGGCGGCAGTGCCTCGCGCGCCGCTTGAAGGTCGCGACAAGACCGATGATGCGGCTCACGGCCCGGCTGATGCATCCGTCACGGGTTCTGGCGCCTCCCTTGATGACCAGGACGATGCTAGCGCGCTGTCTGACAGCGAACCGCATGCCAGTGACAGCGTGAGCGAACCGCTGGTCGAGCATGCTCCCGATCAAGGCGTCGCGTTCGAACCGGGCCTCAAGGGCGAGGACCTCGAGAAGGCGCCCGTGCGTGAGAGCCACTTCAACAGCGACAACGTGATCGATTACCAGGCGCCGGAATTGACGCTGGGAGATGCTGGTCACGCTGATGGCGAGAAGGGCACTGATACCGCGGCATCCAAGGCGGCGGATAGCGCGCTCAAGGGCGAGTCCGTCGAGTTTACCTCGCTGCGTGAAGAGCTGGATGACCACTCCGCGCTTGAGAGTGGTGCCGCGAGCGAGAAGAACGGTGCTGCAAGTGAGAGCAGTGGCGCAAGTGAAGGCAGCGCTGCGAGCCAGAAGCCGTATGAGGTGTCCAGCAAGCCGTCAGCCGCAGTCGATGGCATGGACGAGTTGCCGTCACTGGATAGCATGACGCTGGAAGAGGTGGACGTGCCGCGACGTGATATCTCGGAATTCGAGGTCGAGGAAGTGGCGTTCGAGTCTGGGGATCAGGATAATGCCTATCCCTCTGTCGAGTCGGCAGGGTTTGGGGCTGGCGCCCAGGATACCGTGGCATTCCAACAGCTCGAGGAAGCCCGTCAGTTGTTGGTGGATGGCGATGATGATCAGGCGGCTGCGCTGCTTGAGCCACTCGCTACCGCCAGTGATGACATGGTCCGTGAAGAGGCGCTGGCGTTGATGGAGCGCTTTGGTCTGACCTGATGCCCTTTTTTACACCGCTGGATGATAACGAGAAACGCCCGGGGCGCATTGCTCTGGGCGTTGAATATGATGGCACCCGCTATTGTGGCTGGCAGCGTCTGAGCCACGCCCCCTCCGTGCAGGAAGCGCTCGAGAAGGCCTTGTCCAAGGTCGCCTCCACGCCGATTACCGTGCATTGCAGTGGCCGCACCGATTCCGGTGTGCATGCCGTGCGTCAGGTCGTGCATTTCGATACCCCCGTGGGCCGCAGTCGCAAGGCCTGGCGCATGGGCGGTAACGTCAACCTTCCCCCCGATATCGGGATTCATTGGGCCGTGCCGGTGCCCGATGATTTCCACGCGCGTTTCAGCGCCATCGCCCGTCGCTATCGCTACATGATCATCAACCAGCCGTTTCGGCCGGTGATGGAGCGCAACAATGTCACCTGGTGTCGCGAGCCGCTCAATGTCGCCGACATGCAGGCCGCGGCGGCGCATCTGGTGGGCGAGCTGGATTTCTCGGCGTTCCGCGCCGCAGGCTGTCAGTCGCGCTCGCCGCGCCGCCACGTGCACTTCATTGAAGTCAGTCGCCATGGCCATATCGTCATGATCGATATCCAGGCCAATGCCTTCCTGCATCACATGGTGCGCAATATCGCGGGCACCTTGATGGCCATCGGGCGTGGCGAGAAGCCTGTCGAGTGGGTCGTCGAGCTGATGCGCGGAGGAGATCGCACGCGCTCGAGCGCGACGGCAGCGGCGACAGGGCTTCACTTCGTCGATGTCATCTATCCGCCGCGCTATGCGCTGCCCAAGGAACCCTTGGGCCCTGGTCTGGTCGCACATCTTGGCGAGTGGACGGGCGAGCGCCCGTTGCCGGACTGCCCGATGGTGCGCTCACGCATGGCGCGTGCCGAGGCCGAGGGTGCCGAAGAGGCGCGCGCGGCAGGCAAGCTCAGTGAGCAGGAGGCCATCCGGCTGGCCAACGTGGCCCGTGAAGCCGAGCGCCTCAGTCGCGAGCATGAACAAGCGATTCCTGCGGCAGGCGTTCCTGCGGCAGGCGCCGAGGATGACACGCTGACGGCTGCCACCCAGAATGAATCCTCACGTTGAACGGAGTGATCCCATGACCGAGATGAGCGCTCGAGCGAGCCAGCGTACCCGGATCAAGATCTGTGGTTTGACGCGTGAGCAGGATATCTGCGACGCCGTGGCAGCAGGTGCCGATGCGCTGGGCTTCGTGCTGTGGCCGGGCAGCAAGCGTGCGGTGGATGTGGCGCGGCTGGCCGAGCTTGCCGCGTGCGTGCCGGCCTTCGTGACGCGGGTCGGCCTGTTCGTGGATGCCAGCGCCGAAGAGATTGCCGCTGCGGCGCCACATCTCGATCTGCTCCAGTTGCATGGCAATGAGACGCCAGAGCAGTGTCGGGCGGCTGGGCGGCCCTATATCAAGGCGTTGCGCATGCGTGACGGGATCGATCTCGCCGCGCAGGCGGCGCGCTACCATGACGCGCGTGGCTTGCTGCTGGATGCCTATCGCCCCGGCGTGCCCGGTGGCACCGGCGAGACCTTCGACTGGTCGCGCATCCCGGCCGATCTGCCGCTGCCGGTCATCCTGGCCGGTGGTCTCGAGTCAGGCAATGTCGCCTCGGCGGTGGCGCAGGTCGCCCCTTACGCGGTCGATGTCTCCGGCGGTGTGGAAGCCGCGCCCGGCGAGAAGAGTGCCGAGCGCATGCAGGCATTCTGTCAGGCAGTCCGCCATCAGCGCTGATTTGCCGTCAAGCGTTGTGGCCCTTGCGTTGCTTTCGTCCCAAGCGGCGAGGGCCGCAACGCTCAATTGGCATCTCGCACTACCCGCAAGGGGGGCGAAGCCGCTACAATGACCCCCAGAATTCGGAAAAGTGGCCGTACGACCAATGGGTTGCACGGTCTTTTCCATTGGCACTGCCCTGTGATGGTAGCTGCCCGCCATATTGCCGGGGGCGTGAACGCCCTGGAATATGTGCCAACTCGCATGGCCGCCGACAGTCGTCGAGCGGTGCCCAGAACAGCAGCAAAACGGAAGCCTCCCCACCATGAGCTGGCTTGACAAGATTGTGCCGTCAATGAGCCGTATCCAACGCAAGGATCGGCGTACCTCCATTCCTGACGGCCTGTGGCGTAAATGCCCCAAGTGCGAAGCAGTCCTGTACCTTCCGGAGCTGACCAAGCACGACAACGTCTGCCCGAAGTGTGACCACCACCTGCGTCTCACTGCGCGTGCGCGTCTGTCCTGGTTCCTCGACAGCGAAGGCCGCGAGGAAATCGCGGCGGATCTCGAGCCGGTCGATCGCCTCAAGTTCCGCGACTCCAAGAAGTACAAGGATCGCCTGAGCGCTGCCCAGAAGCAGACCTCCGAGAAGGATGCGCTGGTCGCCATGCGCGGTGCGCTCTCCGGTCAGCCGGTCGTGGCCGTGGCCTTCGAGTTCAGCTTCATGGGCGGCTCCATGGGTGCCATCGTCGGCGAGAAGTTCGTGCGTGCAGCAGAGCTTGCGCTGGCCGAGAACATCCCGCTGGTCTGCTTCGCCGCCTCCGGTGGTGCTCGTATGCAGGAAGCCTTGTTCTCCCTGATGCAGATGGCCAAGACCTCCGCGGCGCTTGAAAAGCTCAAGCAGGCTGGCGTGCCGTACATCAGCGTGCTGACCGATCCGGTCTTCGGTGGCGTCTCTGCGTCGCTGGCGATGCTGGGCGACCTGAATGTCGCCGAGCCGAACGCCCTGATCGGCTTTGCCGGTCCGCGTGTCATCGAGCAGACCGTGCGTGAGAAGCTGCCCGAAGGCTTCCAGCGCTCCGAGTTCCTGCTCGAGCATGGCGCCGTCGACATGATCATCCACCGCCGCGAGATGCGTGAGCGCCTGTCCAGCATCCTGCTCAAGCTGCAGGGCATGCCGGTCAACGCCGCCAACCTGCCGGTCGCGGATGCGGTCGTCGAAGAAGCGCCCGTCGAGGCGGATGCGACTGTCGAAGCACCGGCCGAGCCGCGCTCCGCCGTGGACAGCGTGCTCGACGAGACCTTCACCAGCGAGAAGCCGCAAGGCGAACGTCGCGATGGCTGAGCAGGGCTCCGCCCCGGCAAGCTGCAGCACCGATGAGGTGCTGCAGTCTTCCTCACTCCCTCCGCTGGATGCCGCTTCGTGGCAGCTTTCCCCCCTGCATGATGCCGTGCCGCGTGGCCTCTCGCTGGATGAGTGGCTGACGCGTCTGGAGCATCAGCACCCCGTCAGTATCGATATGGGCCTTGCCCGAGTGCTGTGTGTGGCCAGGCGTCTCGGTCTGGTCGGGGCGGGTGCGCGTCGGCTCGGTGGCCGCATCATTACCGTGGCGGGCACCAACGGCAAGGGCTCGACGGTTGCCATGCTCGAGGCGCTGGGGCGTGCCCACGGGCTGAGCACCGCCACCTATACCTCTCCGCACCTGCTGCATTACAACGAGCGTCTGAGCTTCAATGGCCACGACGTCAGTGATGCGGCATTGGTCACGGCCTTCGAGCAGGTCGATTCCGCGCGCCACTCCGGGCTGTCGGCCAGTGGTGAGCCGGTGGATGACGAGGGCGTGATCAGCCTGACCTACTTCGAGGCCGGCACGCTGGCCGGGCTATGGCTGATCGCTCAGCAGCAGCCGCAGCTCGCGATTCTGGAAGTCGGCCTGGGCGGGCGTCTGGACGCCGTCAATATCATCGACTGTGATGTCGCGATGATCATCACGGTCGCGCAGGATCATGCCGCGTTTCTTGGCACCGACCTCGAGAACATCGGCTTCGAGAAGGCCGGGATTCTGCGCGCCGGCAAGCCGGCCGTGTTCGGCTCGGATGTGCTGCCGTCCAGTTGTGCGGCGCATGCTCGCACGCTGGGTGTCACGCCGCAGGTGCTGTGGCAGGACTTTCGCTGGCAGGCCACGGCTGAATTTGTAAATGGCAATGTGAATAGCAGTGTGAAGGGCGGTGTGGATGGCAGCACGGACCATTCGGCTACCTCGCAATGGCAATGGCAGCGCCTGTCAGCGCCGGCGCTGACGTTCGATGCGCTGCCAGACCCGGGCTTGCCGCGTGACAATGCGGCCAGTGCGCTGAATGCGCTGGTCGAGGCCGGTATCGAGCTCAACGCCGAATGTGTGCAGCAGGCCATGGCGAGCGTCAAGCTCAAGGGGCGCATGCAGTGGCTGACTCGTCACGGGCGTGACTGGTGTCTGGATGTCGGCCATAACCCGCATGCCGCGAGTTATCTGGCCAGTCGTCTTGCCGCTCATGACCTGCGTTGCGCGCGGGATCCTGCTACCCGGCCGCGGCGAGCGTTGCTCGCCATGCTGGGCGACAAGGATGCCGCTGGCGTGATTCAGGCGCTGGCCCCGGTGGTGGACGGCTTCGTCGTCGCCACCCTGGATGGCGAGCGTAGCCGCCAGGCCAGTGAGCTTGCCGCCGTGGTCCGCCACTGTGGTGGTGAGGTGCTGGCGGAGTGCGAGACGGTCACCGCTGCAGCCGAATGGTTGGCACGCGAGACGAGCGCTGGAGAAGTATTGGTCTGTGGTTCCTTCTTCACGGTCGGTGAAGCATTGATGTGGCTCGACGCCCAGGCCTGATGCAGGCCGGCGGCGGGTCCGGGATTTCGGGTGCAAGGGAGATGTCACAATGAAATATGGCAAACGCGAGCGAATCAGCGGTGCGGTCATCCTGCTGGCGTTGGGGGTGATCTTCATCCCGATGCTCTTCGATGAGCCGCCGGCCCGTGATGAGCGCCCGAGTCCGGTGATGACGCTTGGCAAGCCGGTGGATATCGATCGCTCCAACGTCGATGAGCCGCAGCCGCCCAGCGAGCTGAAGATCGGCACGGATGTGCCGATCACCTTCGTCGACAGCAATGGCAAGGTGCGTGACAGTGACCCCAGTGCCGGCAGCGACAGCGGTTCCGAGTCCCAAGGCCGTGTCGCCGAGGCCGAGCAGTTGTCGCCGGCCCGCTCTGTGGCCAGCAGCGAGCCGCAGTCAAAGCCGGAACCGGAACCCGCTGCCAAGCCGGAGCCCAAGCCTGCTCCCAAGGCTGAACCCAAGCCCGCGCCCAAGCCTGAACCGAAGCCTGCGGTAGCCTCGAATGCGCCGTCGTCTTCCGCCGGTGGCTGGGCCGTGCAGGTCGGCAGCTTCGGTGACCCGGCCAATGCCGAGCGTCTCCAGAAGGAGCTGCAGGGCAAGGGTTTCGCGGCATACCGTATCCCGCGTGGCAGCAAGTTGACCGTTGTCTTCGTCGGCCCGTACAAGTCCTCCGAGATCGGTGAGTCCGCACGCTCGCGCCTGCAGCAGCAGGTCAATATCAAGGGCCTGCTGGTACGACGCAAGGAGGGTGAGTGAACGAGCTGGTCTGGATCGATTGGCTATGTCTGGGCCTGATCGGGATCTCGGTACTGCTTGGGCTGATGCGGGGCCTGCTCAGCGAGGCCCTGGGCCTGGCGGGCTGGCTGGTGGCACTGGTCGCGGCACGCCAGTTCGGCGCCGAGGTGGGTGGCCTGCTCGAAGAGATGATCGTCTCGCCGGGCATTCGCACCGCGGTCGGCTTCGTGCTGGTGGTGATCGCGAGCGTGCTGCTCTGGGGGCTGATGTTGCGCCTGCTGGAACGCTTGATTCATGCAGTCGGCATGGGCGGCTTCAATCGTCTGCTCGGCGGTGTGTTCGGCGCCTTGCGCGCGGCAGTCATACTGGTGCTGATCACCGCCGTGGTGGGTCTGACTCCCCTGCGTGACAGCGCCGACTGGCAGGCCGCCCAGTTGCGGCCGACGCTTGAGCAGCTGCGCGACTGGTCGTTGGCTCGCTATCGTGAGTGGGATACGGGCGGTGACTGGGGCCAGAGCGTGTCGCTACCGGATTCCACCAGCGGCACCCGGCTCAAGCAGCAGGCCAGTGGTCTGATCGACAGCGCCCAGCGAGAAGGGCGTGCGTTGAGCGACAGCCTCAGCCAGCAGGCGCTGCAGTCGTTCACGCGCCAGGATTCCACGCAGGACCAGCCCTCGCTGGAGGCGTTGCTCAGAGGTAGCACCGCTGGCGAGGCTGCAAGCCGCAATGCGGGTGGTGAGCAGTGACAGGCAGGATCTTCAGCGCCGGGCATCGTGGCCCGGCGTTGTCGTTTTCGGCATTCGGCACACGTTGCTGAAGCCTCATGCGGGGCAGTCGAAGGGTTGACCCATCGGTCAGGTGTTGCCTGCATGGGGGGCAGGCCTGACAATTGCGCCGTGTGAGCACTCATATTGCCATATGGACGGGCGCCGGCAGTCGCCAGCGTGCGCTTCCCTATCCAAGTGTGTATTAGTGAGGTAATGACGGGATGTGCGGGATTGTAGGTTTGATGGCCAACGCCTCGGTCAACCAGGCGCTGTATGACGCGCTGACCGTATTGCAGCACCGCGGGCAGGACGCCGCGGGCATGATGACCTGGCACGAAGGTCGTTTCCTGCTGCGCAAGAGCAATGGTCTGGTGCGTGATGTCTTCCGCACTCGTCACATGCAGCGGCTCAAGGGCAACATGGGGATCGGCCATGTTCGCTACCCGACCGCCGGTTCCTCCAGCGAGGCGGAATCACAGCCGTTCTATGTCAACTCGCCTTACGGCATCACGCTGGCGCACAACGGCAACCTGACCAACTCCGACCAGCTCAAGCAGGAGTTGTTCTCCTCTGATCTGCGTCACATCAACACCAGCTCCGATTCGGAAGTGCTGCTCAACGTCTTCGCTCACGAGCTGGGCAAGCAGGGCATGCGTCTGGGCGCCGGTGATGTGTTCGATGCTGTGCGTCGTGTGCATCGTCGCTGCAAGGGCGGCTACGCGGCCGTCTCGATCATCAACGGCACTGGCCTGGTCGCTTTCCGTGATCCCCACGGCATCCGTCCGGCGTGTTTCGGCAAGCGTGACTCCGCCGAAGGCGTCGAGTACATGATCGCCTCCGAGTCCGTGGCGCTCGACGTAGCCGGCTTCGAGCTGATCCGTGACCTGGCCCCGGGTGAAGCGGTATTCATCGACATGGAGCGTGAGCTGCACACCCTGCAGTGCGCGGATGATCCGGTCCTCAAGCCGTGCATCTTCGAACACGTCTACCTGGCGCGTCCGGATTCCCTGCTCGACGGTGCCTACGTCTATGGCACCCGCATGCGCATGGGTGAGAAGCTGGCCGACAAGATCGTGCGGGAATGGCCGGAGCAGGACATCGATGTCGTGATTCCGATCCCCGATACCTCGCGTACCTCCGCCCTCGAGCTGGCCCAGCATCTGGGAGTGACTTACCGCGAAGGCTTCATGAAGAACCGCTATATCGGCCGTACCTTCATCATGCCGGGTCAGACACTGCGCAAGAAGTCCGTGCGTCAGAAGCTCAACGCCATCGATATCGAGTTTGCCGGCAAGAACGTGCTGCTGGTGGATGATTCCATCGTGCGCGGCACCACCTGCAACGAGATCATCCAGATGGCGCGCGAAGCGGGCGCCAAGAACGTCTACTTCGCCTCGGCAGCACCGGCGGTTCGCTATCCCAACGTCTACGGCATCGACATGCCGGCGGCGGAAGAGCTGATCGCCCATGACCGGACCGAGAAGGAAATCGCGGACCTGATCGGCGCTGACCGTCTGTTCTATCAGGACCTCGACGACCTGAAGGACGCCTGTCGTGAAGTCAATCCGGCGCTGGATGAGTTCGATTGCTCCGTGTTCGACGGCGTCTACGTGACCGGCGATATCGACGAAGCCTATCTGAACGACCTGCGTGCCTCGCGCAACGATGGCGCCAAGAGCGCTGGCGAGACCCACGCGGTGGTGGATCTGCACAACGATTCGGAAGATCTCGACTGATCCGGCTGTCTGTCATCCTCGGCAGGCAATCACGCGATGAGCGAACCGCAACGGGCTCCGGAGAAATCCGGAGCCCGTTGCGCGTTCAAAACCGGTAACATTGGCGCATCGCTTTTCCTTCTTCTTGCTGTCGACGCGACCCGAAATGCTGAAGACGCGACATGTCACAGCGGCGCGTGACGCTGGATCGTGATTCACAGGGCAGTAGATTCCATCAGTAGAGGTACTGGACACCATGCACGACGACAATCTTTCCCGCGCCGGTCTTTCCCGCGATGAGCTGGGCCTCGAGACGCTCGCCATCCGTGCCGGTCACCTGCGCGGTGCCGAGCAGGAACACGGCGAGCCCATCTACACCACCTCAAGCTTCGTCTATGGCAGCGCCGCTGAGGCCGCAGCCAAGTTCGGGGGCGATGAAGCCGGCAACATCTACTCGCGCTTCACCAATCCGACGGTGCGCTTCTTCGAGGAGCGCCTGGCGGCGATGGAAGGCGGTGAGCGTTGCGTGGCGACCAGTTCCGGCATGGCCGCGATCATGTCCACCGTGCTGGCGTTGCTGGAATCCGGCGATGAAATCGTCGCGTCGCGTTCCATCTTCGGCTCGAGTGTCAGCCTGTTCACCAAGTACTTCGGTAAGCTGGGCATCACCACGCGCTTCGTCGAACTGAAGGACCTGGATGCCTGGCGCGAGGCGATCACGCCGGCCACCAAGCTGTTGTTCGCCGAGACGCCGTCCAATCCGCTGTCCGAGCTTGGCGATATCAAGGCATTGGCGGCGCTGGCCCATGAGAACGACGCCTGGCTCGCCATCGACAACTGCTTCTGTACGCCGGCTCTGCAGCGCCCGCTGACGCTGGGCGCCGATATCGTCATCCACTCCGCCACCAAGTATCTCGATGGCCAGGGCCGGACGCTGGGTGGCGCCGTGGTCGGAAGCTCCTCGTTGATGGAGGAGGTCTATGGCGTGGTGCGTACCTGCGGGCCGTGCCTGAGCCCCTTCAACGCCTGGGTCTTCCTCAAGGGCCTGGAGACGCTGAACATTCGCATGGAAGCCCACTGTGCACGCGCGCTGACGCTGGCACATTGGCTGGAGGCGCATCCGGCCATCGAGCGGGTGCATTACTCCGGACTTGAGAGCCATCCGCAGCATGAACTGGCCAAGGCCCAGCAGAAGGCCTTCGGTGCGGTGCTGGGGGTGGTGGTCAAGGGCGGCCGCGAGGCGGCCTGGTCGGTGGTCGATGCGACGCGCATCCTGTCGATCACCGGCAACCTGGGCGACGTGAAGACCACCATCACGCACCCGGCCACCACGACTCACGGTCGCCTCAGCGATGACCAGAAAGCGGCCGCCGGCATCGAAGAGGGCCTGCTGCGTATTGCCGTCGGCCTGGAAGACCTCGACGACATCAAGCGTGATCTGGCGCGCGGACTTGATCGCCTCGCGAGCTGAGTCCCGTAACGCCTGCCTTTGCACACCAACGCCCGGTTCTGCCGGGCGTTGGTGTCTCTGGACAATTTCGCTGGTGTTGCCCGCAAGGGTTGGCGTCCGTTCGGGCACTGGTTAAGCTCTTGCTCAAAGAACCTGCCAGCTCGATGGTCAGGTGGAGACTGTCATCAGGAGCACTTCATGTGGCGTAATTCTCGACGGGGCTGGGGCTGGCCTGTCATCGTGATGCATTGGCTGTCGGCGCTGGCCATCGTCGGGCTCTTCGCGCTGGGCTGGTGGATGACGTCGCTTGGCTATTACGATGCCTGGTACCAGCTCGGTCCGTGGTGGCATCGCTCGGTCGGGGTGATATTGCTGGTGCTGACGCTGGTGCGGCTCGCCTGGCGCTGGAGCCAGACGAGCCCGCAGGCGCACGGCACGCGCAATGAGCAGCGCGCGGCGCTTATCGGCCATGTGCTGCTCTACGTGCTGATGCTGGTGGTGATGATCTCGGGTTACCTCATTTCCACCGCTGACGGGCGTAGCATCAAGGTATTCGATCTCTTCGAGGTGCCGGCAGTGATCTCGGGGCTGAAGGATCAGGCATCGCTGGCAGGTGAGGTGCATTGGTATGCTGCCTGTGCGCTGATCATCCTGTCGCTGGGGCATGCGGCGGCGGCATTCAAGCATCACCTGCTGGATGGGCAGGACACGTTGCGGCGCATGATCCGGCCGCTGCGCTGACGAAAAGGAAGGCGTTGGGTACGCTCGAACGCCAGATGTGACGAAACCTCTCAAGGAGCACCAACATGAACAAGACATCCTTCCTCGGCAAGTCACTGGTGGCAGGTCTCATGGCGGCGTCGCTGCCGCTGATGGCGGGTCAGGCACAGGCCTCCGATTACACGATCGATACCGATGGCCAGCACGCCTTCATCCAGTTCAAGATCAGCCATCTGGGCTATTCCTACGTGCTGGGGCAGTTCAAGGAGTTCAGTGGTGATTTCTCCTATGACCAGGGCAAGCCGGAAGATGCAAAGGTGTCGGTAGAAGTCGATGTCGATAGCCTGGACAGCGCCCACGCCGAACGCGACAAGCACATCAAATCGGCCGACTTCCTGGATGTCTCCCAATATCCGACAGCGACCTTCACCTCGACCGGCTTCGAGTCCACTGGCGATGGTTCCGGCAAGCTGAAGGGCGATCTGACGCTGCACGGCCAGACGCAGCCCGTGACCCTGGATGTGGATCATATCGGCGGTGGTGAAGACCCGTGGGGCGGCTACCGTCAGGGCTTTGAAGGCACCACCACGCTGAAGCTCGCCGACTACGGCATCGATACATCCAAGCTTGGCCCGAATGCGGCCACCGTCGATCTGTATCTGGTCATCGAAGGTATCCGCCAGTAAGGACGGCAAGTGCAGGACACTGGTGCTGACGTCAGCGCCGATAGTGTGCACTGACGCCGTGGGCTGAGCGCAAGCGCTCTGCAATCCCACCCCTGCCTCTCGACACAAACGCCCCTGCCAATCGGCAGGGGCGTTTGTGTTTGTGCAAGGCGCTCGCGTCACATGGAGCGTCGTTCAGGCGTCAGCCGCGCAATGCCAGATAGCCGCCCGCCCCGATCATCAGGCCGCCGGCGCTGCGATTGAGGCGTTTGACTGCCTTCGCCGAGCGTAGATAGCGGCGGACACGGCCCGCGAGATAGCCCACCGGCACCACGCCCAGCAGCAATGCGCTCAGGTTGAGTCCGGCGGCGATCACGATATCGCTGCCGGACAGCCGGGTGATATCCATGAAGGTGGGCAGGAAGGCGATATAGAACAGGATGACCTTGGGGTTGGAGGCCGAGATGAGAAAGCCCTGCAGAAACCCTTTCCACCAGTTGCCGCGTAACCTGGGAACATCAGTCTCATCCAGCGTCGGTGAGCTCGTCCATAACTTGTAGCCGAGATAGAGCAGGTAGGCGGCACCCAGGATACGGATGACCACGAAGACCTCGCCCCAATGCGTGGCCAGTGCCGACAGGCCGAACACCGCCGCCAGCATGTAGCAGACATCACTGAGACTCATGCCCACGGCCATCGGCACGCAGGCATTGCCACCCTGGCTCATGCCGCGCGCCAACAGCGCCAGGATGCCAGGCCCGGGGGTGATGCCAAACAGGAAGATGGCAATGAAGAAGGTCAGCCCGCTTTCAAAGGTCATGAGAGGTCCCTGATGCATAGAGGGGAGGGCAGCGCCGCCACAGCGACGATGCAATCAAGCACGTCTCGACAGGCGAGAGTGCCAAGCGCAAGACACCAGAGTAATGCAAAGCGCGGCGGTGCGGGAGAGCGGAACAAGAGGAGGGGATGAAGGAGGAGAAAGCGAGAACAAGGAAAGAGTGAAGAGAGCAGAATGAAGAGGAGATAAGAAGAGAGAGAAGAGAGAGAAGAAGGAAGAATCGTGTAACAGGGCAGATGCATGACTCAAGACAAGCGCGAAGCGGGCGCTCTGTGGCATATAAAAGCGCCAGCCGGTGGCCCGGCTGGCGCTGGGTGCTGCACATGCACGTTTTCGTCGGCGCGCATCTTGTGACAGTGCGTCACCTGATGGCAGGTTCTCCTTCTTCTTTCCTGTGGCTGACGCCATGAGGCTCGGGCGCTCAGGTACTCAGGCACTTGGGTACTTAGATACTCAGGTGCTCTGGCGCTTGGGCGCTCAGGGATTCAGGCGCTCAGAACAGGGTTTCACGTATCGGGGGCATCGGCATCGTGGCTTCTGCGCGGCGGGGCTTCAGATGAGACGACGCCGCAAGTTGCGATGCGTCTCGCTGCGATGGCTCGCGAGCAATCCGTTGCTCACTCGCAGTCGTTGAGGACGGCGTCCGGGAAATGACGACGCAGCATGCGGTTCTGGAACTCGTCGATGAACGAGCAGTTGATGATGATGATGAAGCGCTCGAAGTGCTCGCCGGCGTTCTCCTGGGTGATGGAGCTGACACTGTGGAACAGCTGGTCATCGTGGATGTGCAGGACCTCGCCCGGTGCCAGCTCCGTGGTGGTCAGCAGCTCTTTGCCTGCCTTGTCCTGATAGAGGGTGTTGATGGCACCGCTGACATTCTCGCGGTTGAGCACCAGGATGCTCAGGTACTTGCAGCCATCGGCGTGGATGCCCTGACCCTGGAGAGGATCGATGGTGCCATCACCGCGCACGCCGGTGATCTGCATCAGGATAGGCTCACGCGGGCCGATACCCCACATGTCGGCCCAGGCCTTCACGAAGGCGCGCACATCCTCGCGCTCGGTGAAGCTCTCTTCCAGCGGTGCGTAATAGCGCAGACGGTCAGCCATGCTGGCGGCGTCATTGAACTTGCCGCCCTGGGCCATCGGACATTCGCCTAGCGTCTCGACTTCATGCTGGTCGTTCAGGTGCAGCCAGGACATGCGCTTCCAGCGGGTGTTGACGTAGGGGTCACGCGGCAGGTCCTTCAGGAAGCCCTGCCAGGCCTCGAGGTCGATCTGGGAGGTGATGGATGCCTTGCTCCAATGCTGGCGTGCCAGCTCCTCGTGGACTGCCTCCGGCCAGTACTGCGAGGCAAGCGGCAGGCGCAAGGGGGTGGTGTCCGTCTTGGGGGTCGGGTAGTGCTCCACCAGGCCGCCCTGTTCCAGGGTGATCTTGCGGGAAGAGTCGGCCAGTTGACGTACGCCACGATTTGCGATGTTCATATGAAATTCCTCGACGTTTTGTGCGCTTGGGCGCAAATGGAAGGTGTTGCGTTGGCAACGTCGAGGAGAATGGGAAGGTGCGCACGAGATAGTCAAACCCGTACCATGGCGGTAACACGCTAATCTCGCGCAAGTATCATCAATATGGGTACATGGCCAATATCGGGGTATGAGTAATCTAATCGACTGGTATTATGTAAGTCATTGGCGCTATTCTTCGCCCTTTGCAGACGAGCAGCGCAACGCAGGTTCAGGCCGTCTGGCACTGCATGAAGCGTTGAGGATAGTTATCGAGAGGCGCTGCAAGACGCTGGGTTTACGCGCAGCAGACCCTTAGACTTTTCTCATGACGACAAGAACTCGTTCTGCGTGTGAGAGAACTCGTTCGAAGTGACATTCCGTCACGAGTTGATCTGCCCCGCCGAAGTCCGGCGAACAGGCGAAGGACGGCAGCGGAGGTATCCTTCAACATGGCTAAAGGGTTCCGCCAGGCCAGCAGGGCCGCCGGAATATTGTGCTCTCGTCCCGTCATCATTGCCGTGGTACTGACGTTGATGGTGGTGGTGATGTGGGGCCAGAGCATGCTGGGTCGATGGCCAACCGCGTTACTGATGGTGATTCTTGGCGCAACTGCGGGCATCATGCTATTTCGCAAGCGTCAGGTGTCACATCATCAGCATACGCAGGAGGCGGTCATGCAGACGAGTATGGTTGGCCTCTCGACCAGCAAGGGACTTCCCGTCAGTGATCAGCGCTTTCGAGAGCTGTTGGAAAGTCTGCCGCGCGTCGCCGTTCAGGGCTATGACAGCCAGCGCCGCGTCATCTACTGGAACGAGGCCAGCGAGCGGCTATACGGCTATAGCGAGCAGGAAGCTCGTGGACGTTGCCTGGAAACTCTGGTGATCCCGGAGACGATGGCAGATGTCGTGGTGGACGCACACCATGCCTGGGTCTCTCAGGGTATCGAGATTCCCTCCAGTGAACTTGAGCTCAAGCACAAGTCAGGCGCCCCCGTGCCTGTCTTTTCCCACCATGTGATGTTGGGAGAGCGCACTGACAACCCGCTGATGTTCTGTATCGACATCGATCTGGCGGGTGAGCGCAAGGTCCAGCGTGATCTGGATTACATGACGCGTTTCGACCCCCTGACGGAGCTGCCCAATCGCCAGACCTTCGAGAGCGAACTCGGCGAGGCGCTTAGTGAATGTCAGCGTCATGACGACACCCTGATGGTGCTGTTTCTCGATATCGATCATTTCACCGAGATCAATGACACCCTCGGTTACGAGATGGGTGACCGCGTTATCCGCAGCGTGGCCAAGCGTCTGCAGGGCTTCCAGCGCAATCAGGACCTGCTCTCGCGCTTTGGCGGCGATGAATTCGTGCTGGCGATGCCACGTCTGGATTACGAGAGTGATGCCCTGTCGGTGGTCGAGCGCATTCGTCAGGACTTCCAGCGACCCTTCGAGATCGAAGGGCGTCAGTTGCTGCTGCGCCTGAGCATCGGCATCAGCCTGTATCCCGAGAATGGGAGTGAGGCGGCCGAGCTGGTGCGCAATGCCGATGTCGCCAAGCATCGTGCCAAGCTGGCCGGGCGCGATGGCTATCAGTTCTTCAATCAGGAAGTCCGCAACGAGATGCTGCATCAGCACCATCTGGCCGGACGCCTGCAGGCGCTGTTGAATCAGGATGGCGGTGGGGAATTGTCGCTGCATTATCAGCCGCAGGTGGCGGCGCGCAGTGAGCGCATCGAATCCTTCGAGGCGCTGCTGCGCTGGCATTCTCCCGAGGGCTATATTCCGCCCTCCGATTTCGTGAAGGTCGCCGAGCGCACCAACCTGATCGAGCGTCTGGGAGACTGGGTCATCCGCCAGGCGTGTCGTCAGCAGGCCGAATGGCGCGCCATGGGGCTGAAGGGCTACCGGATCGACATCAACATCTCCGGGCGCCAGGCCATCAGTTCGGACGTCTTTACCCGCCTTGAGGCCTATGTCGAGGAATACGGGCTGACACCGCGGGACATCGGTATCGAGCTGACCGAGAACGTGTTGATCGATGCCGATATCAAGGTGCGCGACAGCCTGCGGGCGCTCTACGACCGTGGCTACAAGATCGCCATCGATGACTTCGGCACCGGCTATTCCTCAATGAGCTATCTCAAGTTGTTGCCGGTGACGGCGCTCAAGATAGATCGCTCCTTCGTGATCGAGTGCGCCCAGGAGCCCAAGGACCGCGCCATCATGGAGGCTACGGTCTTCCTTGGTCATCGCCTCGGGCTGGAGGTGGTCGCGGAAGGGGTCGAGAACGAACAGCAGCTGGAGTTGTTACGCGAGATGCGTTGTGATCTGATCCAGGGCTATTACTTCTACAAGCCGATGGCGGCCACGGATATTCAGCGACTGTTACTCGGCGGCAACAATCCGCCGAATCGTGCCTCGGGGGCTCTCGCCTCGGACAAAGGCGCTGCAGCCCCTGGCTGTCACTGATACCGGTCTGCCATGCGAGCGATTGATGGTGCTTCTCCAGCAAAGGTCTGTTGCTGTTTGGGCCCTTTTTTGTTCGCGGACTAAAAGATATGATGCTGACAGTTGAAACGCGTCAGGCCGTCACCCTTCATCTCGAGTCCTCCATCTCGGATAAGGATTGGCTACCTGACGTGAAGTCTTCGAGTCGAGCCAGCCATGGCTCCTCGATCATTTCTGCCGAGGGTGGCTGCGTCGTTCAATGCGCAGGGTTGTTCGCCCATCCTCGCTTCCAGCCTGCGTTGCAGGTTGCGATGGTTCCTTGAGCGGATTCACGATCTTTCCGGCGCTATCCTCTGGATACATGTCCGGGCAAGCCAGTCCTTGTGACTGGCTTTTTTTATGCCCGTCACAAAGTGTGGTTAGTGAGGCGGTGCCGTCGCCAGTTCCCGGGCGAGCCATTCGCCCAGCGCCTCGGCATGCGGGTGGCGAGCGCGAGCGCGGCCGACCTGCGGCAATGTCAGCGTCAGGCATGCCTCGGTCTCGACGAACCCCCAGGGGGCCACGAGGCGCTTGCTGCGCAGGTCTTCCTCCACCAGATAGTCCGGCGCGATGCCGACGCCCAGCCCGACCAGTGTCGCCTCGAGCAGGTAGTTGAGGTGTTCGAAGCCTTGCGCGTAATCAAGCCCCTCACTGGATAGCCCCTGGCGTGAGCACCAATCCGGCCAGGCTTGCGGGCGTGATCGGGTATGCAGCAGGGGCAGGCCCAGCAGAACCTCGGGGGAAGGGGGGCTGGATGCCTCGCTCAGCCACTCGCTGTCGGGCCGCAGTACGGGCCCGATGCGCTCGGTGCCCAGCACGCGCGTCTCCTGATGCTCGGCGTCATCAAAGGGCGGCGTCTGGAAGCGCAGGACACCGTCCACTCCATTGCGCAGCCCTTCGTTGTCATCACTGGCGGTCAGGTGCAGCTCGAGTTCCGGCAGGGCGTCCTTGAGTGCCCCCAGTCGCGGAATGAACCAGCGTGCCAGAAACGACCCCGGGCAGCTCAGCACGAAGGGCGCCCGCGCATCACTGCGTGCCAGTGCTCCGCACACGCGTGCCAGGCCGCCAAGGTGATGACGGGTCGCGGTCGCCAGCTCACGGCCGGCCTGTGTCAGCGTCAGGCCACGCCCGGCGCGATCGAACAGGCGTGTGCCGAGTGCGTCTTCCAGCTGGCGGATCTGACGGCTGACGGCGCCGTGAGTCACATGCAGCTCCTCTGCGGCGCGCGAGGCGCTCTCATGGCGAGCTGCCACATCGAAGGTGCGCAGGGCATTGAGGGGAGGCAGTAGCTCGGTGCGCTCCATGGTGTGTCTCCTGAGCAAGTGCTGGGCGAGTGCTGGACGTGTCATTGGCATGGAAAGGGTGGCTGCGCGGCAGTGACCGTCTCGACCATATGTGAGATTTTCTCACATATCTTGGCGAATTTATCGTTTTTCTTCCAGTGCCTGCAGCGCTAGGATGAACACCATATCGCTGGCCCCGCAGATGCCTTGCGCAGTATGTGAGACCAGCCACTGACACGATTCGAGGAGTTCAGCATGAGCCAGACGACTGCTACCCCCAGCCTGCGCCAAGGGCCTGATGCCAAGGGTTTCTTCGGTGATTTCGGCGGCCGCTTCGTTGCCGAGACGCTGATGCCGTTGATCCTGCACCTGCAGCGCGAGTATGAAGCCGCCAAGCAGGACCCGGCATTCGCCGAGGAGCTGGCTGGTCTGTCCGCGGACTATGTCGGCCGCCAGAGCCCGCTGTATTTCGCCGAGCGCCTGACCG
Source organism: Cobetia sp. SIMBA_158 (assembly GCF_046566945.1). Lineage (NCBI taxonomy): Bacteria > Pseudomonadati > Pseudomonadota > Gammaproteobacteria > Oceanospirillales > Halomonadaceae > Cobetia > Cobetia sp. SIMBA_158. Next base: position 457,097 of record NZ_JAWJYL010000001.1, read on the forward strand.
AGCAGCTGGGCGGCGCCAAGATCTATCTCAAGCGTGAAGACCTGATGCATACCGGGGCTCACAAGATCAACAACGCGCTGGGCCAGGTATTGCTCGCTCGCCGCATGGGCAAGCAGCGCATCATCGCCGAGACCGGTGCCGGCATGCACGGTGTGGCGACTGCCACCGTGGCGGCGCGTTTCGGGCTGGACTGCGTGATCTACATGGGCTCCACCGATATCCATCGTCAGCAGCCCAATGTGCAGCGCATGCAGCTGCTGGGCGCCAAGGTCGTGCCTGTCACCGCCGGTGATGGCACGCTGAAGGACGCCATGAACGAGGCGCTGCGTGACTGGGTCACCAATGTCGATGACACCTTCTACATCATCGGTACCGTGGCCGGGCCGCACCCGTACCCGCAGCTGGTGCGTGACTTCCAGTCCATCATCGGTCAGGAAACCCGCGTACAGCTGCAGGAGAAGGAAGGGCGTCTGCCGGATTCGCTGGTCGCCTGCATCGGCGGCGGTTCCAACGCCATGGGCCTGTTCCATCCGTTCCTCGATGAGGAGAGCGTCGAGATCATCGGTGTCGAAGCCGCTGGTGAGGGCCTTGAGACTCCGCGTCATGCCGCCAGCCTCAAGGGCGGCCTGCCGGGCGTTCTGCATGGCAACCGCACCTTCCTGCTGCAGGATGAAGAAGGACAGATCGGCGATGCGCACTCCATCTCCGCCGGTCTCGACTATCCGGGTATCGGTCCGGAACACGCATGGTTGCATGACATCAAGCGTGCCGAATATGTCGCCGCGACCGACCAGGAAGCGCTGGACGCCTTCAAGATGCTGTGCCGTCTGGAAGGCATCATTCCGGCGCTGGAGTCCTCCCACGCGCTGGCGGAAGTCATCAAGCGTGCGCCGGGCCTGCCGAAGGACCACCTGATGGTGGTCAACCTCAGCGGCCGTGGTGACAAGGACATGGCCACCGTGACTCATCACCTGGCCGACGAGCTGGGCCTGAACCCTGACGGCGAGTAAGCCCGGGTCTGTCACGTGTTGCCCGGCGTCAGAGTCGTCAGTCGCTGATCGAATCTGAGCGCCCCATGCCTTCTTCGCCTGCAGGTGTCATCGATGTCTGCAGGCCAGCAAATTCGGAGTCTATTGATGAGCACTTCCGCTATCGACACTACTGCCTGCAGCCGTCTTGACCGTCGCTTCGCTGCCGTGCGCGCCGAGAATCGTGCCGCGCTGGTGACCTACATCACTGCGGGCGACCCCGGCTACGATGCCAGCCTCGCGACCTTCCTCGGCATGGCGGACGCCGGCGCCGATGTCATCGAGCTGGGCATGCCGTTCACGGATCCGATGGCCGATGGTCTGGCCATTCAGCATGCTACCCAGCGTGCCCTGAAGGCCGGCCAGACCATGGACCGCACCCTGGCGATGGTCAGCGAGTTCCGCAAGCGCGATCAGGACACCCCCATCGTGCTGATGGGCTACTACAACCCGATCTATCGTCGTGGCGTGAGCCGTTTTCTCGAGCAGGCGAGCGAGGCCGGCGTCGACGGCCTGATCGTCGTCGATCTGCCGCCGGAGCACGATGACGAGCTGTGCGTCCCGGCCAGCGAAGCGGGCATCAGCTTCATTCGCCTCGCTACGCCGACCACTGACAGCGAGCGCCTGCCGGGTGTGCTGGCCAACACCTCGGGCTTCCTCTACTACGTCTCCAGCAATGGCGTGACCGGCGGCGCGGCTCCGACTGCCGAGAAGGTCGAGGCCGAGGTCGGTCGCATTCGTGAGCATACCGATATTCCGGTCGCGGTCGGCTTCGGTATCCGTACCGCTGAACAGGCGGCACGGATCGGGCGTTTCTCCGACGGTGTGGTGGTCGGTTCTGCCTTGATCGACCTGCAGGCCAATGCCGAGACGCCGGAGCAGGGTACTCAAGCCGTGCACGCCCTGACCCGTGAACTGGCTGATGCCCTGAAGACCGCGCGTCAGTGATCATTGGCTAGCGGCCAGCATGCCCCTCGCAGGGGCGATAGTTAGATAGATAGACAGCAACGCCTCGAACCCTGTTCGGGGCGTTGCTGTTTGTAGGGCACGCGCTATCGGCACGACGCGGCGTGTCACGTCCATCGCCTCGTTCTTGCTCCCACTCTTGCTTTCATTCTTGTGAAGCGCGCGCTGGCAGGATCTCGGCCAACCAGTGTGCTATCCGCCCACGTATCTGGTCACTGTCGTGCCATTGCAGCAGCAGGTGGGGTGCCTCGGGCAGGTAATGAATCTCGAGCGTATCGCGTGAGGCGCTCGGCCAGTCGCTGACCAGCCGCTCGATGGCCACCCGGGGCACGGTCTTGTCGCGATCACCGTGCAACAGCAGGGTGGGCGGCAGTCGTGTGTCAGCAGAAAGTGCTGCGATGTCATCGCTGGCGTGATCCGTGAAGCGAATCAGGCCGTAATAGGCATCAAGGCGCACGGAATGCACGACGCGTGAATCCTCGGCCAACCGCCCGGCGGCTGCGGGCTGAAGTTCTCCTTCGGGGTACCTGCGTGGCACCTCCACGCTGGTTGCAGGGATCAGGTGCGCCGCCGTCCAGAGCCCTGCGTTGTACAGATAGCGCCAGCGGATGCCGCCGCGGACGCCCGGGGCGGCGAGCAGGCTGCCATCGATCGACAGCGCCGGGTGGCGGGCGAGGGCATTGAGTATCACCGAGCCGCCCATGCTTTCGCCCGCCACGATCAAGGGGAGGTTCGGGTGGCGCTGGCGCAGTACCGTGATGGCGTCCACCAGGTCCTCGACCAGCAACGGGGACTCCGGCCATCGCCCTTGCTGGCTGGACTCCCCGAAACCGCGTTGGTCATAGGCGTAGGTCACGATGCCTTGTCCGGCCAGCCACGGGCCCAGATCGGCATATGCCAGCCGGAAGTCGCCGTAGCTGTGCAGGCCAAGCAGTATGGCGCGCTGAGGGGTTGCCTGCGCAGGTTGCCATGACTCCCATGCCAGCGACGTGGCGTCGCGGGTCACGAGATGGGATGAGGCGGAGGATTCATCAAGGTAAGGGGCCTGGTGGATGTCATTGGCCGCAAGGTAGTGCGGCCCGCATCCCGATAGCAACATGCAGAGTGTGACTGACACAAGGGGCAGCAGAGCGTTCAAGGAGTGGCTCTCCGTGGCGAATGGCGTGATGTGTGTACTACGCCCGACGCTGCCGTGTGGATCATGCAGTCAGGGCATCTGCAATGTGAGCGCTGTCAGTGTTGTGGGAGTGAACGCGCTCGATTCAAAGGCCTGAGCGGCGCTCGAGAGTCGAATGATGATCGACGCCAGTGCCGATCGAATGACGCTGGACTCATATTCAACGCATCGCAGTGGGTTAATATCACTGTTACATAGGCCGCATACTGGTGCCGAGGATCCGGCACGCTGGTGCTGGTAATTCGCCGAGTCCTGCACAAGGCTCGGCATGTCATCCAGCCAGGATCGCAGAGGAGTCTGCTGAGGATACGCCAGTGAGTGACACCACATCGTTTGGCACCATGCCGAGCACTTCCCGGCCCGCCAATGGCCAGGAAGCCGAAGGCTTGCTCAATCAGCTGCTGGATCACACCAGCAACGGCGTCTGTTGCTACGACCTCGAAGGGCGCATTCGCTGGGTCAACCCCGCCTTTGAGCAGCTTCTCGGCTATCGAGAGCAGCAGGTGGTCGGCAAGGTGCCCAGTGAATTTTTGATGGGGCCGGCATCCGATCTGCTGGTCATCACCCGATTGCGTGAACAGCGCCGCCGCGGCGAACCCAGCGATGAGGAGCTGGTGCATTACGACAGCAATGGCCAACCACTGCGATTGCGGCTGCGCTGCATTCCGCTCAAGGATTCCAGGGGGCGGGTGGAAGGGTATCTGGGGTTGCAGACGGACATTACCCAGATGCACCGGGCCTTGATGTTGAGCCACTCCCAGCTTGAGCTGCTGGAAGCCGTGGCGGCAGGCCAGTCTCTGGACAAGACGCTGCGAGACCTGTGCCTGACCATCGAAGGCGCCGCGGTTCAGGTGCGCTCCTCGTTGCTGCTGCTGGATGATGTGGGCCGCACCATCGTGGCAGGTCAGGGGCCCAGCCTGCCGGCAAGCTTCATGCTGTTCACCCGTGGCTTGAAGATAGGGGAAGGCGTGGGCACCTGTGGGACGGCGATGTGGCGGCGCAAGCCGGTCATGACGCCTTCCATCGCGCAGGAACCTGCCTGGGAGGGCTTCCGTGAGCATCCGCATGCGTTGGGGCTGGATGCCTGCCTGTCGATGCCGATTCTCGATGGCGAGGATAACCCCCTGGGCAGCTTTGCCTTCTATGCCGAGACAGGCGAGGTCTTCGATGCGACTCACCATGGCTTGCTCGAAGTGGCGGTCAAAGTGGCCAGGCTGGCGATCGAACGCTATCGACGTGACCAGCAACTGATGCATCAGGCCTTGCACGATTCGTTGACCGGCTTGCCCAACCGGCGTCTCGTGCGTCGTCATCTCTGTGAGCTGGCGGAGCAGGCCCAGCCCGGCGATATGGGCGCGCTGATGTTCCTGGATCTCGATCACTTCAAGCGTCTCAACGACATCCTCGGACACGATGCCGGTGACCTGGCGCTCAAGCAGGTCGCCTCGCGTCTGGCAGAGATGCTGGGCCCGCAGGACTTCCTCGCGCGCCATGGGGGAGACGAGTTCATCGTGCTGCTGGCACCGAGAGCCGGTGGGCCGCGCGAAGCGGCTAGCCGAGCGCGCCAGGTGGCGGAGCAGATGCTGGAGCGACTGCAGGAGCCGCTGGAGCTTGAAGGGCGAACGCATCAGTTGACCGGCTCGTTGGGCATCACGCTCTATCCGCGTCACGAGGAAGGCTATGGCGCCTGCTCTCAGCAAGTGTTGCCGGCCGGCAAGGTGGAGCACACCGAGATCGAAAGAGAAGAGGGCGATGCCTGGAGTCACCTCCTGCATCAAGCGGATATCGCGCTCTATGAGAGCAAGGGGGCCGGGCGTGCACGGCTGTGTTTCTTCGCGCCCGAGATGCGCCAGCGCATCATCGATGCCGCCCGGATGGAACACGCGTTGCGTGAGGCCGTGTCTCGCCAGCAGCTGAGTGTCCACCTCCAGCCGCAATTTTCCCTGCCCGAAAGTGGTGAGCCGCAATTGTGTGGCGCCGAGGCATTGCTGCGTTGGCATGACCCGCAGCTGGGGATGGTCTCGCCAGCGACCTTCATCCCCATCGCGGAGGAGTCCGGACTGATTCTCGAGCTGGGGCATTGGGTGCTGGAGCAGGTCTGTCGCGAGCTTGCCGCCATGACCGCTCGAGGCTATGCGCTACCGATGGCGGTCAATGTCAGTCAGGTGCAGTTCCGTAGCAGCGAGTTCGTGCCGCAGGTCACCAGGCTGTTGGCGCAACATGACTTCGCGCCTGAGCTCTTGCGTATGGAAATTACCGAGAGCCTGGCGACGGATGATGAAGCGGCAATGCTCGAGAAGATTGACCAGCTGGCAGCCTTGGGCCTGAGCTTCTCGATTGATGATTTCGGCATCGGCTACTCGAATCTGTCGCGTTTGCGTCGTATGCCGCTCAAGGAGCTGAAGATAGATCGCAGCTTCATTAATGACCTGTCTCTTGAGGAATCGCCAGACACGCATAGCACGGGCAATGAGATCGTGCGTGCCATGCTGATGATGGCGAGCGCCCTGTCACTCGATGTCGTGGCGGAAGGCGTGGAAGAGACGGAGCAACTCGAAGTCTTGCGGCGCATGGGTTGCTCGCGAGTTCAGGGCTACCTACTGGGGCGCCCACGCCCGATGGCAGAGGTGATTGGCGACGCGGAGGTCCGATTGTCGAAAGGATAGGGAAGGCATGTTCATGAGGCTGTCTCAGCCAGCCAGGGAGCATGACACCGAAATCAGGCGTGGAGCATGCCTTCAGGTTATTGCTCCAGCGCCTCCAGCATGTGGATGACGACGAAGGGGCGTGAAGCAGGCGGTGCAGCAATTGTCGGGTTTATCTCGCCACTTCAATGGCTTATACTTCCGCTCGCTACGCCCCCTTAGCTCAGCTGGATAGAGCGGCCCCCTCCTAAGGGGCAGGTCGCAGGTTCGACTCCTGCAAAAAGGCAATAGTTTCAGGTAGTTAGGTGAGGTCGTTCATAAGCAAAAGCTGGGTGGAGCTATTTAGCGCCACTTTTAGCGCCACTTAGCTCCACTTTGCCAGAATTAGCGCCACTCGCCGGATGTAGTCGCAAGCCCTTGATTAGAAAAAAAGTGGGTCTAGTCCTACGCAAAATCTGGAGCGTCTGGTAAGGTTCTGTCCCGCAGATTTCAAAACTGTCCCCGTAGCTCAGTTGGATAGAGCGGTCGCCTCCTAAGCGACAGGCCATAGGTTCGATTCCTATCGGGGACGCCATCATCGAAAGCCAGTTTTTCCGTGGCCCTGTCTCCCAGGAACCGCGACCCTCCCCGCAGTCACGTCTCCCCGAGCGCCTTGATATACGAGAAATTAAGTCCCGCGTGCCCTGGTATACGGAAAATTAAGTCCGTGCCCGGCATCTGGTGGTGGGATGAAAATTGATTTTTCGGTGTCCGCAGCTCTCTCACAGCCGTCCAGCAGCTGCCCGAAGCCTCGGAGCGGGGTGTTATACGCAAAATTAAAGGGGCGTCGCATGTGCGAAGCCCCTTCCGATCAACCTAGAAGTTAATTTTCAACAAATGGTTGATTTTTAAGCGTTACTCATCATCGTCTTGAAGCCAGCGTGAAGCCCCTGAATCGCATCTTCAGGGATTTCGGGGTCGTTGTTGTCTGTCGCGTCGCGCCAGATTTCAATGAGAGCCAGTTCGTTTCTGGTGACAGTGCTTCCGAGGCAGGTTTCGATGGCTTTCAGGGTGTCCGGCATGTATTCACGCATCACCATCCGCATCAGCTTTGCCTTGTCTACTGCCAGAGCCTCTGCCATCGCGGGAACCCGCTCAAGAGGTAGCTTGGTGCGCCCCTTCTTGATCATGCTCATGACGTTGCCGTTCGGATATCCCACCAGATCGGCCACTTCCTGATTTGTCATGCCCAACATTGACTGTCGATTGTCAATGAAGGTCGCAACTGATGTCTGACTCGCCATTTCCTCTTACCCCTTCTCTTTGGTGTTTGCATCCTGCACACAAGGAAGAACTTGCGCTTTTGCGCCTCTGCGCTTTTGCGTCCCTGCTCGCTTTTAATTCTTATAGTAAGGACATACTTAGTCAAGCATCGGTGACTTATTTTTGCGAATAATATTGTCAAGTGCTTGGGTATCGACTTTCGGTGACATCAACTGTCAGCTTTTGGAGACGCGGATGTTACTAATGTAAAGTTTTTTTGTCCGAACGGTCACATTTTCGCCACATTTGGGTTGCCAACCTAATGCCCTGGTCTTACTATAAGAGCACTTCAGGAAGCCACCGCTTACTTATCCTAGTAACTAGGGAAATGGAGAAGCCGCCCTAATGAAAACAATAGCCCAGCAGATCGACCACGCCACCTTCTGCCAGCTGATCGACGAAGCCGAATCAGTGGTTGATTTGCCTGATGGTGGACAGATTGCCTTCTTGGGAGAAGGCCGTGTGGCGCACTTCAGCGTCATGTCTGGGGAGGGTTGTATCATTGAGTAATCAACCGCTTGGACGCTCGTAGCGGTGGGAAAATCTAGCAGCACAGAAAAGGACTGAGCGTTTTGCGCCAGTCCTTTTTTGTTATCCTTTCAGTAAGTCAACGATTACTGCTTTTCATAACGGATGGGGAAAAGGAAATGGCAAAAGCAATTGCGAAAGGCAACAACATCAGCGAGTTACGTGATGCCATCGAAATGGTTGTGCGAATGTTAGCCAACAAAGGCATCAAAGTTACACAGTCCGGCATACAAGCGTTCGTATCCTACGACAAGACAACCCTAGAGCCGGAGCGGGTTAACATCCCGATGATCAGCGAGAAGTCGTCGCCGGAACTGGTCATCGCGATCAAGGGCTTCGTAGACCACGAAGTCGGCCACCTGCTGTTCACCGATCCGAAGGTCATCAAGCGTGCGGTGGAGGAGAAAGTCGGTAATCTTCACAACATCTTCGAAGACACCTTCATCGAGGCCCAGATGAAGAAAGCCTTCGCTGGCTCCACTCGCAACATCGACAAGACCGTCGAGTTCGCCATCAAGCACTTCTTCCAGAAGAGCTTCGACGAGGCGCTGAAGGCCAGGCAGAGCAATCCTGAGATGTCGGAAGCCAAGTTCTTCATCGCCGGGCTTGTCGTTCCTGCCATCCGCGCAATGGCCGGTCAGGAGGCCGCTATAGAGTTCATGGCGGACAAGTGGGTGCATATCGAGAACGTCTACGCCGAACTCAAGCTGCTGGAGCCACAGATCGTCGGCATCAACTCGTCCCTGAAGGCGCTACAGATGGCGAACACCTTCCGCGACATTCTCTGCGAGGTGGATCAGCGCGAGCGTGACGAGCGGGCCAAAGCTGCTGAGGAGGCTGCCAGGGCTGACGAGGATGACGAGGATGATGGCAGCGGCTCCTCTTCCTCTTCATCCAGCAGCAGCGGAGCACCGGAAGACAGTCGCAGCATGGGCGATGACATTTTCAATCCAGAGGAAGGTGATGAGAGTCAGGCGTCAGGCGGCTCAAAATCCAAGTCCAAGTCCAGCTCCAAGCCGGAGAAAGACGGGCCGGAAGACGAAGACAAGCCGGATGAGGGCGGTTCGGAAGCGGAAGGTGAGCCGGAAGAAGACGACTCAGATGGCAAGGGTTCGTCCGGTGAAGAAGGTGAAGAGGGCGAGGCTGACCAGGAAGGTGAAGGCGCTGGTGAATCCGAAGGTGACTCGGAAGAGGAGCCTGAAGGTGAAGGTGCCGGCAAGGGGGCAGGCGAAGGCGACTCGGAAGAGGAAGAGGCTGAAGGTGAGAGTGGTGGCACTGGAGGCGAGGAAACTGAGTCTGACAGCAGCGGTGGCGACAAGGAGTCAGAGAAGAGCACCGATTTCGAAGGCGGCGACGGCGGTGAGCGACTGGGTGATGACGGAGACGAGCGCAACCGAGACACGTCGGGATGGCACGGAGGCGCTACGACACGCTCTGCTGGTGAGCGTGAAGACCTCTCACTGTTGAAGGATATTGAAGAGGTCGATACCTACGACAGCGCCTTGGAAAATGCCCTGACGGAAGGCGCCTTGCAGTCTCTCCAAGACCGCTCCTACATGGCCTTCTCGAATGAAAACGACAAGATCGAAACCTACTCGGTGCCAGACAACCGGATGCGTGAGGTGAAGGAGCGCCGGAACAGACTTCGCCAAGAGAACAGTGAGCGAATCGGCGTGATGGCGAAGGCGCTGGAGAGGATCATTGCTGCCCGCAACCGCTCCACCTATGTCCCAGGCTTCAAAAGCGGCCGTCTGCACTCGTCGAGCCTCTACAAGCTCAAGACCGGCGACAATCGTGTCTTCCGCCGCCAGGAAGTCTCGCGCACCAAGGATACAGCGGTGATGCTGCTGGTTGATTGCTCGGGGTCGATGTCCAACCGAAACCGCATCTACAAGGCAGCTGAGGCCGCGTATGCGCTTGCCACCAGTCTTGAACGGATCAACGTGAAGACACAGGTGATGGGCTTCACGACCATCGAGAACTACGCATTCTTCTCGGAGGCCAGAGATCAGCTTGCCGAGCTGGCAGCGACAAGGCCGGACTTCAAGGGCGGGTTTGATCGTGTCTCGCCACTGTTCATGCCCATCTTCAAGACCTTCGATGAGCGCATGACGCCGGAGTGTGAGACGCGCATTGCAGGACTGCCGACAGTGGATATGGCGAACAACGCCGACTCGGAGTCAGTGGAGATCGCCGCAAACATACTGGCAGCCAGGCGAGAAGAGCGGAAGATTCTGGTTGTGCTGTCGGATGGGCAGCCCGCTCAGCAGCGCATCTACACCTATGAGGAGCGGGCTGATCGTGCCAAGCAGCACCTCCACCACGTTGTAGATCGCGTCGAGAAGGCCGGCATCGAGATTCTGGGTATTGGCATCGAGGCTGATGCGGTCAACGAGTATTACCCCAAGAGCATCGTGCTGGACAACGTGGCCGAGCTGCCCACCAAGATCGTTTCTGAAATGACCTCAATGCTTTTGAAGTAAATCCCCGCATCGAGCGTTTATCACCAGCGCTCGATGTCTTATGATGCATCTGTGCTTAGCAGTAAGTCACAGATTACTTATCCCATACAGGAACCAACCAATGTCTGAATCTAACTCTGCCGCCGCCTCTCTGCCTTACGATCTGACTGCTCAAGATGGTCGCGTGATCTGCCAGCTGGACGGCCAGCCGGTTCACGTCATCCAGACTCACCTCAAGAAGAACCACCCGACTGTCTCCGCCAACGACTATCGTGCCCAATTCCCAGGCGCTCCGATGCTGTCCGAGAAGGCTCAAGCGGCTCTGGCAAAGAAGAAGGCCGAGCGCGAGTCTGTCACCGCGAACATGTCCGGTGTTGCTGAGGCCAAGTCGAGCAAGGTTGTCAGCCTGAAGACTTCCAAGGTGCCGGATTACGGTGTCCGCTCTGCTGACTTCATGAAGCTGGCCGAGAACGTGAAGGGTATGGCGGCCGGCATCGCAATTCCGGTATCCGTCTTCGAGCGTCACGACCATCAGGACATGGTGCCGGCGACCGACGACGAATACATCTGGACGCCCGAGACGCTGCGTGACGCCATCGCTGCCCTCGATTACGACATCCCGTCCTACTTCTGGGGTCACGCTGGAACCGGCAAGTCTACCGCCTGGGAACAGTTCTGCGCCTTCACGAACCGTCCGTTCATGCGTGTCCAGCACACCGCGAACACGGAAGAGGCCCATATCGTCGGTCAGATGCTCGCGAACGAGAACGGCACCTACTTCGAGCCTGGCCCGCTGACACTCGCCATGAAATACGGCTGGGTCTATCTGGCTGACGAATACGACTTCGCATTCCCGCAGGTGCTGGGCATCTATCAGCCGGTGCTTGAGGGCAAGGCGCTGATCATCAAGGAGGCTCCTGCAGAATGGCGTCGCATTGAGCCGCACCCTCAGTTCCGCTTCGTTGCAACCGGCAACACGAACGGATCGGGCGATGAGACGGGTCTGTATCAGGGCACCAACCTTCAGAACGCAGCCAACTACTCTCGCTTCGGCATCGTCAGCAAGCTCGGCTACATGGCCCCGAAGGACGAAGCCCAGATTCTTGAGCGCAAAGCCAAGATTTCTGAACAGCAAGCGGCTCAGCTTGTTGATTTCGCCAATCGCATTCGAGGTTCCTATGAGCGAGGTGAAATTACCAACACCATCGGCCCGCGTGAACTCCTGTTCGCCGGAAAACTCGGTGCGCTGTTCGGAGGCGACTTCAAGGCAGGACTGGAGCGAGCCTTCATCAACAAGCTCCCCAGCACATCAGCTGTCGCAGCTGGTGAAGTCGCGTCCCGCATTTTCGTCTGATTCAACAGTAAGAGGTTACTTACAGATGCTCGGTTGCCAGGGTAGTGCCATCGTCTTTTCTCCCGAATCGAGCATCTGCTCTGCCTGCCCCAAGTTCGAGGGGTGTCACAAGGATGCGCTGGACATGACCGTCAGCAAGCGCAAGAACGCCAGCGCAACCTTCCTCTCGACGAAGTTCGCCACTGTCGCAGTTGACCAGGACGACCTTGTTGCCATCGAAGCAGCCAACGTCAGCGAACGCATCAAGACCCACGCAAAACGCCTCGTCATCAAAGGCATCAGCCTGGCCAAAGCCAGAGAAATGATCCGCGCGGGCAAGAATCCCTTCAAGTGTCTCGATAGCCGCTCCAACTCCGCCTTCATTCTGGTTTTCGACGAACTCATCAAGCGCCAGATGATACGCAAGAGCGACGTAGCCGAAATGATCATGAAGGAGAAGAGGTGCGGAAAGGTCAGCGCTTCCAGCCGAGTCTCGGATGCACTGGGCGTCGGTCAGCTGATAGGCGTCGTGACACTCACAAAATACACCGCCGCTCTCACGCTAGAGGAAACCGCATGATTCTGTTTGCCAGAAGCCATTTCAGTATCGGGGAGAGCACGCTGTCCCCCAGAGATATCGTCAACGAGGCCGCCAAGCACGGCTACCAGGCTGCTTGCCTGATGGACACCATGAATATCTCGGGAATGATCGAGTTCAGCCGTGCAGCCAAGCAAGTCGATATCAAGCCGCTGATTGGCGTCCGTGTCCGCTGCGTCCCCGATCCGCTCCATCGCCCACCCAAGAAGGGCGAGACACACGCCGACAAGCCGAACCCGATCAGTTACCACGACATCATCATTCGCAACGACGAAGGCTTGCGAGACGTGTTCGAGCTGCTGTCCCAGGCATACTCTCGGGAATTCTTCTATTACAAGGCCCGCACGGGCTTCGCGCAGCTCGATGAGGTCATCAAGCGTGGCAACGTGGTATCGCTCAATAGCGACGCATACAGCGCGTTTCACGCTCCAGACTATGCAGATGTCATCTCACAGCTCCCAAGCGCTCACAACGCAAATCTGAGCGTTCTAGCGATACAGCCATTCAGCACTCCTTACTACGATCAGCACAATTTGCGCGTGCTGGCTCATGCAGAGAAGACGGGGCAGAAAGTGATCGCCTATCTGCCGAGCTTCTACAAGCAGGGCGAGGGGGAAGCCGACACGCGGGACGTTTATCGGATCATCGCTGACGGCTCCAGTGTCGGAAACACCTTCAACCTCACCCCGTTCCTGCGCGACATGCACCCCAAGAAGATCAAGTCGGTCGCGGAAGAGCTGAAGGCATTCGCGAGTCGCACCGGAGCCAAGATCAGTAGCGATATGCTGCGTGACCATCAGTGGATCATGGATCAGGTGACGTATGAGTGGCACAAGCTCGACATCTGCCTGCCGGTGCTTGCTGAGGACGAGAACGCCGAGCTGATCCGCCTGGCAAAAGAAGGCTGGAAAGAACGCTTCTCGGCGGAGGTGATGGGGCACAAGCCGAAGGGCTCAGAAGTGACCGTCTACCGCGACCGCCTCAAGTATGAGCTTGGCGTCCTGAATGAAATGGGCTTTGCCGGCTACTTCCTGCTGGTGCGTCAGATCGTCATCTGGTCGAAAGAGAACAATATCGCCGTTGGGCCTGGTCGTGGTTCTGTTGGGGGTAGCCTGGTCGCCTATCTGCTTGGCATCACGGACGTTGACCCGATCCGCTTCGGCTTGATCTTCGAGCGATTCATCAACCCCGAGCGTCTTGACCTTCCTGACGCGGACCTCGACTTCATGTCCTCCCGCCGAGAAGAGGTGATCACCTATCTGCGCGATGCTTTCGGCATGGATCGTGTAGCGGGGATCAGCAACTACTCCATGCTGGGTGCTGCATCGGCATTGCGTGATGTGGGGCGTGTTCATGGCATGTCCGGCCTCGACCTGTCTGTCTCCAAGAGCGTCCCCGCGGATACCTCACTGGAGGAAGCGGCAGAGACGGTGGCTGCGATCAAGGCGTATTCCGAGCGGTGTCCTGAATACTGGGCGCACAGTGTCCGCCTTCAGGGGGCAATGCGCTCCTATGGCAAGCACGCAGCGGGTGTGATCGTTGGCGGCCGGCCACTCAAGGAGATGGCTGTCGTGGAGGCGCGAGACGGAGAGCCGGTCATCAACTGGGACAAGCGTGTCTGCGAGGACATGGGCATGGTCAAGCTGGACGTGTTGGGGCTATCGACCCTCGACATCATCCAGCAGACCGTTGATCGCGTGCGGGACACTCATGGCGTCGAGCTTGACCTTCTTCGTGAGCCGCTTGACCAGAAGGACGTGATGGAGGCGTTTTCCCAGGGGCAGACGACCGCCATCTTCCAGTTCGAGTCGCCCGGCATGAAGGGTCTGCTCAAGGGCTTGGCCTATGCCGGAACGCTGACCTTCGAGAACATCGTTGCCGCGACCGCACTGTATCGCCCTGGCCCTATGGAATCGGGGATGCTTGAGCAATACGTCGCTGTCACCAAAGGGTTCGAAGCACCCTCATTCCCCCATGAGGCTGTCAAGGAGACGCTGAACGAGACAAAAGGCGTTTGGGTGTATCAGGAACAGACCATGCAGTCTCTCCGTGACCTCGCCGGATTCTCGATGGCTGACGCAGATTTGGCGCGCAAGGCAATTGGTAAGAAAGACCCGAAGCTCATGGCCAAAGTCGGTGATCAGTTCAAGGTCGGTGCGAAAGCTGGATGGGTGACTGTCGAGCTGGATGATGGCAGCAAGCGCACCTTCCATCGCGCTGAGAAAATAAAGTGCAAGGACGGAAAGTTCCGAACCATCGACGAGATCATCGCCGACGAAGCAGAGTTTTGACCAAATCACACAGTAAGAGGTGACTTATGGCTGAAGAGTGGAGGGACATTCCTGGTTATGCGGGCTATCAAGCGTCTTCGCTTGGTCGAGTCAGGAGTCTTGATCGAGAAGTTGCCTATGCGAGCAAGAACGGGCTTCGATTTACGAGAAAGAGGAAGGGTAAGGTGCTTTCTCCCTGTCGTCATTCAGATAAGCACCCTTATCCGTATGCCCAGCTAGGCAAGGGCAACAGCTTAGGTGTTCATGTGGCGGTATGCCTAGCGTTTCATGGAGAGCGTCCGCCTGGCTGCTATGCCTGTCACCTCGACGGAAATCCTGAGAATAACATCCCGTCCAACGTCTACTGGGGCACACCGAGTCAGAATCAGGAGGATAGGAAGCGACATGGGACTTCCAATCAGGGGCGCGGGCACAAGCTGACCCCCGAAAAAATTGCCGAGATTCGAGCAAGGCTAGTAGACGGCTGCAAACAGAGTTCGATAGCCAAAGAGTTCGGCATCAGTCAGTCAATGGTCAGCGTCATCAAGAGCGGCAAGCGTTGGGCCGCATGAGGAAAACCACATGAAAGTTACACGCGTCATCGAAGAGCAGCCGGGACTGTCGGAAGAGTCCATTGACCAAATCTGGGACGCTCTTGAGAAAAACGGCGGATATCAGTTCAATAAATCCCACTCAGTCGCCTATACCATGCTTTCCTACTGGACAATGCTGCTCAAGGTTCGCTATCCAGCCGAGTTCTTCGCCTCGTGCATGTCCATTCTGGATTCTGACCGTATGCCTGGCCTCGTGGCTGACGCGGCACGTTTCAATCTCCGTGTCGGCCCGCCTGACATCAACACCTCCACCGACAAGTTCGAGGTGCTGACTGATCCGGCGACAGGACATTCCCTGCTGGTGGCTCCGTTCAACTCTGTTGCCAACATCAGCGAGAAGGGTGCAGCGGCTATCGTGTCCGGTCGAGAAGATGCCGGCGGTGCATTCGCTGACCTGACCCAGTTCCAGATGTCAGTGAACCGTCGGATCGTGAACAAGCGCGTGGTGGATCATCTGGAGCGCGTGGGGGCGTTTGCCAGCATCACCCCTGGCTCACCCCCTGCAACAGACAGATCGCGCCTGAAAGACCAGCTGACGCTCATGGCCGGTGTCATGCAGCAAGTCGCCCAGATTGATCGTGACATGACGGTCGGGAAGGGGGCGAAGGCCAAGCTGCTGAATCTGGTCAACGAGTGGGCCGACGATTACGACGACCGCTGGACATGTGCCCCGCGCATCGGAAAGAAGGCCAACAAGATCATGGTCGTCTTCGATGCCCCCAACTGGTCAGACGAGAACGCCGGAAAGCTCGTCTCGGGCAAGCCCTACACCTCATGGGCAGAAGCGATCAAGGAGGCCGGACTGACCAACGAGGACTTCTACTACACCACTCTGATCAAGTTCGTGAAGGACAAAGAGGCTCAGGGCTTCGAAATGGACGACATCACCAAGTGCTCGGGATACCTTGATCGCGAGGTAGCAGAGCTGAACCCTCCGGTGATCCTGACGATGGGGTCGCTGGCGACACGTCACTTCAGCGACGACACCAAGAAGAAGCCCGGCGAGCTGATCGGCAAGTCGATCTACGACAAGGACAATGACCGGACGGTGGTGCATGGGTTCAGTCAAGGCAGAATCTACTTTTCACCCGAGATGATAAACGACCTGAAGAAGTGCCTGAGCATGGCAATTGAGGCCGCTGGAATGTGACCGACTGGTAGACCAAAGAAGCTCCGCTACGGCGGGGCTTTTTTTATGGCCCGATGCCACTGGTGCTATGATGTGCCGATAGACATCAAACAGGGACGTTTATGGCTGTCACAAGGAATGTGGTGGGGTGGGGCGCGATGACCGCCGCCAGGGTGGTAATGGATGCAGGCGACCGCGTGGGTGTAGGGCTGATCATGCTGTCAGCCATCGGCATCTACGTGAAATCCGAGCCGAATGAACTGACCGGCTGGTTTGGGTTGATGGCCTCGGGGTTGGTCTTGGCCTTCTTTGGGGGCTATGCTAAGCACTGGTGTGAGGCATATCTTGAAGAGCAGCAGCGGGAGCTTGATGCCAAGGGTGACAAGAGTAGCCCCCAAAAAAACTTGTCCGCAGAAGAGCTGCTTGAGATCCGCCAAGCTGCCAGAGATCAACAGGCTGGTGGCACGAACCCATAGGAGGTTCACATGATTGACTTTATTGCCAATGCCAATGGATTCGCACCGCTGATCCTGCTGTCGCCGCTCATTCTGGCGATGATAGGGGCCGGCGCCTACCTGGTCAGGCTGAACCATCGCACAAACTCTGCGGCTCCGAGTCCTGCGCCAGCCGAAGATGACCTGTTCATGCGAGTCATGCCCTTCGAGAACGAACTGGAGAGGGAGCTGGAGAGCGAGCCGTTCCGGTTTGTCATCTTGAGAAGGCCGCTGAAAAGGCGCATCTACACGTCCAAGGCAAGAACGCACGACCCCGAAGGTCACACGGCTCGATAGTCGCCGATGTCATGAAGAACCCCGCCACTGAGCGGGGTTTTTTGTGTCTCGTGCCCCACGAAGCGCGGATGTATTCTGTATTTGCTGGATGTGATGAGCGATGTCTACGACCGACAGGGACTCACAAAAAATAGTAAGTAACAGGTGACTTCCCGATTTGCCATGTATAAGATTGCGCAGTCGGAGCAAGACAGCATCCGCCGCGCTCTTTAACAAGGAGAACCCCATGAGTGAGGTCAAGAATCTCATCGACCCTCGCCAGCTCAAAAGCGATGTGGCTTTTGACTCGAACAACCTCGACGGCATGTGGGCAACACAAGCCGGCCTGTATGTTCGATATGGCGTGATTGCTGCCCGCGCAGAACACCAGGCTGTCGCATTCAAGAACCGTCTCGGCGTCATCGAGGCGGGCCTGGGAAAAGAAGCCCGCGACTCCCTGGCTGCCAGCGGACAGAAAGTCACTGAGGGCACGGTGAAAGAGTTCGTTTCCAGCCATCCGAAGATGGTTGAGGCGAACAGCAACTACAACAGCGCCTTGCTGATCCTGAATCTCGCGAAGACTGCCCTTGAGGCACTTCGTCACCGTCGGGACATGATCGTGCAAGCCTCCAAGCATCACCTTGAACAAGCCGTCATGCGTGACAGCTACAAGGGTGGGGCAGCCGGAACAGCCGCAGCTCGCGGTGAGAGCCGGCAGGCAATGATGCAGGCGCTGGCTGAACAGAAGCGCGACGAAGCGGTAGCTGAATAACATTTTTTTTGTGATTCACTACCAGTAAGCGCTGACTTATTATAGTGTCTCCGCTGAGCGGAAAACGTGAACACAAAAGACGAACACCACTGATAACACTGAACTGAGGAAATACCTATGTCTTCACTGGCCGATATGCGTTCCAAACTGAACAAGCGCAAGGTTGAGCAGCAGAAGAAGAAGGCGCAATACATCCGTCCGACCCGCATGCAGGCGGGCAAGAACCGCATCCGCCTCCTGCCGTCCTGGCAGCTGGGCGCTGATGGAAAGCCGGATGTCAGCGGCGATTTCTATCAGGACTTTGGCATGCACTTCGTCAAAGACAAGGAATCCAAGCTGGCTGCGGTCTACATCTGCACCGAGCGCACCTATGATCGCGAGTGCCCTGTCTGCGAGGCGATCCGCGAAGGTATCGGCAAGGCCAAGCAGTCCGGCAACGTCGGTATGGAAAAGCTGCTGGGTCAGGCTCGTGCCGGGCACCGTGTCCTCGTCAATGCGCTTCTGCGTGACGGCGAGACTCCGAACCAGCCTGTCATCCTTGAGCTTCCGGCTTCCGTGTTCGACACGATGGTTGAGCAGATCGGGGCGTTCCTCGACGACGACCTCAACATGCTCGATCCGGCTACTGGTCAGGACTTCATCGTCAACAAGACCGGCACCGGCCTCGACACCGAATACTCCGTCTCTGTTGCTCCGAAGGCCACTGCTGTCACCTATGACCAGTCTGCCGTCACCGATCTTCGTGCCTACGTCGATCAGGAGTCCGAGCAGGGTCTGCTCAAGGCGACTGGTGCCGTCACTGCTGTCACCGGCCTCGCTGCTCCGGCCTCTGTTGCTCGCATCGCAAGCTCTGCTGGTGCTGCGACTGGCACCACTGGTTCCGCGGTTGGTTCCGCTGGCCTCGTGACTCCGCCTGCTGCCGCTGCTGCTGCGACTGCTGCTGCTGCGACTGCCTCCGGCGCTTCTCTCCTGTCCTCTGCCTCTGAGGTTGCGGATGAGGCTGAAGCCGAACTTGACGCGCTCGATGGCGAGCTTGTTGATGACGATGCGCCTTTCGAGACTGACGCTGAGGTCGAGGCTGAGACTCCGGCCCCGACCACTGCGAATCCTGCTGCTGCCGAAGAGATTGACCTGGCCAGCGAGATCGAGGGTGACGCCGATGACCTCGACGACATCCTGAACGACCTCGACGACCTCTAAGAGTCGATCAACTAAGGGGACTCTTCGGAGTCCCCTTTCTTATCTCTGGAGGTTGTGAAATGAGAAACGTGATCTTTGATAGTCATGCGGTGGGCTATGCAGCTCAAAGTGGAATGAAGCTGACCGTAGGCGACCGCGAAGTCCAGTCCATCTTCGGCTCCATCAAGACTGTCCGCCGCTATGTCAACGAGCTGAAGGCTCGTCCGGTGATGCTGTGGGATGGGAAAGCGAAGTGGCGCTACGAACTCTTCCCCGACTACAAGGCCAAGCGCGGAAAGGAACCTGACCCGCAGGTTCAGCACATGCGCGAGTGCTTCCGTGACTGCCGAGAAGACATCAAGCGTGGACTCGGGATGCTGGGGGTGCCCTCGCTGTTTGCTGCTGACTTTGAGGCTGACGATCTTGCCGGCCATCTGGTTCGCAACAACGCAAAGCGTCAACACCAGACCTACATGGTCACTGGCGATCACGACTGGAAGCAGCTGATCAACGACTACACCACTTGGGTCAATCACAAGGATGGCCGGATGGTGCATGGCATCACTTTCGCTGAAGACACCGGCTACCTGACACCCGAAGCCTTCGTTCAGGGCAAGGCGCTTGTTGGCGACAACTCTGACGAGATCCCAGGCGTTGGCCGGATCGGTGAGAAGAGTGCGCCGGAAATCCTGGCTCAATACGGAAGCGTGTCTGCCTTCGTTCGCCGCATCCGTGATGACGTGGAGAACGGGCGCAAGGTGCCGAAAGCCCATCGTGACTTTGCAATGGGTGAGCCTTCTCCGAAAGAGCCTCACATGACCCGAATCGAGGTCTTCAAGCGCAACGTCAAGCTGATGAACCTGCTGACCGGCCCGAAGCCCACCGATGTTCAGGTGCTCTATCGCAATGCCATGAACCTCGATGCCTTCCATGCCTTCTGCGAAGAGTTTGCCTTCCGGTCGATCCTCGAAGACTTCGACAACTTCACCGCTCCCTTCATTGACTACTCCGCCGCTACCCAACTGAGGAAATCCGCATGAGCGATCTGGCACGCGAAATCATGGGCGCTATTGGCTCCAACGATGAGGTCAGCACTGTCAAGCTGTGGCTCGACACTGGCTTCCCTCCCCTCAATCGCATCATCAGCGGTCGCTACGATGGCGGCATGCCGGTGGGTCGTGTTGTTGAACTCTCGGGGGCTGAGTCCTCGGGCAAGACCGCTATTGCCAACGAGGTCATGAAGGCAGCACAGCGCGCTGGAGGTATTGCTGCATTCTGGGATCACGAGCGCAGCTTTGACACTGACATGGCAGAGAAGGGCGGTCTTGATCTGACGCCTGGCCGGTTCGTGTTCAAGCGCGGCCAGACCTACGAGCAGACGGTTGTGGAAACGATCAAGCTGCTGCGTGTGGTGCGCGAGAAGAAGCTGATCAAGAAAGAGGCACCGATCGTGCTGGTCTGGGACTCACTGGCCTCTATGGTGCCTCAGCAGATCGCTGAGAAGAGTGCCGATGCGTTCAACATGAACGACAACACCGCGCTGGCCCGAGCCACCTCCGCCTCCTTCAAGATGATTGCCCAGGCGTGTGATGACTATGGCGCCACGCTGATCATCCTGAACCAGACGCGCACGAAGATTGGCGTGATGTTTGGTGATCCTACGACGACCCCCGGCGGCGACGCGGTGAAGTTCTACTGCTCGGTGCGCATTCGTCTGGGTCGCACGATGCTCAAGAAGTCAGCCAGCGACAGCACGAAGATCGGCCAGCGTATCGGTGCCGAGTGCATCAAGAACAAGGTGTCCGCGCCGTTCCGCAAGTGCAAGTGGGACTTCATGTTCAATGACGACGGCTCCGGCAGCTTCGAAGTGGAAGGCTCCCTGGTCGAATACATGTGCGAGCATGAGCTGATCAAGCCCAACGGCAAGAAGTCCGCCTACTGCTTCTGGGAAGGCAACAAGATCACCAAGACGAAGCTGGCGCGGATGATCCGTGATGACGCGGCAATCCGTAAGCAGGTGATGGACATCCTCGAAGGTTCTGATGTGGATGACCAGAAGGACGACGAGGGGGACGACGCGTAAAAATACTGGATGCCTAATCAGGCAGGAAAGTATAGTCATGGTCGGAATCACTGAAAGGAATCTGGCCATGACTGTCAACCTCAAGCGCTCTCGCTGGGTAAAGCGCACCGAATCTGGACGCTTCACCATTGAAACTGCCGCAGAAAAGAAGCGCGAGGTGTTGCTTTGCGATACCTGCGGCATCAACAGCAAGTGTCCCGTCAAGCAGGTCATGGATAAGGCAGACAGCTTCGTCACCTTGTCGGTTCGTCACTGCGAGAAATACATCCCCTGCATCGGCTTCATGCCACCCATTGTCGGTTTGACCCGGCAGTTCAATACGCTTCGTGTTGGCAAGGGCTGGTATGAGCGTCTGAAGGCAGGGGATACCGTCGCCCTGGTGAACACCAAGACTTCCGAGATCGAGTGTTATGCCGAAGTGGTTCGGCTGGATCACGGACAGTATCGACCCATGCTTGAGAAGCACGCACCGCACAATCACACCGCATGTGAGCGAGGGCCGGATATGTCCTCCATCGAGCATGTCGGCAATGTCATGCAGCGTGCTCACGGTCACTTCCTTAGCGAGAACTCCACGCTGACCGCGATCTATCTGCGGAGAATGGAAAATGGCTTACGAGTTAGGACCAAAGAAGAAGCTGGAGCCCATTAAGAAGGGCAAACGTCTCTACGGTGCCATCGTGACGCTCGACTCTGGCAAGCGCGTCTACATGGCCTACAGGAAACGCAGCGAGATATACCGAGCAGGAGAAGCCCGACTGGGCGAAGCTATCAAGAAGGGCATCGCCGCCTGGGCGATGGATGACGAGACACTGAACATTATGCGCGCCCACTCCATCAAGGTTGTGGGCGTTTTTGTTCGTGACACGGGTGATCGCTACGTCACCCACATCGACAACTACTACGACAAGACCAAGATCAAGGTGCTGAATTACTCGGCACGCGGGGGTTCTCTGCAACGCTTTCTGCCGCTCCAACATTTTACGTTCCGCCGGAATACGTCGCGTAAACTGTAAGCATAAAGCAAACGAAAACAGGAACTTACCATGATCTCGAAGCTCGCTACCCTCACCGGAATTGTCGCACTCTCCGCTGCTACCTACCTCTCCGCCAATGGACTGCATCTCACCGTCACTGACGAGCGGGTCAAGCAGTGCTGGCACATGGCGGATCGCACGTCAGGATTCGGCAGCACGATCAGTTTCGGCAAGGTAGACCAGCACTCCAACCGCTCCGGTGGTGATCGTATCGACATCACCTTCACTGAGACGGACGCCAACGGTCACACCCGCAACCGGAGCATCTTCTGCTCCTACCAGTTTGTCTCCATGCCCAACCTGATGACCGGCCTGGCTGTGAATGGCACCGGCCTTAGCCCCGACGAGCTTCGTCTGGTGCGCGATCACAGTTTCAAGCTGGCCCAGATCAGTAAGTAACCATTGACTTAGAGGTCACACACATGAGCTTTGGCGTTATTTCCGACACGCACTATCACGCCTTTTCCGCCTTCGCGCATCAGGAAGGGCACATCAACAGCCGCCTGCAAATCCTGATCGACGCAACTCGCCAGGCAGCCAAGAGCATGAAGGCGTCGGGCTGCACCGCGATGTTCCACTGCGGCGACATCTTCCATGTTCGGGGTCGGGTCACACCGTCCGTCCTCAATCCGGTGACTGAGCTGTATCGCGAGATCATCGAGGACATTGGCCTTGAGGTGTATCTGCTGGCCGGCAATCACGATCTGGAGTTCGAGGATTCCAACAAGATCGGCAACAGCGGCGAAGCACTGTCCAGCACGGGCGTTCACGTTGTCTCCGAGGGCAGTTACTACAACGAAGAGCACGGCGTCCTGATGGTGCCCTGGCACGCGAAGCAGAAGGAGTTGATCGCCACGATCACCGAGCTGCTGACTCACATGCCCGCTGACAAGATCGCCAAGACCACGCTGATGATCCATGCGCCGGTCAACGAGATCATCCCTGGTCTGCCGGATCACGGCATTGACCCTGACGTTCTCCAAGGCTTCGGCTTCCGCTTCGTGTTCATCGGCCACTACCACAACCACAAGCAGGTTCGCCCGAACGTCTACTCCGTTGGTGCCCTGACGCATCAGACATGGGGTGACGTGAACAGCGTTGCCGGATTCGTGACGGTCACGGATGACGACAGGGTGGGGCAGTGCCCGACCGACGCGCCTCTGTTCCTTGACCTCGAAGAGATCGAGGAAGAGGACATCGACCGCATCTCAGGCAACTACGTCCGTATCCGCATCGAGATCGAGGAAGAGCGGGAAGTGACCGAGTTCCGCGACATGTTGGTCAACGAGATGTGTGCGGCGGCTGCGCTTGTGCTGCCGGTTCGCAAGGACAAGACCGTCACCCGAGCGACCGCTTCGAAGACCAGCCTGGATCGCCTGGAAGACAGCATCACCCACTTCATCAAGGGCAGCGCGACCATCGACACCGCGATGAAGGATGAGGTGAACAACGAAGTGCTCAAGACCCTCGCGGAGATCGACCATGCAATTTAAGAACCTGAACATCGAGAACTTCCTGAGCATCGGCAGTGCCCGCATCGACATCAGCAACCGCGGATTGATGCTGATTCAGGGTCGCAATCTTGAGAATGGCGGGGCGTCATCCAACGGCTCCGGCAAGTCCACGCTGGTCGATAGTCTGTTCTGGTGCCTCTACGGCCGCACAGCACGCGGCGTGACCACTGACGATGTGATCAATGACACGATTGGCAAGGACTGTCGTGTGAGCCTCACAGTCGAGGATGGAGCCGATGCCTATGTGATTGCCCGGCACCGCAAGCACCACGTCAACAAGAACCGCCTGACGCTCAAGCACAACGGCACCGATATCACCTACGGCACCGACAAGCAGACACAGGAGGCGGTGAATCGCATTGTCGGTTCATCCGAGTCCGTGTTCGCCAACTCCGTCTATGCCGGTCAGGAAGCGATGCCCGATCTGCCCAGCAAGACAGACAAGGACTTGAAGGCGTTGGTTGAGGAAGCGGCCGGCATTGATCGTCTCAGTGAGGCGTATCAGGCGCAGCTCAAGAAGGCCAACCTGGTCAAGCGCGAGGTGGAGGCGCATCAGGGCAAGGTCGATACCGCCGACACGGTGCTTGAGCACCAGCGCATTCAGCTCAAGTCGTATCACACGGCAGACGAGCAGTGGGCAGAGAGCAAGGGTGAGAAGATCAAGGCGATCAAGCTGGAAGCGGCGGAGATCAAGAAGCGCTATGCCGCCATGAAGCCTTCTCAGCTGAAGGCTGATCTGGAAGCCGCCAAAGCCCAGCTCAATGACACCCTTGCCCGCATC
Organism: Cobetia sp. SIMBA_158; assembly: GCF_046566945.1. Classification (NCBI taxonomy): domain Bacteria; kingdom Pseudomonadati; phylum Pseudomonadota; class Gammaproteobacteria; order Oceanospirillales; family Halomonadaceae; genus Cobetia; species Cobetia sp. SIMBA_158. The sequence goes on from NZ_JAWJYL010000001.1 coordinate 481,285, forward strand.
GCAGCGACAGACGGTGAGCGGGAAGAGCAACGCAAGCTGGCCGTCGAGAAGTCCAAGGCAGAGTCTGCGGTTGCGGTTGCACATTCCGAGGCTAAGCGCCTGGGTGAAGAGGCCAAGAAGGCGAAGACGCTGTTCGATACCGCAGATAGCAGTGTGGGCACCCCCTGCAAGTCATGCGGAAAGCCTTACGAGCAAGCGGATGTGGCGGGGGCGAAAGCGCAGCGCAAGAAGGAGTTGGCAGCAGCAGTCTCCGCGTTCAAGGAAGCGAAGCAGAAACTGCAAGACGCTCGGGATCGAGCTGTGAGCGCGTCTGACGCGTTGGGAGAGTTCGAGCGTGCGATGACTGACGTTAATGCAGAACGCAGCTCAGAGAGCAAAACTCGCAGTCTCATCGGTGATCTGGAGGGCAAAGCGGGGCAAGCAGCAGCGCTCAAGGCCGATTACGACGCCAAAGTGAAGCAGTTCACCACGCTGCGCGATGAAGAAAGCCCCTACGCCAAGATGATCGAGAGCCAGAAGGAAGAGATCGCGAAGGCTGAGGCGTCCCTGGCTGACCTCAACGATGCCCTGGCCAAGATCAAGCATCGTCACGGCGTCTGTGTGAAGGCAGCGGAAGTGCTGTCGGCCGGCGGTGTCCGTGCCCACATTCTTGATCATGTCACGCCGATCCTGAATGACAGAACATCACACTATCTCGGACAGCTATCGGAGGGCGAGATCGACGCATCATGGCAGACGATCAGCCTGACGAAAGCCGGTGAGCTTCGTGAGAAGTTCGCCATCAAGGTCACGAACACGAAGGGCGCGAAGTCATTCGGGGGACTGTCCGGTGGTGAGAAGCGGAAGGTGCGAATTGCGACTGCAATGGCCCTTCAGGATTTGGTAGCCTCAAGAAGTGCTAAGTCCTTGCCGCTATTCATCTTTGATGAGATTGACCACGCACTCGATGCAGATGGACTTGAGCGCCTGATGTCGATCATGAAGGAGAAGGCCACGAAGTCCGGCACTGTCCTCGTGATCAGCCACAACGACCTCAACCACTACATCAGCGATTCCATTACCGTTATCAAAGAAGACGGCTTCAGCCGTGTAGAGGAATGACCCATGAAAACCAAGAAGCTCACTGAACCGCAGAAGAAAGTCCTCACGTCGATGATCGACTTCGACCAGAGCTACCACGACATAGCCCGCGCCGGAGGCAACTCAGCAACAGTCACCTCCCTGGTGCTGAAGGGCTTGGCGATGGAAACGAGCAAGAGCGTCACCAGCCGCAAGTGGTCGATCACTGACAAGGGCCGCCAGGCACTGAAGGACGGCCGATACACCGTGTAACTCCCCGCTAGACCCCCTCTCCAACGCAGCGCGTCTTTCCTCCCTCCCTGACGCGCTGCATACTAAGTCAGTCATTACTACAAAGAATAGCCGAAGGTTCACTTATGAACTCATCCTCACGCGAATGGTTCTTCACGCCCCTGCCCGAGCAATACAGCAAGCGGGACAACTTTGACTGGACGAGGGTGGTTCGCCTGCTGGGCCGGAAGATTCACCCTGCCTTCAGTAAGCTGATCATCGACCGCCTCGACAAGAACATGATCATGATGGCACCCGGCATCCACGACGAGTGCTATTACGCCGACCCTGCCTCTGATGACTTGAGCGTCAAGTCAATGATGGTCGAAACATACTGCCCAGACGACATGATGCAGGTGACTCGCATCATTCCGAATCTGGAAGGTGATGCCGTCAGCCTGGCGTTTGAAATCAGACTCAAGAGCGGAAAGCTGGTCTATCTGGATGAGTATGCGCTGGGCAAGACATTCGACAGCGATTCCAGCGACAACCCCAAAACCGCCCCGTTGCTCGGGGACATCGTTATCCGTATGCAGCGTGACTACTGGAACGAAGACGGAGGCAGCACCTACTTCGGCAGCGACATTCACGTCTCTCCATATTGGAAGAATCGAGCCAAGATGCTGACGCGCATGAACTTGTCGGAGGCGAAGCATCTGGCCATGCACATAGCAAAAGAGAACGGCCTGCCGATGCTAGTGGGTGGCCAGCTGTTTGAGCATGAGCCTGGCGACAAGGACACCGACATGGACGTTCCCGAGCTGGAGATGAGCGAGGAGGCGGAGGCGAAAAAACGAAACCCCCACTATGGGGCACTGTCATTCTGAGGTATCACACATGAAAGAAATCAAGGTCGTCGGGTTTGACCCGTCACTGAACAACTGGGGGATCGCGATTGGCACCCTCAACCTGAGCACCATGAACCTGAAGATCGAGCATCTGGGGCTCACCTCCCCGACATTCGAGGCCGGCAAGAACACACGCAAGAACTCCACCGATGTCGAGCGTGCCGCCCAGCTCTACAAGGCAGCTATTCCGGCCTGTGAGGGCGCGTCAGCAGTGTTCGTCGAAGTCCCCGTTGGCAGTAAGTCTGCGCGTGCGATGGCCTCCTACGGCATCTGTATAGGCGTCCTGGGTAGCATTCGCGGCACGGGCGTTCCGTTCTTCGAGGTCACACCCAACGAGGTGAAGATCGAGACGACAGGAAAGAAGACAGCCACCAAGCAGGAAATGATCAGCTGGGCCATGACACGCCACCCAGAGGCTCCCTGGCCGATGCAGAAGAAGAACGGTGAGATGATCGTGATTGCCGGGCAAGCCGAGCACATGGCCGATGCAGTCGGTGCCATCTATGCCGGACTCCAGAGTGCCGATTTTCAGCGCATGATGGCCTTCCTCAAAGCTGCATGATGTAGCGACCCCTCCCTCACACCCCCACATCTTGTGCTTGGCAGAGCTGAAATGGCTCTGTCAAGCCTAGTAAGTCAGAGCTTACTTACATATCATTGGCCCCTGAACTCCACCACAGGATTTGCCAATGAATCTCATCAAGCGCGACGGTTCCAAGCAACCGTTCGACCTCGAAAAACTCGAACGCATCCTCTTCTACGCCGTCGGTGACTTGAAGGGCGTCAGCGTCAAGCTGATGACCAAGATTATCGAAACCAACGTCTACGACGGCATGCCGACTTCCGAGCTTCACAAAATCGCCACCCAGGCAGCCTCCGAGCTGATCGGCGTGGAAGAAGGTCAGCATCCGAACTACTCACTCGTTGCCGGGCGCCTTGAGATTGCGCGTGCCCGCAAAGAAGCCTATGGCACCTACACCTATCCGAATCTCGCCCAGCACACTCGGCATCTGATCGAGGAGGGCATCTACGACAAGGAGCTGCTGGAGCCGTTCACCGATGCCCAGCTGGAAGAGCTGAACGACCACATCCGTCCCGAGCGTGATGATCTGTTCCACTTCGCTGGCTCCATGCAGATGACCACGAAGTATCTGATCAAGAACCGTGTCACTGACCGCATCTACGACGCCCCGCAGCATGCCGCCATGCTCATCGGTATGGCTGTCCTGCCGACCCACTACTCCGGTGATGAGCTGATCCGCGAGGTGAAGGACTTCTACGATGTCGTCACCACCTTCGAGGGCTCTTTGCCGACTCCGATCTGGGGCGGTGTCCGCACTCCGCTTCGCCAGTTCTCTTCCTGTGTCGTAGTAGAGGCGGGCGACTCACTGGCCGAGATCAATGCGGCATGTGACGTGGCGAGCCTCTACGGGGCAGCACGCGCGGGTCTGGGCGGCAATCTGGGCATGATCCGCGCTGAAGGCTCTGCTGTCCGTGGCGGCCTGGCCTATCACACTGGCGTCGTGCCGTTTGGCAAGAAGTTCGAAGCGTCGGTGAAGGCATGTTCCCAGGGCGGAATCCGTGGGGCATCCGCGAACATGATGTGGCCTCTGTGGCACCTGGAATACGAAAACCTGGTGGTGCTGAAGAACAACAAGGGGCTGGAGCTGAACCGTGTGCGCCGTATGGATCACACCATCCAGCTCAACGGCTATCTGTGGGCACGCCTGCAGGAAGGCGAGGACATTACGCTGTTCTCCCCGCATGAAGTGCCGGGCATGTATACCTCGTTCTTCGCTGACACCGCCAAGTGGATCGAGCTTTACGAGGCAGCCGAGAAAGACCCGACCATTCGCAAGAAGACGCTGAGTGCAGTCGATGTCTTCACCGCGCTGTTCATCGAGCGTGGTGAAACGTCTCGCGTCTACATCATGAATGTTGACCACTGCAACACGCACAGCTCGTTCATCACCGAGATTGCGCCGATTCGGATGACCAACCTTTGTGTTGAGATCACCCTGCCGACCAAGCCGATGCAGACCGTCGATGACCCCAACGGTGAAGTCTCTCTTTGCACCCTGGCGGGCATCAACATGGGTCGTGTCGGGCCGGCTCAGCTGCGTCGTGTGGCGCACGTTCTGGTCAAGTTCCTCGACGCGCTGCTCGACTATCAGGACTACATGGTGCCGGCTGCTCGTAACGCGACCATGAAGTATCGCCCGCTGGGCATTGGCGTGACCAACCTGGCGAACTACCTCGCCAAGAACGGTGTGAAATACAGCGACGGCTCCGCGAACAACCTCGTTCACGAATACATGGAGGCGTTCCAGTTCTACCTCATCGAAGCCTCGATGGAGCTGGCCAAGAAGTTCGGTGCGGCACCGGGCTTCCACTGCACCAAGTATTCGCGCGGCCAGATGCCGATCCACCACTACAAGAAGGCGGTGGATGAGCTGCATTCGGCTGAGTTGAAGCTGGACTGGGAATGGCTCGCTTCTCAGGTTGTCGAGCACGGCATGCGTAACGGCACCCTGTCCGCCCAGATGCCGTGTGAGTCCTCAAGTCAGGTGTCCAACAGCACCAACGGTATCGAGCCGCCCCGTGAGCTGGTGTCCGTGAAGGGCAATGCTGACTTCACCATCACGCAGATCGTGCCGGATTACTTCGAGCTGAAGGATGCCTACGAGACGCTGTGGGAGATGCCAAACAACCGCGGCTACCTGGCGCTTTGCGGGATCATGCAGAAGTTCTTCGACCAGTCGCTGAGCACCAACACGAACTACAACCCGAGCCTCTATGAAGACGGCATGGTGCCGATGCAGGAGATGGTGGCCGACGCGCTGTTCTTCTATCGCATCGGTGGCAAGACGCTCTACTACAGCAACTTCCGCGATGGTCAGGGTGACGAGGAAAAGGCGGAGGCGCTGCTGGCAGCGACCAGCATGAGCCAGGCGAAAGAAGAAGAACCTATCGACTCCAACATGGGCTGCGACAGCGGCGCTTGCTCCCTTTAACCAAATGGATAAGTAACCAATGACTTACAGCACTTTCAACACCAAGCAAGTCGATACCACCCAAGAGCCGATGTTCCTCGGGGAAGGGCTGAACGTTGCCCGCTATGACCGCGTGAAGCACCGCTTCCTCGATAAAGCCGCCGAGAACCAGCTGGCCCAGTTCTGGATGCCGACTGAGGTTGACCTGAGCCGCGACAAGATCGAGTTCTGGAACGTGCTCAACGACGGTCAGCGCTACATCTTCCTGGCGAACCTGAAATACCAGTCGCTGCTCGACTCTGTGCAGGCTCGGGCACCGATGCTGGCCTTTGGCCCGATTGCGTCTCTGCCGGAGCTGGAGTCATGGCTGACGCTGTATCCGGCGTTCGAGAACATCCATGACCGTTCCTACACCCACATCATCCGCAACGTCTTCCCTGACCCTGAAGCCGTCTTCGATTCAATCGTTCTGGATGAGCACATCATCAACCGCGCTCAGTCCGTCACCAAAGCCTATGACGAGCTGATCGAGCTGGGCATGATCTACTCCGTCTATGGCTACGGCTATCACATGGTGCCGTCCCAGGGCGGTCACGCGATGGTCACTCCGCGTGTCATGCGTCGCGCTGTCATCAAGGCACTGGCTGCTGTGAACGCGCTTGAGGGCGTCCGGTTCTATGTGTCGTTCCTGTGCTCGTTTGCCTTTGTCGAGAAGCTGAACGTGATGGCCGGCAACGCCAAGATCATCCGCTTCATCGCCCGTGATGAGGCGCTGCATCGCAAGGCCATCGGGGACATGCTCAAGACCTTCGCCACTGGTCGCGAGGGGGAAGAGTGGAAGGCTGACTTCGAGGCCATGATCCCTGAGATGGAAACCATCTACCGCGAAACCTACGAGCAGGAGTTGGCCTGGTGCCAGCATCTTCTCAGCGAGGATCGTCGTGTGCCGGGCCTCGATGTGGATACTGTCGATGGCTTCCTGAAGAGCTGCGTGAATCAGACGATGGCCGGCAGTGGCCTGAAGCCGATGTTTGAGAAGCTGGAGCCGCACCGCGTCCAGTGGGTCAACAAGTATCTCTACTCCGGCAATGTGCAGGTGGCTCCGCAGGAGGCCGAGCTGAGTTCTTACCTGCTGGGTCGCATCAATCCGTATCTGGACTTGGGCGCGTTGAGAGAGATCGACCTCGACATCCAAGTATAAGTAACGGCATACTTACGCCGTTCTCGGGGCGTGGCTTCGGCTGCGCCCCTTTTGTTTGCGCTGGACGCCAATCTCATTGCGTCATAATGAGTAAGTCAGCGAATACTTACACCACACTGAGAGAGTCACACATGACCGAACAAGTCGCAGTCACCACCACCGTTACCCCCGTCACCACGCAAGAGCTGGTCACTGCCTTCGAGGCGGCCGGCGCGATGGTTCACGAGTTCCATGAGGTCTTCGAGCATCCGATTGGTGCCGAGCTGACTGAATCGCTGGGCGAAGTTCGAGTTATCGAGCGCATGACCTACATCAACGAAGAGCTGCTGGAGGGCTTGAAGGCCGCCCTGGCTCGGGACGCTGTTGAGGTGGTCGATGCAATGGGTGATGCCGTCTACCTGCTGATCGGCAACCTGGTGGAGTGCGGTGCCGTGAAGGAAGACCTGTCAGGTTTGGCTCAGGAGGTCTTCGGGCACCTCAGTGAAGATGAGATGGGCAACTTGGTGGAAGGCGTCCGACTCGATATCGAGGCAGCCGGCTCACTCCATCGCTTCGTCCGCACCAACTTCGTCCGCATGCAGCACTTGGTGCTGGAAGAGATCGAGTCGGTGATGTCTTTCGAGGAACAGGAGGACGTGGCGAAGCTGGCTGTGGCCCCGATGTCTGCTTCCCTGGCACTCACCATCATGACTTTGATGAAGACCTCCATGTCGGCTGACCCGCTGGAAGTCATGACCGCCATCCACCAGTCCAACATGAGCAAGCTGCTCCCGAGTGAGCTGCCGGATGAAGAAGCCTGCCGCGAGTTCATGGCAGCCAACATGAACAGCAAGATGAGCGCCGACGAGCTTTCGTTCAATCGCTCGGCATCAGGCGGCTGGATCGCGAAGTGCAAGGCGACCGGCAAGATCATCAAGAACCCGCTCTACCAGGCGGTAGACCTGGCCCCGCTGGTTCACATCACCCTCTAACACCCAACAGGCACTTGATGGAGCGCCGTCGTGCGCTCCGTCAACATAGTCATCAGTGACTTACTAAGGACATGAAATGATCACCACACTCAAGGGAACCGCTTTCCTGCTCCTGATGCTGATGGCGACTGCCGACTACACACCTCTCATCAATACCTTCTGGAATGCATCATGAACGAAACAGACGCTACCTACCTTGACGCTGCCGCCGACATCACTGTCTCGGGTCATCACAAGGAAGATCGGACTGGCACCGGCACCATGAGCCTCTTCGGTCAGCAAATGCGCTATTCACTGGTAGGCGGGGAACTTCCTCTCCTGACCACCAAGGAACTCAAGCTGCGCTCCATCATCCATGAGCTGATCTGGTTCCTGCGGGGTGAGGGCAACATCGCCTACCTGCAGGAAAATAAGGTCGGAATCTGGGATGCATGGGCAGATGAGAACGGCGACCTGGGGCCGGTATACGGCGTGCAATGGCGTCACTGGAATGACACCCGAGTGGTTGATGCTTGCGAGTGGCCCATCTACGAGGCTCGCGGCTTCGAGAAGATCATGCAGGAGAACGGCAAGGTGACGGTCAATCGCGAGATCGACCAGATTGCCGAGTTGATCCAGCAGCTGAAGACCAGCCCCGACAGCCGACGCCTGATCGTCTCTGCCTGGAATCCTGCGGTTGTGGAAGAGCAAGCCCTGCCGCCGTGCCACTCGTTCGTGCAGTTCTACACCTTCGAGCTGAACAGTGCCTGGCGCCTAAGCATTGCCAGCAAGCGCATCGAGAACAAGGTCATCTCGGGCCAGCCCCTCAGCGTCAACGAGACGATCCTGCGGGAGACACTGCTGGCCGGTCGCAAGGTCACAGAAGAGGTGCTGGGGCGTGTGATGAGTGCTCGCCGCGGACTCAGCTGCCAGCTGTATCAGCGCTCCGGTGATTTCTTCCTCGGGGTGCCGTTCAACATCGCCAGCTACTCGCTGCTGACCCACATGATCGCGAAGTGTGTGGGCATGGAGCCTATCGAGTTCGTCCACACCATCGGGGATGCGCACATCTACTCGAACCACATGGATCAGGTGGATGAGCAGAGCGATCGTGCTGGCTATGACTCGACAGCCTTCGTCGAGCTGGTAGGCGATGTCACCGATCCGAGCGAGTTTTCTTTCGAGGACATCATCGTTCACGGCTATCAGCACGAAAGCGCCATCAAGGCTCCCATCGCTGTATAGGAGGTCACATGAAGGATTCACAGTGGGGTGCGCTGGGCTTCCTGACGACTGAGCGCAAGCCACCTGCTCCAGAAAGCACGGTGGATTCTGACGCTGACGAGGGCATTCGGAAGTTCAACCCGCTGATCAAGCTGTCCGCCGTCGAGAGGGAGAACGTCGAGCATGTGAACTCCCAGTTCGGAAAGGCAGGCAACATCTTCGACACGGGGATTCCGCTCAGGGTGTGGCCTGGCCGGCACCGAAAGGCGGTTCACTTGAAGCGAATGACCAGCTCGCACATCCAGAACACCATCCAGAAGATCAGGCGGGGAGAGATCCCCAATCTGCCTTCCGGCTCCCGATCAGCACGAAGGTGGGTGGAGCTGCTATCTGAAGAGTTGATGAAGCGCGGCGCCACAAGACGATAGCCGCCTTCTCACGGGCCTCAGCACGCGCTGGGGCCCTTTTGTTTGCCTGCATTCAGCATCGGACAATGAGCTACACACTCAAAGGAGAGACGGCATGAGACACATGGGCTGGCTTGGCGCGGAAGGAGTCGCCGGGGATTCACCTCTTCACTACATCGGCCTCGACGGCAAGTCACTGTGTGGTGGCCTGGTGGTAGGGGATGAGGTGCGGGTAACGGATGAGCCTGGCCGAGATCACCGCTGTGAGGGCTGTGAGAGCCGCCTGAGCGCTTACCTGACCGCAAACCGCTATCAAGTCGCAGAAGAGCAGGAAGACGGCTCCCTGCGCCCTCTGGAGGCATTCGCGAACCCCAAGGACGCTGAGATTCGTCTGTGCCACCTCTGCTACGGCGAGGCAGATGCAGACGTTTACCTGATCGACGTGTTCGAGGCGATGGAGGGATTGCTTGCATAAACAGTAAGCGGCTACTTATACTTGCGCCGAAGCGACCAGTTTCAGCCGCGAGCAGGATTTGTGCCACTCGCGGCTTTTTCATAAGAAAAACAGTAAGTAATGAGTTACTGATCGCCTGTGCAGCACATTAGATAATAGCTACATCAACAGCGAAGACACACGACACACACTGAAGGAGAAGGAACATGGCTGACGTATTCGATATTCACGCCGGTGCAGTGAAGGCAAATCCAAAAACAGTCGCGACCCTCATGCGGTTGCAGAGCGAGAACGACATCCTGACCAACAAGGTGATCGACGAGGGCATGCTGCGGGCCAAGCTGGAGCAGCAGGTGGAAGAGCTGGAGAAGAAGGCCGAGCGCCTGGAGGCAATGGAAGAGGCGCTGCGCGAGCACTTTGGCCCGATGGTCCTCGCAGCCCACGTCGGGGTCGGGATGATGTATGCCAGCTTGTCCGAGTGTCGTGACAAGGCAGAAGAGGGCGAGGTGCCGATGATGCCCGTCCTGCCAGGCATGTGTGAGGCGTTCGAGAGACTGTCCGAGCAGATTGGCAATCACGTCGCGGTCATTGACGACGGTGATCGCGAGATCAAGGCGCTGAGCCTGCGACCGATTGATTCCGAGGAAGCCATCGGACATGCAGCGGTGGGATCGCTGGTCGAAGCCATCATCAACAAGCTGACTGGGAAATAAGGAGACGGACATGGACATCAATACACTCGGCATTCGCCTCTATTCCTCAGACTTCGGCTATCACGCCAACAGAGGCCGGCCGACACAGAAAGCCTCTCGCCCCTCAAGTGATGGCGTGTCCATCGTAGCCAAGAAGCACGTTGATCGGCTGAACAAGGTGCTGCTGAGCGCTCGCGAGGCTTTGATAGACGACATGATGGCCGAGCGTGGACTCGGCTGACGCTACGCAAATGACAGGTGCCCCGTGCGCGGGGCATAATAAGTAACAGGTGACTGAGTAACCGCTATGAAGATCACAATGATTGCCCTGGTCGGGAAGAACTGGGAGTTGGGTGCCAGCAATGAGCTTCTGTGGAAGATCCCAGAGGACATGCGCCACTTCCGTGAAACGACCGAAGGCCACTCAGTGCTCATGGGTCGCAAGACCTACCAGTCCATCGGACACGCCCTCCCGAATCGCACGAACTACGTGCTGACCCGCACAGACAGTGACTCCATCTTTGCCGGCACCGATGTTCGCTTGATCGAATCTCCGGTGCTCGCGCTGCACGAAGCGCAGATCAGCGGGGAAGACAGCTTCTTCGTGATCGGCGGGGGTGAGGTCTACCAGCAGTTCCTCAACCTGGCGCTGCCTCACGAAATCCTGTTGACCAGGGTGCCGCATGAAGCAGAGAGCGCCGACACCTTCTTCCCGAACCTTGATCGCAATGGCCTTTACGTCGAAACCAGCGTCGAGAAGCTGACTGACGAGGCTGACATTCACACCTACACCCGCATCGACCTTCTGTAAGGAGAGGACATGAATCGAATCGGCATCACCGGCGCCCACAAGTCGGGCAAGACCACCCTGGCGAAAGCCGTTGCGAAGAAGTGGAACATCGCCTTCGTCGAGACAAGCCTGTCGGACGTGCTGCGCGCCTACGGTGTGACGCCCAATGAAGAGCTTCCCTTTGCCAAGCGCCTTGAGGTGCAGCAGGGCATGATCGGCCATCTGATCAACATCCTGTCGGATGCCGGGGACAACTTCATTGCAGATCGCACCTTCATGGACATTGCCGCCATGACGCTCTCCTTCATGCCTCACAACGTGTCTTCCATCGAGTCGGAGACGGTGCGCCTGATCATCGACCAGTGCTACCGCGCCCAAGAGGCGTTCTTTGACAAGGCCATCATCGTCACCAACTCCTTCGATCCACCTATGGAAGAGGCGGCTGCTGAGAAGGGCATCTTCTGCTGGTCATGGAACTTCCAGATCAGCGCCATCGTGAAGGGCTTGGCCCTCAATCCCATGAATCGTTGCAACACCAGCTTCCTGCCCGAGACAGCCAGCTCACTGCCCCGCCGTATGGAACACATGGAGCGGATGATCGGTGAGATGTATCAGGAAACCGCCGGACAACTCCACTGAGGTGACACACATGAAACGCATTCTGGATGCAGTGCTGAACAGGGGAACTGAAGTGGTGATCGACGGCAAGCATTACTCGGGTCGCAACGTGGTGATCGAAGGCAACGGGAAGGTGTTCGTGGATGGCCAGGTGGTTGACTCCCTGGCTGACCGACTGACCGTCAATGTCCACATCACCGGATCGGTTGAGGCTGTCGAGACGATGGCCGGCGACATCACGGTAGAGGGTGATGTGAAGCGGGCGAAAACCATGTCAGGCGACGTGTTCGTGAAGGGCACTGTCGGCAAGGCTTCCACCATGTCTGGAGATATCAATTCACGGCCCTGATGAGCCCCATCGTGGCAAGTAGGAAAATGCTCTCGTTGACAAGGAATGGAGAGCCACATGATTCACGAAATACCCACTCCCGAAGAAGAGCTTGATCGCAAGTCGATGGATGAGCTGGGGCGCATTCTCCATCTGTTCGAGTCAGGCCGGATCACTCACCGCGAAATGAATCTGATGCTGGACACCCTCTGGGCCTGCATCTCCGGCCTGACGAGTGAGGACTGGCGTGTGCTGATCGAGGAAGCCAGGCAAGTCGAGGATGACCAGAAGGATTGGCGATACGTCGCCTTCCAGCCGGAATCCAGACAGTTTGTGGTGGCCTGGCGAGAGGAGGAAGAGTTTGAAGTGGTTATCCGAGACGATAGCTGGAGGATAATCAAACAGATAAACAAGGTGTTCGGGGAAGAAGAGATGGCCAGTGTAGAAAATCTCAGAGCCTGGAACGCCGTGATTGACGCCCTCACCAAAAAAGGATTCTGCCAACTATGATCGCGACTGGACTGGATATTGAAACCACCGGCCTTTCAGCTGAAAAGGGCCATCGGATCATCGAGATAGCCTGCACACTGCACGACTACAACACCGGCAAAGCGCTGGGTAAGTGGGTGCAGCGGATCAACCCGAAGCGCTCGATTGATGCGAAGGCCCAGGCGGTGCATGGCATCGCGCTGGAGGAGCTGAAGGATGAGCCGGTGTGGGAAGAGGTTGCCCCGAAGCTAATCAAGTTGCTACAGCGCACTGACCTTCTGGTAGCGCACAACGGAGACGGCTTCGACCTGCCGTTCCTGCTGCATGAGGCCGACAGGATCGGGCTTGAGCTGCCGGATGTCGCGACCTTCGACACGATGTTGGAAGGACGCTGGGCTACGCCTGACGGCAAGAACCCGAAGCTGAAGGAGCTGGCTGAGGCGTTGGGCTATGTCTACGACGAGAAGAAGGCTCACTCGGCCCTCTACGACACCCACCTCATGATGACCTGTTTCTTCAAGGCGCGTCGTGAATACCCACAGCTTTTTCGGACTTCACTTGATAAGTAAGAGGTGACTTATGAAACGCGCCACACTCGCATTCACATCGCTACCCAGTGAAATTGGGCCTTGCTACAAGGTGTCGTTCCGGTGCCTGGCAAAGCTCGTGTCCTACCTGCCGCTGACCATCTGCCGGACTCTGATTGCCTCATTCTCGCTGGCCTTCGAGATGACTGCCGACAGTGACAAGCGTATTGATCGAGTGCTGGCCGTTATCGTCATGCCAATCATGGGCCTTTCATCGCTTCTCGCGCTTTTCGCGGAGGCTGTCTACTACGGATTCAAGGGCCGATTGGTGTCTGTTTACTATCGGGACTCTGACGGCAACGTGCAGTAAAAAACATAGAAATAGATGCTAACTGCCGCTATCAAGTCTCTAAAATTGAAAGTGTGGAAAGGAGATGTCCACACAAACTAATCAGAAACCAAGAGGAATCACACATGGCTAACGCAGCTCAGCAGATCGACCAGCTCGACGACCTCGATGCACTGTTCGCAGACACCGAAGATGGCTCCATCGACAGCTTGGACTTTGAGGTTGAAGAGGTCGCGGTAGAAGACGAGTCCGACGCCGCTCTGAAGGCCGCTCAGGAAGAGATGGCAGCGGAAGAGGAAGCAGAGGCAGCGGAAGACCTCGAAGCGCAGGAGGAGGAGGTTGCTGCAGAAGAGGTAGAGGCCGCTGACGAACTGGATGACCTCGACGACATCGACCTCGATGCAGCGCCGGAGACTGCTGAGGATGAAGAAGCCAACCTTGATGATCTGGAAGCCGACCTGAAGGCAGAAGAGCGCCAGGCCAAGCTCGAAGCCGCCACTCTCACGGAAGAGGAAGCCGCCAAGCTCAAGAGCGAAAGCACGACGATGGGCAAGGAGGCTGCCAAGCAGAAGGCCAAGCGCGAGAGCAAGCCCCATGAACCCAAGGATGCCATCAACGTCTCCGAGGCGGTGTCCTCGAAGGTGGGTGCATCCACCGATGATTGGAAGATGTATCCCGCCTGGACTGAGGTGGAAGCCGAAGCCTATCGCGATGACGTGCTGGCCAAGTGCGATCTCCTGCCCAAGAAGACACGCGAGAAGGCACTGAACCTCATCGACTGGCACGTCCGTGGAAGCTCGCTGAGCGTCTATAGCCGGATCGCACTGGATCAGCTCATCACTGCCGGGGAAATCTCCTCAGCGAGCCTCCGTCACCGCTATCTGTCCAATCCCGGCAAGAGCTACACGACCGGAACCTCCAACGCACAGACCGGCCAGCTGATGAAGATCATGACCACCTTCGGTCTGATCGACGACGAGGGCAAGGTCAACGAAGGTCACGCGATGATCGAGAAGTTCAAAGCCACTGGAATGTGATAACGAAAGGAGTTGGGGTGGAGACACCCCGCCTCCTGAATGAGTCTTCCGACGAGGGTTCATTCACGAGGCGTGAGGGCTTCGGTCGTGCTTGGGGGAGTGATACTGCTCCCCGTTTTTTCAAGCAACGCCACTCGAATACAGCGTGAGAGGCTGTGTGTGTGAGGGGACTCTGCGGAGTCCCCATTTTTCGGTCTGAGGAGGAATCTCATGAACGGCTTGAGCTACTACAGCCAGAATGCCATCGACAATCTCACGGTGCCGGCGCGCTTCAAACCCGAGGAGGAGGATCGAGGGGTATTGCGGAGCGCTACCGGCATGTGGGGTGTCATCGACATGAACTGGACGGGCCAGCTGGCAGCACAGATCGGCAACCGTCGATGCCTGGAGGTGTTTGCCGGGCGAGGGTGGCTGTCACAGGCGCTTGCGTCTCACGGTGTGGATATTCAGGCCACCAGTCGTTTCTCGGGCCATGACGGCAGCCAGGCCGGATTGGTGCATGATGTGATCGACATGAGCGCCATGAGTGCCGTCCAGATGTTCGACTTCGAGGTGCTGATAATGAGCTGGCCGCCGGCCAATGGGGATGCGCTCAAGGCAGTATTGGAAGCTCGGCGCCTAGACCGCAGCTTTGACATTGTGTTTATTGGCGAACCTTACTCTGACCTGCCGTATGCACTGTCGGGCACTGCCGATGATGCGTTCTTCGAGGCTTGTGAGGTGGTCAGCGAGCTGAAGGCGTATCGAGACACGCGCGGAAGCCAGGGGGTGGATGTCTGCCAGTGGATGCATCTCAAGGAAGATCAGTAGCTGGAGAGCTTGCCAACTTCGACTGATCGCTCCAGAAGCGCGCAGGAGAGACGGGATCGCTGAGTCCTTGTCATGACATAGCTGGAAAATTGAAGCGCTCACAGACGAAAACTGGAGCGCTTTTTTGGTGACAACCTTCAGTAAATCAGGAGGTTGCGGCACATCACTCACTCGGCATTTGACGAATCATTCCCGACCAAGTATAAGTCACCGCTTACTTCACAGAAGAGAGTCACCGTCATGAATGTCGCCATCGAGTTCGATCAGCTGTTCGTCCGCCGTCCCCGTGCCATCCGCGTGTTCCCGTTCACTGAGGACATGGCCGACAGCAAGCTGCTGAATGAGGACGGAACTGCGGCTATCTGCTACATCCACACCCGAGAGGGCAAGCGGATCATCGACGAGAGCATGATGATGGCGATCAAGAGCGACAGCTACCGCCATCCGATGGACCCGCAGGTGCTTTCCCACGAATACGTGAGCCTGGCGGCTTACGATTCAGCCTTCGCATGTGAACTGAAAGACCAAATTGCTTCACATCTGATCAAGGCGCTGGAGTCTGACGACCTGGCCGGCAACGTCCAGGCTATCGCCGACATGCTCAAGCAGAGTGCCACATCCGCCTCATTGAGCGCCGAGCACAGTGAATGAGTCCGTGGATCGCCACGCTTTTGTTTACTACCCCTTAGCGTGACGCGTATAATGAATCTCATCAAAGCGATGTTTTCTCTTTGATAATTCCGTTTTGCGACCTCTTTTGGGGTCGCTTTTTTTTGCTTGGAAGAAAAGTCGCCTCCGGTGTTGTCAGTAAGCTGTGACTTACTATAAGATGCGGGCACAACCTGTCCTGTCCCAACCTCATGGAGTCCACCATGTCCGAGCAAGCCCAAGTCCAGGCACCAGTCTTCCGCATCACCATGACCGCAGCCGTTCAGGCCAACAACCCGATTGAAGCCGCTCACCTGTTTGCCCGCAATGCCGGCCAGGAAGGCTTCGACAAGTTCAGCGTGACCGATCCGAATGGAGTCAGCCATGTCGTCGATCTGGGTCTGCTGTTCAAGATGGGCCTGCTGAAGGTCGAAGAGGAAGCTGTCGCCCAAGAGCAAGAAGCCGTCGGTGAAGCGGACATCGCCGAAGCAGAGTAAGACCGCAAGAGAGGCTGTCCGTCCCTACCGCCTCCGAGTGCAGCCTATTGGCCCCTCCTGTCCAGAGGGGCTTTTTTGTGCCTGCAGGATAGTAGATGAGACTGGTTCTCATTTAAAAAGTTGACATTTCGAGGCTGCCAGAGGGCTTAGTATAAGAACCAAGTTGACGTTTCAAAATGGCCATTTCCGAGGCACGTCAACATAGCTCCAGCCCAGACGGCACGGGGGTTTGTCATTTTGAGCAAAACCCTCAAAACGGCCAAAACGCACGTCAACGTAACGTCAAGTTTTTTGGGTCTAAATCCAATCCTTACACCAGGCGAAACGCCCTCGAATCTGACCCTCCCGAATCTCGCTCCCGAGAGACAGAAATCCGGTGATCGAGAGACGCATCCCATTCAATCCGTCATTTCCTCCTACAAGCTCCTCTGAGACGTTTTCTGCTCAAGCTATGCGATGACATGGATTTGACGAGAACGTCGCACACGCGAGCTTACAGACGCTCTCCCGACGATCCTGAGACGCACATCCTCGATCAAGCTCCGATACACGATAGGAATCCGGTCTGGAAGCACTCAGAACAGCCCCAGAGACACGATCCGACGATGTGAGTGGGTCAGGACAGACACGGATAGCCCCAGAAGCTCTCAGGAGCGTCCCTGAGCGTCGATAGCAGCTTGGGGAAGGAAACGCGCACGGAAACGCTTAGAAGCGCTCAGGGGAGCTTACAGACGGATTCCGAGCGATATGTGGGGTGCGAGGAGGATGTCAGGAGAGGAACAGGAGCGGGAGAGCAGGCCAGAAGCACAGATCGGCACCGAGCAGTCTCATGTTGACCAGGCTGAGGGTGAGGTCGGCCGCGCGCCAATTTTTCCAGCTCCAACCTCGATCCCGTCCGATATCTGTTTTCTCTGTAGATCTATATCTTCGGATGAAGGTGTTTATTTAGAGGGAATGAGGCACTCGATGCAAAAACTCCGCCTCAGCCATCCAGCAGATCCAGAACCCTCGGAATCCGAGGTTCAGCCTCAGACCTCAAGCTCCTCGGATCAAGGCTTCAGCCGTCCGATATCTGTTTCTCTGTATTCTTCGGAGAGGGGTTTTATTTAGAGGGAATGAGGCACTCGATGCAAAAACTCTGACGAACCTCGGATCAGCGGTTTCCGAGACACCAAGGAACCTCGGATGAGCAACCTCCGCCGGCTCCGTTTCTCCCGTCCGATATCTATAGATTCTATATCCTCGGATGATGTGTATTTAGAGGGAATGAGGCACTCGATGCAAAAACTCTGACGAACTGAACCCTCGGATGTGGGGTTTCCCCAGAACCAGGCTACCAAGCAGTCCTGCAAACCTCGGATTCCGCAGTTTCCGCCTTTCCCGAACACCACAGAATCCAGTCTCTCTTCTCCAAGGCTCAGACCCTCGGAACCTGACCTTTCCCGTTTCCCGAACACCATGAAAAACAGACAAACTTTTCCAAGGCTCAGCATCCCCCAGAAATCCTCCACAAGAGACGAAAACTCGACAGACACACGAAGCAAAGGGGGAGAAACAGAAAACGTCACAGAGAGCTTCCCTGACAGTCTCAGAGAGCACCACGAACACAACACTCGGATGAGAACTGGTCTGCAAAAAATGCAACAAATCCAGACTGACCAATCCTCTACAGACCGCATGACAGCTGCTCCAGAGGGGAATCAGACCAAGGAGTCCAGTATAGGGACAGAATAGAGAGATACAGGGGGGTAGGAATGCCTGTAGGAGAGAGTCACGGGAGTAGGTGCTTGAGGGTGTAGGGAAGGAGAGAAACAGGGATGTGGGGGAGGTAGGGAGAGAGGGAAACAGGGAAGCAGAGAGATCAGGGAGAGAGGGTGGTGGTGTGAGTGAGTAGAGGAAAACAGGGAGGTGGGGAGGGAGGGGAAATGTGGGCGCATTGCCGCCTCTGCCAAAGCCTTCCCCATTTCACCGAACCTTACGCAACACTCGGGACTGGGAAAGGGGCGCTATACATATCGACGGACTGCCAAGGGTCTGCCTCCCCACGGTTCACTCTGTCTCGGGATACGGGTGGCTCTGCCATTCTGGGGAAGGCGCCATTTGCCGTTCTCTCTGGAAGCCAAGGGATTTTTGCCGACAGGGAGAGGGGACTTGCCGTGGCTCGCCATTCCCTTGCCATCTGACCGCTCAACCGTTCAACCAGTCATCTGACCATCCTCGGCAAGAGAAATGGTTTGCCGCGGCGTCTGTCGAACCGGATTTCCCAATCCGTGATTTGGCAGATTGCGTCCCAGGAAGGCGTGTGTCATCCAGGCTGTCGATCTGGTCTGCAAGTCACCGTGGCAATGCTGGCTCCTGATCTGTGTGCTGGGTGTGATGAGCCCCAGTCCTGCGCATCAGACAATAGCGACTCACACACAGCAGGAGTCCTATCACATGAACCTCATTTCCATCACCGGCATCTGCACGATCACTCGCAACAAGCTCTCTGTCGGCTTCAGCAGTGAGATTGATGTGCCGGGCTACCTGAATTGCGAGTTCAAGACAGCCAGGGCCAGCGATCAGCTGGAAGCCATCGTGGATACGCACAATCTGGAGGTCTACGTGATCTGCCATGACGCGAAGTCTGAGGCGCTGGATGTTGTCTGTTTTGCCGAGGATACGTGCGAGGAACTGATGAGGGTCACGATCAAGGGCCGTCACTACCATCAAGCCGTGAGCGACCTGGAGGCGACAGTCGGGGTGATTTCCACTGACCGCCTGATGTCGATCATCTGGGGTGTCACGCAGCTGGCGCAGATTCGTGAGGACAACCGGATCACCGCAGTGGCCTGAAGAGGTTTCCTGAACGCCAGGCATAAAAATACCCCGACAGTGACAAGTCCGTCGGGGTGTAGGAAGGAGTCAAACGATGGAGGGGGGATGGCGAACCCTGAATCCATGAACACAGGCTACTGCCGGCCTAACTATAAGTCAACACTTACTGACTCGCCATCCCCTAAAATTGCCCGGAGGTAGT
Source organism: Cobetia sp. SIMBA_158 (assembly GCF_046566945.1). NCBI lineage: Bacteria > Pseudomonadati > Pseudomonadota > Gammaproteobacteria > Oceanospirillales > Halomonadaceae > Cobetia > Cobetia sp. SIMBA_158. The sequence goes on from NZ_JAWJYL010000001.1 coordinate 500,516, forward strand.
AACCAGCGGTCGTTCCTTGACCGCTAGGCGCTATGCTCCAGGCATCACACTGAACTGTTGCCGACGCTTTTCACGACTGTCATGTCCCTACTGGGCCATCGACGTGTCCTAGTATAAGAAGTCCCTTCAGGAATGCAAATGCAGGGGAGGGTGTCAAACGGTCTATTGACGACCAGGCACCGAACGCTTCAACGTAACCGTGGTTAGAATCAGTCACCAACAACTTACCCTGATGGCAAAAGACCGCTTTCAGGAAAACGATCTCTGTGATTCTATGCCGTTGATCTCCAGCTGATACTAGAAGTCGGAATCAACAAGGAGCAAACACATGTCTCTCGCCGCACAGTTCTTCACCTCCCGCAACTTCAACATGAAGCATGCCGACATGGAAACCGTCGAAATGATGGCGCAGCTGATGGGCGTCGATCTTGAGGCTGTCAAGGCACGCATCGCCGAGCGTGAGCAGCTGTCTCGGATCGCCTGGGAGCAGAAAGAAGACCCCAACTGGAAAACCACGTCGGCCTTCCATCGTTTCGAGGAGGTGTTCGCCTACCAGGGTCGTCAGGTCTTCCACAATGACTGGCAGGGTGTCTACGCGGTCTGTGGACTGCCAGGGGGCATGCGGGACGTGCCTACCCTGGATGACGCCATCCGCCTTGTCTACGAGGGGTGAGCCATGCCCATCTCCCAGCTGATCGAGCAACTTGAAGCTCTCAAGGCCGAGCACGGCGATATCCGCGTCTTCCTCAGTGCCGGCGATTACCCTGGCCCACTGGACTCTCTTCGCTATGTCACCCCCGAACAGGGAGACGGATACGTCTGGGGCGACAGTATCGTGCTCAGGACGTAGCCAGAGACGCGAAAACACGTCTACCCACCCCAAGACACGCCCAGACAGCTAACGCCCCGTGTGCAAGCTCTCTGGGCGTTTCTGTGTGCGGGAGGGAAAGGCTGGACTTTGATATTGCGAGAGTGCCAAGGGGACAGGGAAAGGCGAGCGTTTGATATGCCGATGACTGCCTCGGGATGCAGAAATCCCCGTGGCGATAGAAAATTGCCGAGAAATCCGTCGCCGTGGCAGAAACTCCGGTTTGTCTCCCGAGCACAACCACAGGAAATTGCCCAGGCTCAGGCTTTTGCGCAATGAGTCCGGCAGTCAAACCCCCGTGGCAAAGCACGCACCATCCCCGGCAACGGGTCTACGGTCTTCAGGCTCCCAGGCAACGGGTCTTTTTTCGCCAGGCTTCCGTGTGTGAGCGCCAGTAAGCAGTGACTTATGATAGACACGCTCTCAAGGAGCAAACGTCTCTCACACACCAGGAGCACCACATGACCGCCATCACGACCGAGCTGAACGACTCCATGTTCGAGGTGCTGACCTCCGAGGACGAGGTGTTCGTCGCCCATGCCCCCGATGAATACGATCCCGCGATGGTCGAGTGCATTGCCGACAGTGAGTGCTACAAGAAGATCCTCTGCCAGAGCTACCCCCACGCCATCAAGATCGCGGTGGACCTCGGATTGAAGTATGAGTCCCTGGATGCCGACGCCTTTGCTCACTGGATCGAAGCCACCTATCCCAAGAACAAGAATTACACCTAGGCCAGACAGAAGAGAGAGCGCCCCAAGAGGGCGCTTTTTCGTTTCTGCAGAAAGCCTCGGGACAGGGAAAGGCTCGCGGTAGGTAGAGGAAACGATGCCAAGGGAATCGGGAAAGGGGCTGTATTGATTGCCACGGCCCTGACCACGGGATTTTGGGAAAGGCTCGCGGTAGGTAGAGGGCGGGTCACCACGGCAACCCTCACCCGCGGGGCGCCCACAAATGCGGGGCAACCTCAACCGTGGGGCACCCTCATCTGCGGGTCAGCCTCAATTGAGGGCAGCCCTCAACCGTGGGGTTCCCTCATCTGCGATCAACCTCAACCGTGGGGACTCTCAATTGCGGGATTCCCTCATCTGCGGTCAGCCTTATTTGCGGGGATTCTCGGTTGCGGGGTTCCCTCATCTGCACTTTCCCTCAATTGCGGGATTCCCTCATCTGCGGGGCTTCTCGGTTGCGGGGTTCCCTCATCTGGACAGAACACGGGATTCTCGGTCGTCAACAAAAAAATCTGGGTTTATTTTCCGCGATTTTCTTGATCACCCTGACGGGCAATGCTAGACGCGTGCGCGTTCCTTATTCACGTAAGCACGAAAAAAATTAGAAAAAAATTGCTTGTGTGTGTTGCAAAGCGTGACGCGTCACACTACACTGTGATTGTCAGCTGAGAGACACAACGACTTCAACTGACTGTTCTTTAACAATATGTCCGCAGCAGCGCTAGCTTTAATATAAAAGCAGCGAATAACTAAATAAGCGCGTAAGCGCAAACTAACGGAATTAATATCATGAAAAACATCGCTAAAACTATCGAAGCAGCTAAGTCCATCGTTTCCGCTATGAATCCGAAGAAAGAATATTTGAAGGAGGAAAGCGCGAAGCTGAATGAATCCGTCGCAACGCTGAAAGTCAAAAGCAAAAACGAAAATCATCGCGAAACAGAACAGCGCATTATTGAAGCGTCAAAGCAGCGCTTAGAGAACTACGCTCACAAGTCCGAAAAGCAGGAGATTGATTATCGCGATTTGAGCGTGGAGATTACGCACGCTAAATACAACGCTGCACTGTTGGAGCTGGACGCAAAGACTGTTCAGTATATCATCCGTCGAGAAGTCGATTTAGCGAGCGCTGTCAATAAGTCTCGTGAATACAAAAAACGCATCAAGTGCTTCCTGACAGCATGCGCTCACAAGGACGCAAGCAAGCTGGACAAAGCGCTAAACGCGCTCCAGACAAGCATGAAGACGAACAGCAAGACGACGTATAGCAAAGCAGACATCCAGCGCATCATGGATCATAAGACCGCGACACAAGCTGGATACTTCTGCACGTTCGGAAAGGAATTGAAAATGCTTTCCGCGCTGGACAAAGACACTGTTCAAATCAACAAAGAAAGTGATCTTTACAAAGACTTCATTGCAATCTAAATAACATTAAATAGCGCGCTCCAATTGAGCGCGCTTTTATTTACAAGGATTAGAATAATGATTACTTGTGTTATTAAGCGTCGCGTTTGGAATATGTCTTTCGATCAAGTCACAGTGTCGATTGATCCTGCAAATAACATGCGCTTTTATCTGTCCGATGATCTTGTGTCATGCAGCACTGTTAAAAGAACACGCGTCCAAGCGCTAACGCTTGCGCGTGACATCCTGCTAAGCACGCACAACGCAAGCGAGGAAGAAATAGAACGCTTGTTGATCCAGCATGACGACATGATGCATAGAACGCGCTCAGCAAGCGCGTAAGCAACGAAACAGCGCGCGTTGTGTCTTCGGATAGGACGCGCGTTATCGTTGCTTAGAATGGATTCTGGAGCGTTTTAGGATAGATCGAAAATTGAACGGAAAGTAAATTAGAAAAAACGAAAGTCCTAGATTTTTTTTATAATGCTTCTGGGTATAGCCGCCTATTTCCCACACTCCCGAAGCCCCTCCCTTATACTGGCCCCTGTGCCCCCATATCGTCCCCCTTATACTGGCATTTCCCGCCCCCTGTGCCCCCATAGCCCCTCTGGTTGCAGTGCCTCCCCCGAACGCTCGAACGCCCTGATCCCTGCCACGCCTGGCACCCCGCAGTCCTCGAACCTTATAGAGCCGTGTCGGCGGCGCTCCGCGCAGCCTGACGGCCACTTATGGTTGCCAACAACGACGCCTCGCTCTAGCATGTGTAAGTCACCACTTACTTAGAGAGCCAGCGCATGAACCTTCTTTCCAGCAAGCCCAAGCACCAGACCTGTGAACTCTACGCCGAGCAGTCCGTCCAGATGGCGGAAGATGCTCTGACCCGCATGAACGACGCGAGTGACCGCATGGCTGAAGCCATCGGCACCACGCAAGACCAGATCGACGTTCTTCTGGAGCGTGTGGCACGTCTTGAGCAGCGCAAGCACCACCTCGACGAGAAGATTGCCGGCATCAGCCAGGCGCTTTTCCAAGAGGATGTCGTCGAGTTCCCGCTGGGGCCTATCGGTGAGCTGGAAGACCTCGTGGTTCATGCAGATGGCAGCAAGAGCTTCACTGATGGGAAGAGCGACGATGCTACTAGCTGACAACTCCCCACTGTCCGAGTTCGTCGAGGCGAACCCTGATGGAGTCATCGTGATGCTCACCGCTGAATGGTGTGGTCGTCCCTGTGACTCCCTGGTGCCTATCCTTGAACGACTCGAATCCGAACATCCTCACCTGACCTTCGTGATCGCCGATTATGAAGCGCAGGGTGACTTCATGGCCGAGCACGATATCACCGCAGTTCCGACCGTCATGGCGTTCGTGGATGGTGAGCTGCGTGGGGCCACAATGTTTGCGCGTAACGAGGCCATGATTCGCCTCGAATTGTCTGAGGTGCTGAATGCATAAGTCTTTTCTGACCTTCATCTTCACTGTGGTCATGATCGGCGTATTCGCCTCTCTGGCTCATGGCGCCATGCGCGAGTCTGCTTATCAGAACGAGTGGTGTGGCGAGCGAGAAGGGCAGGTTGAATATGTCCTTCAGGATCGCGCTCGGGTGGACTGCCTGCTGCCGGAGTATGCCGTTGAGGTGGATTTCGACAACAAGTGGGCTGAGGCCATCGGCCAGGCGCTCTACTACGCAGCGATGACCGGCAAGAAGCCGGCGGTTCTGCTGATCGTGGGTCACAACCAAGAGCGTTATCTGGCGCGGTTCCAGCGTGCTGCCGCTGGTCTGGGCATCACCCTGTTCTTGATCGAGGAGTGAGGCATGATCCGACTGATTCTGGTTGTGCTGTTCGGTAGCACCGGGGCGATGTGTCTGCTGGGGGCAGCTTCCGTTGTGCTGTGGGGGCCAGTGCTGATCCTGTCGAAAGGCTACGGCCTGGAAGTGCAAAGTAACCTCTGGGCCTACTTCGGGGTGCCGCTGGTGATGATCTGCTCGTCGGTCATGTTCTACGTCTACTGGGTCTGCCTGCTGGGGTTCCGACAGGCGCTACACAACACCCGATAGGCTGACAGACAGGCATAGAAAAGGGGCGCTCATTGCGCCCCTTGTTCGTTCCTGAATCAGTCTTCGTTCTTGTGAAGCATCTTCAGGATTTCCTTTACCCGCTCGGGGCTCATGGAGCCGACTTCGCGTTTCAGGTTGATCCGATTCTGCTTCTCGCTCTGCTTCTCTTCGACCTTGGATGAGAGAAGTTCCTCGGCTTGGGCTTCGGTCAAACCTTCCAGAAGCCCCTCGATCACTTCCCTGTTAGTCAGTCCGGTCTTCCTTGCCAGCTTGCGCATCTTTCCGTGCGCGTCGCAGTTCATGGTTAGGTTGGCAGTAACGACCTTTTTCTCGCTCACAATTCAATTCCCTTCTTAGTTATTCGCAGATGTATGGGTCAAAGGCCAAGACCGGCAAAGTCGTAGTCTTGAGGGGCGTAGATCACGTTCTCGCTAAAGCCAGGCGTGTTCTGGACGATAGCCAGTCTTTCCATCGAATGACCCTTCAGGTGACCGTTGCCGCGATCAATGAAGTCGATAATGAATGCCACGTTCGGGCCATGCTTCTTTGCCCGAAGTCCTCGGCCGATACGCTGCCTCAAGGCGACCTCAGCCTTACCCCCACCCGCCAGGATTACGCATCCCACAGCGGGCACATCCACACCTACATCCATGATGGTAGACCCGATGAGCACTTGGGTCTTCCCATCACGCAAGTCATCGAGCGCTTTTTGCCTTTGTTCACGATTGGACTCGCCAAAGACAAAGCTCGCCTTGATGCCTGCGGCAGAAAGACGCTTCTCAAGAAGCCTTCCGTGATTCTTCTGCAACACCAGAATCATCACCGGCATTCCCCGTTCTGCGGCTCTTGCTGCCTCATGCACGATCAGGTTGTTCCTGATCTTATTGTAAATCACCCCTAACTTATATGCCTTTTGCCAAGGAGTAGACCTGCCCAGGCGAGTGTTTAATATGCTCTTTTCCTTCATTAGATCGAGTCCGTCCCGATCAACCTCGTAATCCACCGTGTGATAGCGGAAGTGAGGGGTTGCCAACACACCGCGCTCGATCAGCATCTTTTCCGTCACACGAATGAGCACAGGGCCGGTGCAGGCCAGCAGTCGCATGTTGGACTCCTGGTCATCCCGCATGAAGGGCGTTGCCGTCAGCGCCATGCGGTAACGAGCATTCTTGCACGCTTGCATGACGTTGTAGTAACTGTCCCCGCCGACCTCGTGAGCCTCTTCCAGCACCACGAACTCGACCATCTGCAAGAAGCGCAGGGTCTGATCCCGAACCTTCTGCTGACGCTCCTGCTCAGCCTTTGGCTTTGAGCGATCCGGCCCCTTCAGTCGAGCCACGAGGGTCTGCACCATGCCGACGGTGATTGCCCGGCGAGGATTCCATTCTCCATCCCCAACGACACCGACGCTCTTGCCTTTCCAGTAGTGATCGCCCTGCTGAATCTGATAGGCAAGGGACTCCTCGAAGGCCGACTTCATCTGATACATCAGCACCGAGCGAGTCGTCAGGAACAGGGTAGGGCGACGGATGCGGGAGACGGCGATATTGGCGATCCGAGACTTGCCGCTGTTGTGCGTGATGGTGAAGTCATCCAGCAGATACAGATTGTCGTCGTCCACCTGGAAGCCGTAGTAGTCGTCCTCGCCAAGCGCCTCGACGCTGAATCCAGTCAGGCACACGTCCTTCTTTTGGCGACGCGGATCGATCTTCTTGCGCTCGATCAGGACGGGGATTTTGGATACATCGCCGCAGATCGACAATCGATAGTAGACGTTACCTGCATACTTGCCCGAAGAGATGGTCTTGACGCTCGCATGCACCGCCATACCCAAGCTGCGAGCCACGAAGGCAATGTCGTCCGTCAGCCGCTCTGACTTGCTCACATAGTCGTAGCAGCCGTTGTGAACAGAGCCGTCGGTATCGATCAGTCCCGCTAGCAGCTTCAGTCGATCCGTCTCTGAAGCCACCTTGTAGGCGTGCGGGATGAATTTGTCGTGACTGCCGCATCCCCACAGCTCAAGGGCCTTTAGCTGGTCGGTGAGAGGGTTGCTGACGCAGCCGCCTCGCTTGCCGGCAGTCAGACGATACGTCTTGGCAGACCTCTCTTCCTTGTGGGATGTAGTGACCCTCATCGACTCGTAGGTTGCAGCCGCAGCCTCAAGATACTCTAAGACCTCCCTGTCTTCTGTAGTGACCGCCGGAGTCCCTTTCTTGATCGACCCGTCACCAAGCAGCGCCCCCAGCAAATACGGCTCTATGGTCAGGTCGTCGCTCTCAAATTCAATCCCGCGACTGCGATGCAGCTTGTGAATGTGCTTGAACGTCTTGCTCTCGGCCAAATACTCGTTGACGGTCAGCTCACGCCACACGCCGTTGTAGATGCTTTCCGGTCGCCTCTCTGGAAGCGTCGTCTGCTCAAGTGACAAAATGTGCTCACCGTTCACGACGAATGGCTTACCTGTGCGATTGGGAGTGATCCGATACATCTGATCCCTGCCGCGACAGAGCCTCATCACGTTCCTTGGGCGACTGTCCGGCCCCATCATCATGTCTCCGACCTCTACGTCCTCCACCGCCTTCATCGAGCCGTCAAACATCAATACTAACTGACCCTTCGCATGACAGCCGGTAGCACACTGAAAAATCCCCTGTCCTTCCTTGATCAGAACATCCACGGCCTTCGGCTGATAGCTATAAGCCTCAGTGTAGCCGAACGCGTCAATCTCGGGACGCTCGGGGCCAAGCGGTGCCGGAATTGCTTTCTGGACGAGCTGTGCCTGGTAGCCACGCTTGTTCAGCTCCGTGACGACAGGCTTGGCAAATCCTGCGGGAAATCGGCCTGGCCCCCACTCGAAGAAGGTGCTGGTGCCATCCCAGGTTCCGTCCTTCGCCGCTCTGGAATACTCCGCGCCGGCCGCCTGATACGACATCAGCGACTGCAAGATTGACTTCACTTCGGCACCACCGTCGATCAGCTGCGCCACTTTGGCGTTGCGGGCGATGCGAATAACAGAACTCATGGGCTGTTCCTCGCTTACGTTTTGCCTTATATTTCTGGTAAGTAATCGCTTACTTATGATATCGCGTAAAACACGCGTCCTTAATACTTACTCCAGAGTTTATCACAATGAGCGAAGTTATAAAGATTGATCCGCGAAAATTGCGAAAGAACGCGTTCAATACCAACAAGATGTCGGCAGAAAACGTCGAGAAGCTGCGAAATAGCATCCGCCGCAATGGTTTGATCGGCGCCATCGTCGCCCGAGAGAACGATCTGGGCGAGCTGGAAATCATCGGGGGCGAGCACCGCGTCCAGATCGCCATCGAGGAAGGGCTGACGGACGTGGCCGTCCACAACATCGGCTACATCTCCGATGACCGTGCCAAGGAGCTGATGCTGCTGGACAACGGGCGCTACGGTCAGGACGACGCATTCGAGCTGGCGAACTTGATGGACGAGCTGGCTGCCTCCGGCGAGGTCGATCTTGCCTCCTTCATGCCGTATTCCAGCGAAGACCTCGACAAGCTGATGTCGGTGACGGACATCGACCTCGACTCCCTCGATGACGACCCCGAGGACGAGATCGGTGATGTCGAGCGCACGACTGAGAAGCGCGAAGCCCCGCTACAGACCCACCAAGTGCTGCGTTTCCGTGTCGCGATGGACGATGTGGCCCGTGTGCAGGCTGTCGTGGGTCGCGTGATGGCCGAGCAGGGGTTCAATGACGAAGATTCAATGACCAACGCAGGTGACGCCCTGGTTCACCTGGTAGGAGCCTTCGATGAGTAAGCCGGAACAGGAAATCGTCTACCTCAATCCGAAAGACCTCGTGCCCTACGAGATGAACGTCAAGAAGCACCCGCAGAGTCACATCGAGACGCTGAAGACCCTGATGCAGCGCTACGGCTTCTCCAAGGGCAATGCCATCCAGGTCGACAAGAACATGGTCATCATTGCCGGGCACGGTCGTCGCGAAGCGGCCTGTCAGCTGGGCCTTGAGCGAGTGCCGGTCATCATCCGCGCTGACCTCAATGACGATGAGGTGAAGCGCTGGCGCATCGAAGAGAACAAGTCGGTCGGGCTGGACTACGACGTGGTGATGATGAAGGAAGAAATCTCCCACCTTCTCGACATCGACGAAGACCCGCTGATCGGCTTTGACCAGAAGGAATGGTCGGTGCTGACCGAAGACCTCACGGCCAACTTCAACTCCGAGCAGATGCTGACCGATCTGGACGAGGAAATGGCGGAATCCAGTCGCAAGCACGATGAAGCGGTTGAGGCGGCCAAGAACGCAGAGGTCGCGATCACCGATCTGCTGGGCTTCCGCAAGGTGCCGGCTCGTCACCAGCGCAGCATCGTTGCCTTCATGGCAGATGTCGAAGAGAGAACCGGCAAGTCGGGCATGGAGGCATTCATCGCCTTTGCCGAGACTCATTTATTTGGCCAAGAGGGTAAGTAAGCGATGACTGACAACATCGAACGCATGGTGATCGACAAGCGCTTCAGCTCGAAGGTCGAGCAGACCGATCGTGTGCTTGAGGTCGCTGAGGCATTTGGCCTGGGTCTGGAAGACCGTGACTTCGTGATCTACGACAACCTCGAAATCGAGGCCCAGGCGGGCGATGTCATCTACATCAACGGCCAGTCAGGCTCCGGCAAGTCGCTTGTGCTGCGCGAGCTGGCGTCCCAGATGATGAGTCGCGGCTACAAGGTCGCCAACCTCGACGATATCCAGTTCGAGGATGTCCCGCTGGTCGACCAGATCGGCAAGGACACGAACGACGCCATCCGTCTGCTGTCCCTGGCGGGCCTGAATGATGCCTACCTGCTGGTGCGCAAGCCGAATCAGCTGTCGGACGGCCAGCGCTACCGCTTCCGTCTGGCGAAGGTCATCGAATCCAACGCGGATGTCTGGGTGGCTGATGAGTTCTGCGCCGTGCTGGATCGCGATACCGCCAAGGTCGTCTCCTTCAACGTCCAGCGCACTGCCCGCAAGGTCGGCGCAATGGTCATCGTCGCGACGACTCACACCGATCTGGTCGCTGACCTGAAGCCGAGCCTGGTCATCGAGAAGGACTACAAGGCGAAGGTGAGCCTGGAGAGGACTGCTGATGAGCAATGACCGCCGCTATCACGATTCCGTCTACCGCAAGGCCAAGCGTGCCGGGGCAAAGGTGATCACCATCGAGCCGTTCGGTGCCGAGGTCTTCCTGTTCCGTGGCGTCTCTGCCTTCTGTAGCCAGTTCGAGAAGATTTTCGGTGTCACCCCCAACCCGCCCGATGCTCGCTACGTCATGGGCTTCTATGGCGCAGAAGACCTTGGAGGCGGTGAGGGCGTCCATGTCATCTGCGTGGGCGACGAGCACGGCGTGGACTACCCCGAGGATGTGATCTGGCATGAGGCGCTGCACTGCACCGTCTGTGTGCTCGATCAGTTCGGTGTGCGGTTCGATGTCGAGAACCACGAACTCTATGCCTACACCCAGGGCTTCATTGCCAGAAGTGTGCGGGAGCTGCTGTTCCCAGAGGAGGGCATGAATGTCTGAGTTCACCACGACCGTCACTCGCAAGACCGCGGCGGATTACCCCAAGCACTTCTCGCTGCTGGAGCGAATGGTGGTGGAGCCTGGCACCCGAGAGGATTGGCTGTCGCTTCATGACCTGCACTACAAGACCGAGGCCGACAGCTTCGGGCAGACCTACTACCGCTGCACGCTCGACGGGAAGCTGATCGGGGTGGTCGTCACGGCCTATCCGAAGCTGCTGCTGGAACCCCGGCACCGCATGTTCCCCAAGATCAAGCCGACAGGTGGAAGCCGGCTGACCAACACCGCACGCGGCAAGTTCGTGAATGACCTGTTCGCGATCATCAACCGCTCCGTGGTGGACACGAAGTATCGCGGCATTGGTGTCAGCTACCGGATGCTGAATCTGGCTTCACGTATGCACCCGCGTCAGGTCATGGAAATCCAGTCGGCCATGTCCAAGTTCTCTCCGTTCGCCATGAAGGCTGGCTTCAAGTTCGCCAAGCCGATCCAGAACAAGAACTACCAGAAGGGCGTGTCGATCATGGCTCGCTACCTCGACAACCACCCCTACAACACCGAAGGGCTGATTGAAGAGCTTGAGAGTATGCCGCCGGCACTGTTCCGAAAGGCCATGCGCGACCTCACGAGCTTCTACTACGCCTGTTCCTCCTTGGAGAAGACCGGCCGCAATCTCGGGCGAAGTCTGGATGACCTGGATTACACGCCGAGAGAGCTGATCGCCAAGATTCAGGGGCTCATTTTCACCAACCCCCTCTACGGCGCCTACAAGAATCCCGACTACGGGACTGAGCTGCCGAAGCGCATTCCGCTGGTTGCGTTCGACCTGCAATCCACCGAAGACCCTTTGAACATTGAGAAGCTGGCCCAGATTGCCGGCATGGAAGATATCGCATGAGCATCCATCGACTGACCGAAAAGCAGATTCAGATCATTTCCACCATCCGTGCCCATGCCGAGGTCTACGGAGTCGATATCGACATGAACCAGTTGATTGAGTCTCTGCCTTACAAGACCACCAAGGAATCCCTGCAATTCAGCATCCGAGCATTGATCAAGAAGGGGATGGTGGAGAAGGGGGAAACCCAGACGCGGCGGGGCCGCCGTCGCCGGACATTCATCATCACAGCCTTCGGAAAAACCATGCTCGGGATGTGAGGCAGAGTTTTTGCATCGAGTGCCTCACTCCCTCTATATAAAACCCCTTTCCGAGTAATACAGATAAACAGAAGAAGTAGATATCGGACGCGTCCAAGAGGGAAAACCCTCGGATGAAAAATGGACGCGCCCGGCACGACCTCCCAAACAATTGTGCTGCTGCTCCTGCCAACGCGAACAAAGCGTTCTGAGACGCGATAAGCGGAAAGACGAGTGTTTATTCGTCTGGATGCAGAAAACGTCGTCAGCGCGCTCCCTGAGCGATATGGAGCACATCACGCATGACTGAACAGATCAAAAAGCGAATGACCCCTGCGCAGTGGACGGAAGCACGCGCAATGTGGGCATCCGGCGAGTTCACCCTTGAGCAAATCTCGGAAAAGTTTGCCGTCACCCGCGAAACCCTGTCGCGGCGATTCAAGAAGGACGGCGTGGTCAAGGGCCAGAGCCAGGTCGATAAGCGGGTAGAGGAAGAGATCGTCCAGCAGGTCGTCAGCAATCAGGACAAGTGGGCAGAACGGGCCGAGCACGTCCGCGAAACCTACTACAAGACCGCCGAGACGATCCGCAACATGAACCTGAAGGTCATCGGCGATGCCATGAAGGGGCCAGGTGCCTTTTCCGCACAGCCAGACCTCAAGGCACTCGGGATGCTCATCAGCAACCTCGAAAAGCTGCGCGTCGGTCAGTTCGCCATCACCGGACTCGACAAAGAGCTTGCCGAGGATGACGAAATCCCCGAACTGCTGGTTCGCAGCCTGACCGACTCGGAAATCCAGTCGATTCGCGATGCCCAGTCGGCACCGCAGGAAGACGATGAGATCGAGCTGGGTGACGTGACGCCTTACCTCGAAGACCTGGCCGAAGAGGAAGAAGGCTTGGTCGTTGAGGGGGAGGAAGACTGATGGCTGCCATCGTTGACCTCTCGCTTCACAAGAAGCAGATGGAGGTCTATTCCTCTCGGCACCGATTCAAGGTTGTGGTCGCCGGCCGACGCTGGGGAAAGACCGCACTGTCCCGAACGATGATCCTTCGGGCTGCCATGAAGCCGCGTGCCCGCGTCTGGTATATCGCGCCGACATTCCGCATGGCGAAGCAGATCATGTGGGATGAAATGCTCGACTCGATCCCGAAGAAGTGGATCAGCAAGGTCAACCACTCATCCCTGACCGTCACGCTGAAGAACCGCACCGAGGTGTCACTGAAAGGCGCTGACCGCCCCGACACCCTCCGTGGTGTTGCCCTGGATTTCGTGGTGCTCGATGAGTTCCAGGATATGAAGGCGGATGTGTGGGTGAAGGTCATTCGACCGACGCTTTCCTCCACCCGAGGCGGTGCCATGATCATCGGCACACCTAAAGCGTTCAACTACCTCTACGAGCTGTGGAAGATCGGCCAGCGGCCTGAAATGCAGGCCCAGGGCCAGTGGAAGTCGTGGCAGTTCAAAACCTCAACCTCGCCGTTCATTCCGGTGGAGGAAATCGAAGCCGCTCGTGCCGATATGGACCCTAAGTCCTACGAGCAAGAGTATGAGGCATCGTTTAATACTATGTCAGGACGGGTCTACTACCCGTTTGACCGAACAATTCATACCGGCAAGTTCGAGTTCAATCCCGAGCTGCCTATCTGGATCGGGCAGGATTTCAACATCGACCCCATGTCATCGGTGGTCATGCAGCCCCAGCCCAACGGAGAGGTCTGGATCGTGGACGAGATCGTGCTTCCCTCGTCCAACACGGCAGAGGTCTGTGACGCACTGGAGCGCAAGTTCTGGCGCTGGCAGCACAACATCACGATCTATCCCGATCCTGCAGGCGGACAGCGACAGCACGCACGAGGGGAAACCGACCTCGATATCTTCCGTGATCGCGGCTTCAAGAAGATCAAGCACAAGCGCAAACATCCGCCAATTGCGGATCGCGTGAACTCGGTCAACTCCATGCTGATGACCACGACCGGCAAGATTCGACTCAGGGTCAACGAGTCCTGTCGGGAGACGATTGCGGCCTTCGAGCAGACGCTTTACAAGCCCGGCAGCCGTGACGTGGACAAGGCGGCAGGGGTCGAGCACGCGGCGGATGCGTTGGGATATTGCATCGAAATAGAGCATCCCCTGAAGAAACGCCGCGCTATGGGTATGTCTTATTGATTACATAGTAAGTAAGTGTTTACTTATCTCGATGCCTATGGTTGAATATTTGCCTATGGCTACAGGGTGGAACGCATGAATCTAAAGAAGGTAATTGAGCGGCGTCACCCCGAATACGACGGGCTGGTGAAGCACTGGAACTTCCTTGAGGCGACCTACAACGGTGGCCGGTCTTGGTTTGATGAAAATCTCTTCCAATACCACAAGGAAGGCTCCAATGAGCACAAAGACCGTCTGACTCGGGCCTACCGCTTCAATCACACTCGCGAGATCGTGAACCTCGTCAACAAGTATACCTTCCGCGGCGAAGTGAAACGCCAGGAAGAGCCGTCCAAGGAACTCGGTGAGTTCTGGAAGAAGGCAACTCGTGACGGGCGCACGATTGAGCAATTCATGCAGCAGGCGGACATCAAGTCCTCCACCTTTGGCCGCATCTGGATAGTCGTTGATTCCAATCTGGGACAGGAAGGCGCGATCTCGGTCGCTGACCAGAAAGCCTCCGGCGCACAGGTCTACGCCTACATCGTTCCCCCGACTCACATGCTCGACATGGGCTTTGATGACGACGGTGAAATGCTGTGGGCACTGATCTACGAGCCGAAGCGTGACGATGACGACCCCTTCACCTCATCCGGCAGCGTTCAGAAGCGTTGGCGCATTTGGACCAAAGAGAAATGGTTCCTGATCGCCGAGGAAGCTGAAGGCACGAAGATGAAATACGTGATGAAGGAAGAGGGCGACAATGCTCTCGGCGTCGTTCCTATCGTTCCGCTTGATGCACTGGGCAACCACGAGTCGGCCTACGCCTCTCCTGCATTGATCAACGACATCGCCTATCTCGACCGAGCGGTAGCTAACTACCTCTCGAATCTGGACGCCATCATCCAAGACCAGACCTTCTCGCAGCTGGCGATCCCGGCTCAGAACCTGGCCCCTGGTGAAGACGATTATCAGAAGATGGTCGAGATGGGCACCAAGCGTGTGTTCGTCTACGACGGCGAGGGTGGCGGTGGCCCGTTCTATCTGTCTCCTGACGTGAAGCAGGCCCACCTCATCGTCGATGTGATCTCCAAGATCATCAACGAGATTTACCACTCAGTCGGCGTTGCCGGCGAACGCACCAAGGCAGACAACAGCCAGGGAATCGACAATAGCTCGGGTGTGGCGAAAGCCTACGACTTCGAGCGGGTCAATTCCCTGCTGGCTGCCAAGTCCCGCGCTCTTCAGAAGGCCGAGAACGAGATTGCACGACTGGTGCAGCTTTACGCTGGCCTAGATGTCGCAGTAAGCGGTGACTTACAGCTGGTCAAGTATCCCGAGTCCTATGACGTTCGTGGCTTGACCGAAGAGTTCTCCATCAGTGAGCGCCTGATGCTGATCGAAGCGCCAGACGTGGTGCGTCGTGAGCAGATGCGAGCGCTGATCGACAAGCTCTTCCCGCACCTCAAGGCGGATATCCGTCGCGAGATCGAGAAAGAGCTGGAGAGCTACCCAGCAGCACCCGAGCCGGTCGGACTCAGCCCCTCCTTCGCCCTCCAGAGCGAAGAGCAGGAGCCAGAGGAAGACGACTCAAGCAGTGCCCAACAGTGGGTGAGCAAGTGACCGTCTCACCACACAAACCCCGACAGGCCAAGAGATAGGCCGTAGGAGATCGCAATGCCCTGGTTCATGAAGTTTCTCAACAACAGCCTGATGGATGCCGCTACCAGCGAAGGTTCCGCAGGTGGCACGGCCGGTTCCCAGGAAGCCCCCGAAGGCAAGCCTGCAATCGGTGACAGCGCGGAAAACGGCGGTGCCGGTGACGACAAGTCCGGTGAGAAGGCGGAGGACAAGTCCGAAGCTGACAAGCCGACAGATCGCGAAGCGCAGCTGCTCAAGGAAGTCATGGCGAAGAAGCAACTCGCCAAAGACCTCGAAGCAAAGCTGAAAGCCTTCGGTGATGTCACTCCTGAGCGTATCCAGTCCCTCATTACCGCTGAGCAAGAGCGTCAAGCCCAAGAGGCTGAGCGCGAAAAGCAGGACATGGAGAAGCGCGGTGAGTGGGATCGCCTGAAGGAAACCATCGTCGGTGAGCACCAGAAGGTGTTGGGCGAGAAGGACAACCAGATTTCTGAGCTTCTGGAGAAGCAGTCGGCCCTGTCCAAGCAGATCGAGGACATGACCATCGGCTCCGACTTCAGCAACTCACAGTTCATTACGAACGAGCTGCTGCTGACCCCGAGCAAGGCTCGTGTCGTCTACGGAAGCCACTTCGAGGTGAAGGACGGTCAGGTCGTGGCCTACGACAAGCCTGCCGGAGCCAAGGATCGCACGATGCTGGTCGATGGACGTGGCGAAGCTCTGAACTTCGACGCTGCCATCAAAAAGCTGGTCGATGCCGATCCTGAGCGAGATTCACTGATTCGTGCAAAGGCAAAGCCTGGCGTCGGATCAAACAAGCCCGAAGCGGGTGCCCCGAGTAAGTCTGTCGCCGCTGGCGTCAGTCGAATCTCTGCCGGCCTCGCCTCAACTTTATCCAAGTGATTGAGAGGTAAGAGTTATGCCTTTGCTGGTCGAAGAAGCTGCGAAACTGTCCGAAACGGATCTTCAGCGCGGTATTATCGAAGAGATCATCGACAAGGAAGACCTGCTGGCAGTGCTGCCGTTCGTCGGCACCTCCGGCAAGTCCTACGACTACATCCGTGAAGGCGGCCTGAGCGAAGCGACCTTCCTCAGCCCGTATGATGTTGTGCCGGAAGGCGCGTCTACCTTCGAGGAAGTCAGCACCAAGCTGCGCATCCTCGCGGGCGACGTGGATATCGACAAGTTCACCGCTGAAACTCAAAGCGACCTGAACGACCAGATCGCCATCCAGTTGCAGGGCAAGGCGAAAGGCATCACTCGCAAGTTCCGTCGTGCTCTGGCTCAGGGCGACTCCACCGTGGACACCAAGTCCTTCGATGGCGTCCTGAAGCTGGTCGATCCGAGCCAGGTGATTGCCGGTGGCGAAGCCGCTATGTCCTTCACCATGCTGGATGAGCTGCTGGACGCCGTGCCGAATGGTGCAGATGCCATCATGATGACCTCTGCTCACATCCGCGCTCTGCGTGCCCTGCTGCGTGCTACCGGCGGCCTGGAGCCGGCCCACGTCATGATGGAGAACTTCGGTCGCCCGATGCTGACCCATAACGGCGTGCCGATCCTGGTCAACGACTTCCTGCCGGTGACTGACAATGCTGGCAAGAAGTCTTCCACCATCGTCGCTGCTCGCCTGAACGAGTCTGACGGCCTGCACGGTATCTTCGGTGGCGCTTCTGCTGGTGTCCGTATGGAAGAAATCGGCACCCTCCAGAACAAGGATGCCATCCGCTACCGCGTGAAGTGGTATGCCGGTCTGGCTCTGAAGTCCACCAAGTCCCTGGCTACTGTCGATCAGGTCTTGGTCGGCTAATTTTTGAGCCGATAGAGTAAGTAAGTAGTGACTTAGGGGCAGCGAGGAAACTCACTGCCCCTTCTTACCATCAGGAGAGTGCTATGAAGGTGCGTATCGTAGAGCCGGCGCTGAGCAACTACACCGGCAAGATGTATGAGATTGGGTTCACTGATGGCGTCAGTGATCGCGACCTGTCCGCGCGTGAGGTGGAAATCATCGGTGCCTCCATGAAGGTCGAAGACCTCGAAGGGCAACAGGTTGGCGCGGGCGTCAAGCACATCCAGAACCGCCGCGTGATCCTGGGCGATGCCGTGAAGATCAACTTGGATATCTCCGAGAGCGTCAACGAGACGGTCGGCTTAGAAACGCTCGGTGAATTGCCGTTCGGGGAGGGCATCGTTCTGGCGGATGGCCCCAGCTATACCCGAGAGCAGCTGGAGTCCATCGCGGATGACCAGGGCATCGCCGGCCTGCGTGAAATTGCTGAGCCGATGGGTGTCACCGGCCGCTCCATCGTTGAGCTGATTGACCGCATCCTCGAAACCCAAAGCCTGATCCTCAGCGACAGCCCGAGCAGCTGATCATGAAGATCTATGACGCCGGAGAGTCGTTTGCACTGAAGGTGAACATCGAGGATGTCGGCATTCCTCAAGAGGGCACCTATCGCATCGTCGATCACGCTGGCGTCGTTGTTGTCCCCGAGAGCAGGTTGGAGGTTTTCGGGGATGACACGCACGCCGAGATCGACATTTCTCACACCATCACCACCCTGGCAGAAGGCGAGCGCCGCAAGATGCTCACCGTCGAGCTTGTGGTGTTCGGTCAGGATCAGGAGCGGTTCAAGTTCTTCGAATCCGTCCTGATTCAGAAGTCCAGCCAGCTTGAGGTGCCCACCGATTCCTTCATGACGGTGAACGAGGCCGTATTGGTGTCGATGGATATCTTCGGGGTGGATGACTGGTCAGCCGCGGATTCAGATGATCGTCGCCGGGCACTGATTGAAGCCACCCACCGCCTCAAGCAGCTGCGCTACAAGCTGTTCACCGAAGAGCCCTTCGATCACGTCGAGTTCGAAGCCATTGCCGACATCATTCCCTATGGCTTCGAGGGAATGACCAAGGAGCAGTTCGATGACCTTCCGCCGCGCTTCCTGCGTGACGTGAAGCTCGCGCTGGTCGTGGAGGCAAATGAGGTGCTGAGTGGTGATTCGGCACAGGAGAAGCGCAAGAGCGGCGTGCTGTCGGATACGGTCGGTGAGACAAGTCAGATGTTCCGCTCAGGCCGGCCGATGGACACCATCATCAGCAATCGCGCCATGTCTCACGTCAAGCGCTGGGTAGACACGGCATGGAGGGTTCGCCGTGGATGAAGACTTCAGCTACCTCGACGCCCTGGCAGCGCGTGCGGCCGACATAGACCACACGTTTTCCCAGGCACTCATTGGCTCCAAGGAAGGGGCCATTCAGACCACGAGAACGAGAGGACTGATCGGCAGCATGATCGGCAGTGCCTCAACCGAGTTTGAGCGTGCCAATCAGGCCCGAGCAGCGGCCATTCAGGACATTGCCGTCCAGATCACCCAACTGTCTATCGCTCATGCCGAGCATATTGTTGGTCTGGTGGCCGGCAGTGACATTCGCGATGTGGCCGAGCGTCACCTGAAGTTCACCCTAGACCGGCTCGATGCAGATGCCCGGCGCCGCGTCGAAACCCAGAATCTCAACATGCGCAGGATTTCCCTGCTCGCACGATCCATGCGCGACGCTAACGACTGGGACATGTCCTCATCGCTCCTGAGAGCGCGTGAGAGCGTCGATAGCAACAAATCCTTGTCGATGGACTCCAGAGGATATAAATCGCAGTCAGAGCGCTTCACGAAGCTGCACATCAGAGGACTCGGCGTCACGGTGCTGATCGACCTGATCATCATGATGTCCGATGCTCAGCAGTTCACGGTTTACGGCTTCGACGGCGAGATTCAGGGCGTCATGGAGCGTGACGAATACGAGGTGAACAGAGAGCAGCACTTCCACCCACAGGCACGTAGATATTTGGCTCCTGTTCGTAAGTAAGTGCTTACTTTTAATGGCGATGTAGGTAGAATGAATCATGTTCCGACCAAATACGTTCTGTTTTGTCAAGGAAAGAACCGGATTCGATGCCTGGGGAAAGGAAAAGCATGGCAACTCTCGCCGCGTCAGGTGCAGCGTTGTCCGGCTGAAGAACTCTCGGGTGAAGACTTCGGTTCGAGCGGATAGTTCGGCGTCACGCGGTAGGGGCCAGGAGGTCGAGTCCGACTCCATTGTGCTACTGCCGCCCAGTGTCGAGATCAATACCGGCGATCTGATTGAGATCATGGGCATGACCCTCGAAGTGGTCGGTATCGAACCTCGACTCAACATCATGGGTAGGCACGATCACAACGAAGTGAGCTTGAGCGCATGGGCCTCGAAGTAAAGGGAATCAAGAGCACCACTGTCCGGCTCGAAAACATCTTGGAGCGCAGCAACCGCAAGTCATACGACATCCTCAAGAAAGCCGCCGAGGAAGCCAAAAAGCGGATTGAGCTTCAGATGCACCGAGACACCGGATCAATGGAGAAAGCCTTGAGGATCAAGAAGGTTCTGGGTGCTGGCATCAATGGCCGAACCACCTACGAAATCTTCCTGAACCCAGAGGCCAGGCGTCGCCGTCCCAAGCGCGGAGGCGGGGTGTCTCGTCAGCGAGTCGTGACCTACGCCAAGCACCTTGAGTCGGGTGAATACAAGGGGCTGGGCAAGGGATCTAAGGCGAAGCAGGCGTCCATCACCGGCATTGATCAGACGCTCAGGGTCGGCCCAGGCTTCTTTGCCAGAAGCGTCAACTTCATTGAGGCGGTCTACGGCGAGAAGCTGCGTCGGGCGCTACAGGAAGAGAACAGGAAGCGACGGCCATGATCGAGCAGGCAATCATCGCAGCACTTCGGGAGAGCAGATTCGGTTTCGATGCCATCCCGATCTTCTTCAACCACATCCCCGAAGATGTCGAAGTCGGGGCAATGATCGACACGCCAATCCCAGGCTACGAGATTGATCCCGATTGGCCTGGCTACTTCAACGACATGACTGAGCTGGTCATCCGGCACCACGATCCCGAAGAGGGATTCAAGCTGTGTCGGGAGGCCATGAAGATTTTGACAGTGAGAAGCCAGACGTTCGACGGCTATCACTTCAATCACATTCGACCAGTGACCGAGCCTACGGCTTACCCCACTTCAACAAGTGGAACCCGTGAGTTCGCGATCAGGTTCGATTTTAGCTGTTACCGAATCGACTGAATCAGGAGGCCATAATGGCTCGCGAGAACATCAAGCTCGGCGCTTGTAACGTCACTTTCAAAGGCACTGCTCTGGGTCTGACCAAGGGCGGCGTGGAGGTCAGTGTCGAAACCACCACTTATCCGATCACCGTCGATCAGCACGGCGAGACTGTGATTGACGAGTTCATCACCAAGCGCACCTTCAAGGTGACGGTGCCGATGGCTGAAACCACCATCGCGCTGCTGGGTCTGGCACTGCCGGGATCGTCTGTGGATAGCGGCCAGCTGGTCGTGAAGGATGCGGTCGGCCTGTCCCTGATCGACACCGCAGGTGCGCTTGAGCTGATTCCGACTGGCGGTGGCGGCTCCGATGAGCCTGTCAGCTTCCCGAAGGCGAACACTGCCGGCAACTTCAGCTTCGCCTACCGCCACAACGAAGAGCGTATCTACAGCGTCGAGTTCATGATCTACCCCGAAGACGACGGCACCCTGGGCCGCTTCGGCACATCTGCTTGATAATTTTGGCTGGCATGTAAGTCAGCACTTACTTATCATAGAGGGGGCCAACTGGCTCCCTCTTTTTTTGCCATCAGTAAGGATCACCTATGACCGACATTCTGAATCTCGACGAGCTGAGCAACGTAGTGAAGCAGTTCACCTACAAGGGTGAAACCTACGACATCTGCGAGATCAGCCTGGGTGACTTCATTCAGCTGACTGCCGAGCAGAAGAAGCTCGAAGCCAGCGAAAAGAAGGGCACCATCACCGAACACGAAATGGCTGCCAGCTACCGCACCAACATCCGTCGCATGGTGCCTGGCATCACCGATGAGGTCATCAACACGATGACGATGCGCCAGCTGAAAGCGCTTCTGGACTTCATCAACACCGCTGCCATTGATCAGCAGGTCGTGAACGAAGCAGAAGAACAGGCAAAAAAGTAAGCGGGGCAGGTGAATCAGACGAACAGCCGGGGATTGAGAGCATCGACCTCGGCTTTTTTATCTCTCGCGTCATGCGGTTCTACTCGATGAGTCACGAGAGCGTCTATGCCCTGCCCCTGACGACGTTCTGGATGCTCGACAGAAACATCTCCCGTATCAAGGCCGAAGAAGATCAGCGCCAACTCCGACTCTCCCTCGTTGCTCAAGCAGGCGACCAAGAAGCGATCAAGGACTACATGACCGAGCTGTCCACGGCGGTCGGGAATCCTGTGATTCAAAAGGCCGCTATGGAACAGGGCGCTATGAACCGCCTGAAGGTTCTCATGGGAGTGCAAGATGAGTAGTGATATCACCTTTGTCCTGTCGCTAGACGACCAGGACTTCAGGGTTGGTCTGAAGAACGCCGAGAAGCTGGTGAAGAACTTCGGCAACCGCGCGGGAGGTGCAGGGGGTGCATCAGGTCAGGTAGACAAGCTCACCTTCTCCATCGACAGCTTCGCGGCCAAGACACGCGACCTAACCGTTATCCTCGCCACTGCCCAGGCGGCCATGCAGACCCTCTTCAATGCCACGTTCGGCTGGCAGAAGGTCATCATGGATGCGGCCGGCGAGATCGAGAAGTTGCAGGTCATGATGCGCGGTATGTCCGAGGAATCAGGGACAGCCGCACGCGAACTTGATGCCCTGGCGGCGTCCAAGTTCATCACCGATTTCGCGCAGAACGCCCCCTTCAGAATGGAGGCGCTGACCGATACCTTCGTCAAGCTCAAGACGGTCGGTATCGACCCCACCGACGGCACCATGCGTGCCCTGACAGACTCCGTTTCCCAGTTCGGCGGAAGCTCCGAAATCCTCAAGCGTGCCTCTATTGCCATCCAACAGATGATGGGTAAAGGGGTAATCTCGATGGAGGAGCTTCGTCAGCAATTGGGAGAGGCGGTTCCTGATGCCATGCAGATCATGGCGCGCTCCATGAACCTGACGATGGCCGAACTCGTCGGCAAGATTGAGTCGGGCACTGTGGAGTCCAAGACAGCCATCGAGAAGATGATGGCGGAAATGGCGCTCTACTACGACGGTGCCGGCACTCGAATGATGAGCACCTGGCAGGGTGTCCTTCAGTCGATGGAAACCCGCTGGAAGCTGTTCTTGGGCGTGATCGCAGGCGACACGAATGACGGCAGCAGCTACTTCAGCACCGTCAAGGAAATGGCGGATGAGCTGTCACAGTGGTTCGTCAGCTCCGAGGCCAAGGTCTTTGCGACCCAGATCAGTGACGCGATGGCGACGATGGCGAAGTCCTTCCGTGACGCCACCGTCCTCGTCTACCAGAACCGCGACGCACTCCTGGCTATCGGCAAGGTGATGGCTGTCTGGTTCCTCAGCTCTCGGATTTCGGCTGGCTTGGCCTCCATGATGGCTGGCCTGAATGGCATCGCTGGCTCTACCACCATGCTCGGCGTGGCCACGGCCAACTACACCCGCCACAAGGTCGCTGCCACTGCCGCAATGGCAAACTTCACCTCTGTCAGCGCTGCGATGCGTGCTGCGATCACCGGCAACACTGCCGCCATGACAGCTCTGTCCGCAGCCAGCGGCCGCATGGGTCTGGCCTTCGCATCCCTGGCAGGCCCAATCGGCATGGCCGTTGCCCTGATCGGCACCGCCGCCTACGCCATCTTCTCTCTGCGCACCGATATCGACGACCTGCGGGACTCGATCATCAAGACGCAGGGCATGATGAACAACACCGATGACCTCAAGACGCTGCGTGATGAGCGGGTGTCACTGCAAAAAGAGCTTGATGCCATCGAGAAGCGCATGAATGCGCCTGTGAACCCGCGTCGAGTGGTGGGTCGCGGCGATATTGTGACTGGCCGTCAGCAGGAGCTTGAAGACAAGAAGCGTCTTGATGAGGTCAAGAAGGAGCTTGCCGAGACAGAAAAGGCTATCGAGACACTGAGCGATGGGCTGTATACCCGAGCGGTAGAGGGTGCGACGGCCAGCGTGAACCGCAAGCTCGAAGTCGCCTTCACGCCCATCAATGCCCAGATGAAGAAGTTCCGCATGAGCATGGATGAGGAGCTGAAGGCTGCTGCCGGCGACAATGCGGCGGTCGATGAGGTGACTCGCAAGACCCTGGAGGCGAACACTCGCTTCTACGAGCAGAAGATGGCGAAGATCACGGAGATGCGTGCCGAGCTGAATGCCGAGCGTGCGTCCCTCGCCAAAGACGAATCGGACGAAAGCCGTAACCGCCTGGCTGAGATCGACGCTTCACTGGCCGCACTTGTGGATCGCGAGGCTCGCGTCAACCAGACACACAACGACTTCGCGAACGCCTACTCGAAGGCCAACGCCTACATCATCAAGCCGACCGATGAGCGTGATTCCAAGCGAGCCCTTGCCTCTATCGAGAAGATGTATGACGCGCTGCGCATCAAGCAGGCCAACCTCGGTGCCAAGATTGCCAACGCCAACCCCGAGCTGTCCAAGCTCAATGAGCGCATCAGCCAGATTCGCTCGAACCTGAAGCCGGAAGAGATCAACGCTTTCGACCGCATCGCCGCGTCTGCCCGTAGCGTCGCAGCCGAGATTGATCGCGTGAAGCGTCTGGAGAAGGCACGCAATGACGGCGAGCGGGCCTACACCCGACTGCTCAATGACACCGCCTCCAGCATCGACAACAACGCTCGGTCACGCGCCCTGGCGGCCAAGGCAAGCACGCTGGCTCTGGAGAACGAGCACAAGGCTTACAAGGAGCTGATCGAAGAGATGAAGGCGGCAGGTGCGCCGGAAGCTCAGATCGCCCAGATGCAGGCCGCTGTCGCTGAGAACTACGAGGCCAACATCGAGAAGATCCGCCGCGACTCTCTGTCCAGCTGGGACAAGATGCTCGAAGACATGGGCGACTTCTCGGCAGATTGGGTGAACGTCTGGGATGACGCCATGAGCCAGGCGACCGACAGCCTCGCGTCGTTCGTCAAGGAGGGCAAGCTGAACTTCGCTGACCTGGCCTCCAGCATCATCGAGCAAATCCTGAAGATCAGCCTCCAGAAAGCCATCGTGGAGCCGGCAGCCGGTCTACTGGATATCGGCGCCAGCATGGCGAGCGCCTATTTCGGTGGCCCGACGAGCTATGCAGACGGCGGCGGATTCGGCTCACAGATCATGACCGGCCCAACCACCGGCAGTGCCAACGGCAACGTCATGACAGAACTCGGCCCTGCAAAGCTGAACATGTATGCCAACGGCGGGATTGCACGCTCACCGCAGGTATCCGTGTTTGGAGAGGGCGCACGACCCGAAGCCTACGTGCCGCTGCCAGACGGCCGCACCATCCCCGTCACCATGCAGGGCGGCAACTCGGCACCCAACGTCCAGTTCAACTTGATCAACCAATCCGGCCAACAGGTAGAGGCCCAGCAGACAGGCAGCAGCTTCGATGGTGAGAAGTTCGTCCTCGATGTCGTGCTGACGGCAGTGAACCGGCCAGGCACCTTCCGTGACGGTATGAAAGGAGCGATGAAATGACCGCTTACGCCACGATGCCGAACTTCGGCAGCAACTCCAATCTGACCAAGGAGGACTCATCGAAGTATTCCGAGTCCTCCGAGAGCAATGCCATCAGCGAGAAGACGGAGAGCGGATACACCATCACCCGCGCCCGCTTCAAACAGCCGCGGCGTCGCACCTTTGAAACCGCCTTCACCAATCTGAGGGAGTCCGAGAAGCTGGAGCTACAGGATTTCGAGGAAGAGGTGGGCGGGATCATCACGCCGTTCTACTGGCGCAACCCGCAGAGCCTTGAGCTGATCCTTGTGCAGTTCATGGAGCCGCTGAAGTTCTCATACTCCGGCACCGGGGTTTCCCGTCGCTGGAACGTGTCTGGCATCAAACTGAGGGAGGTGTAAATGGCCCGTCATCACTCCGTCGCCACCGTCATCGACAAGAACAAGATCGCCTCCCTGGAGGCGTTCATTCCGATGCTGGAGATCGAGGTCATCGACCACAAGACCGGCAATCTGGTCGAGACACTGCGCATCTGTCGGAATGGCAATCACGACATCACCTATCAGGGGAAGCTCTATGCCACCACCGACTTCAACCTGACCTACAAGACCGAGATCGACCAGCCAGGCGAAGTCTCGCTGTCGTTCTTCGACCGCACAGGGGTCATCACCCGCTACATGCAGATTTATCGTGGCGGTGTCGGGTTCGGCGTCACGCTGTTCTTCGTCAACACGGGCAACATGAGTCAGCCGCCGGAGTTCAAGGAACGCTACTCAGTCCGCACGGCCTCGGCCAAGAGCAGCGACTACACCGTGTCCTTCACGCTGGGCATGGAGAACCCTCTGGCGATGCGTATCCCGCGCCGGACTCAGCGCAAGGATCGTTGTCAGTGGCGCTACAAGGGCGATCAGTGTCGGTATTCCGGCTCACTGCCTTCGTGTGACTACTCGCTACAGGGTGCCAACGGCTGTGCCGTCCACAATAACCAGGCCAACTTCGGAGCATTCCCTGGGATCAACTCCCAGTGATATGATAAGTAAATGGTTACTTACGCTGATCTTCTGAACGCACGCTTTGAATACAACGGACGCGGTGAGAACGGAACCTACGATTGCTACGGCCTCTGCATGGAGGTCGGGCGTCGGATGGGGAAGGAATTGCCTGAGATTCTGACACCCCGCGGCTTCATGAAGATGCAGGACTTGTTGGTCGATGAGACGGAAAACGGGGTGCGCTGGCGCCCCGTTCCTGCATCAGAAGGAACGTGGGGAACAATCGAGGGCACTCCAAGGAGCGGCCCGCCGATCACTTACGGGATCAAGGAAGGGGCAATCGTCTACTTCCGCGTGAAGGGGCTTCTGGCCCACGTTGGCATCATCATCGGCCCCGACAGGTTCATTCATGCCTGGGAGCAGGCCGGCGGTGTTGCGGTAGAGCGGTTATCAATGTGGAAAACCCGTCTGGTGGGCATCTATGAGCACAAAACTGATTGAAGCCGAGCAGGTGGACGACAAGTTCGTCAATCTGGTTGTGATCTATAACGCACTCGATATGCGAGACAGGCAGGAGGCCAAGCTGGCCTATGCCGAAGGCAAGACGCTCGCGGACTACATGCAAGGGCTGCCTGACCCTGAACAGTGGTCAGTGTCAGTCAACGCCGAGCCGTATGCTGCCGAGGACTGGGCCAGCGTGACGCCCTCGGCAGACGACTACATCACGGTTGTCCCGATTCCTCATGGTGGCGGCGACAGCAAGGGCATTCTGCGCATGGTGGCGATGATCGCGATCACCATCGTTGCGCCGTATGCAGGTGCCGCCATGATGGGCACGACAGTGGGTGCGATGGGTGTCGGTGGCGCTGCCCTGGCTGCCGGTATCACCGCTGTTGGTGGCGTCCTGGTGAACTCGCTGTTGCCACCGGCCACACCCTCTACCAACTCGCCTTCTGATCAGTCCGAGACGCCGACTTACGGTATCGACGGGGCCAAGAACACGCAGACGGAAGACACGGTGATTCCGCTGGTCTACGGCGAGTTCCGAGTGGCCGGCAACTTCGTCAACGTCAAGACCGAGAACGTCGATGACACCCAGATCGTCTATGCGCAAGCAGTGGTGTCAGAGGGCGAGATCGAGAGCATCACGGACTTCCAGATCGAAGAGCAGCCCATCTCGAACTATGAGGATGTCGAGACGGTGGTTCGCCTGGGCGAGACGGATCAGTCCGTGGTGGGCTGGTTTGCCGATAGCGTCTCGATGGTCAACAAGAGCAACACCCTGACGACCGACTGGACAGTCCACACCACTGTCGGTGAGGTCGATGGCCTGCGCATGGACGTAGTGTTCCCGCAGGGGCTGTCCAATATCGACGACAAGGATGGCGAGCGGAAAAACCGATCTGTCAGCCTTCAGATGCAGTATCGCAAGACTGGCACCTCCAGCTGGACGACGGTGGAGGCCCAGCAGTATCGCCAGCTGACCAACACCACGATTCCGAAGAAGTCTGGCCGACTGCGTGTCGAATACAGCCAGAGCTTTACCGGAGACACGAACGTCACCGTCTCGGGGTCAATCTTCATCCGTCGCAAGGGCACGAGCGCCTGGTCAAAGCAGGACACTCAGACCAAGACCATCCTGATGCACACGGGCCGCGGATTCCTCGATGGCGTGTTCTATGTGGCGATGCCCTCAGATGCCTACTCCAATGAGTATGAATACAAGCTGGAGTGGCAGGGCGCTGATCCTGACATCACCGCGTCGGCCTACTACGAAGTGTCCCCGACGATCACAGCCAAGACGAGCCAGCCGCTTCGTCGCTCATTCATGACCGGCATCTTGCCCGAGGCTCGCTACGACATCCGCATCCGCCGCACCAATGATGAGGCCGAGTCTGACTATGCCTATGATCAGGTGGTGTTGTCTGATGTCGCCGAGATCATCAATGAGCGCGTTCGCTACAACCACACGGCCTTCTATGGCATCAAGGTTCGCCTGACCGATCAGCTCAACGGCCTGCCTCAGATGACCGCCCTGGTGCGCGGCATTAAGCTCAATGAGTATGACCGCAGCGGCAAGTGGCTTCGCAAGCGCTGGTCGGCCAATCCGGCGTGGATCACGCTCGACATGATCACCAACCCTGTCTACGGCGCGGCAATGGACATCTCTCGCGTGGACATGCCGATGTTCGTCGAGTGGGCAGAGTTCTGTGAAGAGAATGACCTGACCTTCAATGCCACGCTCGACACCTTCTCGAACGTCTGGGATGCCGCACAGATGGTCTTGCGTGTCGGCCATGCCCGATTTACCACCATCGGCAACGTCATCAGCCTGTCGCTGTATCGCAAGAGTGACCCGGTGATGATGTTCGGCACCGGCAACATCCTCGAAGGCACGCTGAGCCTCAGCTGGCAGTCCCTGGAAGAGCGCTCCAACGAGTTCGAGGTCGAGTATTACGACCGCGAGGACGGCAACCGCCAGAACACCGTGCGTGTCGTCAATGAAGACGCCCTGGCGCGGGGTGAAGTGCAGCGCATCTCCACCACCCGCATGATCGGCATCGACAATCAGGCCCAGGCGCTCAAGGAGGCTCACTTCCAGAAGGCGCTCAACGAGGCACTGGTCATGTCCGGCTCCTTCGAGGCGTCCGTCGAGTCCCTGGCGTGTGGCGTGGGTGACGTGGTGCTGCTTCAGCACGACATGCCGGAGTGGGGCGAGTCCGGTCGCACCAAGCCTGGCTCCACCAAGACCAACATCGTCGTGGATCGTCCGCTGACCATCGGCGCGACCCCGAAAAGCAGCTCGCTTCTCATCATTCATCCGGCGATCAAGCGTGCGACCGGCACGATCAGCATCCACACCTCAAACACCAACACGATCTACATCACGGGCGTCTCGACCTCTCTGAAGGCCAAGCGCGTGAAAAAGGGCTCGCTCGACCTGCTGATCCGCAACATCTCGTCCAATGGCGGCTATCTGGAGGTCACGCTTGAGGACAGTTCGGGCCTGAAGGTGAATGACAGTGTTGAGTTGTGGGATACCGATGTCATCGAGTCCCGCACGATCTCGTCCTATGTCAGCTCAACCAACACCGTGAAGCTGTCGGGGCCGCTGTCTGTCGTTCCCGAAGACTTCTCGAACTACATGGTCGGCACCACGAATGCCGTCGCCAAGCCGGTGTCCATCACCAGCATCTCCGGCGATGCCGAGCACAAGCGCACAGTCGGCTTCATCGAATACAACGAAACGGTCTTCGATCCCGAGAACGTCACCGAGACGCCGATCTATACCCGTCCGGTCACGGCAGTGGGGCAGGTTCGCGACCTCACGGTGACGGAAGAACTGACGCTCCAGTCCGGCACCCTGATTACTGATGTGATCGTGATGTGGACGCAGCCGGAAGATGGCAACTATGCGGGGGCGAAGGTCTATGCCTCTCGTAACTCCGGCGAGATGCGTCAGATCGGAACAGCCAGTGCAGGCTCCACGCGCTATTCAACTCAGGCGACCATCGGTGAGTCGATCCGCTTCAAGGTGGTAGCTTTCGATGGCGGCGGCCGCTCAGCCAACTACGCCAATGCGCCGACCTGGCTGCATACCGTAGAGGGCGCATCTGCACCACCTGCTGCTGTCGAAGATTTCACTGTCGAGAAGGGGCTGGGCGGTGTCGAGTTCACCTGGAAGGCATCTCCAGAGATCGACGTGACCGGCTACGAGATTCGCGAGGGCGGCACCTGGGAGACAGGCACTCCGCTGATCGAGGACTACGCAGGGAACCGCTTCTTCACCACGAAGAAGAAGGGCGGGTTCTACACCTATCACATCAAGGCCATCGACATGCTGCGGGTGCAGTCGGAAGAGCCGACGACCGCTGTGCTGTCACTGCCGGCACCGTCCATCGTGACAGGCTTCACGTCTGTTCAGAACGGCGATCAGGTCATCCTTCAGTGGCGCATCAACCCAGAGATCGACGTGACGGGCTATGAGATTCGTCAGGGGAGCAGCTGGGCGAACTCGAAGCACGTCGCTCACGTCTCGGGAACGTCGCTCACGGTGCCTGCTGGGGCGTCTGAGTCGCAGTCGTATTTGATCAAGGCATACGACTCAGCAGGCGTCGAGTCCACGTCAGCGGCTCGCGTAAGCCAGATCGTCACCCGCAGCCAGAGCTACAACGCCATCTACGAGGTGGACGCAACAGCAGCGGGCTACGGTGGTGACACAGTGGGCATGGATCGCGTGTCGGGTCGTCTGGAGTCGGATGGCGGCGAATATAGCGAATACACCCAGAAGCTGCTCTTGCCAAAGCGATATAACGCGATGGTTGTCACCAAGGAGATCGTCGCACTCAAGTCAGCCGACAAGCGCACTTGGGCCGACATGACCTTCACTTGGAGATCGACCAGCGCCAAGACGCCCTGGTTCCCGACTGAAGAGGGCGATGACCTGTCACTGAGCAAGGAAATCACCACCTACATCGGGCCGGAGGCGAACGACGTGGCGGCCTGGACGCTCGACACCAAGAACTCGGCTCCTGACTACGGAAGCGGCTCGCTGCATGAAAAGAACTCAGGGACGAATACAGGCGGGCGATTCGGCTACGGCATCTACGTGAACAACACCACGTCGGAGCTTCAGGCGAACTTCGATGGCAACGGAGATACCGCGACCTGGTGGATGTCCTACAGGGGTGCCGGCAACCAGATCGGCCGACTCATTGGCTCCAATGGCGAGATCACGATTTCCATCTGGGGTGGCCGCCTGAGATTTTCGGGAGCATCGGGCAAGACGATCACAACCCAGCTGACGCTCAAGCACCTCTACAACTACTTCATCTTCGCAGCCAATATCGGCGGCAAAGTGAAGGTGTTTGTGGGCTGTCTGGAGACGCAGGACACGGCTGAGCTTGAGGCGACGGTGGATATCGGCACCTTGAGCGCTATCAAATTGGCCTGATATACTAAGTAAACACTTACTTATGAGGATGTCATGAATCTCAAGGGCATTTTTTCTGATCTGAAGATCATGACATCCGGCTCAATGCCCAGCTCGAACTCGATTCAGAACCTGTTCGAGTCAAGCGCACCGCCGGGGTATGACGGGTTTCGGCCTTTCATCCCCGGCTACTACGACTTCCAGAAGGCCATCTTTAAGCACTCTGTGAGAGCGAAATCGGGCACGCCGATCCTGTCGGGCCTGGTTTACACCGTAGACATGCCGGATGTCGTGGATCGGGGCCAGGCGACTGTAGCTGCCGGTCAATTCAAGCAGGTCAACTTCTCGAAGCGATACACCGTCCCGCCTGAGATCGGCCATTCAATCATCTCGATCAGCGAATATTCCATCGTGAAGGTTGAGTCGATCACCGAGACAGGATTCGTGTTCAGCCTGCTCAACGCCGCCAACGAGAAGGTTGCCGGCACAATCTCTTGGACTTCTACGGGCTACTGATATGCAGCGCTTTACCGACATCAGCGAGAACACGAACATCGAGGACAGCCGACAGCTGCTTCTCGATAACGACCAATCGGGCATCTCGAACAACTCCGGCGTCAGCTTCCCCTCCTATGGAGAGGTTGGCACGGCGTGCTATCGGACAGACCAGGATCGCCTCTACATCAAGCGCACCAACGGCAACTGGCAAATGATCGCCGACGCCACCGAGACGGCCTTGTCGCGTCAGGATGCTGACGCACGCTATTCCCGCACCACGCACAATCACGACTCGGATTATGCACCGCGAGTCAGCAACAACCGCCCAGGTGTTGACCGCCTCTATCGCAGCGACAGCGACAACGGCTACAACGTCCAGATCAACTACACCGGCACCTACTGGCGTCTGCACGGTTACAACGGCAACACCGAGCATTCAGGTGTGCTGGTAGAGCGCGCTTCCAGTGCTTCTACCGCTGATAACGCCACCAAGCTCAACAACCTGAGTGCCAGTAGCTACCTGCGCTCGAATGCCAATGACACCTTCAATGGCACGCTCACCGTCACCGGCAACCTCAAGGTCAACAGCACTCTGACCGTCACCGGAGACATCACGTCCGCTTCTGACGCCCGCATCAAGACCGACATCGAGACGCTGGAAGGCGCACTGGAGAAGGTCAGACAGCTGCGCGGCGTGAGCTACCGACACAAGAAGACCGGAAAGGACAGCATCGGCTTCATCGCTCAGGAAATGCGAGAGGTGCTGCCGTGCCTGGTGCATGCCGATGAGGATGAAAAGCTGTCTGTTGCCTACGGCAACGTCACGGCGCTTCTGGTCGAGGCCATCAAAGACCTGACTGATCGTATCGACAAGATGGAGACTGCCGCATGAGCTTCAAAGTTGGCTCGCTGACTGTGATCGACAACAACGGCGACATTGACTGGGATCGCATCAAGAACCCGAACGTCGTCACCTCTTCGGCCCCGAGCTACACCTACACGCACGGTTCCGGTGACACCGTGAAGAAGACCGAAACCTACATCGAGCGGGTGGGGGATGCAGTGCGTCTCAGGACGGATCGCTACCTTCAGAACTGCAACTGCAATTGCAACTGCAACTGCCAGTGCCGGGATTAAGCCATGATCAACGCCAAGTTTCTTCAACAGCAGAATCCCGAGCGCGACACGCTTCAGCATTATCTCCAGATCACCGGCACCAATGCGGTCTATGCGGTCTTCGATGAGTATCAGGAGGAGTCTCACGCCTCACTGCTCTCCAACGAAATCCGCGATGTGGCGACATGGGATGTCATGGAGCCGCAGATTCGTGACCTGCGAACCGACCGACCCGATCAAGTATTCGGCCCGAGCGATCTGGGCCTTCAGTTG
Organism: Cobetia sp. SIMBA_158; assembly: GCF_046566945.1. Taxonomy (NCBI): domain Bacteria; kingdom Pseudomonadati; phylum Pseudomonadota; class Gammaproteobacteria; order Oceanospirillales; family Halomonadaceae; genus Cobetia; species Cobetia sp. SIMBA_158. Next base: position 533,415 of record NZ_JAWJYL010000001.1, read on the forward strand.
ATCGAGGGGCTGCCGGCGGATGACTACGGGCGCGGCGACAAGCGCTTCATCTTCATGGGAGCTATCGCCATCAACCTCGCATCCGAGCTGTGGGGTGAGGACGAGCTGGTTGACTGCTCCCTGTTCGACATCCTCGGGGACTCTAAGTCAGCCCCTATCGGCTTCAACAACCGCCTTGAGCACACGCGCTCGAACAAGATTGCCTACTCGGCCCGATTCCGCAGTCACCGTGATCAGACCCGCACCCTGGTCAATGTGTTCTTCCCGTATGCCCCGAGCAGCTTCGAGGACGCATGCCACATCGGGATCAGTCACGGGATTCACCAGCCGATCAGCAATCTGGTGAACGACGCGGGTGAGGGCATCCCCGGCACCAAGCTGGTAGATAGCATTTACAAGCTGGTGCCCGAGCAAGAGACGTATCAGGTGCCAGAGAACGGCACTGTCACGCTGACATTCTCGGCGGTATGGCCTGCCTCCTTCGATTACGACAAGGAGGGCGGCGAGCTACTGCTGGAGCCGATTGATGTCGTTGCCGATACCCGTGCTGGATATGTGCCGCGCCGTCTGAAGCGAACGCAGGAAGGCACCGTGTCCTTCGAGTTCATGGCGCTGGGGCTGACGGCCGGTGAAACAGTGAAGTTCAAGGTCGGCGCAGGCTATGTGACCAAGCTCGGATCAGCGGTCGTGGAGGTCATCAGTGCTTAACGTCTTCTTGGGTTATGCCTGCAACTTCAATTGCGGGTATTGCCTTCAGGAGCCAGAGGACCAGCGGGGGCCGCCAAGGGCTCCCCGCCTGGATACCTTCTTCGAGAAGGTCATTCCCTGGATGAAGGCAAACGACATTCGCGAGATCGCCTATTGGGGCGGTGAGCCGGTCGTCTACTGGCAGGCCATCGAGCAGATTCATGAGCGACTGTTGGCTGAGGGCTTCGAGTTCGACATGGTGAAGTTCGCCACCAACGGCTCGCTCTTCAAGGATCACCACATCCAGAAGCTCAACGAGTGGGGCGCCTACGTCATCGTCTCGATGCATGAAGACTTCGGTGAGCCTAACTGGGGCCAGGTCGCCAAGCTCAATAACTCAAGCCTCTCCTACCTGTTCCGCAAGAACTGTCTGTCACCGATGGACTGGCTGGAGAAAGTGCGCGATCTGGAGGCCAAGTATCAGCGACCCTTCTTCCCCTACATGCACTGGATTCGCTCGACAGACGGTGCAGCCGAGAAGTGGTGGATCGACCACGAGGATGTAGAAGAGCACGTTGCCGAGCTGTGGGAGTTGGCCCGCATGCGCATCGAGGGTGACAAGCACGCACACGGCATGTGGGAAGCTCACCTGCAGGATTGGCGCGAGAAGCTGAAGCCTGGGGAAGAGGCAGTGCCGATGTGCTTCGGCAAGCATCAGATCGACATCGACCTGGACGGCAACCTCTACGGCTGCCACCACACCGTCAATGACTCCATGAAGGTCGGCACGCTGGAAGAAGGCCCGAAGGACATCATGGTCATGAGTCGCATCCGTCGATTCGTGGACACCAGGGACTGCCAGACCTGTCCGATCAAGACGTGGTGTCGGGGCAACTGCCACCTCAGCAACACCCACGACGTTGATTGCCGGCTGTCGAAGGAGAAGCACCGGATTCTGAGCTGGTTGGATGCGAACGAGCGCGGCATCGACGCCATTACCGTAGAGGTTTGAATGGAAATCCCAACCCACACCGAACTGACCACGATCTTCCCGTCCTTTGTGATGCACAAACACTGGGACATGCCGGAGGGGTTCAATGAGCGCCTGACGGAGCTTGCCATCGAGGACGCCTTGAAGAACCGGATCACGGAAGAGGCGGGCGAGCGCAACATTGGCGACACCTCGAATCACCTGGGGCATCTGCGCCACAACTTCCTGACCGATTGCCGGGCACCGGAAGTCGCCATGCTGACTCGGATGGTGGATTCGGCGGTTCGCGAATACCTGATGCTGGCCTATGGCTATCAGCATGAGGGTGAGATTCGGATGATGGGGGATGCGCTGTGGCAGCGTCGCAGTCATGGCGAGAACATCGGGGTCAGCACGCACACCCACCTCAAGGCCGACATCGTTGTCACCTACTACCCGCGTGTCGATCTGGATGGCGAAAGCGAGAACGCTCTGCGTCGGGGTGGCGTGCGCTTCTACGATCCGGCCAACGTGGGCAAGCGCTTCTGGCCGTGCAACAACCCGAGCTACTACACGGGCGGCTGGTTCCAGGTCGAGCCTCGCGTCGGGTCAATGACGGTCTTCGAGGGTCACATTCCTCACGACAGCACCTTCTTCGAGGGCGAGGGGCGAATGTGCATCCCGATCATGGTCGATGTGGACACCCCCAAGAAGCACTGCAAGGTCACAACCTCCGACATCCTGTCTTTTCAGGGCCAAATCAGTAAGTAAGGAATGACTATGTTCACCATCACCCTGCGACGTGAAAGCGGCGAAACCTTCCAGTTGCTCTACGACCAGCGCACCAACGCCCTGACGACACCGGACGGCCAAGATGCACTGCCGGTCTACAACGATGGCCTGGGCAATTGGCGCGAGAGCAAGACCTTCAGCCCCGAGAATCCGCCGGGCAAGACAGGTGACGTGACCAACCTCAAGATTCAGCTGGGCCTCAAGTGCAACTACAGCTGTTCCTACTGCAACCAGGCAATCCATGTCGGCACCGAGATTCACACGGGCCTCGATGACGTGCATGAGTTTCTGGATGGCCTCGATTCCTGGCTGACCTCATCCCCCAAGCGCATCGAGTTCTGGGGCGGCGAGCCGCTGGTCTACTGGAAGAAGCTCAAGGTGCTGGTGCCGGAGCTGCGTCGCCGCTTTCCTGAAGCCACCTTCACGATGATCACCAACGGCTCCCTGTTGAACACAGAGAAGTTCGACTTCATCACCGAATACGACATCAACATCGCCATGTCACACGATGGCCCTGGTCAGTCTCTGCGCGGGCCTGATCCGCTGGAAGACCCGCAGGTGGTCGAGATCGTGAAGCGCTTCATCGAAGAGCGGCAGTTCTCCTTCTCGATCAACTCGGTGATCACCACCGCCAATGCCGATGTGAACGAGATCGTGAACTGGTTCAAGGAGCATCTGCACCCCAATCCCCCGATCAACTTCGAGGGTGTCGTGAATCACTACGAAGAGAACGGTCTGGGGCACACACAGCGCTTCTCTCGCGACGATTACGCGAAACTCGTCTCATCTATCAGGGACAATCTTAAAAGCGCTCAGGGGCGCTCACAGGGGCTTGAGCAGCGTGTCTATCAGTTCATCCAAGGAATCGCTGATCGTCGTCCCGACACAGCAACAGGACAGAAGTGCGGGATGGAGCGCGAGGACAAGATTGCGGTCGATCTGAAGGGCAATGTCATGACCTGCCAGAACGTCGGTGCGACCGGCGAACATGGGCTGGGCAGCGTGTTCCAGATGGATGAGGTCAAGCTGGACACCTCCTGGCACTGGCGTGAACGCCCTGACTGCGCCGGATGCCCTTACCTGCAAATCTGCGGCGGCGGATGCATGTATCTCAAGGGCGATAACTGGGTGGATACCTGCGAGAACGAATACCACTACGCCAAAGGCATCTTCGAAGGCGCCATGCGGATGCTGACCGGCGCGGATGTCATTGCCTTCGAGGGAGAGCACAGCCGTCCTAGCCGTGCGCCTTCCAATCCCAACCTCATTGCAGCGGTGAATGTCGCATGAACCATGAACTCGGATTCGTAGGGGAAGTCAGCACGTTCTACACCGGCCCTCTGACTGCCGACGAGCGTGCCTTCATAGATCGCATCACCCAGAAGCAACAGGAGCGTGACGGAGATAGCAAAAGGGTATCTGAGGTGGTCGTTTCTAAAGACGGTCATCGCGAAGATGTCTTTGGCGATAGCCCAGAGCTAAAGCGACTGTCTGATCTGGCTGATTTTGCCCTCTACCAGTATGTGACGAAGGCATTCCCCGAGATGGAACGTATGGACATCGAGATTCGTCGGGTCGGCTGCTGGCTGAACATCGGCAAGGTCGGGAAAGAGCTGCACACCCACGACTCGGATTTCTCGGTGGTCTTCTATCTGGATGACACGGAAGGGGAGGACGGGCATACGGTCATGACCAATCCGGTAAACCCGCACCTGAACTGCGGCTCGGGCCTGATACAGCAACACTTTCGGAGGGGGCTGAGGATCAAGCCGGTCGAGGGTAACGTCCTGATCTTCCCAGGGTATATGGAGCATGCCGTCGAACCCTACACCGGAAACACGCCCCGGCGGACATTCGGCATTGATTATACGGCCTTCGATAGTAAGTAATCGCTGACTTATGTGGTATATTCGCCTCTGTGAACTTACAACTTGCAGGGGCGATCCTTTTATGAATGACCAGACATTCACCTCGGTCAGAGAGTCACCATCTCTGAACCCCTCCGAGGAGCAGATGGTGAACTGGGCAGACAAGAGCCTTTGGATCGTGATCGGCATGATCCTTCTGGGGCACCTGGCCCGCAATCTTGTCTCGGATGAGCCATTCAACCTCAAGAAGTTCATCGGAGAGATGGTTCTGGCCGGCATTGGAGCCGTCGTCATCTACCTACTGGGCGTCCTGCAGGGCATGCCACCTATCCAGATCATCCTCGTGGGTTGTCTTACGAGTCTGGGCGGCGTGAGAGTTCTCGTATGGACGGCGAAAATCTACCGACTTTCCAAGAACCTCCAATGAGGAAGCCAACATGAAGTTTGCACCAAACTTCCCGAAGCACGAGTTCGAGGCGTCACAGACGGCCGCTCGCAAGGGGCTGGATAACGAGCTGAAGGGTGAGGCACTGGAAAATGCCTCCAAGCTCTCTTGGTGGCTGCAAGAGCTGCGCAACAAGATCAACCGTCACCACCGTCGCGAGAGCGAATCCCGCGAACTCCCTGTGATCATCACCTCCGGCTATCGAGGCCCGGCACTCAACGAAGCCATCGGCGGATCGAAGACCTCTCAGCACATGAAGGGCCAGGCGGTCGATATCCATGTGCCAGGCATGACCGCGCGTGAGCTTGTGGATTTCATCGTCAAGCACATGACCGGCTATGACCAGATGATCGAAGAGTTCGCCAGCTGGACGCATGTGAGTGTGACACCCAATCCGCGTGGTGAAGTGCTGATCGCGCGAAAGCGCGGCGGCAAAGTCACCTATTCCCATTTGGCCCAGAACGATAAGTAAGCACATACTTACAGGAGCGAGGTCATGTCTGCTGGCGTCTACAACGTCATTTGTGAACAGGGGGCGAGTTTCCGACTCGACCTCACCTACACCAACGACGACGGCTCCCCCATCCATCTCGCAGGGTTCAGCGCGCAGATGGATATCCGGCGCTCTCACACCACCAACAGCCGCTTGATCTCGCAACTGTCCACGGACAACGGGCGCATTCAGACGCCCACTCCCGAGACGGGCGAGATTCTGCTGGCTATCCCTTCCGAGGACACCTCTGAGCTGCCCACAGGAGAGTTCTTCTACGACCTGTTCGTCTGGCAGAACATCCCTGATGGCGAGGGCGGTTTCTACAAGGAAAGCCGGAAGGTCATCGAGGGCAAGTTCGTCGTCAGAGCGGGGGTAACTGTCTTGTGAGCAAGGTCAACGTGAAGGTCACGGTGACTCCTGACAACACGGTCGTAAACGTTGCCGAGAGTCACATCAAGGTCGTCAGTGTCGGCACTCAGGGTGTCCCTGGGCCACACATTCTGCACGGCGCGGTGGATGCCAATCTGGAGGATCGCAAGGACGGCTCTGTCATGGAGTTTTCCGAAGAGACGCAGAAATGGGAATCCACCAATGAACTCAGACACATCAAGATCAACTGCGGGAGCTTTTAAGGCATGAGCAATCTGATTCAGATCAAGCGTTCTCACACGACGAACGCACCGGCCAACCTCGGGGATGGTGAACTCGCCATCTCGCACCTGTCCCGAATCCTCTATGCAGGTGACGGCAGCAGCGTCCGTGCTATCGGCGGTGAAGGTGCGTTCATCCGTAAGTCTGGCGATACCATCAACGGCGACCTGGTGATCACCGGCAACCTGATCGTCAAGGGTTCTCAGTCCACCGTCGAATCCAACAACGTCGCTATCGGTGACGCCATCCTTGAGCTGAACCAGGACATGGATTCTGGTGACGCTCCGTCCGAGAACGCGGGCTTCGAGGTCAATCGTGGCGCTGAAGCTCCGGTCAAGTGGATCTGGGATGAGGCGAACGACGTGTTCACCGGCAAGGTGGGCACTGCACCGGCTTCCATCGCCGGCATGAAGGATGTCGCGCTGTCCGGCACCCTGTCTGCCTTCGATGCGGCCCTCGATGACACTCTGAACGTCGGCACCGACCTGACTGTCGGCGGGAACTCCGTGTTCTCCGGCACTGGTCGCTTCAATGGCCGTCTGACCACCACTGGTGGCATCACCAACACCGGCTCTTCCAGCTTCAACGGCACCTTCACCCAGACAGGCGGCACCTTCACCACTCGTGGTGTCCGTGATACCGCCACGACTCGCCAGCTGGACATCAACAACACCACCTCCACGATGAACAACAACTTCGACCTCAAGGGCACCATGAAGGTGGCCGAGAGCTTCGAGTTCCTGTCGGGTGGTAGCGTCGCGGGTGCGCTTGACCTCAACAACACCGTTGACCTGATGAACCTGCGTGTGGACAGCAACACGCTCAGCTCCATCAACACCAACGGCAACATCAACATCACCCCGAACGGTTCCGGTCGTGTCGTGATCGGGGCAATCGACGTGAACGGCGGCAACATCGACGGCACTGTGATCGGCGCATCTACGCCGGCCGCACTGACTGCCACTCGCATGACTGCCACCGACATCTTCGAGACGCGCGGCATCATCGACAACGCGACCGCTCGCAAGGTCACCATCGGCAACGCGCTGACCTCCATCTCCAACAACCTGAGCGTGGGCGGTGACACCTCTGTGACCGGCGAGCTGTCTGTTGCGCAGGACACCACGCTCTCCAAGAACCTGAGTGTCGGTATGGCGCTGTCTGTTTCCGCCACCTCCACTCTGACTGGCCGCGTCACCCTGGGTGAAAACCTGGTCGGCGCGGGCATCTCCACGTCTGCCATTCAGGGCTTCACCATCGACGGCGGCTCCTTCTAAGAGCACTGAGGTCAACGAGGGGGCTTCGGCCCCCTTTCTTGCATAAGGGTTTCGCATGAACAAGATCATCATCAAGCACTCGTCGGTGCCTGGCGTCATCCCAGCCGCAAGCGATCTGACGCTTGGGGAGCTGGCGATCAACGTCGCGGACGGGCTGGTGTTTGCGAAGCAGACAGACGGCAGCGTGAAGACGTTGGCCGAGGCCATCGAGATCAAGAGCTACGCCCATGTGGCCGGTGATGTGGGCAGCATTACCGCAACGGAAGCCGGTCAAGGGCTCACCATGACGGGCGGGGCGGGCCTCAAGGTCACTGCCACGAACGCCACCAACACGCTCAAGATCGACCTCGAAAACGCAGACGCCACCACGCTCGGCGGTCACGCACCTTCCTACTTCGCCACTGCCGATCATCTTCACGATGACCGCTACCTCAAGCTGCAATCCGAGGGTGGGGATTACTACACCCAGGCGGAAGTGAACAACAACATCCAGCAGGCCATCGACGACCTGATGGGTGGCGCTTCTTCAGCCTACGACACGCTCAAGGAGCTGGAAGAGGCGCTGAAGGACAATGACAGCGACATCGCCGGCATCAATGCGGCTATCGCGACCAAGCTGGCTGCGGCGGACTACACCGCATCCGACGTTCTCGCCAAGATCAAGACGGTCGATGGCAGCGGCTCCAATCTCGATGCGGATCGCCTGGACGGTCAGCATGGCGCCTATTACCGCAATGCCAGCAATCTGAATGCCGGGACTGTGCCGACCGCGCGTCTCAGCGGCATCTACAACATCGGCATCTCGGGCAATGCCGCCACGACCACCAAGCTCGCTGCCCCCGTGAACATCACGCTGTCAGGGGATGCTTCCGGCACCGTGAGCTTCGACGGATCGGCCAATGCCAACATCGACGTGACGGTTGGCAACGACTCTCACACTCACGACACCCGCTACTACCAGAAAGGCGAGTCTGACGGTCGATTTGCGCGACTCGCCGGAAACAACACGTTCACCGCGGACCTCACGGTCAACGGCAAGCTCACTGCTGGAAGCGCAGGCTTCAAGGTGGGCGAGGGGCTTGAGATTCTTGGGGAGGACGGGTATTTCCCGAACTCGTCCTACGCCGACGCTCGCATTCTCCGCATGCTGGACAACAACAGCTCGGATGGCCTTGTGGATGGCGGGCTGGTCATCGAGGGCTACACGGCAAGTGACGACGGCCGCAAGGAAGTCATGACCCTTCGCACGAACGGCGAATTCACAGCCTTCGGCAACACGGTCTGGCATGCGGGGAATCACGGGGAAGACTCTGGTCTTAACGCTGACCTGCTGGATGGACTTCATGGCAGTCAGTTCGCTCGCATCGACGCCCCAATCACAGACCTGATGCACATTGATCGGTCAGGTGAGGCGCTGAGTATTGGCGACAGCAGCCTGGACAGTGCCGATGCGTGGATTCGGATCGGTAACGGCTCCTATGACTGGCAGATTCGCTATCACGGCTCCACGTCAGGCGACGGGGGCAATGAACTCCAGCTCGTCAGCCAAACCCAGGGCAACGGCCTCCAGCTCGACCATGACGGCAACATCGAAGCGCTGATCGGCGGCAGCAAATACAAAATCTGGCACTCCGGCAATCACGGTGACGGCAGTGGTCTGGATGCCGACAGCATTGACGGGATTGGAAGCGGTGATCTGGCGAAGCTGAACGTCAAGCAGAACTTCACCAAGTCGTTCGGCCTTGGAGCGGTGCCCGGCAACTTATTCGAGAACGGCTATGCCATCGCGCTCAACGACAATGACTCGGGGATTCGTGGCAACGGCGACGGCACCATTGAAATCTGGGGCAACAACAAGGAAGTCGCGCAGTTCAGAACGACCGGCGTGACGATGTATATGAAGGGTTACGCGACCAAAGGCCTTGAAGTCACCGAGACGCTGAACGCCAAGGACGACATTCAGGTGGGTGGCGACTCAGGCTTCCAGATGAGCTTCAACACCGCCACCCAATCACTCGACTTCAACTTCCTGGGGGCGTGACATGGGCCTGATTGCACACTATCCCCTGAACGGTAACGCAAACGACGCTCACGGCCTCAATCATGGGGCCGCTTATGTGAACACCTGGGAGCCTGCAAAGGTCAACAGCGCGCTTGGCCTGACTCGCACAGAAGGCAGCCGCGTCGAGATTCCCCATGACCCCGAAGTCTCCCGCAAGGTGTTCGGGGTCGGGAAAGTCTTCTCGTTCTCGGTCTGGATCAATCTGGACGGCTACTACAGTCACGGCATCATCGTCGGCAAGCAGTCGGATGGCTCATACAGCAACACCACTTCCGCGCTCTGGGTCGATGGGAACGGCGTGCGGATGATGATGGGCTGCAACACCGCCGGCAATCCCAGCGGTGGCTCGATCACGGCAGCCTACAAGCCCAGTGCCGGGGAATGGCATCACATCGCAGGTGTGGCCGACGGCGAGTTCATCAAGCTCTACGTAGGAGGTGTTCTGAGGGCTTCCAGGCCGATATCCGAGCTGACACAGCCCCGAAGCGAGAACACGTCTCCTATCCGCATTGGCGGGCGCACATCGAGCAGTGCGGATGGTCTGGCTGGTAGCGTCCGCGATCTTCGCATCTACGATCACGCGCTCTCCCAGCTTGAGGTCCGCGATCTGAGCCTCGACCTGGCCCTGCACCTGAAGATGCTCGATGGCACCGATGCATCGAACACCTCGAAGGACATCAGCCTGGTCAATGATCCCCTGCAGGATGGCGCACTGGTCAACTCGGACGACGGCGGCCGCAAGGTCATCGTCAATGATCCGCCGGTCATCACGGGCAGTGCCAGCTATGCCTTCTGGATCAAGCCGGCCAATCGTGATCGCCGCATGACCTTCTGGAACATGTCATACGCAGGCGAGGGCACGATCAATCAGGAAACCACCGGCAAGTTGCGCATCTATGCAGGCCCGCAGGGTGAGGATGCCTACATCTCGCACGACTCCGCCGACATTCCGATTGGGGAGTGGACGCATGCAGTGGCAGTGCGTGATCTGGAGGCGGGTGAGATTCGCTGGTATCTGAACGGCAAGCTCAGCACGACCCGCACGCACACGATGGGGCAGACCAAGATCACCGGCAATCCGCTGACGTTGGGTTCTGGCTACACCAGCGACTTCATGGGCGATCTCAGGGATGTCCGGTATTACGCCTCTGTCCTGTCAGAAGACGCCATCCTTGAGCTGTATCAGCGCCGCGCTTCCCTCGATGACAAGGGAAACCTGCATGCCAACCAGATCATCGAGCATCTGGGCGACAAGCCAGGCTTGGACATCGTGGTGCGAAGCTCCGGCTATGAGGACGGCAACGTATCGGACATCCTGATCGGCGGCGAGCAGTATTCGTATGCCCTTCGCGGGTTCAACCTCGTGCTGATGTCCCCTAGCGGACATGTCGTCTCACAGGGTGGCTTCGATACACATGACCACGCAGGGCACACGGTCGATGGCGTCTACGACGCTGAAGGCGATGCAGAGCTTGCGATGGTCGATTATCTGCGGTCGGTCAGGGATGGCGACTACATTCTCATCTCGACCCGAGATCAGCCCCGCACCGGCTCTGCTGAACTGGCTGCCGAGCTTGCCAAGATCGAGGTTGATCTGAGCGCCATCGGCAACCGCGATGGCTACGCGGCCATTATCAGAAAAGGCGGGGGAATGATTGGCGAGATGCTGGCTCCACGAGCTGACGGCGTGGTGGCCGAGGTCACACATACGGTCGCCGCGTCTCCGTCAGCGAAGGAGTGGTTCGAGGCTCCATCGTTCAGCGAGATCGGCATTTCAAGGAATCTCGTCGGCTGGTATCCGCTTCAGGTCGATCCCAATGACCTTGCTGGAGCCAGCGATGGCCTGGTGGAAGGCCCGGCATTGGATCGGGACGGCTACGAGTGGTCTACCGAGAGTCAGGTCATCAGGGTGGAGGGTCAGCCGGCCGACATGATCACCGGCAGCTTCACCCTGGCGGCCCGCGTCTATCTCGACTCAACCATCCTGGCTGCCTACCCAGAAGAGAGCCGAAACATCGTTGCTCGGCACAACAACTCCGCCTTCCGTTGGCGTGTTCGAGAAGGTCAGAACACCTGGCTGCTGATCAATGACGGAGACGCCTATCAGATTCACCAGCTGGACTATCCGTTCCCGACCGACACCTGGGTCAACCACATGGTCGTGGCCGATCTGAAGGCCGGCGTGGTCAAGTTCTACCTCGATGGCGTGAAGATTGGTGAGGTGGCCAGTAGTAAGCTGTCAGTGGCCGAAACGGATGAGCGCACCATGCTGGGTGGCTACAACGGAGTAGGGGAGAGCTGGGCCGGCCGCATTCAAGACATCCGCATCTACAACGATGCCTTGAGTGACGGAGAAATTGCCAAGCTGAACCACTACATGACGCCCGACACGCAGACTCGCGCATCGTTTGATCGTGATGCCGTGACGCTCAAGGGGCAGATTCGAGAAGTCATCTCCTAAAGCCTTACCCCAGAGTTATGCCTGACGGATTGCTCTGGGGTATCATGTAAGTCACTGCTTACTTAATGGCATTCCATCAGCATTTAGAGGGCTGCGCATGGCCGATTTAGTCTCAACCCGTGTATTCGGGACACTCACGATCTCTGACAAGCTGCACGTCAAACGGGATTCGAGCATCCAAGGCGGCCTGTCCGTCACGGGAAGTATCGGTAACAATCCCGGCACCTACGGCGTCAACATGGGCTTGTCAGGTGGCGGCGACCCGCAACTTCAGCTTCAGGGCGACGGCGACACCAACACCTCTCCACACATCGACTTCAGCACCGGCCTGAGCAGTGACTATGACGTGCGCCTGCTGCTGAACGGAACGGACAGACTGAGCCTTCTGGGCGTCGATGACACCAACGGCTTCCTCGTCAATGGCTACAAGGTCTTCCATGCGGGCAACGGCGGCGCAGGCTCCGGCCTGGATGCCGACAAGCTCGATGGTGTGCAGGGGTCACAGTTCCTCCGCTCGGACACCACCGATGCCTTCACTGGCGAGATCACCGGCAACATCCTGATCCTCGGCGGGGGTCAGATTCAGAACTCTGGTGCCGCGCTTCAGGTGAACGGCTTCTCGCGCATGGGCAGCATCTGGCTCCACGAAGGCGATACGCCGGAAGCCACACCTGGCAAGAAGCTGACCAACACGGATGGCGATCTGATCTGGTCAGGCTCGCAAGTCTGGACGGACGCCAATGCGACAGCCAAAGCCCTGACCCAGATGCAAAAGTATGGGCTGGGCGGAAGCGGCATCAGCACTTCGGATGTGAATCTGGACGGCCTGGTTGCCTCCGGCTTCTACGGCATGTATCAGTCCACCCAGAACGCATGGGCAGGCCAAGCGTCCGGCGACACCATGATCCATGCTCGTTGGGGCAGCAATCACGCCTCTCAGATCGGCATGGGTCAGACTGGTGAACTTCATTTCCGCACCCAGAACGACGGGACGTGGACTGCCTGGCACGAGGTCTGGCACACAGGCAATGACGGAGCCGGTTCTGGTCTGGACGCTGACAAGCTCGACGGCCAGCACGCAAGTCACTTCGCTCCTGTCACCAATGCCAACCTGATCACGCCTGACATCAACGACTCACAGGTGCGAACGCTGGTCTTCGACAATCTCGAAGCCACAAACGTCGCGGCGAAGGGCGACGGCGGCCTGGGGTTTGATTCCTCTCAAGGGCTCCTCATCCATCGCACGCAGTCAATCGGGACGGCGGTGGGTGCCGGTGTCTACAAGGTGCTCGATGCCTCCAACGTCGCTGCCGGCGACAACATCGAGTTCGGCAACATTGGGCCTGATCTGCTTGGCACCGAGCCGTTCATCATTTCCGTGAAGCAGGGTGCTGGCTCTGGTCTGGATGCAGACAAGCTCGATGGGCTGCAAGCGACAGATTTCACTCGTTCCGTCTATGACGGAAGTTACTACGGTCTGGCTGCCCCAGGTGCCAATGCAAGCAATTGGATCAGAACCACCGTGAACGGCTTCATTCCGGCCACGTCCGGCGGTGCCAGTAAGCTCGGAACAAGCTCTTGGCCCTTCCTTGAGGCTCACGTCAACACTGTCTACGAAGGCGGCGCTACGCTCGCCTCTCGCTATCTCGGGAAAACCGCAAAGGCGGCAGATGCCGACAAGCTCGATGGCGTTCAGGGTAGCAACTACGCACGCCTGGATGGCTCGGGCAGTCAGACATCCACCAAGGCGCTCAATCTCGACCTGCAAGGGCACGTAGGCGATGGCGGCAATGACTATGGCCTGATCGTCCAAGCCTTCGAGCCTGCTGTCTCGCTGATCGACAAGTCCACCAATGCCCATAGCGGCCAGCTGCTCTTCAGCGGCAGCGCCTTCTTCCTGCGCCACCAGAGCGCTAACGACGGCACGATCGGTCACAGCGATGCGACGGTAGCTCATCAGACACTCATGAAAGTATCCACCACGCAGCTTTTGTGGATGGGCAATGATGTCTGGCATGCCGGAAACGCCCCGATTGCTTCGTCAAACGTGAGCAACGCTGTCGTCAAGCGCGACAGCAGCGGGGACATCAATGCTCGCCTGTTCCGGTCTGAGTTCAACAACTCCAACTCAAGCATCGGCTACATCATGACGCAGGTGGATACGGCCGGTAACAACTACATCCGCCCATCTACTCCTGCGCATTTCCGAGCTGCCGTAACTGACGGCCAATACATCGACAAAGCGAACGGCACGGCTACCGGCCAGCTGTCGTTCTCTGGTGAAGGCGACAGCACTGGCATCCGATTCCATTCTGGAAATGACTCATGCGGTGTTCGTCTGCGCAACCCAGGCGGAAACTCGGGGGAGATGGAGTTCTGGACTGCCGATGACGATCTTGAGCCGTTCGTCTTCCGCTCCTACGCGTCAGGTCACACCGGAACCGGTGCCTATACCGAGTGGGCGAAGATCAGTGCTGCGGGCCTTGAGATCAAGAGTGGTGACATCCACAGCAACAACGGCGCATTTGTCGCGCACGGCAACGTGTCCTCCAACGCCAACATCGACCACATGTGGCACTCGGATGGCGAGAATGCCTGGCACTTCGTCTCTGACGGCACATACGGAGCGAGAGGCAACTCCACGCTGATTGCCAAAACGCTGGTCGCTGATAGTGCCTCGGGCATCACTGCTGAGGGCATGGTGTCGAGGTCGAACGCCAACACGGTGCTCGACCTCTCCTACGACGCCATCGCATCCAACGCCATTGGTATGCACACCAACAATTCCATCGCGATCATGTTCGACACGAACAACAACAGCACCGATGGAAATCTGAACTTCACCGTCGGTCACAACGGCGGCTTTGGTGGCACAAACTACGAAGAGCTGATGAAGATTGACGGCATCGGCTCCTACTTCAGCAAGCCGATCTATGAGCAAGGTCGCCGTGTGTTGTCGGAAGGCGGAATCGGCCAGTTCGAGTTCAGCAATCAGGACTTCAAGGGTCGCGGCAAGCGCATTGCGGTGGCAACGACTGGCGATCTGATCCTGAACTACGCCAACGACTTCACCCAGGTCAAAGTCCAGAGCGACATGACGCTGGATGCCGGCACCAACACGTCGCTGACCATCCTCTCGGATGATGGCGGCATCTCGACACTAAACCTCTACGGCGCGGATCAGGGGTCAGGCATGGTCTATGTCGGCCAGTCAGCGACTCACGGCGGCGGTATCGAATACAACGGCGACAACACACCTACGACTACAGGTGCGGGGTCGGATTACATCTCACTGTTCCGTCGCAACGCGAGCACCGATTCTTGGACAGCCCGCAACAAATACAACTCGAACGACTGGCAGTTCCGAGGCAACGTCACGGCCTATGCCTCCGATGCTCGCCTGAAGGAGAACGTCGAGGTCATCCCTGATGCACTGAGCAAGCTGCATGAGGTGCGCGGTGTGACCTATGACTGGCGTGAAGAGTGCGAGTCACTGGGCTTCATGCCGACTCAGCGTCATGAGCACGGTGTGATCGCCCAGGAAGTGCAGAAAGTCGTTCCTGATGCGGTTGTCCCGGCACCCTTCGATAACGACTACCTGACCGTTCAGCACGAGCGCCTGATTCCGCTGCTCATTGAGGCGGTGAAGGAGTTGAGCAACAAGTTCGACCAACTGGAGGCACGCATCTAATGGCACTCCCCAGCAGTGGTTCCATCAGCATGTATCAGGTGAATCAGGAGCTGGGGAGGTCTGCAACGGCCTCCCTGTCGCTCAACGATTCGGCTGTCAGGGGACTGGCAGGCAAGTCATCCGGCGCTATTGGCATGAGCGACCTACGTGGCAAGTCCTCATGGGTGCTACAGACGACGATCACGATTGGCAGCAGTGGCTCCAACTACGGCTTCTCAAACACGGTGTTTGGCTCCATTGCCAACCGTAACTTCCACGGAAGGACGATTACGTATTTGGCAAGAGCGGGCTTCTTTAACGGCAGTGGCTTCGAGGTTGATGGCAGCCATACGGGGTCGTGGTGGGACAAGTTTGAGGTGGGCGGCAATACCGTATCCGAGCGGACTGACACTGGCGTCGTGACAAATGGCGATACGGCTTGGAATACCTGGGCAGGCGGTCTATCCAACACACAAGCTCTCGGCGGCCGCACCTCCGGCACTCATTCACTCAAGATGATTTAAGGAAACCCCATGAACTACACCTACCTGATTGACAACTACAACACCGTCGATGATCTGCTGGGCGTCGTTTACACGCCAGATGACGAATCGCTCAGCCCGACCTTCCTGCGAGTTCGCCCAGGCGATACGGCAGAGGAAACCATTCGCAATATCAAGGCAATGGCCCCCGTGGAGGTCTGGGAGCTGGAGCTGGAGCGCATTCAGAGCCGCAATGAACAGGTTGCAGCACTGATTGGCACGGCAGGGCAGGGCGAGAAAGTTGAGACTGAAGCCGGACGAGCCGAGATCACCGAGGTCAACAGGCTGAGCCGAACACTGGAAGAGGCAAAGGCGTCGGCTCTGTCTCGAATCAACCGCGGCTACCAGGAGGCCATGAACCAGATTCTCTCCAGCTACCCGATTGAGGAGACGATCACCTTCGACAAGCAAGAGCGTGAAGCTCGGGCGTGGATCGAATCGTCCTCCCTGAATCGACCGGAGACGCCGTATCTGGACGCGCTGCTGTCTACCCGCCCGATGGACAAGGGAGAGCTGGTATCGCGCGTGATCGCGAAAGCAGACGCCTTCGTCGCCCTCAGCGGAGCCATGACCGGAAAGCGTCAAGCCTATGAAGACCAGATCGAGCTTGTGACCACACTGGATGAAGCCGACGCGATTGTCTGGGAGCACGAAGCGGTGAATAACGGGTAACGCTTATATGGCACCTCACACATTTGCCTGATATAGTAAGTCAACGCTTACTTACAAGGGGAAGCGAAATGGTTAACGTAGCACTCGCACTGCTGGTAGGGACGCTCAAGACGTTCCTGACCCAGAAGTTCGTAACCAAGGTTGTGATCCTGCTGGCCGAATACCTGGCCGGTCACACCAAGAGCAAGTTCGACGACCAACTGGTAGCTGCCATGAAGGAAGCTGCCGGCCAGAAGTGATATTGGCGGCCTCGTGCCGCCTTTTTCATAGGACGACTACATGCCCCGATCTAACCGCAAGCAAATGAAAGGCTCAGGCCGCAATGAGCGTCGTGCTCAAGGTCAGCGAGGCCGTCGTAGCACGGATCGAGCACCGGAGAATCGTCGTGTCGAGGAAGGCGCGGCAGTGACGAGTGACGTTGCACGTTTCCTGGCTACCGCCAATACCCGACGGGTGAAGACGCCCATTGAGGCAATGACCGAGGCCCAGGGTCACTACATCCTTTCCATCACCTCCAACGACGTGAGCTTCGGCACCGGCCCTGCTGGCACCGGCAAAACCTTCGTTGCGACAGCCCTGGCATGCGATGCACTGCTGGCCGGCGAGGTGGACAAGATCGTTGTGACTCGTCCGGTGATTGAGGCGGAAGAGAATATGGGCTTCCTGCCAGGCGAGGTAGCCGACAAGTTCGCGCCTTACTTCGTTCCGGTGCGTGAGGTGCTGGAAGAGCGGTTGGGCCAATCCTTCGTCAAATACCTGATCGAGAACGGCAAGATTGAAATCGCGCCCTTCGCTTACATGCGGGGCCGGACATTCAAGCGTGCCTTCATCATTCTCGATGAGGCCCAGAACACTACGCCCAAGCAGATGAAGATGTTCCTCACTCGCTTGGGTGAAGACGTGACTGTCGTGATCAACGGCGACAGCTCACAGCAAGACATTCGTGCCGCACGTAATGGCCTCGATGATGCTCATCAACGGTTCAGCCGCGCCCCTGGCTTTGGGGCAGTCGCCTTCGAGAAGAGCGATGTCCGTCGCTCGGCCCTCGTTCAGCGAATTGTGGACAACTACGAGACGCATCCCGAGCTATGACGTGCAGTGTGATGTGAGAGCGCGTCCATAGATAGCGCTAGATCGAGCAGAGAGCGTCCCTGAGCGCGTTACTATCTCCACAACGTGAAAACATACTGAAGAGAAGAGAACGGAGCTTACACGCGAAAACTGACGATCACCCCAGCCCCGACCTTGTGTTGGGGCTTTTTCGTTTCTGCAGGGTGAGGCAGGCGCCGGGCGCGCTCCATTTTTTCTGTCCGATATCTACTGTTCTGTTTATCTATATATCTTCGGAAAGGGGGTTATATATAGATGGAGTGAGGCACTCGATGCAAAAACTCTGCCTCATCCTGAGACACCTCGGAACAGGGGTTTCGTCGTTTCCTAGACACCTCGGATGAACGATCTTTCCGCTTCCTCTACCGAGATTTTCTTTGTTAGTGTAAGCTCCTATGCAGTAAGTCACAGGTTACTTACGGATGAGGAAGGAACGATGGTCAAGCCAGTAGTGAAGAGTCGAGTAACGCATGAGCTTGGCGGCAAGCCGATCAAGCATGTGCCGCTCGCTGAGCTGCCGGAGAACCTGATGGAGAGGTTCAAGGGGCGCAGAGGTATCGAGCTATACGAAGGGTTCTCGACCAAGGAGCTTGATGCGGTGGCGATGGATGCCATACCGCGCCCGCTGCTTCAGGAAGAGTCGGCCCTGATGTCCTCGAAGTGGTTCGACTACCGCACCCTTCACCCCTGGCAGGCCACCGCAGTCTTCCTCGAAGCCTACCGCTCGGAACACGCATGGGTCATGCGTAAGCGGGAGGATGTGAAGTCTCACTGGTTCCACAAGGGGATCAAGGTCGCGAAGCTGCACAACGCAGGCTCCCAACAGCTTGTGTCCATCTGGAAAGCGCGTCAGGCCGCGGATCGTGTCGGCTGTCCTTACGACTTCTACTGTCGCGAGCTGCTGGACTGGGCCGAGAAGCGCAACTGGACACATCTGCCTCGGATCAACCAGGTCTACTCCGAGGATCACATCGAGGTCGTCAAGGAATTGTGGGAACGGGGCAAGCGTGATCGCCTGCGTGTCGCCACAGAGCCTTGCTTCGAGCGTGAGGCCGGAGACGACTGGTATCAGCGCGACTACCGAGACTTCCTGATTGAGCAGGTCAAGATGAGGGCACACAGAGAGTTCAGCCTGGCTGCCCTGATCTACAAGCACGGCCACCTGTCGGAGTTCGATGGCATGCAGAACTTCGGGCAAGACATGGTGGAGAAAGCACGAAAGGTTGCCGGCCAGCTTTATGCCGAGCATTTATCCGATTCACCCAGTAAGCACTGACTTACAATAGCGTAGCAAGCAACGTCCACTGTCCAAGGAAAACCAATGAACAAGCACACTGCCGCTGTCACCTCTTCCAGCATCCGTCCGCGTCCGCGTCCCGAGTCAAAGGACACGCGTGCAAAGCCAGCCCGTCAGCAGAACCGTCGCCAGCTTGAGCAGCACGAAGCCTCACTGCTTCCGATGATCCGCTCACGCTCCGGCATCACGCTCCAGCTGATCGACGGAAGCCGCCTGGTCAATGTGGTGCCCATCGCGTTCGACCGCTACTCCATCGCCATCGAGTATGACGGCTTCCGCGAAACCATCTTCAAGTCTGCCATCGCGCGCATCATCACACCTGTCGAGGTCTGATCATGAGTTCCGCTGCATTGATCAGTGCCATCGGGACAGCAACGGCGGCAGCAAGCGCAGACCCGTCACCCTTTGGCAGCGAGTTTGAAATCAAGGTGGTCAGCCATGTGCTGCGTGACACCACGTTCATGCAGCAGTGCGACGATCTGGTCAGCAAGGACTACTTCTCGGATGCGGCTTCTCGCTTCCTCGTGTCCCTGGCGAAGAACCACTACAAAAAATACGAGAGTGCTCCCAGTCTTCGATCCATGACGAGCTATATCCAGTCAGCGGTGAAGACTGGCCGGCTCAAGAAGGCGTCGATACCCGACATCAAGGCGGTGCTCAAGGAGGTCTATGACGAGCCGCTGAGCGACTACAACTACGTGGTTGAGCGCGTCACGACCTTTGCCCGGCACCGAGCGTTGCAGGCAGCGCTTGAGAAGGTCGTCGAGGACATGGAACGCTCGGAATCGACTGGCATCGAGCTGGATTACGGTGCCATCGAGCAGACCATGCAGAACGTCATGATGATCGGGGCCAATGATGCTGGGTCTGGATACGATTACTTTGCTAATATTGAGTCGAGAACCGAAGCGCGAGAAGACAAAGCGGCGGGTGCTGCGGGGCCAGGCGTCAACGCAATCACCACCGGCTACTCCGCTCTCGATTCTCTCCTGTATCATGGCGGCTGGGGTCGCCGAGAGCTGTATGTGTTCATGGGTGCGCCGAAGTCGGGCAAATCCACAGCACTCGGGCAGTTCAGCATCAACGCTTGTCAGGCAGGTCACGATGTTCTCTACGTGACACTTGAGGTGAGTGATCTGGTTATGTCGGATCGTATGGATGCCAACATGTCCAGCGTTCCGATGGCGGAGCTGACCGATCGCTCTGGGGAGATCAAAAAGGAGATTGATAAGCTCGCCGGCAAGTGCGGAAAGTTTATGATCCATCAATACCCCACCGGATCATTTACCTGCAAAGACCTGTCTCGATTGATCGAGCACTACCGATCAAGGGGTGTGACGTTCGATGTCATCGCGGTGGACTATGGGGACATTATGGCCCCTGACTTCCGCACCTCCGATCCCATCGAGAACAGCAAGTCGATTTACGTTGGATTGCGGGCAATCGCACAAAAGTATGATGCCGTGATGTTGACAGCAACTCAGACGAATCGAGAGGGTGCAAGAAGCTCGGTGGCCACAATGACCGATGTGGCTGAGGATTTTAACAAGATACGCATTGCCGACCTCGTGATCTCTATTAACAAAACCGAGGAAGAGCGCGCCAATCAAGAAGCCAGGCTCTACTTCGCCGCCTCTCGTAACCAGCGAAGCGATATTTGTTTGCGAGTGAAGCAAGACCTTGAACGAATGCAGTTCTTGAACAAGGTCTTGGATGTAACCTGACGCAATGAGGTAAAACGATGACCGATGAAACCCAACGGGAGCGCAACAGAGAACGCCAGCGCCGAGTCAGGGCAAATAAGCCCACCGTGTCTTTTGTCACAGACCGGCAGACCAAGGAAGACCTGTTGAGTATGGCCCAAGATAATGGGTATCCTTCGATCAAAGCCTTCATGGAAGCTCTAGTGAAGGGTTATCGGGAGATGGAGTAGCGTCAACCCAGTCAAATGAGATCAGGGGAGGGGGAGCGCCAACCCCCTCTCCTTTTTTTGCGCCAATTTAGTAAGTAATAGGTGACTTATGGCTCAAATGAAGCACGCGCCGATCATTTCCGGCATCGCCTTTTCCCTGGCTCTTGCACTGCCGGCCATCCCTTCAATATCGGAAGCAGCGACCGGCTCCTACCGCAGCGCCAGCTCACGCGTCTCAAGCTCGAAGCTGAGCCTGCGCAAGTTGCCAAGCCGTATCACCCGCACCGTGAAGCCCAAGACGCGCACGATCTACCGCACGAAGCGTGTCACGAAGACAGACACTGGCATCGGAGCGGGGCAGGCGGCCATTGGAGGGGCATCGGCTGCCATTATCGCAGCGGAGGTCATCGACGAGCTTGGAGACATGCAGGAAGTGGCTCACAGGGTCGATCAAGCGACGTTCCCAGTCTCGGAAGGGAAACAGGCAGGGGTGTTGGTTTGCGAGCGTCTGGAGGGCAATGAGTGCTGGCAGCGGGGTGAGGGATTCTTTGCACCACGCAAGGCGATTGACCTGCAGGATTGGGTGAAGGAGCGATCAGGCAAGGACGACGCTCGGGTCATCGGCATTCAGCCATTTCCTCACCCGAGTGACGAGAGTGCGGTCAGGGGCTACATCCACTACGAATATCAATGATCGCCGTCCAAACGAGTGAGAAAATGACTGTGTAATCAACAAGGAGTCTCCCGAACGATGGACATTATCTCCCAGACCTACCGGATCAAGCGCCCCTGCGCAGACTGCCCCTTTCGCAGCGATGGCAATGGCATTGACCTGATGCCTGGCCGACTGAGCCAGATCGCTCACGACATCACGCAAGGCGACGGCAAGACGTTCTACTGCCACAAGACGCTGAGCGGCGAGCGCTTCGAAGAGCTGGAAGAAGAGGATGTGGGCTATGAGCCAGGTAGAAAGGACGCGGCCTGTGCCGGCGCTCTGATCTTCCAGTTCAAGCATGGCCGTCTGCCTATCGAGGCGAGATTCGGGGTGATGCAGAAGGCCATCGACCTGAAGGCCATCGAGGCCCAGTTTGGTGATGTGGTAGAGCCGGAGGACGTGCTATGAACCCCTCCCTTCTCACTCACCTGCTCAAGCCGCTGGATGGTGCTCGCCTCGAATGCGACGGGATGAGTAGTGTCATTTCATGGGGACTCCATGAGCAAGGCGTCACCCACCGCGTGAAGTCCGGCATGATCCATCGAGGTGACGTGTCGATCTGCCATGTCTGGATCGAGCTGTTCACCGGGCACGTTATCGACCTGAGAGCGAGGATGTGGCTCGGGGATCGCCTGGATGTCCCGCACGGCGTCTTCCGACCCGAGGATTACCCGCATGTGACCTACATCGAGCACCCAGATAAGGAAAGGATGGGGGTGATGGATGGTTGGCTGGTAATGGCCTTGAGCGATGGCCTGGCGGGCAAGGTGAGGTGGTCGGATCTCGCTCGCGAAGCAAAGAGTGAACCCCGCGTCGCGCAGTAGCATAGTTGTATCTGAATCAGTAAGTCAGAGGTGACATACACACATGGCAAATCTCAAGCAACTTCTCGATGATCTGGACATGCGGGATTATCTCGATGTTCAGGGGATCACCTACAAGACCAGTCGCTCGCGCAAGGGCACCCAGCTGATCGTCAAGGACTGTCCGGTATGCGGGAGCGAAAGCTGGAAGGTCTATCTGAACGAAGGCACGGGGCTAGGCTGCTGTTTTGCCGGTGATCATCCGCCTGGCGAGAACTTCAACAAGTGGTCGTTCATCAAGGCCAACATCGGAGCGGGCAGCGGCAAGCAGGTTGTCGATCACATCGAGCAGCACATGGACGCCGCCGGATTCGTGATCGAGCGTGAGCGGGTAGAGACGAGCTACAAGGCACTCGACAGTCTCCCGAAGCCCGCGCTGAAGCTCCCCACCGCCAATGGTGAAATCCTCCAGTATCTGCTCGACAGGGGCATCACCGAGCGGACGTGCAAATACTTCCACCTCCAATACAGCGCGGAGGGCTCATTCGAGTTCATGTTGAACGGCGACAAGCGCTATCAGGACTTCTCGGGGCGAGTGATCATCCCTGTGCTTGATCTGATGGGGTCGCTGAAGACATTTCAAGGGCGCGACATCACCGGCACGGCGGAAGACAAGTATCGCTTTGCGACAGGCATGCCGGCCTCCGGTGCGTATCTCTACAACGGGCACAACGCACTGGGGAAGAAGCATCTGATCGTGTGCGAAGGCGCCTTCGACGTGTGGTCAGTCCAGCAATTCCTCTGGGAAAGGGGCATGGATGACGTAGAGGCAGTCGGCACGTTCGGCAAGCATCTGTCTCAGGTCAGCGATGACGGTGACGACCAGCTGTCGGCCTTCCTGATCCTCAAGGACGCGGGTCTCGAATCCGTGACCTTCATGTGGGACTCGGAGCCTGCCGCCATCCGTGATGCCCTCAAGTTCTGTGACCTGCTCCAGCAACACGGTCTGAGCACTCGGATTGCGATGTTGCCGGAAGGACTCGACCCGAACGACGCCACGCCAGGCGAGATCGGCAAGGCTGTCGCGTCCGCCAAACCCTTCTCGAAGGCACTCAAGATGAAAATGCGTTTGAAGATGCTATGACAGCCAGTCTTCTTATAGTTAGAATGAGTAAGTAACAAGTTACTTCTAAGACCCACACAACACGCCGGAGATAGAGATGGAAAACGACCAGCCCAGCATCGCAAGCGATAACAGCCACTTCGTTATCCCTTACGTGAACGGTGTGGTTCTGGCCCACGTCACAGACGACGCGGAAGAGGGCGAGTGCGACCTGTTCGGTGCCATCGAGATTCACAACGA
Source organism: Cobetia sp. SIMBA_158 (assembly GCF_046566945.1). Lineage (NCBI taxonomy): Bacteria > Pseudomonadati > Pseudomonadota > Gammaproteobacteria > Oceanospirillales > Halomonadaceae > Cobetia > Cobetia sp. SIMBA_158. Next base: position 557,205 of record NZ_JAWJYL010000001.1, read on the forward strand.
GGTCGCCAACAGCAAGTCGGTCTTGATGCCGGTCACACTCGACCATCGCGCTCGGACGGCAAGCGTGATCTGCGACCCGGCGCTGAAGCCTGAATCATCACCCTCGTGGTTCGCTGAGATCACAAAAGACCCCGCAGCCGGCATCAAGAAGCGCGAGTGCAAGAAGGCCATGCATGAGGTCGCAGAGGACATCGAGAGCGAGGGAATCCCCTTCGTTCGCATGGAGTTCGAGATCGACATTCTGGTGCCGAAGGACAAGGCCCGTAACGTGCTGCTGGCAAACGGCAACGACAAGCTGAATCACCTGAGCTACCAGATTCGCGAAGTCGGCGGGGGCAAGTCGCTGGTGATCGGCGAGAAGGAAATGAAGAGCTACATGCAGAACGGCCACGTCTTCGAGCTGATCATGGAGAAGCTGCTAGGCCAGTTCTGGGAATACCAGGAGGTCGATATGCCGTATTCCATGTGCCGGAGCATTCGCTGGCTGTCGGCAAGCTATCTGACCAAGAGCACTCGCGGAAACCTCATGCCTCAGATCATGCCGATCATCGAAGGCATGCTGAAGGATGTGGAAATGCAGGAGATGCGCGAGGGCAATTCCGAGTGGGGTGCGCTGTCAGCCCTCACAATGGCCATTGGAGGATCGAAGTGATGCCCAAGTTCAAGATGCCCCCGTCAATGAACGGCGACAACATGTTCTCGTTCAAGTGCGAATCGACCAACCGGATTTGCAGCTACTCCATCTGCCAGCACACGGTCTACGCCTACAAGGAGAAGCGGCTGACAGGCTTCGATGACTGCCGGAAGGTCATCGACAAGCGCGAGTGCAAAGCCATCAAGATGATGATCGAGGAGAAGAATGCCGGCAAGGCGCTCTACTTCGATTCCTACAAGAAGGCCCGAGAGGCGAGGGCTGACATCATCGCTCGCAACAAGGCACTGCATGCCCCTCTTCCGCGTCGTTCAGGGCCGTCCATCATTGCCTCAAGTCGTGCCTCGTCCAACGAGGAGCGGATCAGCCGGAAGCAGGTAGCGCAGCGGCCTACAAGACCGCCCCAGGCACCGAAAGTTGAGAAGCCAGCCGCCGAGCAGGATACCGGCAACATGTTTGCCGATGTGGTCAACGCACTGGCCAAAGGGGAGGCGTGAGCCAGGCAGCAGCTTCCAGCCCTGTCAGGATGAGCGATAATGAATCATCAATGACGGATTGGAGGCTGCTGCTATGTCCCTCAAGAAACTTGAGACGTGCGAGCGGGTGATCGTGAAGCTCGACCAACTGCTGCACTCGGGAATGCTGATCGCCATCGCGATGCTGGTGCTGTATCCAGTGGGATACACACTGTTCCTGTTGATCCAACGAGGCTGAAATGACGTATCTGAATCTGATCAAGAAAATCTGGCTGACGAAGAAGGCTCGGCGCATGACCGCGCGCTTGAACAAGAAGGTCAAGGCGTATCCCTACCACATCTCTGTCGCCATCAAGATGAATCCGACCATCCTGGCTGACGCTCGCAAGATCGACATGGTGCTGGATCGCGTAGACGAGCTGAGCGGCGATCCGCGCAACTACACCGTCGTCGGCATGATCAGAAATCTCGCAGCAGAAACATGATGCACACCAGCTGCGTGTGTCTTATATTTGCTCTGACGATACAATAAGCACTGACTTACAACGCAAACGAAGGTTCTCCCATGAAAAGCATCCGACTGAACAAAGAAAGCCGCGAACGCATCATCAACAACATGGCTGAGCAAGAGCTTTGGCCGACCTACAAGAAGCTGCTTGAGACGAATGCCGAGCTGACCGAGCAGGCCCGTCAGTTTTGCTATGGCGGCAAGGTGAAGCAGGCAGAAGAGGCGGCCAAAGACATTCGCCGTCTCAACGAGTCAGTCGCCGGCAGCTACAGCCTCTTCACCATCATGAACGGCCCCGAGCAAAGATCCATGAAGGTCAATCTGGGTGGCTATGTGCTCAAGCTGGCATTCGAAACCAACTTCAAGTTCGTGGTCGTCTCGCCAACTATCGGCATCGAGTATCAGTGCATCGCCGAAGCTCGTTGTGCTCAGCGCGAAACGGTAGTCGTCAAGGACGAGGCGCTTTGCAAGAAGCTGATCGCCAACGATACAGCGATTCGCAACTTCAAGGCTGAGGCCAAAGCGGTCATTGCCGGTGCCCAGGCTGTCGTCAAGCAATCCAGAACCGTCGAATCCCTCCTCGAAGTTTGGCCCGAGTCCAAGAAGTTCATCCCCGAGGACATCGGGTCAGCAAAAGCGACGGCCAACCTGCCGCTCGCCATCGGCCAACTCAATGAGTCATTGAAGAAGCTATCCAATGTTGCCTAAGCGCTCGATATGGGTGTTCGTGCTGATCGTCCTGATGACGTTGGTGCTGACATTCGTTGCCATCCAGATCACGAAGATTGCCGTTGTGGGGCTCGTCGTCCTGATGCTCTTCGCGTTCTACAAGTGCCTGGTCATCAAGGCCAGGCTCAACAACCAGGAAGCCAAGAAATGAAGAAGTCTGTTCTCGCACTGACCGCATCCCTCGCTTTCGCCGCAGGCTCCGTCTCTGCTCAGGAAGTGATCATCACCACCGGCAAGTCAGGTGGCGGGTATCACGGTGTCTTCGGCACCAACCTCGCCCGAGTCCTCAAGGAACAAGGCCATGATGCCTCTGTCGTGACTTCTCTCGGGTCGATTCAGAACCTTGATCGCGTCAACTCTGGGGAGGCGCATATCGGCTTCACACAGGGCGATGCGTTCGCGGCTTGGTCAAAGAAGCACCCCAACAGCAACGTCGAGGAAATCGGCTCTCTGGGCGAGGAATGCGTGTTCGTGGCAACGCGTGAAGATGGTATCGACGATGAAGACGATATCGGGGAAGGCACCAAGATCGCTGTCGGTGAGAAGGGCACCGGATCGGCGGTGAGCTGGGACTACCTTCGCACGCTGGAAGACGACTACGCCGAAGCGTCCACCTTCTACCAGGGTGGCATCCGCTCCCTCGCCAAAGTCGCATCCGGCCAGTTCGATGCATTCCTGTGGGTCACGGCGCCCGGCAACCTGAATCACTCCTATCTGGAAGCCGTGAACGCCAATGACGACCTGCGTGTGATCAGCCTGAACGACTACTCGCTGAACGAGAAGCTGCCGTCAGGCGAAACGGTCTATGAGTTCCATGACGTTGTGGTGCGTGAAGGACGCTTCTCTGACACCGAAGTCGAGACGCCCTGCACCTCAGTCCTGGCGGTCGCCAACACCGAGATGGGGGCCGAAGCGCTGGAGTCCGCAGCCGCCGCCATCATGATGAACGCGAACCGAATCCGCGGTCTGTAATTCCCAAGCCGGCAGCACACAGGGCCGCCGCAAAGGCGGCTCTCTTCATATAACGAGTAGGAAGTCCCAATGGCCACAGCACAATCTCATCCCCGCAAAGAACTCAAGCACGCCTCAGACAAGATGGTCGGCATGATGCGCGACCTCGATCTGATCGTGAACATCCTCGACACCATGCAGCACCGCGACTTCATTCCGGCAAGTCGCAAGAGTGATATCGCCAAGCGCGAGCACGCCCTTCTGATGGAGCGCACGCGCTATGCCCGAGAGGTGCTGGAGTTCTGGGTGATGAAAGGCGATGTGTCTCGGTTCCCTGAAGTGCGCATGCGCCTGGTCATGATGCTCAAGATTCCCGACGCCAAGTTCCTCGCAACAGTCGATGAGTTGGCACACGTATATCAGCGGCGATACCACGAGCTTGCACAGGGGGCTATCGCCAAAGAAAAGGAGTGGAAGGCACGAGATCGCAACGACCTCATGTCGCGCTTCACCAAGAAACAGTTTCCAGCCTCAGCGCTAAGGATGTCCGCATGAAATGGGTATTTCTCTTCTTCTGCCTATGGAGCATTGTTCAGGTCAAGTTCTTCGATATTGACAACCCGATAGACCTACAGCTGACAGCGATCTATCTCGGATTGGTGGGGATGGCATCAATGCACTTCGTCTACCGAGTATTTCTGCCCAAGCGCTTCGAGAACCCCGACGACCCGCACGAAAGAAACCGCTTCGTGCTGAGCAGTGCAGTGGTAGTTGGAAGTGCATTCGGATCAGGATTGCCCGTCGTTATCAAATCGACTGCCGCTCTGATCGTCATCATAATCACTCATGTGTTTTAAGAAAATTGAACAGTAACAGGTGACTTACCATGAACAACGAAGCAGCCTCCCGCGTTATCAACCTTCTCCGCGACTGCAAGGTCAACAACAAGGCCAACAAGAAGGTGCTGATTGAGACAGCCTTGCAGCAAGAGGGTGAGCTTTGCCCGAACGCTCACGAGATCATGAGCATGCTGTTTTCCCCGCTGCGCGTGTTCAACGTGAAGCCGAAGAAGGACTGGAAGATCGGCACCGACAACCCGCTGATTGAGTGGGGCACAGCACACCTTGTCCTGTTGAAGCTGGAATCGCGAGAATTGTCCGGCAATCACGCCAAGGAAGCCGCTGAGAAGATGTTAGCCGCACTGTCCTATGATCATGCCGATCTGCTGCTGCGCATCCTCAAGAAGCGTCCTGACGCCGGTATGACGGCCAACACCATCAACTCCGTGTTCCCCAAATACATTCCGCAGTTCAAAGCCTCAAAGGCCGAAATGTATGACCAGGCATACGCAGAGTGGCCGATGCTCGCCCAGCCCAAGATGGATGGCGTGCGCTCGCTGGTTCACGTCGATTGGGATATCAACGACGTGACCTACTACAGCTACGAGGGGCGCAAGTTCACGGCCTTCGGGCATCTGACTCGGGAGGCGCTTGAGCTTGCCCAGGTGATGCGCAAGCGAATCGACAGCTTGGCAGAAGAGAAAGGGGTCGTATTGGATACGGAAGCCTTCGGTAAGGACTTCAAGGCGTCTGTCGGCTCCGCCAAGCGCAAGGAGTCGGATGGGAACAATGACCTTCACATCTTCGACTACATCCCTGCCAGCGTCTTCTTTGAGGCCGATCCGAAGGCAGACACAACACCTCAGCTGACACGCACCAAGAACCTGCGTGACGCCATGCAGGAGCACTTCGCAGTCAACCGCCTCAACAGTGCTGCCGGGGGCGATGGCGAATCAAAACTGTTCTTCGTGCCGACGCTTGTAGTGAAGAGCCATGAGGAAGCCAAGAAGGCATTCACCAAGTTCCAGGCAGAGGGCCACGAAGGCGCTGTCCTCAAGAACCCGAACTCACCGTATGCCTATCGCAAGAGTCGCGATTGGCTGAAGATGAAGTCCGAGGATGCCGAAGACCTGATCATCGTCGGCTATGAAGAAGGCACAGGAAAATACGAGGGGATGCTGGGTGCGATTGTCGTGGACTACAAGGGCACACTGGTGTCGGTAGGCTCGGGTCTGACTGACAAGCTCAGGAAGGAAATGTGGGGCAAGCATGACGAATGGATCGGGCGTATCGTCGAGGTTGAGTATATGGAAGTCACGCCGGATGGATCACTTCGTCACCCGCGCTTCTCGGTAAACTCACTCGGGGAATTGCAATATCGTGATATGCCGGATCAGCCTGGCGTCAAGGTCTGACAGGTAAGTAAGCACTTGCTTACAAGTTGCATAGGCGATATATTGTAGGTTAAGCAACGCGGGGCGCAGTCGCGCGGTTGTATGGGAGAAGGGGACACATGAACGTGTCCCCTATTTTTTTGCCTGTTATTCGAGAACGCCGTCGTAAAGCTCTCCAATCCCATTCCAAACTTCAATCTGTTTGTTCCACTGCTTTCCCTTCTGATAGATCAGCACTAAGCGATCCTCTGGAAGCTGCCCAAGCGTTTTCTTGATCAGTTCCTGCGGATACTCTAAATGCTCTCCAGCGAGCGTAGCGAACGTTCTACGCACGTCATGTGGGGAGAAGTGCTTGATCGTCATCCCCAAGTCCTTCCGCTTGAGTATCCGGCCAAGCGCACGATTCAGGGCGTCAGGTCGCCGCGTCTCCTCACTCACATATCGGCCGGTATCAAAGACAAAGCCTGTGCCGGATTCCCCAAGGATCATTGCCCGCTTGAGCACTTCAATGGCCGTGTCGTTGAGATGAATCTGGTGCTCGCGACGTGACTTGAACTGCTCAGCCGGAATCGTCCATAGGCGATTCTTGAAGTCGATATCGCGCCATCTCACCGAGTAGACATCGGCTCGGCGCTGACCTGTATAGAAGGCAAAAATCAGACAGAGGCACATGATTTCGCTGGTGCGTGTCGGGGCTGCATGCGGATCATTGCCCTTGATGCCGGTGTGACGCAGAAGGTAATTGAGAACAGCCCCAACCTCCTTCAATGACAGGAATCGCTCGGCGGGTTTCGAGCTTGTCGCACCAAGCCTGGCTGCTCGAATGCCGATAGTAGGGCGGTCGTCGATCAGGCCAATTTCCTCGCCATACTCGAACATCATGTTGATGTTGGTGAAGAGCTTCCGGCTTTCCTCGGGGGATCGCTTCGCTGCGGCAGAGATCATCTTGTTCACGTCATGCCGAGCCGTGTTGGAGGGAGTCTGGCGCTTGAACTCGCGGCTGACGTATCTATCCCACCGATACTGGGTTCGGGCCACTGTCTTCGCTGTCGGCGGCCTACGCGTCTTCTCCGAGGGTCTGTGCGTGTAGGAGACGAGCCAGTCAGCAAAGAGGTCTTCGTTTGTCATGGTGCCCAGGCGCTCCTTCTTCGCCTGGCGCTCCACCTTCACCTTCTCCTGCTTCTGTATAGCCAACACATCAAGTCCGCCCTTCACCTGCTCAGCGAGCTTGCCGTGCTGCATCTGGGCGTCAAAGAGGGACATTTCGGGATACTGACCAATCAACATCTGATTCCTCCTGCCGTTCAGCTGATAGCGATAGAACCACTGCTTGCCGCCGGCAGCCTTCAGTCGCAGATAAAGCCCGGTGCCATGCGGGCTGTAGACGGTCTTCCACTGTTGGAGGCCAGAGGCGCGCAGCGCCTCTATGGCGTTCTCTGTTGCGATCATGGGAGCCTCGTGGGGCTATGGGGAAATGTTCTTAACGGCCAAGGGGAATGATCTTTTGGCTCGTTATATTAGTAGCTCCAGATGTGGAGCTACTAGCTCCACTTTAGCGCCACTTTTAGCCCCTAAATGGTGAATCTGTTACCAATCGGAGACAAGCAGAAAATTGATTTTTCTCAGAAATCCCAATAAATACAGTAGCTTGGCTCGCTACGCCCCCTTAGCTCAGCTGGATAGAGCGGCCCCCTCCTAAGGGGCAGGTCGCAGGTTCGACTCCTGCAGGGGGCGCCAAGCCCCTCTTTTTCCCTGCTTTACCCTCCTCTTATATTCTCGTAACTCATTGTTTTACCTATCTTGTGTCCGTAATACTGTATATACATACATGTATTCACTCTAGAGGCCCGTGTATGGTGTGGTGTATGGTGAGGGTCCACCATACATGGGCACCATACATGAAGCGTGATGCTATCAAGCGGCGACCGCTTGCAGACACCGTGTTGTCTACCCTCGAGCCAGAAGCGCGTGAGTATCGCGAGGCCTATGGCCTGGACCGTCTCTACTTCGTCGTGTCGCCATCTGGCCGCAAGCGCTGGGAGGTTCGTTACAAACACCCGATCACGCAAAAGTGGTCGTTCATGGGAGTGGGGGGTTACCCGGACACCAAGGCCAAGAAAGCGCGAGCCCAAGCTATCCAGATTGCCGAATTGGTAGCCGACGGCATTGATCCCCGGGAGCACCTCAGAGGGGGCGGTGGTGTCCGGACCTTTGGGGTTGTCGCGGAGCAGTGGTACGAGCACAAGCAGATGCAGGGGAGGTCAGCCAAGACGCTGACCAAGATGAGGCATTGGCTCGATAATGATGCGTTGCCTGCATTGGGAGATATGGCAGTTGCTGATGTGTCCCGAGCTGACTGCGTGCGCGTTCAGAAAGGTATTGAGGCCCGCAAGGCTTTCAATATCGCCGAGAAGTCCCGGGCTTTTCTGCGCCGGATCTTCGACTTCGCCATTGCTCACGGCTACTGCGAGAATAATCCAGCTTCCAATCTGCTGGATGTAGCAGCGCCGGCACCAGCTTCCAAACCTCGCCCTCATCTTCTGGAAGAAGATCTACCAGACTTTTTGCGTGCACTGCGTATGACGACCAGCCGCCGGTCTACTCGCTTGGCTGCTTGGATGGTTGTGTGGACGTCATCGCGGCCAGGCATGGTTCGATGGATGGAGTGGGGAGAGATCAAAGGCAAGTCGTGGCATATCCCTGCGGAGAAAATGAAGATGCGCCGCGATCATGTCGTGCCATTGTGCCGTCAAGCACTGCAAGCGCTTGAAGAGATGCGTCCTCTTTCTGGACGATCGAGGTATGTATTCACTGGGGAGGGGGCAAAGCTACCTGTCCTGTCGGATGCTGCGATCAATCGCTGCTTCTCGAATGCAGGGTATAAGGAGAGGATGACGGGGCATGGAGCCCGTCACACGGCCAAGACGCTGCTGAGTGAGCATGGGTGGCCGTTACAGTGGACGGAGATGCAGCTTGCGCACAAGCCGATCGGGTTGGAGGGCGTGTACAACCAGGCGTCGTACCTTGAGCAGAGGCGGAAGATGATGCAGTGGTATGCCGACTACCTTGAAGCATTGGAAGTCGGCATGACCAAGGCTAAGCGGGACAAGTTCAAGCGTCGTCAGCGGGACGTAACTGCATAGCCCATTGGCTCATCCATGCTTCTATCTCATGTTCGTACCAATAGTTGGTCGATGCTCGGCCAATGCCATCTTTGATGGGGCGCGGGAAGTCGGGGTCTTTTACCAGCAGCTTCTCGAGTGATGAGCGGCTGCGACCTATCTTCTCGCAGACTTCACGGGTGCGGAGGAAGCGCAGCGGTTGGTGAGTGGCTGTGTCTGTCATGGTCATCTCCTGTCTAGTCACCTTGATAACGGCCCGAGCTGTAGCCCAAGGCCTGCTCTTCTTGCGCGGTGGCATGATTGGCCATCGCGTCTTGCACACCGGGCACCTGCATCATCAATGTGTACTTGCGGCGCCAGTGATCTCGTCGTTTGCTGATCATCACGATCAGGTCTTCCAGTGGCAGTGCTTCACCATCCTCTGCGGCGTACCCGGTGCCGTGACAGTGGGCACAAGGTGAGCGATGGAAGACGCCATGGAATGTGCCGCTGCCACCACACTGGGGGCATGGGCTATGCGCTGGCGGCTCCCACGTTGCTTGCGATACTTGTTGCATCTGTCTCCCTCTAGGAAAAAAACACTTATTTATAGGTGGCTGCTGAATGGTCTGCTATATTTTTTACGCAAGTCTAATAAGTGTAATTGGCTTACTTCTAAGCTATCGAATCCAAGAGGGATCTTATGTCTACTCAGCTAGAAAAGAATGATGTTTTGCTTAATCTGTTAGTCAAAATGGCTGAGGCTAATGTTACGATGAGCGTAACACTCAATGTTAATGGTATTGTTATTACCGGTAATTTGGTTTCTCAAAAGAGATATTATGAGGAGGTTATAAGTGATCTTCGAAAGCCTTTTAATAGCACTTTCAAAGAGGAGGCTTCTGGTATACTGGACTCGCTGAGTATGCTTGGAGATCTTCCAAATGGTTCATCAAGTGAAGAAGATGAATCTGCCGGCTATGAGTTCGTTCATTTAAGTGGCGCCCGATACTTTATAGGGGACAGCTCCATCCCCGTAGGCGGAGTTCCTTGGCGTGGTAAGATGGCCGCGATCGATGGTTTTACTCTCGGCCGAATGTCGTGAACCAAAAGTGATCAAGTCCTTCCAAGGCTCGCCTCTTGCGCGAGCCTTGGTGCCGAACATGGGACAGCTGATGGGATGGCAACAAGATTTAGTCGATTTTACTGCCACCATTCCTAGCGCCTTCGCGTGAAATCGGTCCTTCTGCTCGTTCGAGATCAACGGCATGCTATGTAGTACGGCCGCTTATTATTGGCCGACACCAGCTTGATACGCTTTTATGGGCCACAACCCTTTAAGTCATCTAGGCATCTTGATAGTTGTAGACATCGACCTCATCAATCTTTGCCGTATGCTCGCGGCTAGATGAGCGCTGTCAGAGCTGGTGCTTGATAGTTCAGATGCGGAAATTCTCGAATCGGTTGAGCTTCTCGGGGTGACACTGCATGTTTTGCTGCGCCAGTGATCCTTCAATTCCTGCTTCCATATGCCTTGCGTGCCGACTCCCACCAAGACCTGGTGCTAGTGCTTGGTGGGGTGTCTCTGGAGGTATTCATGCTGCTTGTTGCAGCGCCTTGATGATGTGACTGACCGGCGTGGGACATACCGCGTTGCCAAGCAGGTGCACGGCGAGACGGTGGTTATCCGGCAGCTGGTAGGTATCAGGAAAGCTCATGGCCGATCGACATTCCCACCGGCTGAGCATGCGCATGCGGTCGCCATCAACGATGGCCCATCGATCACGGGTGGTGATGGTGCCAATGGGGCGATCCAGTGAACGCCCTGTCTTGGTGTTCCCGTAGTAGCTGATCAGGAAGCGGTCACCGTGAGTGGCACGGCCCGCGCGCACGCGCTCCAGGGTGGCGGCGGCTCGCCCGGGCTTCTCGATGGGCTGCCAGCGGCCTGCCTCGAAGTCGATGAAGCTGGCGGCCGGCAGGTGATCGAGTGTCGGCAGGTTCAGCTTGAGCGGCTGGGCGGACTGGGTGAGTACCAGGAACATGCGGATGCGGTTCTGTGGGGCGCCGAGGTCAGCGGCATCTACTACATACGGGCTCACGGCATAACCCAGTGCCTGCATGGCCAGCACCCAAGGGCGGTAGAGCTGCCAATCGAGGAACTCGGGAACGTTCTCCACGAGGATGGCTGGCGGCCGGTGATACTCGGCAGCTGATACCACTGCCCAGGCAGTCGAGCGGCTGGCATCGTGCTGAGGGTTGCCGCTGGCCTTGCCTCGCGCCTTGCTGTGGCCCTGGCAGCAGGGCGACGCCAGCATCAGGTCATGCGTGGGCACCTGACTCCAATCCGCCTGATGCAGGTCCTGGCAGATGTGCGCTGCGTGTGGATGGTTGCGGCTGTGCCATTCGACAGCATCTGGCCAGTGGTTGGCAGCCCAGGCCACGTTGCAGCCGGCCATGCTGGCGCCGGTGCTGAATCCACCGGCACCGGCGAAGAGGTCGATGACGTTCATGACTTCACCTTGCGATGGCCTGCGTCGTAGAGCGCTCCCAGCAGGTACTCTTCCGACAGTGCCCCGTGAAGCTCGCGCTTATGAGCGTCAGCCGCGGCCTTGGTTATCTGCTTCATGTCCCCAATCGCCTTCTCTCGATCGGAGCGGATGGGGCGTAGCTCAGACCGAGCGCACACTTCAACGCCACGTCGCTTCCCTTCGACCACGACATTGCCGCCGCGCAGTGTATGGCCGATCACCCTGACTTCTGCGTATCCATCGTGATCTGAATCGAGCGTCACTATGCTCCCCACCGGTGGCAGGCCTTCGCCATTCCAAGCCTTTGGATCGACTGCATCGCTGACTGGTCGCTCGAGATGTTGGACGTGTGCCAGCAGCGCCTCTTCCCATTGTTCCCGGGTGATGACGATGCGGCGCTCATGGGCGCCGATCCATGTGTAGTGCCATTCGTTATTGTTCGGGCCCTTGATCCAACCCTCGAGATCGCCGTGAGCGTTCTCGGTCGGCAGGTTGCACTCGGTCTCAGGGCGTGGCCACGGGTGGGGGAGGTGCAGCAGGCTTTCCATCAGTTGATCGCGGGTCATATCAGTCATCCTTGGTGAGCAATGTGTCGAGCCAGCCACCGGTGAGCAGGAAAAAAAAGCCGCCAGGCAAGTGGCGGCGATGAGTAGCGGGTGAATCATGGTGATGCCTGTTTGAGTGAGGCGTAATCGCCCAGTCGTTTGGCTGTTGCCAACAGGCCGGCAGGCCTTCGCCTTAGCGTTTTGACAGCCTCTGCCAAGCATTGGGGCTTCGCCGGCTTGCGGGATTTGGTGACTGGCTCAAGCAGTAGTATCGGGTCATGACGACCCAAGCGCGTCATGCGGGACAAGAGTGTTCCTTCCCCGATACCGAGACGCTCAGCGTGTTCCGCCATCGTCGCGGTAATGCCATCGACGGTGACCCGAGATCGAAGAAAGAGCGTCATACTGACCTCCTCGAGTGGTTGAGCGCACAGGTCAGCCCCCAGAAGAGACTGGCGTGTGAGCACAAAAAGGCCCACCGGTTGGGGTGGGTAAGATGCGCCGAGAGACACGATGAAAAGGGGAGTACCAAAAGGCCCCGCCATGGACGTGACGGGGAAGCACAGGCACTGCAGGGAAAGAGCAACGGGAAGCCATCGCGCTGTGTGATGGCTTGCCAGTGCACTCTCGGGTGGGCTCTGCCATTGGCAAAGCCCCGTACCATTCCCAGTATTTCGACAGCCCTGGGCGGCGTACTCCCAGCGGCCTCTCACGTCTCAAACGCTACGGGCGGGCTGGGCATATCTGATTGTTAAAGAGCAGAGCATTTCCCGGCGGTTCGGGGCTCATCAGGCGATACCGGTAGCACCGATGCCCTCTGATAAGCGCTGTCTCTCCAGCTGTCACACCACTCGCCCAGGTGTCGGGGGTAAGGCCGCCAGTGAAGGGTTGGCGCCGGCGCCTTACCTGCGGGTGGTTATGCTCGCAATACCACTGGCACCACCTGCTGGCCGTGGGGCGAGGTCCGATCAGCGACTGGCAAGCTGCTGACCATGCGTAATCTGAGGGGAGCAGAGGCTGGCGGCATTGCCATGGAAGTCCGGCCAGCCGCGGCGCTGGGATTCGACGAAACCGGCTTTGGCGTCTTCCTGCCACATGGCGGTCATTTCGCAGTATTCGGCTTCACTGGCGGACAGCTGGTGGGTGCCATCATTCTGCTGAGTGAGGCTGGCGAGCGTGACCAGGCCGCCGACGATGACGGCGAGTGTGATGGCTGAGCGATGCTTGCGGGCGGTGTCGGTCATGGGTTGCTCCAATCCACTCGGTGACGATGGCGGTGTGCCCTGTCGATGTGAATTATTATGGGTAAGCCCGTATTAACGGTCAAGAGTTTGCCCGTATTTTTTCAGATTGAGGGATTTCCGCCCATGTCGTAGGCAATAAAAAACCCGCCACTGTGGGCGGGTCAGATGGCCTGCGAGGGCTTAGTGGTCGGCGTTCTCGATCCGCCGTTTGTACGCCTCGGCGGCCTGAGTGTCCGTGCCCCCATGTTCTGCGTAATCGAAGCTACCGGCCGGTATGGGGGCTGGTTCTCGCATTTGTGGCTGGGGTGTAGCTGAGGGTTTCACACCACGCGCGGGCGTGCTGGCGGTCAGAGCGCTATTGCGGCCACAGTGATGGCAGATGGTGGCCTGCTTGGGGATCAGTGAGAGGCAGTGCGGGCATTCCTTGTCTGTGGCCTTGGCGCTCCGCATGCGGCGGCGCTTGAGCTTTACTGGGTCTGCCGGCATGGCGATAACATAGAGGATGCCCATCAACGGTGTGCCGAAGAAACCCACCGCGCCGGCCGAGGGGACATCCACGCCCTTGTAGTATGCGGCATGCATTACGGCTAGCCAGGGCAAAAGGAAGACGGAAAGTGTTAAGAAAACGATTAGTGCAGTAGACATGAGTTCGCCTCCTTGCGAGTCATGCAAAGTGATGAGGTTTGCTAAGACTAGCACTGCCGGCAGACGGTGGAAGCAAAAAACGCCCGATATGCGGGCGACTTTATTGTAAAGGTTGGTTGTCTAGCAAAAATAAGGGGGAGGATGACATCAGTGTCAGGGGGGGAGGGTGACACCAGTGTCGGGGGGAGGGGGACACCAGTGTCGTACCTAGAACCTACCTATTAGAACCACTCTCTCTGGTTACGCGTGCGTGCGAGGATTTCTTAGGCAAAGGTTTCCCACCAGAAGACACGGCCGATGATCTTCGGGGCATCCGGATCACCCAGAGTGTAGATCTCTTCCGGGTACTCTATGTGGTTATCACTGACCACGCGCATACGCCCCGGGGGTAATCGGTATAGGCGCTTTACACGCAGCATGCCGCAATGGTCCAGCGCGTAGACCTTCCCGTCCAGAATCTGTCGGCATCCCTTGTCGATGCCGATCGGTGAGCCATCCACGATCACCGGCTCCATCGAGTCGCCAGAAACGGTGGCGCATGCAGCAAGCGATGGATCTACTCCGGCCTTCATCAAGCGCGGCAGGCTGAAGCGCATGTAAGCGCCGTGGTTCTCGATGACTTGAGTGCGACCATCGCCTGCCGCCATCTCTACCTCGCGGAAATACGGGATCTCTACCTCGTCATCTCTGAGAGGCTCATCACCGTCCACGACCTCAGTTTCATGAAGCACCAGCTCGCTGGCATCGCTACGGGGGGCAGTCCCTGGCTCAAGCATCTCGCCTTCGCCAGTCGTGAGCCATCTCGCACTCACGCCAAGTACATGAGCAATTTCAGCCGCATACCCAGTCTTGCGGGACTTGCCCCGTTCAAGGTCGGAAACGCTGGTCTGATCTATGCCCACGCGCTCAGCAAGCTGCACTTGGGTGAGCTTGGCGTATTTTCGGGCGGCCTTGAGGCGATCTTTGAATTCCATGGGGTAATTATCATGGGTGCGCCCATACTCTTGCAAATGGGCATCCCCGTATTTATGATTACGGGTATTCCCGTATGGAGCGGCATGATGAAAAACATATTCGAGCGTTTGGTCGATCACTTTGGGACTCAGGCCAAGGCTGCTGATGCGCTTGGGGTCTACCAGGGCACAGTTTCTGGATGGGTTCGCGGAAAGCATGGGATGTCTCCAGTTTTAGCACTCCGTGCAGAGCGATTGACGATGGGCAAGTTCAAGGCTGAGAAGCTATGCCCGCCGCTGGCCCAAGGCTTACGGACCGCCAACAAGAACACCGCCTGACAGCCACAGAATAGCCGGCCGCCCATATCGGCTTAAACGGAACGAACACGGAGAGATTCACCATGGACAGTCATACAGCCCCCGAACGTGACATGGATACCTATCTGGATGCGGTGCATGACGTGGTTTTCGAGTGCTGCCCAAAGGTGCTGGCAAGCGATATCGGCATGTCGGTGAAGTCACTTTACCGCCGGGTGGCCGAGGACGACCCCATGCCGATGCGTCTGATCGATGTGGTGGGGATCTTCTGGAACGTGGACCGCGAGCACCAGATGCGTTTGATAGCCCCGTTCCTCGATCACTTGGGGATGGTGGCGGTGCCGCGTTATGGGCAAGGCGAGGTGAGTCGTGGAGACGTGTTCGCATCTGTACTGAATGCACAGCAGGGCCAGGGCGCGATGGCGGCGCTGATTCAGGCGGCGATTGCGGATGGCGAGATAGATGACAAAGAGGCGGCGCAGCTTGAAGCGCAGCACAAGGCCATCGAGCAGCAGATGAGCACCCTGATGGGCCAGCTGCAGGCGATGCGTAAGCCGCTGAAGGTGGTTGGCAAATAACGAAACGTTAGATGCAAAGAAGCCCCGCCGGCGACCAAACCATGACGGGGCATCTCAAATACGCCAAGGAAGTATGGCATGACGATCAAGACGAGTGAAGCCAGGCAGATGTTGACCAGCTATCGCGGTTGGAGTTGTGAGTCCCTCAAGGCCGAGACCTATCGACTGGCGGTGGCCATCGAGAAGCGTGAGCGGGTGGGTGGCGTGATCGATTTGCGCATGAGCATGCAGCACCACCTGGCTGTGGTGGCCCTGCTGGAGTGTGGCAAGGGGCAGGGGGAGACGGCCAAGGAAGATGCCCGCCGATCCCTGTCGATCGACCACCACATGAGTGAGGCAGGACGCTATGAGCGCTTGTCGCTGGGGATGGCTGCCAAGGGTGACGAGGTAACGGCATGACGATAACGGCAAGCATGAGCACGGCACGTATTGAAGCCGAGATGGCTCGCGCGAGTCGTCATGTTGCTCAGCGAGAAGATATCCGCCATGAGCAGCCGGTGCGGGCCCGTGAGTACCACGAAGCCTATGCCACTTGGCACAAGTGCAATGCCATTCTCGCTGCCCGCCGAGGTGACAAGGGCGATGAGCTGGGCGGCAAGAAGTGGCACCGGGCGCGTGCGGCACGTCACTTGAAGTTGGCGGGAGGTGAGGCATGAGCCTGCATGCGATGAGTTGGGCGCGTGAGGTGATGCCCGAGATGCCTGAGTCGATCAAGGCGGGCCCGCGTCTGTTGCTGTTGTTGATGGCCGATTACGCGAACGAGCAGGGCGTGTGCTGGCCGTCCGTTCGTCGCCTAGCGGATGAGATGGCCTGTTCGATGCGCACGGTGCAGCGCGCGATTGAGGCGCTGGTCGAGCAAGGGGTCATGACGGTTGTGGCCCGCAAGACACCCTCTGGACGTCAGACCTCGAACTTCTACCGCCTTGCCATGGGTGATGACCAGCAGCAACCGCAAGCCGCCGATGAGCCGTCACCGGAAGAGCTCGAGGCGCTGATGGCCGGTAACGATGAGGAAGAGGCGCCTGCCGAGCCCGCCACAGCACCTGGCCAAGCCGAGCATCCCATCTTCGCCAATTCCGCCCAGCAGGCAGACAACGGCCAGTCGCAAGTGACTGCCGGTGCCCGTCAGGTGCCGATGACGCTGGACTGGCGACCGGACGACACCCACTGGCAGGCGGAGACCCTGCGCCGGGGTGATCCATCGCTGACATGGGATCAGGGCGAGCTGGCGGACTTCACCGCGCACTTCGCGGATCAGCCCGGACGGAGGCATTCGCATCATGCCTGGTGCGCCAAGTTCGCGGGCTGGGTGAGTGAGAACCGCAAGCGAGAAGCGGCCCGTCAGGCCCGCATGAGCCAGAACGCCAACACTTCATCGAACAACAATGCACGCAACGCTGGAGGCACCCATGGAAGCCGTCGCTCAACTGGTCCAATCCGTAACTCGAAACTCTCAGCCGCTGAAGGGCGTGCACTCATTGAGCGCCGCCGCCGTGAACAAGCCGAAGGCCAGCCGCCGTCCGGCGACGTCATCGATGGCGAGTGGTTGTGATGACCTGCCACGGGTGAGTCAGAAGGCGGTGGATGCGCTGTTCGATCGTTTGGCCCAGTTGCATGGCGCCCATTGGCACCGCCGCTGCCGTGAGATGGGCTGGGGCACTGAAGAGAATGGCCAGTGGGTGAGCTGTGACGTGGAAGGCGAGTGGCTGGCGGCCCTGAGCCACCTGAGCGCCCAGCACCTGCGCTGTGGCTTGCAGGCCGAGAAAGCCCGCACGGCCAAGTCACTCCAACAGCGTGGTAACGCCTTCCCGCCTGACAGCGCCATGCAGTTCGCCGAGCTATGCCAGATGACACCCGAGGGGCTGGGCCTGCCGGACTTCGATACCGCCTGGCAGGCATTGCAGGACCACGCCTTCACCGGCAAGCCGTACCCGCATGAGGCCATCGCCGCCGCGGGCGAGCACATGGACCTTCACGGCATGGCGTCTGCCAGTTATCAGCGCATGGACAAGCACGAGCGCGCTTTCCGGGTGTACTACCAGCAGGTGGTGGAGCGATACGCCCGGGGTGATGACCTCAAGCCGCAAGCGGCGATTGGACATGACGGCCAGCTGTCACCGGCAGAACGTGCCGTCATGGCGGGGGAGGAAAAGGCCCATAAGGCAGCGGGTGAACTGGCAGGCATTACACCTGCCCAGGCATTGAAAATGATGCGGGGAGGGTTAGCGCATGGATAACCATGAACATCAAGCACTCACAACCACTACCGGTGCCAACATTGGCAGAACCCCACGGCCACGACGTGCGGCGTTGGATAACCCCGCAAGTCAGCTGGGGCGAACTTATCTGGCACTTAGCGAATCGCGCTCATGGCTGATGCTGCATGAGCTGGCCGCCGAGATCCGCAAGCGCTTCGATCGGTTGGATAGTGAGGCAGCTATCAGCGCCCGCCTGCGAGATCTGCGTCGCCATCATGGGGTAAGAGTGGAGAGTCGCCGCCGTGGGGGGAGTGCGGCCCATGAGTATCGCTTGCTGCATCTTGCTCGAGGCAAGTCCCAGTCTGACATGCTGGAGGCTCTGCAGTGAGCTATCGCCCCGCTGGCAGCTTCAGGCGGCCGAATCGTTCAGCCCTGCGTCGCTGCTTTGCCTGCGGTAGGCGTGTAGCCGTTGATCAGCTGGCGGCGTGCCTGGGTACGTGCAAGCGCTGCATTGCCCTGGGTAGGCCACACTACAACGCCAAGGGTGCTCGGATAAGAGGAACAGGGTGATGGGGTATTCAGGCGGCAAGTACGCTCAGATGGCGGAAATGTTGCTGGCTACGGAGGACTTTCTGCTATTTCTCGATCATGCCAAGCGCTACCGCTACAAACTTGATGAGAACACTATTCCGGATGGGACTCATCAATATGAGGATGGCGTGGATTTCCTTTGCAAGGCATGCGGCGTCACGACTTTTGCCGATATGGACAAGGGCAAGCGATCTGGCCAGATGCTGCCACGAATCATCGCCAACTTCCGACGTTGGCAGTCGGCGCAAAGGAGACCTGAATGAGCTGGGCAACACATCCTTCCGCCAAGGTTGAGGCCCGCAAGTCGCCAAACCGTACCGCCGGTAAAGCCCGCAAGTCGGCGCCACGCATCGATCGTGAAGGGTTGGAGCAGAAGGTGCTGATTCGCTGGCTGTACGCTCAGCAGCAGAACGGCATGCAGGTAGGGCAGTTGCTGGGCGGTGTGGTCTACCACGTCCCCAATGGCGGGAAGCGCAACAAGAAGACAGCGGCAGACCTCAAGATGCAAGGCGTGCGGGCTGGAGTGAGTGACCTGGTGGTGGCCACAGCCCGCGGTGGGCATCACGGGCTCTACATCGAGTTCAAAGCTGCGCCCCCTCACGATGCCGCCCTGGCGAAGTCTCAGCGTGAGTGGCTGGAGAAGATGGAGGGCAATGGCTATCTGGCGGTACTGGCCAGGGGCGTGGATGAGGCCAAGGCGGTGCTGGTGGCCTATGCGAGCTGGCCCGAGACGGTGGTGGCCGGTGAGCCAGAAGTTATGCCGCATGGCAGTGAGTGGCGCAAGGCAACGGCATAAGGCTCACGGAGCAGGAGGGGACATGCAGCGGATCGAGGATATGGGGCTGGCGGAGACTTTTCGCCTGATCGCTAAGCTGCCGGAGGGCGTGAGGCGTCAGCAGGCGTTGGCACATGCTCTGGATGAGCTGCTCGAGGAAGAGATCGAGTATCGCACCGGGCTGCGCCACCAGAATGCCGGGTGGCATCAGGTGTCATCGGTGGGCGGTATGGGGGAAGGGCGTGGCGAGTGCACGGGGCTGGTGGATCACGTCGGCAAGGCCGCCGAGCGCTATCAGCAGGAAAGCCAGTGGCGGACGATGGCGGCGGCGTTGCTGTCACGTCTGACCGATCGACAGCGCATGGCGGTACTGCTGGCGGCCTATGCCATTCCGCCGGTGCATAATTGCCAGTCACCCCGCATGATGACCCAATCGCAGGCCGTGGCGGCGCAGGTGGCAATTCTTGCGCGGCTGGGGTGGGCGCCTGGGGCGGTGGAGGTGGCGCCGTTCAAGTCACCCACGGCACTACGGAAAACTGCGGCGCGTGGCCGCGGCTCACTACTGTATATGGTGCTTTCACAGGCTGAAATGGCTGCTTGACTACCATATGTTGCAAAAGTGGCCGCGAGAGGATACGATTCAGCTACTGTGTGATTCTTGTGTCTCTGGATCACCGCTCATTTCAAGGCCCTGCCATCCGGCGGGGCTTTTGGGTTTATGTATCGTTTATAGATCGCTTGGCTCTTTCCCCCGATATGGCTCACCCTCGCTAATGGGGCATTTTGAGCAAGGGGAGAGCATGAATCACATAGATGCTGGACTCGTCGAAAGGGCTAAGGCTGACCCTGTGGAGCTTCTGGCTCTAGGGGCTTTGCTAAATAAAGAGCGAAACAGGGACGAGCTTACCTTCTCGGAGCTACTCGAACGCTATAGACACGTAGGGCTGACGAGTGACATAGCAGATTCGGCCTGTCACGAGGAGGAGCTTGCGCGCAGGCTGGAGGAAGCGAGAGGTATCAATCGGACTTTTTCCTCTAAGAGCGGCCATGCTCGATGACATCATTTGTGTGACTCATGTGGAGATGGCCAAGAGGGGAGAGCTTAGGCCTCTTGGCGAGTCTCTATGAATTGTGTGACGACATGGGAATAGTCTTGGATGTTGTTGTCGAGGAATGTGAGTTTACACGGCTCACTCATGACGTAGCTGAGGCAGCGCTGAAGCACGGCCATCCCCGCAGACGATATTCGTAGTGTGTTCCATGTGATTTGCGAGCCCTGCCATCCGGCGGGGCTTTTTTGTATCTGCTTACCGGTGAGCTCCATGCCTGCACATGCCCCCGCTCACTGGCTCGATGAGGTCGAGCTGGTGGGCTTCGATGCGCCTGTTGATCCGGCGGCTGATGATGCCAGCAACCTGGCGGCCTTCCTGGACACCATTGCCTATGCCGAGGGCACGCCACGCTTCAGCTCGATTGAGGGCTATGACGTGCTGGTGGGCGGCAAGACCTTCGATGGTTTCGATGATCATCCCCGCCAGTCGGTGTGGCTGCCGAATCTCGGTATCCACTCGACTGCTGCTGGACGTTATCAGTTCTTGATCCGTACCTGGGATGACTTGGCCAAGCGCTTCCACCTGCCGGACTTCTCGCCAACCTCGCAGGATGAGGCTGCCAAGCAGTTGATCCGCCAGTGCCGAGCATTGGGGATGGTGTATGACGGGCGCATCGCTGAGGCCATCCACGCCTGCCGGCGCATCTGGGCGAGCCTGCCAGGGGCAGGTTATGGGCAGCGTGAGCTTGATACCGATGAGCTGCTGGGCGTGTACGTGCGTGCTGGCGGCCACATCGCATAACGATAACGACGAACTACGCAGGGCCTACCGACGCAGGAGGCCATATGCATGATGACGACCACGAGCCCGCCGATATGCCACACCGCGATCCATCGACATGGCAGATGCTGCTGGAGTGGCTGCAGCCGTATCAAGCCAACCTCTATGCAGCAGGGCTGTCATTTGTGATCGCGCTGCTGCGCGGCCTGCATGCCGGTGGCCGCTTCTACAAGTCAGTGCTCGAGGCGACCCTGGTGGGTGGTCTGACACTGGCGCTCAAGCCGCTGTTGGACTGGGGTGGCTTGGATCAGGACATGGCCGTGGCCATTGGCGCCGCGATCGCTTTCCTCGGTGTCGAGTGGCTGCGTGCCAAGTCTGACGCCATCTTCGATAAGGTGCTGGGACGATGGCTGCACTGATCACGACCGCGTGGGCATGGGGCCGCAAGCTGATGTCAGGCGTGAAGTTCGAGGTCATCCTGATGGCGGTGGTGCTGGGCTGGGGTGCGATGCAGACCTATGAGGCGACCAAGGCCGAGCAGCATGCCAATGACCTCAAGGCTGAGCTATCCACCGAGAAGGCAGTCAACCGCGGGCTCGAGATGATGGCGTTGCACTATGGCAATCAGATGAAGAGATTGTCCGTCGCACTGGAGGCACGCGAGGCCAGCCGCGCCCTGGATGACCGCTCAATCATGGCTGCCCGGGCAGCTGCACGCCGGATGGAGAGAGACGATGCGCCGACTGGGGATTGGGCTGACCGGCCTGTGCCTGACGCTGCTGCTGAGTGGCTGCAGCGCCTTCGAGAGCAAGCCAGTGGTGATGCCCACTGAGTGGCAGTGTACACCCGAAGTGCCGAGCTACCTGCTCAATCCGCTGCCCGCCCCTGATCGGCCAGTGGCATCCAACCGCGACCTGCTCAGCCTGCTGGCTGACTATGAGTCACAGCGCCGCCGCTTCAATGCCGACCGCACGGCGACGGCCTCGATTCTCGAGCGCTTGGCCGATGGTCCAGAAGACGTGGGGAATGAGTGATTCAGTCAGAACACACGATCCCGCCCGTTTCCCCCGTCGCGGATGACATAGAGCTTGTAGCCCAGGACATGGGCGAGAGTCTTAGCATACTCGCGGGCTTCGTCTTCCTGCTCGAATGTCTTGTGAGGCACATCCTCGAGCTCACGACGTACTGCCCAGCCGTCAGAGCAACGATAGAGGTATAGCTCGAGCATCATTAGAGGCTCCTGTGATCGAAAGCCGTGGTTCGATATATGTGTAGTTCTTACTGTAGTAATGGAGAGCATTTATCAAAAATGTTCCCGCCTCTTGCTTCAATCACGAGCTTGGTTCTCAGTCGTGCCGCGAGGCCGCGTGCGTAATCAATCGCATCGTATTGTGTTGTAAAGCTTCTAATACACAGTGCTTTACCCTCTCGTTTCACGGCCCATTGGTTATCTTGAACGACTACACGGATGCTCTCAGGAGTCGTCATATCGGCCTTCCTTTCTCTTAGATGGGTCTTGTGCATCTTCGTGCACTAAATTAGTTCCATCAATAAGAATATAAATATCTATCGACCTGTCAGCTAGGGGCTCTATATGCCTATCAAGCCACCGCGCCCATGCAAGGCGCCCATGTGTGGTGGCAAGACGACTGCCTCTCATGGGTACTGCGAAGCGCATGCCGATCGCGCCATCAACTGGTGCAAGAGCAAGCAAGGCGGGCAAGGGCGAGGTGGTCGGCCATGGAGGCGACTGCGAAACGCGATACTCAAGCGAGATCGCTACCTCTGCCAGCCATGCGAACGCATGAATCGCATCACGCCAGCCACTGAAGTCGATCACATCGTGGGTAAGGCTCAGGGCGGCACAGACGACCCTGACAACCTCGAGGCGATCTGCAAGGTCTGCCACCAAGCCAAGACGACGAGCGAGGCGCTGCTGGCCAGATCAGGCAACCACGACAGGCCCTGAGAGGGGGGAGGGGGTGCAATCTCTACCACCTTTGGGGCCGGCCACCGTTCCGTTACGTTTCTTTCTCACACCCGCGAAATTGAAAAATCAGCCTAGCGCGAAGGATTCTCAGATGACACGAGGTCGCAAGCCCAAACCAAGCCACTTGAAGGCGGTGCAGGGCAACGCCGGTAAGCGTGCCATAAACCACGACGAGCCCGAGGGCGATGCACTCGATGAAGCCCCGCCGGCACCCGACTGGCTATGCGAGATCGGCCGCGATGCCTGGGACAAGCTCGCGCCCTGGTTGGTCGGCTCCAAGATTCTGACGCGCTCTGACCTGCATCAGCTCGAGGCCTACTGCGATGCCTACGCCACCTGGCGGCAGGCCGTGGTCGAGATCCAGCAATGTGGCCTGGTGCTGGAAAGCCCTGCCACCGGTGCCCCCATCAAGAACCCAGCTCTGACCGCGAAGAATGAGGCAGCCCGCCAGATGACGACCTTCGGCAGCGCACTCGGTCTCGACCCGTCCAGCCGAGCACGCCTTGCCGTGCCCGGGTCCAAGGACGCCGCCAACCCCTTCGCCGAGCTGCTGGGTGGCAACAAGCGATGACACTCAATGGCCAGCTATCCCAACGTCAATGCTGCGAACAAGTACGCTCGGGACGTGGTGGCTGGCCGTATACCCGCTTGCAAGTGGGTCCGCCTTGCCTGCCAGCGTCATGTCGATGAACAGAAGGCGGCCAAGACGCGCGCCTTTCCCTATCGGTTCGATCGTGACGCCGCCGAGCGGGCATGCGCCTTTATCCAGCTTCTGCCTCACACCAAGGGCAAGTGGGCGCGCGAACGCAAGCTGATCACGCTCGAGCCCTGGCAGCTCTTTATCTTCAGTGTGCTGTTTGGCTGGATGAGCAAGCGTAACGGTCAGCGCCGTTATCGTGAGGCTTACATCGAGGTGCCGCGCAAGAACGGCAAGTCAGTGATCGCCGCGGGTGTGGCCACCTACATGCTGGCCGCCGATGGCGAGTACGGCGCCGAGGTCTACTGTGGTGCCACCACTGAGAAGCAGGCCTGGGAGGTTTTCCGGCCTGCCAAGCTGATGCTGCAGAAATCGCCGGCATTGGTCAGTGCCGCCGGTATCGAGGTGATGGCCAAGAACATCAGTATCCCCGGTGACGGCTCCCGTCTGGAACCGATGATCGGTGACCCGGGCGATGGATCGAGCCCCAGCTGTGCCATCGTCGATGAGTTCCATGAGCATCAGTCGCCCAGCCTCTACGAGACCATGCTGACCGGCATGGGTGCTCGCGATCAGCCGCTGATGTTCATCATCACCACTGCCGGCTTCAACCTCGCTGGCCCTTGCTACGACAAGCGCCGTCAGGCACAGCAGATGCTCGATGGCGTGGTCGATAACCCTGAGCTCTTCGCGCTGATCTACACCATTGATGAGGGCGACGACTGGCAGTCATCGGACGTGCTGCGCAAGGCCAATCCCAACTTCGGTGTCAGCGTCAGCGAGGAATTCCTGCTCAAGGCGCAGCGCGACGCCATCCAGTACCCCAGTCGCCAGAACTCCTTCCTGACCAAGCACCTCGATGTCTGGGTCTCGGCACGCAGCGCCTGGCTGAACATGGCCACCTGGCTGGCGGCCGGCGATGACTCGATGTCGCTGGAACAGATGGAGGGCGAGCCCTGCTGGCTGGGCGTTGACCTTGCTAGCAAGACCGACATCGCCGCCATCGGCCTGATCTTCCGCAAGGTGCGCGAAGACGCCAAGGTCGAGTGGCGTGCCTTCGTGCGCAGCTACCTGCCGGAAGGCGCGATCGAGCGCGCCAGCAGCAACCGCGCTGCCTATGAGGGCTGGGTCAACTCCGGCCACCTGATCATCACCGATGGCGAAGAACTCGACTTCGAGGTCATCCGGCAAGACATCCTCGATCTCTCCAGTCGCTTCGATGTGCAGGAAGTCGCCTACGATCCGTGGCGGGCCACCCAGCTCGCCCATCAGCTGATGCAGGAAGGCGCGCCGGTCATCGAGTACCGCAACACGGTCCAGAACATGAGCCCCGCCATGCGCGAAATGGAAGCCGCCGTCACTGGCGGCCGCTTCACGCACCCGGCTGACCCGCTGCTCACCTGGATGGCCAGCAACGTGGTCGCCAAGGCCGACGCCAAAGAGAACATCTACCCGCGCAAGGAAGCCGCCGACAACAAGATCGACGGCATCATCGCGCTGCTCATGGCGTTGGGGCGTGCCATCACCCTCGATGTCGAGCCGCCCAGCCTTCTCGACTCCCTCTCAGACGACGACTTCCTGGTCATGTGACATGCGAAACCTACTGTTCGACACCCTCGGGCTGGCCGGCTTCGCCAGCCTGACGGGCGGCCTGTACCTGCGATTCGGCCTCGCGGACGCGCTGATGGCCAGTGGCAGCCTGCTACTGGTGTTGGCACTGCTCGGCGCACGCGCCATGCGCAAGGGGGCCTCATGATTCTCGATCAACTGTTCTCCACCCGCTCGGTCGAGAACCCGGCAACACCGCTCACCGGTCAGACACTGACGGACTACCTGCATGGCGACTCCAGCATCACGGTCAACCAGCAGAGTGCTATGACGCTTGGTGCGGTCTACGCCTGCATCTACGTGCTGTCATCCTCGCTGGCGCAATTGCCGCTGCACGTCATGCGCAAGCAGAACGGCGTCATCACAGCCGCCACGGACCACCCCGCGTATCAGCTGCTGCACGACGAGCCCAACGACTGGCAGACCAGCTACAAGTGGCGCGAGACGGCCCAGTCCCACGTGCTCGGCTGGGGCAATGGCTACACCGAGGTGGTTCGGGATGCGCGGGGCAATGCCGTCTCCCTGCAACGCCATTGCCCATGGAACTGCAGCCCGGTGAAGCGCGGCAACCGCTGGCTATATGCCGTCACCGATGACGATGGCTCACGCGCCGTCGCGACCGAGGACATGATTCACGTTCGTGCACTCGGCTCGCACGATCGCACCGGCGTCAGCGTGGTGCGCCAGCACGCCGAGACCATTGGCCTCGGGCTGGCGGCTCAGCGCTACGGCAAGGATTTCTTCGAGGGAGGCGGGCGCCCGACCGGGCTTGTCACCGTCAAGGACAGCTTGAACGCCGATAGCTGGAATCGCCTCAAGGAGACCTGGGCCAAGGCCGTGGCCAGTCTTCGCCAGTCCGAGAACAAGACGCTGATGCTCCCCGCACAGCTGGATTACAAGTCGATCACCATCGCGCCGGAGGACGCTCAGTTCCTCGAGACGCGCAAGCTCAATCGCTCCGAGGTGGCCGGCATCTTCAATGTGCCCGCGCACATGATCAACGACCTGGACAAGGCCACCTTCTCGAACATCTCCGAGCAGGCCATCCAGTTCGTGCGGCACACGATGATGCCCTGGGTCATCAACTGGGAGCAGGAGATCAACCGCGCCATCTTCACACCCACCGAGCGACGGGCTGGCTACTACGCCAAGTTCAACCTCGCCGGGCTGCTGCGCGGCACCCCCACCGAGCGTGCCGAGTTCTATCACAAGGCCATCACCGATGGCTGGATGGACCGCAACGAAGTCCGCGCCCTGGAAGACATGAACCCACGCGATGGCCTCAGCGAAATGCTGATCAGCGTCAACGCCACCCCAGCCAGTCAGCTGGGCCAGTCACCCTCGCCCGAGGACTCCACATCATGAGTGAGACAGAAAAGCGCGCACTGACGTGCGAGGTCCGCGCCGAAGCGGGCGAAGAAGGGCAGCCGTTGCGGATCATTGGTCACGGCGCCGTCTTCAACAAGCGCAGCGAGATGATCATGGGCATGTTCAAGGAGCAGATAGCCCCCGGTGCGTTCGACAACGTGCTGGGCGATGACGTGCGCGCCCTGTTCAACCATGACCCCAACTTCGTGCTCGGCCGCACCCTCAGCAACACGCTGTCGCTGTCCGTGGATGAAGAAGGCCTGCGCTATGAGATCGACCCACCCGATACCCAGTCGGTGCGTGATCTGGTCATGGCGCCGCTGGCACGAGGTGACATCACCGGCTCCAGCTTCGCCTTCCGTGTCGCCCCCGATGGTGACGAGTGGGGCGAGGACGAGCACGGCGTCATCGTGCGCACCATCCACCGATTCAGCCGCCTGCTGGATGTGTCCCCCGTGACCTATCCGGCTTACCCCGATGCGGGCGCCGCCAAGCGGTCGCTCCAAGCCCGTTGCGATGAACTCCGAGAGATCACGCAGCGTGCCGTCAATCAGCGCCGCGCCCGCGAGCGCTTCCTTGAACTCATCAATGCCTGAGCCCGTGGAGGCTACATGAAACTCTCTGAACTGAAGCAGAAGTACGCGGCCGTCGCCAAGGACATGCGCAAGATGCATGAAGATGCCGGCGACACCGAATGGAAGGATGATCAGCGCAGCCAGTGGCAGTCCATGAAGAGCGAGCTGGATGGCCTGCAGGACAAGATCGATCGCGAAGAAGCGCTGCGCGATGCGGATCAGCGCTTCGTGCGTGACAACGAAGAGGAGCTGCGCGGCCAGTCTCAGACGCCGGAAGCTGGGCAGTCCCAGGGCCCGAGTGTGGACGAGCAGCGTGCCGCGGCCTTCGATGCCTTCGTGCGTGAAGGCATGGGCAACATGAGCAAAGAGCAGCGCGCGGTCATGCGTGAGATGCGGGCTCAGGCAGCGGGCGTGGATGACAAGGGCGGCTACACCGTGCCGACCACCATGCTCAACCGCATCCATGAGTCCATGCAGGATTACGGCGGACTGGCCTCTGTCGCCCAGATCCTGAGTACCTCCGATGGCGCCAACATCGAATGGCCGGTGTCTGACGGTACTGGGGAAGAGGGCGAGCTGCTGGGCGAGAATACCGCCGCCAGTGAAAAGGATGTCGAGTTCGGCATCCAGAACCTCGGCGCCAAGAAGCTGAGCTCCAAGGTCATCCGTGTCTCCAACGAGCTGCTGCAGGACTCGGCCTTCGACATCGAGGGCTTCCTGGCCTCGCGCATCGGCTCCCGTATCGGTCGCGCCGAAGCCAAGTACCTGGTGAGCGGAACCGGTGCCGGCACACCCCAGCAGCCCAAGGGTCTTGCCACCTCGGTCACTGGCACCGTGGCGGCGGCCGCTGCGGCCAGCCTGAACTGGAAGGACATCACCAAGCTGATCCACAGCATTGATCCGGCCTACCGTCGCGCTGCGAACTTCCGTCTGGGCTTCAACGACAACACCCTGCAGAAGATCACCGAGATGGAAGATGGCCAGGGTCGCCCGCTGTGGCTGCCGGCCGTCGCGGGCCTGGCACCGTCCACGGTGCTCGGTCAGTCCTACTTCATTGACCAGGGCTTCGAGGACATGGCCGCGAGCAAGAAATTCATGTTCGCCGGTGACTTCCAGCAGTTCGTGATTCGTCGCATCAACTACATGACGCTCAAGCGCTTGGTCGAGCGCTATGCCGAGTTCGACCAGACGGCCTTCCTCGCCTTCCACCGCTTCGATTGCGTGCTGCAGGACACCGCCGCCATCAAGGCGTTGACCGGCAAGGCGGCCTGATCTTCATCCACCACCTGACACAAGGGCCGCCATCGCGCGGCCCTTGCCTGTTGGGACCGACTCCATGAGGCATGCCGATGCTCGAGCTGGACATCATCAAGCTACACGTCCGGCTGGAGCCGGACTTCTCCGAGGACGATCAGCTCCTCGAGACCTATTCCAATGCGGCCCGTCGCGTCATTGAAGGACGCACGGGGCGCACGCTGTATGAAACCCACGACGCCATTCCGGCAGAAGGGGATGAGCACGCGCTGGTCATCGATGACGACATCACCACCGCGATGCTGCTGCTGATCGGTCACTGGTACGAGACCCGCGAAGCCGTGGTCATCGGCACCATCACCTCAGAGGTACCCATGGCCGTGGGTGCCCTGGTCGATCACTACACCCATTACCACTTCGCATGAGGTGACTATGCGTGCCGGACAGCTTCGCCATCGCGTCACCCTGCTGGGTAGCCGCACCGGACACCCGCCCAGCTGGCCCACCTTGCGTGAGGTCTGGGCCGAATTCGTGGAGCCCAAGAGCGCCGGGCGAGAAGAGCAGTCGGGTATCCGCGCTCCATCCTCCACGCTGGTGCGCATGCGACCCCGCGCTGAGTTGGCGGCAGGCCAGATCATCCGCCGCCGCGATGGGGTGCTGTTCATCATCGAATCCATCGACCCGGCACGCAGCATGGTCGAGATTGCCGCGCGTCGCCTGCAGGGCGTGTCTGCCGAGTATGAGTCGCTGAGTGGTGAGGCCTATCCCATTCAGGCATGGCTGCACCGACAGAACGTCTTCATCGGCCAGGCCAATGAGGCCCGCAACGTGGTCGAGGTGCTGCAACCGGAGCTGCGCTGGCCATGGCCGGAGCCCGGCGACATGATCCACATCGCCGGCCTGGCGCTCGAGATCGAAGGCATCGTGGAAGGCAGCGATGACGGCATCAGCGTGCAGTTGTTCACCATCCCTCGCTGACAGGAGGCCCCATGCCTCGCAAGCGCGGCAGAAACTCGCGGCTGCCCAATGGGGTAACGATCGATGGTCTGTCAGAAAGCCTCAAGGCCTTCAAGGCGTTACCTGCAGCAACGCGACGTGCAATGACGACTGCCCTGAATGAGCAGGCCTCAGCGACGCGCAGTCAGCTCATCGATGACATCAGCGCCGATGGTCAGGTCAGGAAAACGGCTGTCCGTTCTCGTATCACCGTAGAGAAAGCCAACAAGGACCAGCCAAGCGCCAGCCTGACGCTCAGCCGCTCGCCGGTGCCCTTCAAGTCCTGGCAGTACAGCACCGAGATGGAAGACAGCACCGGCACCCGCGCCAGTATCTGGATTCGCAAGGGCGGCCAGCGGATGCGTGTCTACGGCTTCGTCAATCCCAAGGGGCGGGGCAAGACGCCGCTGGTGCGCTATCGCAAGGGCAGCCAACAGCGTTTGAGGCGAGCCAGTGGCTGGACCCTCAAGAATCACTGGAATCATCAGGTGAATGGCGAACTGCGCACCCGCATCGCCTTCGACCTCCAGCAACGCTTCCTCGCCCGCCTGGCCAAAGAGAGAGCCACATGAATCCCATCACCCGCGTGATCGATGCCTTCGTTGCACAACTGGCGGCCATCTCGACTACCAATGGCTATGCCACGGACATCGCGCATATCGAATCTGAAGCTATCCAGATCAACCTGCGTTCGGAGACACCGCTGCCGCTGCTACACGTCCGGCGTCTGGCTAGCAGCGTGGACGCCCGTGCCGGGCGCGGTACCCGCAAGGAATCCCTCAGCCTGCAGATCGAGGCCTATCTCGATCTCAAGACGGCCAAGCGTGTTGGGCAGGATGCACTGCTCAATGACCTCTACAACGCCATCTATCCGGACAGCCAGGTGCTGCTCGATGGGCTGGCGGTCACTATCACCACCGGTGATGCCGAACTGGATGATGCGGAGCTGGGCAGCCGCATTCTTCCCATCTATCTGCCCGTGACCATCACCTACACCCGCACGAGGTAACTCATGGCTGACTTCAAAGACACAGGCCTAATCATGTCTGGCGACATCTTCATGGCCGAGGTGGATGCAGACGGCACGTTCGGCGCTCTGAATGGCCCGATGAACGTGCCGTCCCTGAGCATCACGCCGACCAGCGTGAACCGCATCTCTCGCCCTTCCTTCCAGAAGGACAACTACGGACAGGCACTGGATGCCGTCAACCTGCCCAGTGACTCGGCCAGTGTCACCATCCAGTTCGATTCCATGCCTGCCTCCATGCTGGCGGAGACGCTCGGTGGCACGGCAGAGCTTGCCGATGCCGAATCTGACAGCGTGACAGGTGAGGCGCTCACCCTGACGGAAGGTGGCTGGGCCGCGCTGCCGCATTCCGGACTGACCGTCGGCAGTGTCGTGGTAACCAAGGACACCACTGATGTCACCGCTGACTGTGACATCAATCTGAGTGCTGGCCTCATCAAGGCGCGTACCGCTTCAGCGGCAGGCGATGTCACCGTGGATTACGACACCGAGGCCGTCACCGGCTATCGCGTGATGGGTGACACCGAGATCTCCAAGCCGCGTTACATCCTTGTGGATGGCATCAATCTCGCCACCGGCAAACGTACCCGGGTCGAGATCTTCCGTGCCGTGCTGTCAGCGGATCAAGCCACCGAGCTGATGGGCACCGAGTTCATCACCGGTCAGCTGTCCGGCTCGCTGGTAGTGCCGCCCGGCAAGGGCGCCGCCTACACCGCCACCATGTACAGCTAACGGGAGCGAGACATGACCGACAAGACCACTGCTGACAAGCCAGGCAATGAGGCAAAGCCCACCGACTCGGTGAGCGTCAAGCTCAAGAAGGCGCACCGCCACGGCGGCAAGGAGTATGCCGTCGGCGACTCCCTCACCCTCGAGGTGCGCCAGCTGGATCGACTGAAGAAGGCGGGCAAGGTCTGAGCCATTGCCCGTCGCTGTGAGATGCACACCCTAGCCCGCCGCCTGGCGGGCTTTTTCATGTCCGGAGCAAGACACGATGGCCAATCAGAGTGACATCCAGCTGCGCATTCAGGCCGCCGTCGATGGGCTGCAAGACATCGGCAAGCTGATGAATGAGCTGGACAATCTCGGGCAGGACAGCAGCGAGGCCTCTGCTGAGGTTGAGCGCCTCTCCGAGCAGATGTCGGCCATCGGCCAGCAACAGAAGCTGGTCACCCAGATAAAGAAGGTCTCGGCTTCCGTGGAGGATGCCGGGGCTGCCATGCAGGAGTCTGTCAGCAAGGCAGATGCGCTGCAGACCGCTTATGACGCCGCCGCCAGTGCCGCGACGTCACAGCGCCAAGAGGTGGCGCAGGCAGCGGAAGCCGCACGACTGGCCAAGCAGGCGCATCTCGAGCAGTCGCAAACCCTGTCCCAGCTGCAAACCAGCTACAAGGGGGCTCAATCGGCGACAAGTGCCGCCAGGCAAGAGTGGCGTGATGCGGCCCAGCGGGTCAAAGACCTCGAGGCCGGTATCGCCAGCAGTGGCGAAGCGACCGATGAGCAGCGCCAGGCACTCATGCGCGCACAAGGCGCGGTCGATCAAGCCAAGGACAGCTATGACTCGCAAGCCACCAGCTTGAGTGAGCTGCGTGACGCCCTGCAGGAGCAGCGTGAAGCGACAGATGGTGCGAAAGAAGATTGGCAGACGGCTCAAGGGAGTGCCTCGCAACTGGCAGCGGGTCTCAAGCCGGTAGAGCGTGAGCTGACCAAGCAGGAAAAGGCGCTCAACAAGGCCCGCGCTGCCGCGGAGAAAGCCACTGCTGCCCATGAAGCGCAGCGGCAACGTCTTGCGCGGCTGCAGCAACAAGCCCAGGACACTGGTGTCGATATCAGCGACCTGGCAGCAGAGGAAGAGCAACTGGCGCAGGCCGCCCAGGCGCTGGACGCCGATGTCGCTGCGTTGACGCAGAGCCTGCAGGAAGCGGCCAATGCCGCTCAGGAGTCCGGCGAAGCTGCCGAAGAGAGTGAGGGGTTCTTCAGAAGAGCAGGCGCCTCATTGCGCAACTGGGCAGCCGGTGCTGCAGCGGCGGCGGCGGCGGGCGCCGCGCTTGCCGTTGGGTGGGCCACACGTTATGCCGTTCAGCAAGCCGAACTGGCCCAGCAGCTGGACACCACATCGCGCTCGCTCGGGATTTCTACTGACGCACTTCAATCCTACCAGTACGCCTTCCAACGCGCGGGCATCGATGCTGACAAGACCGCCGACATCTTCAAGGACACAGCCGACAAGATCGGCGACGCCTACCAGAACGGCGGCGGTGAGGCGCAGGATGCCCTCGAAGCCTTGGGCATCGAGGCCGAGGAACTGATCGAGCTGGCTCCCGATCAGATGATATTGCGCCTGGCCGATGCCATGAAGGACTTGCCCCAGGCGTCTCAGGTCAATCTGCTGGAGTCGCTGGCAGACGATGCCACGCGTCTGCAACCACTGCTTGCCAACAATGCCGCTGAGCTTCGGGCGCTGATGGAAGAGGCCAGTGAGGTGGGGCTGATCATGTCCCCCGAGCAGATAGCCAACCTGCAGTCCACCAATGATGCAATAGAGCGTCTGCAAGGCAGGCTGCAAGAACTTGGCAACCGCTTGTTGAGTGAATTGTCGCCTGCGGTCAACGAACTTTCTTCGTCGTTTGATGACCTGCTGGAAGAAACCCCCGGCCTGCTGGATGACCTGAACGAGGTCATCAGCAGTGTCATTCGTACTAGTGGCGAATGGGCACGCAGCTTCATCGAGAACCGTGATCAAATCAGCGGCGCCATGCAGTCGATCATCGACACGGGGCAATTTCTCGGCAACTCCCTGACAGCCGTCTTCCGTGGGGTGCAATCGGTGGTGGCGGGGCTAGTGGCCGCCGTTGCCGCGGCATCCACCTGGATACTTGAACTTACGGCCTCCTCAGTCAGGGCGTTGGAGATGGTAGGTCTGGCATCCGAGGCGCAGGTGGCTCAGGCCAAAGCTCGGGCTGAAGCTGCGCGCGCCACGCTCAATGACCTGAACGCGGATGCAGTGCGCTATGCCCAGCAAGCCGCTGCCGCTGCAAAGGATGCCTTCAACGCCTTTGACAATAGTGATAAAGCTGCACAGAAGGCCGCCGAGTCTTCCGGCAAGCAGGCTGCAGCATCAAAAGCCGCTGCCATTGCCGCCAAGAAGCAGGCTGAGGAGGAAGAGAAGGCTGCCAAGCAGGCAACGGATGCGGCCGCCAAACGCCAGAAGGCACTGGAAAACGCCGCCACTTCTCTCGGTACCTCGCTGGGCGAGCTGTCCAGTGGTATCGCGGACAGCGAGCAGGAAGCCCTTGATGCCTTCGCCACGCTGGCGGCCAGTGGTGAATTGAGCGCGGCGCAGCTGGCGACGGCCTTCGAGAAGGCGCAGGACAAGATCAAGTCTGACAAGGGCATCGCCGCCCTCAAGGATCAGGTCGATGGGCTGGTAAATGACGGTGTGACCGGTGCGGATGCCCTCGCGAACAAGTGGAAGTCTGCCGGTGCTCGTCTGGCCAAGGACATGGGCACCACCCTGGAAGAGATTCGCACCGGTATCACCGAGGCGGAACGCTCGGCCATTGATGCCTTCACCAAGATCGCCTCCACCGGCGAGCTATCCGCCAAGGAGCTGAGCCGTGCCTATGTTGGTGCCAAGGAGCAGATCAGCTCTGACGAGGGCATCAAGGCCTTCGGCGCGGTTCTCGATGGGCTGGTTAAAGATGGCGTGACCGGGGCTCGCACGCTCAAGGCGCAGTGGATCGAGGCGCAGGAAGCCACGGCCAAGGCAGCCTGGGGTACAGGAGAGAAGGCGCAGCAGGCCTCTGCCGACACGGCCAAGACGGTGGAGGCCTCTGTCACGCGCAGTGCCCAGACCATTGCCCAGCTGATGAGCAATGCCCTGCACGAGACGAAAGAGCAGATGCGATCGCTCAGTGACGCCGCCTATCAGGCCTTCGCGACTGACTGGGGGATCGACACCCAAGCCGAAGGCATCGAGGGCATGCAGGACCGCATTGCCGAGTTGGATCATGAGATCGGTGATCTTCGCGACAACCTCGCCACCCGTCTCGACTCCACCGGCTTCACAGCCTGGATGACGGACCTCGCCACCACGTCACGACAGACCGAGATCGCCTTCCTCGAGCAGAAGATCGCCGTGGAATCGCTGACCGACCAGATCGAGGCAGGACGGGCGCCAGCCAGCGCACTCTCGCAGGATATGGACGACCTCTCACGCCGCTTCGACCTGCTTGATGAGTCGGACCTTTCCGGCCTCGAAAGCTCCATCCAGTCGGTGCGCAGTCAGGTCGAGTCGCTGTCAGACAGCGTGAGTGACACCCTGGCCAGTCTGCGCTCGGAGCTCGCCAGCCTCCAGGGCGATAGCTCCCAAGTGGAGGCGCTGCGCTATCAGCAGCAACAGACCGAGCTTCAGGAGGCGCTCAACGCCGCCCGGGCATTGGGCGATGCTCAGACCATCAGTGCAGCACAGGAGTCGCTGCGTCTGGCGGAACGCGCCCACGACCTTCGCCTTGAGGATATCCGCGCTCAGTCCGAGCAGGAGAAGCAGCAGGCCTTGGCCGATGAGGCTGAGCGTCAGCGCAACGTGCAGGAGGCCGAGGTCACCCAGCGCGAGAACAATCGTGACGCCCAGAACCGTACCAGCCAGCTCACCCAGTCGGTGCAAGCTCAACGGCGCGTGGCGGTGGATCTCAACATCGCCGGCCAGCAGGTCACGCTGAACGGGGTGGATGAGAGCGAGGCCGATGCCTTCCTTGATCGATTGACCCAAGCCTCACGCACGACGGCCCGCCGCTGATGGCGGGCGTTTCATTTCTATCGAGAGAACTCCATGGCGATCACCCTTGAGGGCATTGTGCTGCCCGATGACATCCAGTGGACCGATGAGCTGGTGTCCCACAGCGTCGGCCAGGTGCAGACGCCCACGCTGACCGGGGCACTCATCATTGAGGAATCCGCGCAGGCGGCAGGGCGCCCCATCACCCTCGCCAGCGGCAACGGGGCATGGGTAACCCGCGCCACCGCGTTGGCCCTCACTGAGCTCGCAGCCACGCCGCGGCCAGACGGTACGCCCATGACGCTCATCTGGGGCGATGGGCAAACATTCGATTGCGTGTTCGATCGTGCCAGTGGTGAGGCGGTCACGGCCATCGAGGTCTATCGCCTCGCCGCTGGCGGCCAGGGGCCGGATCACCCCTACACCATCACCCTGCGCCTGATCACTTCATAGCAAATTACTTAACTTGAATTACGGGAGTAATGAGCTTTTCTAACTCTTCACGACTATCGACATCTGAGAGGCTGGGGGAATGCAATATATCTTCTATTTCATGAATATTAGCTTTTCCTTCTAGCCCTAGTTTGTTCATTAATGACTGTATGAAGTAAAGCACTTCATAGCCCTCGTCTTTATCAATTTTTATTCTGTCAAGCTTTCCAGCGTACTCTCCATCTCCTTTATCTCTACTCCAAAGGTAAGAATATTTATTGATTTGTAATTCTGATCTTCTGATTTTTATCGTCACTGTAAACTCCTAAGTAAGTACGACTGTTTGCTAAATCATGATAGTTCACCACATCAATATCGGAACTATTTCAATGAGAGTCAAAAATAATTTAATTTAAGATGATCATCTAGACGAAAGGGTATTTAACAAATATTCAACGTGATTTCACATCAGTTTAGGAGTTATAGATGAATTTGAGTAATTGGCAAGAGAGCTAACAACTTAATATCACTCAAAAATATATTTTATTGGAGCCAGCCACATGGCCGACGACACGATTCACAGCGGCGACATCCGCATCCTGCAGTCTGAGCGCATGACCGACAACGCCGATGGCGGTGGCCGGCTGACTGGCCGCCCCGTGACCGATGGCGCGAGCAATGACATCTTTGATGACATCTCTGATCTTGATCGCGCGGCGGGGCGCACCTCGCTGCGCAAGGTCGGGGCCGGCGTGCTGACCGACAACACCGCCCAATATTTCGGCGCGCACGCGATCATTGACCAGGTGCCGGCTGATCCGAATGTCAGCGTGGTGATGTTCGATACCGGCTCGCCATCTGATGAGCGTGCCGAGTCCCGCGATTATGTCGAGAGCTATGTGACCGCCGGCGCGACCTCGCGCATGACGCTGCTGGGCGATCAGCTGGCCGGACAGCGCAGCATCATCACTTTCCAGATGCCAGAGGCCACGCTGCCCGATCTGGGCGATGTGCTGGCGCTGATGACCGAGCAGGGCGATGCTGCCGGCGAGGTCCAATATGTGCGCATCTCAGAGATCGACCACGAGATCAGAACGTTTGAGTATGAGAACGGCAGCAACGTGCAGACGTTCGAGCGCCGCGTGCTGACGCTGGGGCTATCCACTGCGCTGCGCCAGCGCGTCTATGGCGTGCAGCCCAAGCCTGGCACCCTCGACCCCGATACCGTGATCCGCGAAGGGCAGAGCACCGATGCCGCCCGTTACTATGGCGTCAGCACTCTGACCCAGCCGGCCACCTTCGGGGCCAATAGCGTCACCGTGGCCAGCACCTATGCGCCGCTTGTGCCGGCGACCACCACCGAGCAGGCGGTGACCGATGTGCAGGTAGGCGGCACGGCCACCATCAGCGTCAGCAGCGGTGGCTCGACCTTCGAGGTGGCGCAGATTGCCAGCACCACCCAGATCGCTATCGAGCTGAATAACCGTGGCTTCACCTATGTCAGCCGCCTGGACCCGCTGCCGGCACCTGGCAGCGTGGTGATCGCTTATCGCTCGCTGGGCAAGTGGTATGAGCTGCGCGACGATGACGCCAATGGCGATCTCAGCGGCAGCGGTGCGGGGCGCGTGGACTACGCCACCGGATCTGTCAGCGTGACACTGGGCGGCCTGCCGGATGTCGGCAGTTCGGTGCTGTTCAGCTGGGGAACGCCAGCCCACTATGAGGACCGCGCCGGCCAGGCCACCATCGACAAGCCATGGATGACGTTCGTGCTCGATCACGCCGGCGTGATGCCTGGCAGCGTTACCGTGCGCTGGATCTCTGGCGGCAGCGAGAAGACGGCCACCGATGATGGCCTGGGGAGCCTCAGCGGCGCAGCCACCGGCCGCGTGGTCTATGGCTATGCCGACGGCAGTGGCGCGCCCCAGCCTGGCGAGGCGTATGTCGAGTTCAATGGCGACGCCTTCCCAGATGCCAGCACCCAGGTCGAAATCGAATATGACTATGGGGCACCGAAAACCGAGCAATTCCTGCCGTCTGCCAACGGGGCCGGCCTGGTCAGCCTCAGCATCAGCGATGCGCCGGTGCGTCCTGGTAGCGTGGCCATCACCTGGTCGGTGGTGCGCACCTGGTCGAGCAGCGAGAGCGAGTCGCGTAGCAGCCCGCGCACCGGCACCTGGGAGACTGTCGAGCAGAATGGCGGCGAGGCCGATGTCACCTGCACCATCACCGATGATGGGCAGGGTGGCTTTAGTGGCGGCTGGGAGGGCAGCATCGACTACGCCACCGGCGCGGTGACTTTCGAGGTCGAGAAGGTCCGCGAGGTCAGCGAGTGGGATGATGGCGACGCCACGCACCGCGAGTGGGGCAGCAAAGAAAAGCGCGACGTTTTCGAGAATGGTTCGAGCGTCTGGCTGACCAGCCAGCTGGACAGCGCCGCCCCGACTACCCACACCATCACCCAGGATCTCGCCCCGCTGGATGTCGAGCTGATGCCCCTGCTGCAAGATAGTGTCGTGCCTGGCACGCTGTCGTTCATCTTCCGAGGCGATACGTTCATCGACCGCCAAGGCAGTCTCTATCGCAGCGTGACCAGCAACGGGGCCGGCGTTCTCGCGGGGACCATCGACTATGGCACCGGCGATGCCCGCATCACCGACTGGCCGAGCGGCACCAGCGCCACCATCACCGTCAAAACGCTGGTGAGCACCTTCGGCACCTGGACGCTCGATGAGGCGTATTTCCGCACGCCAGGCTCGCCGCTGCAGGTGGGTGGTCTGCTGATCCAGGCCACGACGCTCGACGGCCGCTCGATCACCGGCCAGGCGGCACTCTCTGGCGAGATCGAGGGTGACGAGATGGCAGGCTCTGCCAGCTTCGAGACGGGGGTGGTGCGCGTGACCTTCGGCAAGCTGGTCAGCAATGACAGCCTGAGCGCTGCCGAGCGCGCCGAATCCTGGTATGACGCCACCGCGGTGGATGATGCCGGCATGATCTGGCGGCCCACCCAGGTGATCCCGAGCACCGCGCGTTTCAATGCCGTAATTCTGACCACGCTGCCGCTCGAGGCTGAGCTGATCGGCATCGACCCCGTGCGCCTGCCCAGCGATGGCCGCGTGCCCATCTATCGCGCCGGCGGCGTGGTGGTGGTGCATCACACCGGCCGCGCCCCGTTCCCGCTGGGGATCGGTGGCGGCACCACGCTGGATGTCGGCCGCTCGCGGCTGGCCAGTCTGGTGGTGGAGGACGCCACCGGCGAGGAGGTGCCAGCCACCCAGTACAGTGCAGACCTCGACGCCGGCACCGTGCAGCTCGCCGCGCCTGACACTGCCACCCACCCCGAACCCTGGTACGCCCTGCACCGCGTCGAGGACATGCTGCTAGTGGGTGACGTGGATCTATCGGGGGCGCTGACGCTCAAGGGCAATTTGAGCCACGACTACCCCGCGAGCGATACGCTGGTCAGCGCCGCGATGGTGGCCGGCGATCTGCAAGCGCGCGTGGCTGATTTCTTCGATCTCTCGAGCTGGGATCGAGACTGGAGCAAAGACGACAACGATGGCGCAGATGGCACCCTGGCCGAGTACAACGTGACCACCTACCCGCCCATCATTACCAATCGCGGGGCCATCACTGAGGATTGGGCGCTGATCTTCACCGGCTCAAGCACGTTCCGCATCATCGGCCGCACCGTGGGCGAGATCGGCGTGGGCAATATCAATGAGGACACGTCGCCTACCAACCCGAATCAGGGCGTACCCTATTGGACGCTCAAGGCGGGCGGATTCGGGGCCGGCTGGGTGAATGGCAACGTGATCCGCTTCTCGACCATCGGCGCGAGCTTCCCGATGTGGCTGGCGCGCGTGATCCTGCAGGGGCCGGCCAGCGGCCAGCAAGACAGCTTTAGGCTGCAGATCCGTGGCAACGCCAACGCCTGACCGTAGCCGGCAGGCGCAACCCTCTATCCCTATCCCTCAACCGCCCAGCCACTTGCTGGGCGGCCTTGTTTCTGGAGACGTTCAAGATGGTCGATTATCCCGTGAAGTGGTTCAGCAATGACATGGGTGGCGCGCCGGTGCTGGGTGATACCGCTGCCGGTGA
Source organism: Cobetia sp. SIMBA_158 (assembly GCF_046566945.1). Classification (NCBI taxonomy): domain Bacteria; kingdom Pseudomonadati; phylum Pseudomonadota; class Gammaproteobacteria; order Oceanospirillales; family Halomonadaceae; genus Cobetia; species Cobetia sp. SIMBA_158. The sequence continues at coordinate 596,887 of NZ_JAWJYL010000001.1, forward strand.
TTTCATCGCGCTGCTCAAGGCGTGCTTGGTGACGGGCTTCAATGTGACGCCGGTGGCAAGCGCTACCTATGAGGCCGAGAGCGGCGAGGTGCTGGTAACGCTGACCACTGGGCATGGCTTCAAAGCCTGGCAGGTGATCGAGATCAGCGGGGCAGACCAGGAGAGCTACAACGGCCAGCACCGCGTGACGAGTATCGGCAGCGACTGGGTGCGCTATGTGCCCGACGCTGCGCCCAGCGTGTCACCAGCCACCGGCACCACTATCGAGATCAAAGCGGCACCGGTGGGCGGCTGGCAGGTTGATGCTGAAAATGTCGATACCCATAAGCTGGCACTTTCTCGCATGGCAGCAGATGCAACGGATATGACCTTTATCATCGCTAATGGAGAAGAAGAAGGGGAGCGGCCAACAGGAGGCGAGATGGTGGCGAATGTTCGGGTTTGCGAGTCATTTACTGATCTCGATACTTACACCGAAGTCGCTAGACAATACTGGCCAGCAAGCAGTAATTATGCGTCGGCTGAATGGTTCATGGTGGCTGATGGCTATATTATTTATTGGGTGATCCGCTATGGCTCATCAGGAAAAAGAAGCGCAACAGTGCTTGGGGACATAGTGACCGTGAGGCCAGGCGATGCGTATCATTGCATCATTAACGGTATCCAGAGTGGCAGTAATAGCGATTGGAATGGGAGTGAGAGGTATTATTCCGATCTTGCTAGGTTTGGCAGCACCGAGCGCCGCAGTATTGCCCGTGCATATCACCAACTGCCAGGCAATACTGTTTGGAAAATGCAGGGCATAGGTGATGGGTTTGGCAATACCATGGACTACCCAACGCCACAAACAAATGGATTCTACGTTAATGCTAGCAAATTGATGATTATCGAGTCAGGTGGATTGCGAGGCTTTGCGCCTGGACTAGTTCAACCCTTGCAAACGTCAAGTGCTTATCATGGCGCTGTTATTGATAATTTGCCCAACTTCGAAGGCGTGCCCATAATCTTTTGGCTCATGATGAATTATGATTATGATTCCTCCGATGGCAGTGAGGTGCTGGTCGGTTTTCGTCTCGATAGCTGGAGAGGTGAGGTTGGCTAATGAGCATTCATCGTGTGGCATTAAACGAGCCAGACCCATCACTAGATGGCGCATGGTTTTATGATTCAGTCAATGGGGCACTTCGAAGCGATGACATTGATGATAGTGAAAGCACAACGCTAACTATTAACCCTTTCGCTGGTGCGGCAGCTGGGCACAGTGCCGTAAGAGTAATCATTAATACTCGGGTAAGCTCCGAGGGTAATTATGACAAGCTGTTTATTAGCGGGCCTGGGTATCAGCAGAATTACTCTGGCGAGCAAGACTGGGTTGAGAGTTCTTTTGTTATATCTGATGGTGAAGTCATAACATTAGAATACCGAAAAGATACCAGCTCCTCAAAAGGAGACGACTCTGCCTTTATTAATCTAATTGAATACCGATATGGTTCTGAGGTTCCGGCAGAGATTACCGACGATAACTATAGTGGCGATTGGTATTTCGATATAAATGAGGGAGCGTATAGAAGTGCTAATATAGGGCATGACAAAACTTCCTCAATGCATCTGGATCTCAAAGGCATGGGCGTTAATGACCTGGTTCTGGCCATTCTCGAGGTTAGGGCGAGCATGGAGGAAAACGCCGATAATCTTGTGATCAGCCACGATGAGGGGGACATAGAAGTAACAGGAGATAGTGGCTGGGTGCGCGTTGCAGTGGCCGTTCCTGAAGATGGCGTAATTACACTGTCATACGTCAAGGATAGTTCTGTTACGCGGTACTTGGATGCTGCCTTTATTAAAGCTGTTTATCTCGTGGATGGCGGTCTAGAGGCCGAGCCAGTGGCGTTTTTCTCAATAGGTGCGCAGGGAGGTCTGCCCGCATTAGGATTCAACCCGTTCGCATCGCCCCGAGTTCCTAACCCGTCAGCAATATCGGCCTCCGGCCTTAGCTTGATAAGGGTGGTTATTGGTAGTGCCTCTGGGCTTGGGGCCATTGACCAGATCGACGGCAGCGGTGCCAATGGCACGCCGACTGGCGGCGTCTCAGATCCCGCCCGCATGGGCGTCATTGCCGGCACCGTGCTGGACATCCAGGCCCAGCCCGTCAGCCGGCGGGTGCGAGTGCATGAGCGGGCCACTGGGCGCATCGTGCGCGAGACGTGGAGCGATGCCGATGGCAAATACCGTTTCACGGACCTCGACCCGCGCCGCGCGTTCTACGTGATGGCCTTCGATCACACCCTGCAGCAAAACGCTGTCGTGTCAGACAATGTGCATTCTGAGGTGGAGGACGGCCCGTGATCAATTTCTCGACAAGCGTGAAAAATGCGCGCCTGGCGGCCATCGCCGGTGCGATAGATGCCGGCGATTCGCCGGCGTCATTCGTTGTGTACTCCGGCACCCGCCCCTCGCCTGGCGCTGCCGTCACCGATCAGGTGGCGCTGGCCACGCTGGAGGTGCCCCAGCCATTCGCCGCCGATCTCTCTGGCGGCGTCCTGACGGGGGCAGCCTTTGAGGAGGTGATGGCCGACGCTGATGGCGAGGCCACCTGGTCGCGCCTGGTCGATGGCGCGGGTGCGTGGGTGATGGATCTGGATGTCGGCATCGAGGGATCTGGTGCTGACGTGACCATCAGCTCGACAACGATTTATCGCGGGATACTGACGCGGATCAGCCGCATGGTATTCGCTGAGGGCTAGGGGGCACCGTGAGAGAGATCAGGCTGCAGTTTGTCCAGGGGCTTGCGCCCTGGAATGCGCGAGCGCTCGAGCTGCGCCTGGGTGGCGATCCTGGTTTGCTGCTGCTGTTCGCCGGTGACTATGCGCCGCCGGCGGGTGGCAATGTCGTGCTGGGCTTCGGCGGTGCCACTGAGGCGGTGGAGCTGCCGCGCGAGCTGGTGCTCGATGCTCAGCTGACGCCGCCATCCCTCGATGCTCGACTCGCCCAGGGTGGCGCTATCGAGATCGCGGCCAGCCTGGTGATGCCAGTGACCACCGTGCGGGCGCAGCTCGAGCTGATCCAGTCGCTCAGTCTGGAGGCGACCACGCCGCCGGTGACGGCAGAGATCCGCGTCGAGCATGGTGTCAGCCTTTCACTGGTGGCCACGCTGGGTGCGCCGGCGGTAGTCGATGTCGCGCTGACCCGCGAGATCAATGTCTTTCGAGGGCCATCAGATAGTGCCGGTGCCCGCTTCGAGAACGCGGTCCCGCTCGAGGCCCAGGGCAGCACCCGCTGGGAGCAGCCTGCTCGCCCCTATGGTGCCACCGCGTCAGGCTTCGAGCAGGGCGCGACGCTTGCGGCCAGCCAGGGTGGCCAGTGGTCGGCACGGCCCCGCACCGATGCCATCAGTGGCTCGCGGTGGGAGCAGGCCGAGCGCATCCTGGGCACGATCAGCGTCAGCTCATGGCTGAGTCTACCGCGTGCGCGCAGATCCTCGCGGCCGCTATGGGAGCAAGGGCAGGGCATCGCAGCTGCTCGCTCGAGCGGCTATCAGCACCCGCCTCGCAATGATGCCCGCCTGCGCTCGCGCTATGAGGAGGCCCGCACCCTCGAGCCGGTGACGATGGATGTGCCCTATCAGCAAGGGCGCACCACTGGCGACGATTGGCGCGTGCCCTGGGAGCAGGCCCGCCGGCCTTCGCCTGGCATCGACTTGCCGCCTGAGCCGCTCGAGCCGCCAGATCCGCTCGAGCCGGTGGAGGGCAGCACCACCCTGCAATTCTGCCACGCCATGCCGAGCGCCCCATGGGTGCTGCAGTTCGGTCTGACGTGTGAGATACCCACCCCGACCATTCCCGTCAAGAGGCTCTATATCGTGCAAAACTCCGCGCGCCTGGTGCGCCTCTCCGATGGCCTGGAGCTGCCGGCCACCCAGATGACGCTCAGCATCGACGCTGACAGCTGGGCATGGTCATTCTCTGCCGGCCTGGCAGGGCGTGACGCTCAAGCGCTGGTGACCGGCACCGATGGCCAGCCGGTGGAGGTGATGGCCGAGATCAATGGCGAACAGTGGCGGTGCCTGGTGGATGGATGGCGACGCTCCGAGAGCTGGCAGAGCCATAGCGTGACCATCAGCGGCCGCTCGCTTGCGGCGTACCTGGGCGCGCCCTACGCCACCGCGCGCAGCTACACCGAGGACAGCCAGGCCACCGCCTCGCAGCTCGCCCGTGCTGAGCTGCCAGAGGGCTGGTCACTGGATTGGCGCATGACTGACTGGGTGGTGCCCGCCGGCGCGTGGAGTTATGACAGCCTCGCGCCCATCGACGCCATCTCGCGGATCGCTCAGGCGGCCGGCGGCTATGTGCAGGCCCACCAGCAGGATCAGACCATCATTGTCGCGCCACGCTTCGAGGCAGCGCCCTGGCGCTGGGCTGAGAGCGAGGTCGATCTGGCGGTGCCCCGTGACATCATCACCCAGCTGGGCAGCGATCAGCAGCCAGGTGATGCCCGCAATGCCGTTTGGTTGCATGGCGACACCGGCGGCATCCAGGCCCAGATCATCCGGCAGGGCACCGCCGGCGATCAGCTCGCGCCCACCGTGGTGGATGCCCTGATTACCGATCAGGCACCGGCGCAGTCGCGCGGGATCGCAGAGCTGGCCGCAACCCTACGCCAGAGCACCGAGAGCCTGCAGATGCCCCTGGCGGCCTCTCTGGGCGGCCTGCTGCTGCCTGGCATGATGATCGAGTGCGATGGCTGGCGTAGTGTCTCGCGTGGCGTGAGCGTCAGCGCAAGCCTGCAGGGGCGTGCCCTGAGCGTGCGCCAGTCCATCGAGCTGCAGAGATTCCATCTGTGATGGCGTCGTGTGGTATCAGTTCAAACAAAGGAGGGGGATAGCATGGCCAATCCATATCGCCGCCTGCTGGCGTTGCTGCCGACCACGCCGCGCCAAGTAGGCGAGGTGATCAGCGTCAGCGGCTCGCGCGTTCGCGTGGATCTGGTAGGGGGTGGGGTGCGCACCTGCCAGGGCGATGCCCAGGTGGGTGGCATGGTCTACGTGGAGGGGGACCAGATCACTGGCGTGGCGCCGAGCCTGCCGGTGGTGGTGGTCGAGGTGTAGCGAGTGAGCGTTTAGTTATAATAATACAGGTTCGTAAGGGGAGCTCTTAAAAAATAGGTTCTAGGAAAGTTGATTGTTATTGGGGCATAGTTTTGATGCATAGTCCCCCCAAACGTTAACTCCTGTTTGCGCTCTTCTCTCCTTCATTTTATTATGTGATTTGGTGTCATAAGAGAGTCAATGCATATAGTTGTAAATATTATGATTGCATGTAAGATTTAATGTCTTATGATGGCGTTAAGTTGCATATAATCTCAGAGAATTATTTTTTGTATTCTATCATGTGACTAAGATAAGATTACACAATAGTCTGCCTGCTGACTATTGCGATAAGTGTTAGTGTTAGCGGTTTTATTTTACTTATCATAAGTTGATAAAGCTGTAGCGCTATTTCTGAACTAGGTGTTATGTCGATAGTTTATATTGTCTTAATTACTTGGGTTTATAAGACGGGTTTACCATATTTTTGTTCAAAATTAACAAATATGCGCTCTTCTTCAGAGTTGAATTGCTCGGCAGACAATGGAAATGAATATTGAAGTTCGCTGTTCTCAAGATATAGGTCACAGTATATGACTATATAGGCACTATATCGACACATTGAGTCATTAGCTTCAATTAATCTGATGCGATTTATTGCTTCGCTGCTATCAGAGTTATTGAAAGCCGAACTTTGATCTCTATAATGTTTCGAGTAAGTTTCAATAGAGTTCAATGCTGAGATTTCATGAGTAGATAGTTCTGCTGATATTTGAAGGTCGATATTTTTTATAAGACCGATGTCGATAGACTCTTTGAATGTTACAGTGCCTGTTTCTCTTAATTTATTTTTATTTTCATTAGCTGAGTCTATAGCCTCTAGAGCGTCTTTTTTTATACTAAAAATGCTTTGGTTAATGAATTCTTTCCTGCGTTTTATTATCTTGTTTTTGGCTTTGCTGGATAATATGTAAGTTGTTATGCTGCCGAGAATAGCTCCGACCAACCCATTGTTGAGCAAACTTATCAACAGTGCAGTCCATTGCTGCGCTTGTTCTAATATATTCATATTTTTAATATCCGTGTGTAATAATTTAAGTTTCTTGGTGCATGGCTATCAAATTTATATGTGGGCGAAGCTCAGTTTAGTTGGTTGTATTAACGATTTTTAAATGTGTTGTATGTTCTTCGATTTTTGTCAAAGGTATAGAATCTAGTCATGCTCAATTGTTGCAAGCGACAGACTGGCATTAAGCACTTGACTCCTTGGTGAGTGGATAGGTTAGTCAATAGGGGCACACTTATGCGTGCGAGTTTATTGCGTCGGCGGGAGAATGTACATGCAGGGTGATACTAGCTGGGCTAAACGCACTAAGTGGCGGGGTAGGTAGCTGGTCGAGGTCCGAGCCTGCCGGTAGTGGTGCAGGTGTGGGGCCGGCAGGAATCGGGCCATCGCTGGGTCGCAGTTTGGGCGCAGAGTGGGACCAAATAACGTCCGTCATGTGGCACATGGATTGTGCTTAGTGGCTGAAATATCTCGAAAGACCTGCTGCCAGTGCAGTCCACAAAATGCCAAAAACGGATTCAAAATCCGCCGCCTGATTGAAGCCTATCAAGCGCTTTCCGGGCACCATTGCTTACCGTGTGTGCCTGCTATGTAAGGTAGAGCAAGTCCATTGCTTAGCAATGCCGCATTCAAGCTCACGCCATCAGCCCATGCTTCGACCAAAGGTCGGTTAAAGCTATCTTGTCCAATCCTCTCAACCATTAGCGGCCCTGTTATCTGGTCCTCAACGAATCGCTTGGCTTGCCTGGCAAGCTCACGCTCATCTGCTCTAGCTGAAGGCGTAGAGCATCGGCTCGAAAGCTCAGGGGTATTCAGTCCAGCTAGCCGAGTCCGATGAATGTTCCATCCGGCGGTGTCCCCAGGGATCAGAATCTCTATGGTGTCGCCATCGATTACGCGAGTAACCAGCACCTCGATGGGCGCCGCCTTTGTCATTGATGCGATGATGAGCAGGGGTAGAGCGATGAATATACGCATCAGTACGCTATTGACCTCGTGTAGACCAACCAGCATCCCATGACGGGAAGTGAGTAGGGAGAGCTTCTATTTTCCCTTTCTCCCTAATCGATTAGCCTAGCTGGTAGCTGCGTGGAAGGATCATCGGCCAGCACAAAGCATCTTGTATGGTGGCGTGTATGGCGTGAGGCAAAACTCTCCAAGAGGCTAGTTGTGACGTGCCTGTATCACTCCTGCAGGGGGCGCCAGCAATCCCACCTTCTGGACGACGTCGTCTGTCCTGCCTTCTGCGTCATCGCCTTATCGTCTTCTCTGTACCGTTCGTTGCGTGCTCGGCCCTTGCTCTGTGAGCAGCGTCTGTCCTGGCTTCAGGCCCGACTTCCGAGCTTGGTTTCCGCACTTGATTACCCTATCCGATACTCGATCAATAATGCCCTGACTCTTGGTCTGGACATCGCATCGCCGTGTCTGTCGATCGCTTTGTCACCCAACCGTCTTGCCAGCCAATCGTCTTGCCAGTCAATCGTCCTGCCAGTTCAGCGTCTCGGGAAGCGCTAGAGCAAGCCCTGCAGGAAAGTCTCTCGATAAATGCAGGGCTTTAGGTGTCAGCGGGAGTTTGATGTCACGGCATCAGTGGGCAGGGACAGAAACTCCTGCATGATGCGGGTATCGCGGAAGCGTTCGATCAGCTCCGGATCCGAGTCGAGTGCCGGCGGGTTGGCGAGGCCTTCGCGAATCTTGGCTGCCAGCGCCTCGATGGAGTCTTCGGAGATCAGGCGCGCTTGATCATGGATCAACACGTTGCGAATGCCGCCGGGGACATCCGGTGCCACGCACGGCGTGCCACAGCACATGCTCTCCACCAGCACGATGCCGAAGGCCTCACTACGCGAACTGAGCACGAACAGACGGGCGTGCTTCATCCACGGGTAGGGGTTCAGGCGGCTACCGATCAGGTGGACCCTGTCGCCGACGCCCAGCTCGCGGATCAATGCTTCGGTGGCTTCCCGCTTGGGGCCATCGCCGACGATGACGAGGTCTTCCTCGATGCCTGAGGCGAGGTATGCCTTGATCAGCACATCCTGACGCTTGACGTCCGAGAGGCGACACACCTGTACCACGTAAGGGCGGGAGGGCAGTTCCACCTCTTCCTCTGCCATGGCGGCGATGGCATCCAGATCACAGACATTGCCGATGGTCGCGAGTCGCGCCGGCTTGATTCGATGCTTTTCCAGCAGGTTTTCCAGTTGCTGGCGCACATTGTCGGTGTTGCACACGACCTGTTTGCCGCTATACAGGCGGCTCAACAGGAAGCGTTGTTGCCAGCCCTCTTTCAGGTCGCCGGGCCATGACACCGCCACCTGCCACAGGCGAGGGTCTCGCCACGACCAGAAGGTCTCGAAGGCGCCCTGGCCGCGCGTGATGACTCGATCGATCGGGCCGTGTTCCTTTTCCAGACGCGCGACGAAACGGCGCAGATAGTGAGCGCCGTAATAGCCTCGCCAGACGTATCCTGAGCCCTTGATCCACGGGCCCAGCAGCAGGCGGGTGAACAGGTCGTAGAGCAGGCCGATGCCCGTCTTGCGAAATGCCTTGTCGAAGTCGACCTGATGAAGGTGCACGCCGGCATCCGGGACGAGTTTCAGTTCGCCCTTCAGTACCAGTACATGGACCTCATGGCCTTCGCGGTGCAAGACATTGGCGAGATTGACGGTATTGCGTTGGATACCGCCGATGTTGAGCTTGCGGACGATCAGCAGGACGCGTTGGCTCATGACCTCCCCCTCCTTCGCTATATGCCGTTCTCTGGTCTCCACGATGCTGGCTTCACTCTACGCCGATCCATTTGGCGGAGGAAATGCGTGGCAGCGGGCCGTCAGCGGCATCAGTGGGCGGTTCATCTGCACCGAGAAGTGCCTTTGGCGAGTGAGTGAGGCATTATCTGCACCATCGCTTCGTCAGTTCTTTCTCCTTCGCCAAGATATTCTTCATGCCTGAGCCGAAAACCTCGTCCCGCGCTGGCGCTTCCCGCGTTCGCCGTGCCACCGCTGATCGTCATTTCGATGGTCTGGCCGACAAGTTCGAACGTGGTTTCTACACCACGGAGCGCGGCCGTGTTCGTCTTGCGCTGACCCAGCGTCTGATGGATGAGCGTTTCTCGCACCTGCCGCCTTCCCCGGTATTGGAAATCGGTGCGGGTCTCGGGCAGACCGCTCACTGGTGGCTCACGCGTGGGCACCATCTCACGCTGGTCGAGCCCTCTGGCGAGATGCGTGAGCGCGCGAAACGCTTCCTGAGCACTGCCGCGCCGCAAGGCCAGGAGCTGTCCGCTGGTTCGACGGCTGATCCATTCCAGGCGGCTCAGGCGGCGTCAGATCCGCAAGTGCCAGGTCAAACCGACGCGCTGTCGAATGATGAGCCGTTCGCTGGGCGACTGGTCTGGGAGGGGGGTGACCTGCAGGGCTTCGCCGCCGCGACTGATCAGCAGTGGCCGGTGGTGGTGTGCCACGCCGTGCTGGAGTGGCTGGTCGATCCGCGGGAGGGTTTTGCATTGCTCGCGGAGTTGCTGGCGCCCGGTGGCGTCATGTCGCTGAGTGTCTTCAATCGCGATGCGCTGGCGTTTTCCAATGTCAGCAAGGGCAATTTCGACAAGGTGCTGGAAGGGCGCCTGGCAGGCTGGGGCACCGGCAAGCGCTTGACGCCCATCTCGCCGCTGCGCGATGGCGAGATACGCCAGTGGGCCGCGGAGGCGGGGCTTGAGGTGCGTGAGCTGACCGGGCTGCGCGTCTTCCACGACTATCTGCGCTCACGCGACCCGCTGAGCGAGGCTGACATGCAGAAATTGCTGGCGCTCGAGTGTCAGCACTGGCGCACGCCCCCCTTCGTCTATCTGGGCCGCTATCTGCACTATGAGCTGGTGCGCCCGGCCTGAGGCGGCACCCGCACAACCGCATTGTTTCGATATCCGGCGCCCTCGCCGTTGTCCGTATCTTCCTACTCTGTTGGAGTCTTCATGTCTGCTCAAACCCCCGCCTGTCAGCTGCTCGAGCGTCAGGACAGTGATTTCCGTGATTGGCTGTGGGTCGCTGCACCGCGTGATGACTGGTGGCTGTCATCGGACCGCCAGCGGCGTGTCTGGGGGCATGACACCGGCATCGTGAATGCCGCGCGGGAAGCCGGGCACCGGGTCAGCCATGCGGTGTCCTTCGCCGATGCGCGAGCTGATGACACCATCGCGCAAGCCGCGGGCGCCATCGTGTTCTGGCCCAAGGCGCACGCGCTGGGCGAATGGTGGCTGGTGGCGCTGTGTCAGGTGTTGCCGGCCGGTACGCCGATCAAGGTGGTGGGCGAGGTCAATGGCGGCATCAAGCGCGCTGAGCGCATCCTCAAGGCGCTGGGATTGACGGCGCGCAAGGACGATACCGCGCGCCGTTGCCAGCTGTGGTCATCTGCCACGCGTGAGTTGACGGCCGAACAGGCCGCCAGCAGTGAATCGCCACTGGCAGTGGCTGGGCAATGGACAGAAGGCTGGGGTGAATTCGAGGCGCTGGAGATGCGACTGACCAGCCATCCGGGGCTCTATGGCAATGCCAAGCTGGACCCGGGTACCGCGCTGCTGCTGGAGAACCTGCCGACCCGTGGCTACAAGCGTGCGCTGGATATCGGGGCGGGTGATGGCATCATCAGCTGCTGGCTGGCGCGCCACGGTGCGCGCGTAATGGCAGGCGATGTCAGTGCCTTCGCGGTGGAGGCGACCCGTCGCAGTCTGGCGCTCAACGGGCTTGAGGCGGACGTACGCCTGAGTGATGTCTTCGCGGCGTTCGAGGGGGAGCGGTTCGAGGCCATCGTGGCCAATCCGCCGTTCCATCATGAGCGCGATATCGATTACGGGCCGGCGGCGCGCCTGATCAGCCAGGCACCGGATCACCTGATGCCCGGCGGCACCCTGACGCTGGTCGCCAACGCCTTCCTGCCGTATCCCGATCTGCTGCAGGCGGCCTTCGGCGAGTTTGAAGTGCTCGCGGAAACGCGCCAGTTCAAGGTCTATCGTGCACGCAAGGCGCGCTGATTCCCTGCGACCTGAGCCTCTGCGGCCTGATTCCCCGCGGCCTGATGCCCAGCTCGCCGCTTACGCCTCCGGCGACTGATAGCGGATGGCCGTGATGATGTAGGTCGTCTTGCCACCCGGCGCGGCCACGCTCACTTCATCATCCAGCCCCTTGCCCAGCAATGCCTGGGCAAGGGGCGCATCGACGCTGATCCAGCGGCGCGGATTGTCGGTCTCATCAGGGCCGACGATGCGAATCTCCATCTCCTCTCCCTGCTCGTCCTCCAGCGCCACGAAGGCCGCGAAATAGACGCGCTCCAGATCCGCGGGCAGGCGATCGACCACCGTCAGCTCATCCAGGCGTTTCTCCAGATAGGCGATCTTGGCGATGGTCTGATTGAGCGCCTTCTTGTTATAGGTGTAATCCGCATTCTCGCTGCGATCCCCCATGGCGGCGGCCTCGCCCGTCTTGCGCGAAAGTTCCGGGCGCCTCACGCGCCTCAGGTGGTCGGCCAGCCCCTTCATCTTCGCGTGGCCCTGCGGGGTAATCACGTTGCTCTTCTTTTCCTGGCGCGGGTCCGTCTTGGGGTCGCGCCAGCGTGTCATGTTGCGACCTTGCATGGTCTGCTCCGCTGGTTCTGTGGGTAAGGCTCAAGGCGTCGTGTGCGATGTTCGCTAGCGTTGAGACCTGCGACCAAGGGTGATTGGCGGCCAATTCAAACGTTCGTTACAGTCAGTGTGTTCGCCGGAGCACTTGCGCGTCACCCATGCTGAATCTGCCAACAATAACGAAAATCAGGGAGCTGTCCATGCCTATGCTGCCATCTTCACACCCGTCTTGCCGTGTCATATCCCGTTGCTGTCGCGTATTGCTCTCCGGGGGCATGGCGCTGGGCATCACGCTGGCCGGCATGACCGGAGCCCATGCTGCCCCGGGCGATGATGACGTCTTCCCGCTCTCCAAGCGCTGGGCACAGATCAATTATCAGGTCTCCGGTGATGCTCAGGAAAAGGGCATGGAGGCCCTGGGCAAGGAGGTGCGGGCGCTGGCGGATCAGTATCCGGACAATGCCCATGTGCTGACCTGGGAAGGCATCATCCTGGCCTCATGGGCCAAGGCGCGCGGTGGCCTGGGAGCGCTGGATCTGGCCAAGGAAGCCAAGTCCACGCTCGAGAAGGCGATCACGCTCGACCCCAAGGGCGACAATGCCTCCGCCTATGTGACGCTTGGCGCGCTCTATGACAAGGCGCCTGGCTGGCCGGTGGGCTTCGGGGACGATGAGAAGGCGGGAGAAGTGCTGCGCAAGGGGCTTGAGGTCAACCCGACGGGCATGGATACCAATTATTATTACGCTGATTATCTGGCCTCCGAAGGCCGTGATGAGGAAGCGCTCAAGCATGCGCGTCTCGCTCAGGACGGGCCGCCGCGTCCCAACCGTGAGCTGGCCGATCAGGAATTGCAGAAAGAGATCGCCGCACTGATCAAGCGCCTGCAGTGAGTCTCCGCCGCCCGTATCGCTTGCATGGCTGTTGGAGGCGGAGGCTGGCTGGAGCGACCATCAGTGGGCCCAGCAAGTGAACGGCAGCACTGGCGTCAGGCGCTGATGTAACACCCCGAATGAATCCCCTGAATTCCTGAGCCCCTAAACCCCAGAGCCCCAGAGCCCCAGAGCCCCAGAGCCCCTGAGCCCCACGGCCCGAGCGGAGATCCCGTTCGGGCCGTGTCGTTTACCGCTCTGTGGATGAGAACTCGCCCAGATGCCTTCAGATGGCGCCTTGAATGGCGCTGATGACTGACTCGGTACGGTGCGGCAAGCAAGTTTGCAGGTGACGGGCTGGCCAGTCTCGCGGCAGGACAGGATAATGCCTGCTCAGCCAAGGAGGATGCATGAGCGAGCAACAAGAGCACGTCGCAGGGCAACAGGCCTTCGCACATGATGATGTCGAACTGGTCGAAGCCAGGGTGTTGCAGGACGGCTTCTTTCGCCTCGAGCAGCGCGAATTCCGCCACCAGCGTTTCAACGGTGGCTGGAGCGATGTGATCCATCGCGAGGTGCATGTCCGTCACGATGCGGTAGGCGTATTGCCCTACGACCCGGTCAACGACCGCGTGGTCTTCGTCGAACAGATTCGTGCCGGCATGCTGGAAGACGCACGCACGCCCTGGAGCCTGGAGCCGATTGCAGGGCTGGTGGACAAGGACGAACAGGCCCATGAGGTCGCGCGCCGTGAGGCGGTCGAGGAGGCGGGGTGTGAGCTGACCGACCTGATCGAACTCTACCGCTACTATCCGAGCCCCGGCGCCTGTACCGAGGAGGTCACGCTGTTCATTGGTCTGTGTGACAGCCGTGGGCTGGGCGGCGTGCATGGTCTGGCCGAGGAGAATGAAGACATCCGCGTGCATGTGCTCGATTTCCAGGCGGCCCTCACGCTGCTGGAACAAGGGCGGTTGGGCAATGCGATGGCCATCATGGCCATGCAATGGCTGCTGCGTGAACGTGCCTCGTTGCGCGTCATGCATGCCTGAGGCAGTGAAGGCGAAGCTTGGCAATCCCCCGCGTCTCACGCAGGCTTCCTCAACCTGCGCGTCAGAGCTGCTATTCTAGAGGCTTGCTGAAAACCGGCAGCCAGCAATGATCACTGTCAGCGCCAGTGTCCGTATCGGTCTCGGTTTTCGTCTCAGCTTCAGTCCCGAGAGCTGGACTCGAGAGTCGATAGCCGAAAGTTGATAGCCGAGAGCTGATCGCCGACAGCCTGAGCGCTGGCGCAGCGCTTGATTTATCGCACGCCGCCCGCATCTTGCCACGCACGATAGCGGGCGTGCTTTGACAGACAACATGCCAATGTTCTGAGATTCGCAAGGAGATCGCCCATGCAGGTCAAGAAAGCCTATGTGGCTGACCTAAAAGCACTCCATGCCGAGTGCGGGTCCAATTATCTGCGCCTCACGCGCATCCTCGGCAAGGCCGAGGCCGGTGACAGCTTCGCCTTCCCGCTGGCGGGCAATCAGGGCCACTTCGGCACGCTGCTGCTCGAGGTGGTCGAATGCGCGCCCTATACCACCATGGTCACGGTCGCCCAGACCGGCGTGCTGGACCACATCATCGATTCGCCGCGCATGAGTGTGCACCTGTACCACGATGTGCGCATGGCGGAGGTCACCGACTTTCAGCGCCAGCGTCACTTCTCAGGGCGCAATCGTTACCCGAATCCGCGCATGCACCAGCCGGACGAAAAGCTTCAGCTCAATCGCTTTCTCGGCGAATGGCTGACCCATGCCCGCGCCTTCGGGCAGGCGGATGTGCCGGAGTTGCCGTGACGCTCAAGGCTGGCATGGCGCACAGGCGCTGACACCCGATGGATTTCCCGTCTTGATTGACAGAACCGCGATGGCCCGGCCGTCGCGGTTCTGTTCATTTCCCTGCTGCTCGAGAGACCGATGCGACTGATTCAGATAAGTGATTGCCATCTGCGCGCCGACCCTGATGCGCGTTCACGGCTGGGCTTCCCCTGGCGTCAGCTGGAGGCGGTGATGGCGCATGCCTCGCGCCTGCGCCCCGATATCCTGCTGGTGACCGGTGATGTCAGCCAGGACGAGAGTCCTGCCTCCTATCGCATGGCGGCAGAGCTGTTCGATGGCCTTGGCTGCCCCTGGTTCTGGTTCGCGGGCAACCACGATCACCCTGAATTCATGCAGGAGCTGCGTCCCTTCCATCACGAGCTGGATCTGGGCGACTGGCGACTGCTGTGTCTGGATTCGCGCGTCACCGGGCAGGCGGGGGGAGAGCTTGGCGAGGAGCAGTTGAGCGAGCTTGCGCAGTCACTGGCGCTGTCCGTCGAGCTGGACCCGCGCCCGATCCTGCTGGCCATGCATCATCATCCGCTGCCGATCGGCTCGGACTGGATGGATGCGCTGGGCCTTGCCGACCGCGATGCGCTGTGGGAAACGTTGCGCCCATACCCGCAGGTGCGGGCCGTGCTGTGTGGGCATATCCATCAGGCCTTCACGCAACTCATGCCGTGTGGGCAGGGCAGTGTGGCCGTCTATGGCGTTCCTTCCACCTCCGATCAGTTCGCTCCGCTCAGCCATGATTTCGCCGTGGATGAGGCGGCGCGCCCCGGCCTGCGCGTGGTGGATCTCGATGGCGAGCATCTCGAGACCTGGGTGGAGCGGGTCACGCTCTAGCCAGGCTCGCAAGGAAGGGCGGGCAAGCTCGCCCCATGCGCTGGCGCTGCCACAGCGTCAGCATGAATGTTCTGGGCGTCAGCATGAAAGTTCTGGGTGTCAGCGTGAATGCCCTCGGCCTTCATGAATGTGGCGCAAGACCCACAGGTATCAGGTATGCCTTTTTGGTCTTAAAAGATAGTTTCTGATTCTTTGACGTTATCAAGGCGGGGCGAGTACCGTGTAACCATTCGGCGTGCTCCCTCGGGGCATCCATCTGTCGCTGACAGAGCGCGCCACTGACTTCACGGGCCGCCTCTCGGGGCGTGTCCCAACGCTCACGAGGTTGCCGCACGCGATGCTTACCCCCGAACGTCAGACCCACCTCAAGCAGCTTGAGGCCGAATCCATTCACATCATCCGTGAAGTGGCAGCGGAATTTGCCAATCCGGTCATGCTGTACTCCATCGGCAAGGATTCCGCCGTCATGCTGCACCTGGCGCGCAAGGCCTTTGCGCCGGGCGTGCCGCCGTTCCCGCTGATGCACGTCAACACCACCTGGAAATTCCAGGAAATGATCAAGTTCCGCGACGAGATGGCCGCGGAAGTCGGCATGGAGTTGATCGAGCACATCAACCAGGAAGGCGTCGCGGCGGGCATCAACCCGTTCGATCACGGCAGTGCCAAGTACACCGACATCATGAAGACCGCCGGTCTCAAGCAGGCACTCGACAAGCACGGCTTCGATGCTGCCTTCGGTGGCGCACGTCGTGACGAGGAAGCCTCGCGCGCCAAGGAGCGCGTCTACTCCTTCCGCGATCAGTACCACCGCTGGGACCCCAAGAATCAGCGTCCGGAGCTGTGGAACATCTACAACTCCAAGATCAACAAGGGTGAGTCCATCCGCGTCTTCCCGCTCTCCAACTGGACCGAGCTGGACATCTGGCAGTACATCTACCTTGAGTCCATCAAGATCGTGCCGCTGTACTACTCCGCCGTGCGTCCGGTGGTGAAGCGTGACGGCCTCGACATCATGGTCGACGACGACCGTCTGCCGCTCAAGGAAGGCGAAGTGCCGGAGATGAAGTCCGTGCGTTTCCGCACCCTGGGCTGCTACCCGCTGACCGGCGCCGTGGAATCCACCGCCGCGACCCTGCCGGAAATCATCCAGGAAATGCTGCTGACGCGTACCAGTGAGCGCTCCGGGCGTGCCATCGACCATGACCAGGCAGGCTCGATGGAGAAGAAGAAGCGCGAAGGTTACTTCTAAGGTCGCCCCAGTATATTGCCTGCAGGCGCCGCCACGCGTCGCTTGATGACCTGAACGAACAATTTGCCTGATGAGTCGGCTCGCAGCCTCACGAGACACTGGCTCGCGACACTGGCTCGCCACCTCATCAGGCCCATGACAGCGGCAAGGAGAAGAATGTGTCCCACGCGTCAGACAAGATTTCCGCGGATATCGAAGCCTACCTGCAAGAACACGAGCGCAAGGACCTGCTGCGCTTCATCACCTGCGGTAGCGTCGATGATGGCAAGTCGACCCTGATCGGTCGTCTGCTGTTCGATTCCAAGCTGATCTATGAAGATCAGCTGGCCTCCATTACCCAGGCCTCCAAGACCAGTGGCACCACCGGTGACGAGGTCGATCTGGCCCTGCTGGTCGATGGCCTGCAGTCCGAGCGTGAGCAGGGCATCACCATCGATGTCGCCTATCGCTTCTTCTCGACCGACAAGCGCAAGTTCATCATCGCCGACACGCCGGGGCACGAGCAGTACACCCGCAACATGGCCACTGGCGCCTCATCCGCGAGCCTGGCGATCATCCTGATCGATGCGCGCTACGGCGTGCAGACCCAGACCCGTCGCCACAGCTTCATCGCCGACTTGCTGGGCATCCAGCACCTGGTGATCGCGGTCAACAAGATGGACCTGGTCGATTATTCCGAGACGCGCTTCAACGAGATAGTCGCCGAGTATCAGGAATTCGCCAACAAGCTGAACGCGCCGGACATCCGCTTCGTGCCGATGTCAGCGCTCAAGGGTGACAACGTCGTCAATCGCAGTCCGTCACTGGACTGGTACACCGTCGATGGCGAAGCGGGCCCGTCACTGCTGGAGGTGCTGGAAACCGTCGAGCTGACCCACGACCAGAACCTCAGCGATCTGCGCTTCCCGGTGCAGTACGTCAATCGCCCCAACCTCGATTTCCGCGGTTACTGCGGCACTTTGGCGGCCGGTGTCGTGCGTCCGGGTGACAGCGTCAAGGTGCTGCCGTCCGGCAAGACCTCGACCATCGAGCGCATCGTCACCTTCGATGGTGATCTCGAGATCGCCTATCCGGGGCAGGCCATCACTCTGACGCTGGACGATGAGATCGATATCTCGCGTGGCGACTGGCTGGTGGCGGCGGATGCCGAACTGCCGCTCTCCAATGCACTGGAAGCGGATGTCGTCTGGATGCACGAGAAGCCGCTGCAGCCGGGCCGTCAGTACGATATCAAGCTGGCGACCCGTGACCTGACCGGCCAGGTCAGCGCCATCGACTACCTCTACGACGTCAACACGCTGGAGCATCACGAGGGCGACAGTCTGGCGCTGAACGCCATCGGCCGCGTCCAGCTCGAGCTGACCCAGGCGGTGCCGGTGGATGACTACCGCTCAAGCCCGGGTACCGGCAGCTTCATCGTCATCGATCGCCTGAGCAACGTGACCGTCGGCGCGGGCATGATTCGCGGCGTGGGTCGCTCCGGCACCCAGGCCACCACCCAGCAGACCGACTGGGCCGCGTTTGAAGCCGACCTCAACGCGCTGGTGCGCAAGCACTTCCCGCACTGGGAAGCGCGAGATGTACGCGAACTGCTCGGCCGCACCAACTGATTCCGTCCTGTAGCGACAGCAGAATGGAAGTCAGCGAAATACCAACAACAACGCTGGACACGCAATAACAACACGGCCTGCTGGAATGAAGCCGGAGAACGCAAAAGCCCCCATGGCCGCAAGGCGATGGGGGCTTTTTGCATGGTGCGGCTCACACCTGGCGCATCAGGCGACAGCAGTGTCGATGGCGAGCGGGGCGGAGGGGCCGAAATGCTCGTGGTGACACTGGCTGAGCGGTACGCCGATACGGCTGAGGTGCTGGATCATGCTCTGCATGAAGCCATGCGGGCCGATCACGAAGGCCTGCAGCGACTCGGCGCTGGCACCGGTCGCGGCGATCTGCTGCGCCAGCCAGTCGCGCTCGATGATGCCCAGCTGCGCATGGGGCGGCAGCGTCTCGGCCTGTTCGTAGCAGACCTGATAATGCAGCTGCCTTGGATACTGCGCGACCAGCGCCTTGAGGGTGGCGTCGAAGGCATGTACCTCGGGATTGCGCGCTGCATGCAGATAGATCACCTGGCGGCCTGCTGCCAGCGCCGCCGTCAGCAGCGAAAGCATCGGCGTCTGGCCGACACCGGCCGACAGCAACAGCACCGGGGCATCGGCGCTCTGCGGGGCAGCATGCTCGAAGGTCAGCTCGCCGGCCGGCGGCAGCAGTTCGATCTCGTCACCTGCCTTCAGCGCATGCAGGTACTGGCTGGACTGGCCGTGGGCCTCACGCTTGACCGAGATGCGGCAGAAGCGCTCGTCCGGCGCGTGGGACAGGCTGTAATGGCGGTGGATCACGCCCTGCGGTGTCGTCAGGCGCATGCCGATGTACTGGCCCGGCAGGAAGGAGAACATCGGGCCTTCCACCGGTGCCAGGTACAGCGAGCGAATCTCGCGGCTCTCGTCCTGCGTGCGCACGATGCGGAAGCGGCGCAGCCCCTGCCAGCCGCCGCGGGTAGCGGCGAAGCTGTCGTAGCGGCCCTGCTCGGCGGCGATCAGCACAGCGGCCAGTTCCCCGTAGAGGGCGCCCCAGGCATCGGCGATCTCCGGTGTGACGGCGTCCCCCAGCACCTCGCCGATGGCGGCCATCAGGCACTCGCCGACGATGGGGTAGTGTTCCGGCAGGATATTGAGCGAGACATGCTTGCTGACCACGGGCGCCAGCAGGCGGTCCACCGCCTCACGCGAGTGGCGCGCGCCGACATAGGCGAGTACGGCGCCGGCCAGCGCACGGGCCTGGCCGCCGCTGGCCTGGTGGGTCTGATTGAACAGCGGCTTCACCTCGGGATAGCGCTCGAACATCAGCGGATAGAAGCGCGCCGTAATGGCATTGAGGTGCTCGGCGACGACGGGAGCGGTGGCGGCGATCAGGTCTTCCTGGGCGTTGGTCAGCATGACGATACCTCTGATTGATGTCCTCCTATCCATGGCAAGGGGCGTGCCAACTCTCGAGGCCAGACGTCATGCACTCTGCAGGCCTGTGATGTCAAAATGACATGGTTATGTGGCGTGTTTTAATGACATCATGCGTGTCATGATGACATCAATCTTCAGTCCTCTCTCACTCCCGATACCTGCAAGGATGACCGCATGCCCGATGCCCACTTGCCCCTGAACGATACGCCGGTGGCGGCTGTGAATGCCTGGCTCGCCGCCTGGTTGTCCCGCGAGGAGGGCGGCGAGCGGCGCGCGCTGCCATGGACGCGTCTGCTGGCCGCGATCATGCAGCAGCTGCCCGGTGAGGCGGCGACCCTGATGCGCTACCTGCCCGAGCGTGACGAGCTGTTGCCACTGGCCACCTACGGCCTGCCTGCCGAGGTGCGCGGGCGACGCTTCGCGCTGGCGGAGCACCCGCGGCTCAAGGCGATCGCCGAGCACACGGGAGTGCATCGTTTTGCGTTGGACAGCGACCTGCCGGACCCCTTCGATGGCCTGCTGGGGGACGTGCATGGGTCGGATCTGCTGGTGCATGACTGCGCCGGTATCGCGCTGCGCGAGGGCGATACCCTGCTGGGAGTGATGACCTTCGACGCGCTGACGCCGGGAGTGCTGGCCCCGCTGGAATCGCTGTGCGCCTCTGCGAGCACGGACGAGCTGGCACTTCCGCTTCAGGAGTTGCAGGCCTGGTTGTCACTACCCGCGCATTGCCTGTCGCTGTCACTGCGACAGGAGTGGGCCGCGGGAGCCACGGTCGGCAGATCAGGGCTTTCGGCACCGATGGTGGTATCACCGACAGGCATGGCGTCACAGAGCGCCATGGCCTGCCCGCAGCGTGGCCCGGCGATGGCCAGGCTCGAGGCGCAGCTGGAGGCGGTCGCCGATACCGAGATGACGGTGCTGGTGCAGGGCGAGACCGGCGTGGGCAAGGAGGGCGTGGTCCAGCGCCTGCACGACGCTTCCCGGCGGGCGGCGCGGCCGCTGGTACGCATCAACTGCGCCGCCTTGTCGCCGGACCTGGTCGAAAGCGCGCTGTTCGGGCATCGGCGTGGCGCCTTCTCGGGCGCGACCCATGATCACCGTGGCCACTTCGTGATGGCGGATGGCGGCACCCTGCTGCTGGATGAGATCGGCGAGCTGCCACTGGCGCTGCAGCCCAAGTTGCTGCGGGTGTTGCAGGAAGGCGAGCTGCAGCCGCTGGGCAGCGATCGCGTGGTCAAAGTCGATGTGCGCGTCATCGCGGCCACCAATCGCGATCTCGAGGCGGAGGTCGCTGCCGGGCATTTCCGTGAAGACCTCTATCACCGCCTGAGCGTTTATCCGCTCAGGGTGCCGCCGCTGCGTGAACGCGGGCGTGCGGACCTGCTGGCGCTGGCCGGCACCTTCCTGGAACACAACCGTACGCGCCTCGGACTGGGCAATCTGCGCCTGACGCCGGCGGCGGAGCGCCTGCTGTGCGAGTACCCCTGGCCCGGCAACGTGCGTGAGCTGGAGCACTGCCTGAGCCGCGCCGCCCTGCATGCCCGGCTCGCGCATGGTGCCCACCCGACTCGCCTGCGCGCCGATGGGCGCCAGCTGGTGGTGATCACGCCGGAGCTGCTGGGGCTGGAGGTCAATACCGAGATGTCACTTGAGCGGGCCACCGGCGCGGCGCAGGAGATTCAGGGCGCGCAGGTGGGGCTGGTGGATCAGGCGGGAAGAGCGAGTCAGGCGGCGGAAGCGAGTCAGACAGAAGGAGCAAGCTCTGCACAGCGCACCGCCTGGCAGGGAGGCGACGAGACGCTGGGACTGCGCGATGCCACCGAGGCGTTTCAGCGCGAGCACATCTCGCGGGTCTGGCAGGCGAGTGATCGCAACTGGGCGGAGGCGGCGCGCAGGCTCAAGGTCGATCGCGGCAACCTGTACCGGCAGGCGCAGCGTCTGGGAATTGTCTGAGGCGCGAGGCAGTGTCTGGGGCGAGAGGAAGTGTCTGATATGAAAAAAGAAGACGGCGATGCTCATGGAGCATCGCCGTTCTTGTATCTCTGCCGCCGTCGGCCCTGGCGCGACGAGAAGTTCGTGTCTCGAACGCGTGTTCAGGCGTTCGTTCAGGCGCGAGTGGCGATCAGCACCGCACGCCGCGGCGCCGGGCGGCCTTCGCGGGTCAGGCTCGGGTCAGCGGGATCGAGGAAGTCGCTCAGCGAGTGGTAGGTCATCCAGTCGGTGGCACGCTGCTCGTCCAGGGTGGTCACGGCTTCATCGACGATGCGCACGTCCTTGAAGCCGGCGCGCTCGCACCAGTGAGCCAGCGCCTGCGAGGAGGGCAGGAAGTAGACATTGGGCATCGCGGCATAACGTTCGCCGGGCATCAGCACCGTCGTCACGTCACCTTCCACCACCAGGGTTTCCAGCACCAGCTCGCCGCCGGGACGCAGGGTGTCGCGCAGCTGGAAGAGGTGGTCCATCGGCGAGGGGCGGTGATAGAGCACGCCCATCGAGAACACGGTATCGAAGGCGCCCATCTTCGTCGGCACATCCTCGATGCCCACCGGCAGGAAGTGCAGGTTGCGGCCCTGGGGGTGGTCCGCGCCGATGAAGTGGCGCACGGCATGGAACTGGCAGTAGAAGCGCGGCGAAGGGTCGATCACCAGCGTGAAGGCTGCACCTGCACCGACCATGCGCCAGCCGTGGTAGCCATTGCCGCCGCCGACATCCAGCACGCGGCGATGGGTGAGATCCGACAGATGCGGCGCGAGACGCTGCCACTTCCAGTCGGAGCGCCATTCGGTGTCGATATGGATCTCGTCGAGCTGATAGGGGCCCTTTCGCCACGGCATCATCGCGCGCAGCAGGTTCTCGCTCTGGCGCAGCTGGCCGCTAGTCAGGCCAGTGGGAAAGCGTGCACCGACCCGGTCGGCATCCAGCTGAACATCGCGCGCGTCGGGCAGGGCGGGCAGCTTTTCCAGCGCGCCATGCCAGGCCTTGAGGTCGGCGTGACGCTTGCGGTCCAGGCCAGTGGCCAATTGCTCGGGCAGGGCGCCCAGCCAGCGGGCGAAGCCGTCGCCGACGGCGCCTGGCTCACAGGCAAGCTCGGTGAAGGCGCGGTAAAGGTCGCGGTCATACGGGGAAATGCTCATGCGCTGGGTCGGGTCCGTGCAGGCGTAGCGGTCATTCGGCGGCTTTGAAGGCGACCATCGATGCGAAATTCAGGTATTGCAGCCAGGTGTGGCTGCGCTGGAAGCCGGCGCGCGCCAGGCGCTCGTGATGCGTGTTCAGGCTGTCGGGCTTCATCACGTCCTCGAGGGCCTCACGTTTCTGGGAGATTTCCAGATCGGAGTAGCCGTTGGCGCGCTTGAAGTCATGATACCGTTCGATCAGCCAGGCATTCTCGACCGGATCATCGCTGATGATCTTCTCGGAGAGGATCAACACGCCGCCGGGTTCCAGCGCCGCGAACAGCTTGTCGATCACGGCGTCGCGGTCTTCCGGCGGCAGGAACTGCAGCGTCAGATTGACCACGATCATGCCGGCCGGCTGATAGTCGAGGGTGCGAATGTCGGCTTCGGTGACGTTGATGCGGTGGTCGGGGAAGGCCTCGGCGAGTTCGCGGCTGGCGCGCTCGACCATCGGTCTGGACAGATCGACGGCTTCGATCTCGATATCCTCGGCGGCCATCTCGCGGGCCAGCGCCATGCTGGCAGCACCCAGTGAGCAGCCCAGATCATAGACCCGCGCGCCGGGGCGCAGGTGAGCGCGGGCCATCAGGCCCAGCATGGCGATGATCTGACCGTAACCCGGCACCGAGCGGCGCAGCATGTCCGGAAAGCAGCTGACGACCTGCTCGTCGAAGGAGAAGCTGGCGACACGGTCAAGGGGTGTCGTAAATATCGCGTCACGGTAAGATGCATCACTCATGGATCAAGGCTTCATCGGGCAGTGGGCCAGGGCGACATGCCTGTGGCCGAGGACCGGCCGGGCAGAGCGCCCCGTCGGGCCCGCCATTCTACGCATTCGGCGCCCGTGACGCACCCGTCACGGCCGGCGGGTGATGCCTCCATCAATCGATTTCAGGCCGGGCCATGCAGGGCCGGTCATTACACTTCAAGGAGAGAGGTGGCCATGTCCACTCAATCAGCGGCACGTTCTGCGCGTCGTAATACCCAGGCCTGGCAGGCTCTCGCGCGCCATCACCAAGAGCAGATGGCCGATGTGCATCTGAAGGACCTGTTCGCCGAGGATGCGGCGCAAGGGCGTGACCGAGTGGCGACCTTCACGCGCTCTGCCGCGGGGTTGCGTCTGGATCTCTCCAAGCAGCGCCTCAAGGGCGAGACCCTGGAGCTGCTGCTGGATCTGGCGCGCGAAACCGGTGTCGAGCAGGGCATCAAGCGCCTGCTGGCCGGTGAACATGTCAATCGCTCCGAAGACCGTTCGGCGCTGCACGCCGCGCTGCGTCTGCCGCGCTCCGCCAGCCTCGAGGTGGACGGCGAGGATATCGTGCCGGCCATCCACGAGAGCCTCGAGCACCTGGCCGAGATGGTCGACACCTTCCACAGCGGCCAGTGGCGTGGCGCCACCGGCAAGCCGATCACCGATGTGGTCAACCTCGGTGTCGGTGGCTCGGACCTGGGCCCATTGATGGTCTCCAGCGCCCTGAGCGATTGCCGTCCCAAGGACATCCACGAGATCGGCGTGCACTTCGCCTCGACCATGGATGGCTCTCAGCTGGCCGATTACCTCGAATCGCTCAGTCCGGAAACCACGCTGTTCATCCTGTCCTCCAAGTCATTCTCGACCATCGACACGCTGTCCAATGCCCGCACCGCGCGCGACTGGCTCAAATCACGCCTCGACCCGGAAGGGCGCCTGGAAGCGCTGATCAACCGCCAGCACTTCATCGGCGCTTCCGCCAAGCCGGAGAAGATGACCGAGTGGGGCATCGCGCCGGAACATCAGCTGCTGTTCTGGGATTGGGTCGGCGGCCGCTATTCGCTGTGGGGCACCATCGGTCTGCCCATCGCGCTTAATGTCGGCATGGACAACTTCCGTCGTCTGCTGGCCGGGGCGCATGAGCTGGATGAGCACTTCCGCACCGCGCCGCTGGTAGACAACCTGCCGGTGCTGCTGGCGCTGGCCGGGATCTGGAACAACAACTTCCTGGATATCCGCGCCCACTCCATCCTGCCCTATGATGGCCGGCTGGAGTACTTCGCAAGCTACCTCGAGCAGCTGGAGATGGAATCCAACGGCAAGTCGGTGACCAACGATGGCGAGATGATCGACTACTCGACCTGTCCGGTGCTGTGGGGCCAGCTGGGGCCCAACGCCCAGCACGCCTTCTATCAGCTGCTGCACCAGGGCACCCAGGCGGTCGAGTGTGACTTCATCGCGCCGATGTGCCGTTATGATCACGTCGAGGACGCCGAGACGCGCGCCCACCTCAAGGCACAGCACCGCCTGACGCTGGCCAACTGCTTTGCCCAGTCACGTGTACTGATGCTGGGCGATGACGCCATCCCCGGTGATGAGGCGCAGCCGAACCACAAGCGCTACCGTGGCAATCAGCCGTCGACCACGCTGTTGCTGGAAACGCTGACGCCGGAAACGCTGGGTGCGTTGATTGCGCTCTACGAGCAGAAGGTCTTCGTTCAGGCCACCATCTGGGATATCAACCCGTTCGATCAGTGGGGCGTGGAGCTGGGCAAGCAGATCGCCACCGCCACCGAAGCGACCATGACCACTGGCGAAGGCTTCGAGACACTGGATGCCTCCAGCCGTGCGCTGATCGAAGCGGTGTGGGCAGCCCAGGATCAGGACCCGCGCTGAGCCCACGGCGGATGTGAGTGAGGGTGTGAGTGAGAGAGCGTGTAAGGGCATGCTGATATGCCATGCAAGACGAGCGGCGGCAGTCGTCGCTCTCTGTTGATTTATACAGTATTCTCGCTATCCTATAAGCGAATCAATCGTTTACACTAGACAGCACGACGCAGACCGTCGAAAACCCTGCTCCCAACCTATGAACGCTCGAGAGATGCCCAGCCATCTTGAGGCGTGGGAGGGGAGGTTTCGCGGTCTGGCGTGTTGTCGGGAGTGCTGATGGCCAATTCCCCCTTTCCGTCAGATACGGCAGCGATGCACGCCACCGCGCCCGTCAAGGGTCTGCTGTATCTGCACGGCTTCAATTCGGCCAGTTGTTCGCCCAAGGCACGCTTGATGCAGCGCGCGGCAGAGCAGTTCGGCCTGCCGTGCGTGATGCCGGACATCCCCCCGGAGCCCGGCGCGGGTCAGGCGGCGGTCAACGCGGCCTATCTCACGTTGTGTGAGCGCCTGGCGCTGGACCCCGCAGACCCTGCCTGTGATGACGCCATCATGGTGATCGGCAGCTCCATGGGCGGCTTTCTGGCCACCTGGCTGGTCGCGCGTGAGGCCGCACGCCTCGAGGGGCCGGCAGGTCCTTCTCAGAGCGTCTGGCGTCAGGGGCCGCGCAGCGTGCTGATCAATCCGGCCGTGCGTCCCGCGCGACTGGTCAGCGAATGGCTCGGCTCGGTGCATGCCAACCCCTATACCGGCGTGACGTTCACCGTCACCGAGGATTTCGGGCCCGGACTGCTCGCATTGGAAGCGGAACCGGTCACGGCGCAGCGCACCCTGGTGCTGTTGGCGACGGCCGATGAGACATTGGATGTCAATGATGCCGCAGGGCTCTATCAGGGAAGTCGCTTGATCATCACACCGGGTGGCGATCACGGCTTTGCGCAGCTGGCGGAATATCTGCCGGCGATCATGGCGCATGGCGGGCACCGGCTGGCCCCCGCCACCGCAGCGGCGATGCATGTCGCGCCGGACTAGCAGGTCATGCGCGTGGTGCTTTCTGCTACGACACACCACGACCCGGCTGGGCAAGGCACCTCTTGGCACGACATGGATTGGCACGACTTGGCAGGGCGTTCGATGCTGAACGCCAGGCGCCGGTCTCTCATTTTTCAGGAATCCGTTGTCCGTCTCGCGCACGTGAAATGGCGAGTCGGATGGCGGGCGTCAACACCAAGGACACAAGGCTGCGATGAGTCAGTACAGCGCCAGTTCCATTGAGGTCCTCTCCGGCCTCGAACCGGTCCGCAAGCGGCCCGGCATGTATACCGACACTTCTCGGCCCAACCACCTGGCGCAGGAAGTCATCGACAACTCCGTCGATGAGGCGCTGGCGGGGCACGCGAAGGAAATCCGCGTGCGCCTGCTCGAGAATGGCGGTATCGAGGTCGGCGATGACGGTCGTGGCATGCCCACCGACATCCACCCCGAGCATGGCGTGACCGGCATCGAGCTGATCCTCACCAAGCTGCACGCGGGGGGCAAGTTCTCCCAGGACAGCTACCGCTTCTCCGGCGGCCTGCACGGCGTGGGCGTCTCGGTGGTCAATGCGTTGTCGACGCGTCTGGAAGTGGAAGTATGCCGCGATGGCCTGCGTCAGCGCATCGCCTTCGAGAATGGCGAGAAGGCCGAGGAGCTGACCCAGATCGGCACCGTCGGCAAGCGCAATACCGGCACCCTGGTGCGCTTCTGGCCGGACGAGAGCTACTTCGACAGCCCGCGCCTGGCGATGCCGCGCCTGCGCCACCTGCTGCGTGCCAAGGCCGTGCTGTGTCCGGGCCTCAAGGTCGTGCTCATCGAGACCGATGGCAGCGAGACGACCTGGCACTACGAGGATGGCCTGCGCGATTACCTGCTCGGCGCCACCGATGGCTTCGAACGCCTGCCGGAATCGCCGTTCGTCGGCCATTTCGAGGACGAGGAGCACGGGGTCGACTGGGCGATCCAGTGGCTGCCGGAAGGCGGCGAGCTGGTGCAGGAACCCTACGTCAACCTGATCCCCACGCCGCTGGGCGGTACCCACGTCAATGGCTTGCGCTCCGGTCTGCTCGAGGCGCTCAAGGAATTCTGCGACTACCGCAGCCTGCTGCCGCGTGGCGTCAAGCTGAGCGCGGATGACCTGTGGGAGCGCGCCGCCTTCGTGCTGTCGGTGAAGATGCTCGATCCGCAGTTCGCCGGCCAGACCAAGGAGCGTCTGTCCTCGCGCAGCGTCGCCGCCTTCGTCTCCGGCGTGGTCAAGGACGCCTTCTCGCTGTGGCTCAACCACCATGTCGATCAGGCCGAAGCACTGGCGGAACTGGTGATCTCGGCGGCCCAGCGCCGTCTGAAGAGCGCCAAGAAGGTCGCGCGCAAGAAGGTCACCTCCGGGCCTGCACTGCCGGGCAAGCTCTCGGACTGCTCAAGCTCCGACCCTGCCGACAGTGAGCTGTTTCTGGTCGAGGGTGACTCCGCCGGCGGCAGCGCCAAGCAGGGCCGCAACCGCGAGACCCAGGCGATCCTGCCGCTGCGCGGCAAGATCCTCAATACCTGGGAAGTCGAGTCGCATGACATCTACTCCTCCCAGGAAGTCCACGACATCGCGGTCGCCATCGGCCTGGACCCGGGCTCGGACGACCTCACCAAGCTGCGCTATCACAAGGTCTGCATCCTGGCGGATGCCGACTCCGATGGTCTGCACATCGCCACGCTGCTGTGCGCGCTGTTCGTGCGTCACTTCCCGGCGCTGGTGGATGCCGGGCGCGTCTTCGTCGCCATGCCGCCGCTGTACCGCATCGACCTGGGCAAGGAAGTGCATTACGCCCTGGACGAGAGCGAGAAGGCGCACATCCTCAAGCAGCTCGAGAGCAAGCGTGGCACACCCAACGTGCAGCGCTTCAAGGGTCTGGGTGAGATGAATCCGCTGCAACTGCGGGAAACGACCATGGCGCCGGACACCCGTCGTCTGGTGCAGCTGACGCGCAGTGCAGATGACGGCACCCATGAAATGCTCGACATGCTGCTGGCCAAGAAGCGCGCCAGTGATCGCAAGAGCTGGCTCGAGGACTACGGCAACATGGCCGACATCGAGGTCTGATCATCGTGAGCTTCGAGCGCAGCTGAACTTCGAAAGCCGGACAAGCTGCGCGACAGCATTCTTTCGGGAGCGCCACAGTCAGGCGCTCCCCGGTTTTACGCTCGTAATCAAGGTCAAGCGCCCATGAGCATGGATATCCAGGTCGCGGAGGGTGACGTCGAACGTCTGGCCCTGCGCGACTACACCGAAAAGGCGTACCTCGACTATTCGATGTACGTGATTCTCGACCGCGCCCTGCCGCATGTCGGCGATGGCATGAAGCCGGTGCAGCGCCGCATCGTCTACGCCATGCGCGAACTGTCCCTGACGGCCAATGCCAAGTACAAGAAGTCGGCGCGTACCGTCGGCGACGTACTGGGCAAGTTCCACCCCCACGGTGACAGCGCCTGTTACGAGGCGATGGTGCTGATGGCGCAGCCGTTCAGCTATCGCTATCCGCTGGTGGATGGCCAGGGCAACTGGGGTAGCCAGGATGACCCCAAGTCCTTCGCGGCCATGCGTTACACCGAATCGCGGCTGTCGAAGTACTCCGAGGTGCTGCTGTCCGAGCTCTCCCAGGGTACCGTCGACTGGGTGCCCAACTTCGATGGCACCATGAACGAGCCCAAGGTGCTGCCGGCGCGTCTGCCCAATGTGCTGCTCAACGGCACCACCGGTATCGCGGTGGGCATGGCGACCGACATCCCGCCGCACAACGTGCATGAAGTCGTGGCCGCCACGCGCCATCTGCTGCGTCATCCGGACTCCGACAGCGATCAGCTGATGGAGTACCTGCCGGCACCGGACTTCCCCACCGAGGCGGAGATCATCACGCCGCGCACCGACCTCGCCAAGCTCTACCGCACCGGTCGTGGCAGCGTGAAGATGCGCGCCCGCTATGTGCTGGAGGAGGGCGATATCGTGATCACGGCGCTGCCGTATCAGGTCTCCGGCGCCAAGGTGATCGAGCAGATCGCCGCCCAGATGCAGGCCAAGAAGCTGCCGATGGTCGCGGACCTGCGTGATGAGTCCGACCACGAGAACCCGACGCGCCTGCTGATTCAGCCGCGCTCCAATCGTGTCGATATCGAAGGCCTGATGGCGCATCTGTTCGCCACCACGGACCTCGAGAAGAACGCGCGCGTCAACATGAACGTCATCGACCTCAAGGGGCGCCCGCGGGTGATGGCGCTGCACGAGATGCTGGCCGAGTGGCTGCGCTATCGTCGCGCCACCGTGCGTCGCCGCCTCGAGCATCGTCTGGCCAAGGTCGAGGACCGTCTGCATATCCTCGAGGGTCTGCTGACGGCTTATCTGAATCTCGACGAGGTGATTCGCATCATCCGTGAGGAGGAAGACCCCAAGGCCAGCCTGATCGAGACCTTCCAGCTCTCCGAGCGTCAGGCCGAGGCGATCCTCGAGCTGCGTCTGCGTCACCTGGCACGTCTTGAAGAGATGAAGCTGCGTGGCGAGCAGGACGAGCTCAAGCGCGAGCGCAAGCACCTCAAGCATCTGCTGGGCAATGACGAGGCACTGACGGACCTGATCGACAGTGAGCTTGAGCAGGCCGCCACCGACTTCGGTGATGCACGTCGCTCGCCGCTGGTCGAGCGCGGCGAAGCCAAGGCACTGTCGGAAGTCGAGCTGATGGGCGCCGACCCGATCACCGTCGCGCTGTCCGAGAAGGGCTGGATCCGTGCCGCCAAGGGGCATGATATCGATCCCGAAGGCCTGTCCTACAAGGCCGGCGACCGCTTCCATCTGGCGGCGCGCGGCAAGACCAATCAGCCGCTGGTGCTGCTGGATGACACCGGGCGTGCCTACACCCTGGCCGCGCACAATCTGCCCAGTGCGCGCGGGCAGGGCGAACCGATCACCGGGCGCATGAACCCGGCGGCGGGGGCGGCGATGGTCGGGCTGCTGCTCGATGCGCCTTCCGCGCGCTATCTGCTGGCCTCCGATGGCGGCTATGGCTTCGTGACCACGCTCGAGCAGCTCACCGGCAAGAACAAGTCCGGCAAGGCGGCGCTGACCTTGCCGCGCGGCTGTGCGGTGCTGCCACCGGTCGAGGTGCCGACAGTGCCGGAGGCTGCCGATGGCACGCCCGCGGCCTTGGAAGTGGCGGTGGTGTCCAACGAAGGGCGCCTGCTGGTCTTCCCGCTCTCCGAACTGCCCGAGATGTCCAAGGGCAAGGGCAACAAGATGCTGTCTATTCCGGGCGAACGCGCCGCCAACCGCGAGGAGTTCGTGCGCTCGCTGGTGGTCTTGCCCGCCGGCGCGACCCTGGTGGTGCATGCCGGCAAGCGCAAGACCCTGCTCAAGGGGGCGGATCTCGATTATTATCGTGGCGAGCGTGGCCGCCGCGGCAGCAAGCTGCCCAAGGGCTTCCAGAAGGTCGACCGTCTGGCCGTCGATAGTTGAATCCGGGCCGGATGGCCTGGCTTGTTAGCTGAGGTGCGTCGGCGTTGACGCCGACATGTCCCGTGGGCGACACCTTGATGATTCATTGCTCAGGAATGATTTTCCAATGACACAACGTATCTTGATCCGTGCCACCGGTACGGCTCGTCCAGGACAGCTGGCAGGGCTTGGTCAGGCGCTGGCGCGCAGCGGCGCACGACTGCTGGACATCAATCAGAGCGTGACCTTCGGGCTGGTGTCGCTGGAAGCGCTGGTGGCTCTCGGTGCGGAGTCCGATCTGGAAGCCGCGCTGGCCGCCGCCGGTGAACAGCTGGGGCTGGATGTGCAGGCCGTGCAGGTCGGTGCTGAGGAATACGCGCGCTGGAGCCATCAGGCGGAGCGCCCGCGCTGGATTCTGACGCTGCTGGCGCCGTGTCTGCCGGCCGGCATTCTGGCCGAGGTCGGTGGCCTGACGGCCGAATTCGGCATCACCGTCGAGCTGATGCATCGTCTGTCGGGGCGTGAGCCGCTGGATGGCGAGTCACCGGCCGAAGGCGCCTGTGTCGAGTGCTGGCTGCGCCTGCCGGAGAGTGACACCGACATCAACGCCCTGCGCGAGAAGGCGCTGGCGCTGGGCGCGCTGCACGGTGTCGACATCGCGATCCAGGAAGACGATATCTGGCGTCGTCATCGTCGCCTGATCTGCTTCGACATGGATTCGACGCTGATCCAGACCGAAGTGATCGATGAGCTGGCGCGTCGTCACGGTGTCGGCGAGGAAGTCTCGGAAGTCACCGAGCGGGCCATGCGGGGCGAGCTGGACTTCAAGGAAAGCTTCCGCGAACGCATGAGCAAGCTGGAAGGCCTGGATGAGTCGGTGCTGGCCGATATCGCCGCCAATCTGCCGCTGATGGATGGGGTCGAGCGCCTGATGGCCAACCTCAAGGCGCTGGGCTATCGCACCGCGATCCTGTCCGGCGGCTTCACCTACTTCGCGCGTCATCTTCAGCAGCTGCTGGGCTTTGATGAGATCCACGCCAATGAGCTGGTGATCGTCAATGGCAAGGTCACCGGTGAAGTGCGCGAGCCGATCGTCGATGCCGAGCGCAAGGCGCTGCTGCTGCGCGAGATCGCCGAGCGTCATGGCCTGCGCATGGAGCAGACCATCGCCGTCGGTGACGGTGCCAATGACCTCAAGATGCTGGCCGAGGCGGGGCTGGGCATCGCCTTCCGCGCCAAGCCGCTGGTGCGTGAACAGGCGCGTCAGTCGATCTCGACCCTAGGCCTGGATGCCGTGCTCTACCTGATGGGCTATCGCCAGCAGGATCTCGAGCACTGATCCGTGATTCAGCCGCTGAACGCCTGCTCTGAGTGACAAGTCAGTGTGTGAGTGACAACGCCCCCATCGCTGCCGCGATGGGGGCGTTGTCGTCTGGTCATCTGGCCGCAGAATAGTCCCAAAGCAGCAATGCGCTTTCGGGTGTGAGGGCTAGACTGGAGGGGAAGCGCCGACGACTCGTCGCTCGTCAGTTGACGCCATACTGAAACGCCACTCGCCACGCCGTCAGGAGTTTGCCCATGCCGTCACCCTATGACGATGAACTGCACCTGCTGTGCCTGTTTCCGCATGATGCCGCCCTCAAGGGTTTGAAGATTCGCCACGATGCCAGTCCCGACATGGTGGCCGCCGCCGAGCGTCTGCATGCCAAGGGGTTGACCACGCTGCCGGATGGCGGCTATCTGACGTCGGTGGGCCGTGAGGCCGCCGAGCACGCCCATCGTCTCAATGACCTGCTTCACGTTCCGATGGCCATGACGGGCACCTGAGTCCACCCGTTGGCTGAATCGCTGATCGCAAGAAGGAAAAACGCCCCGTGGCTTTCGGCCACGGGGCGTTTTCGTCTGCGGCCTCAGGGGCGGTGAGTCACCTGTGCGCTCAGGCCTTGTGCTTGCGATAGGTCGCGCGGGTGATCTCGACGATCTCCACGCTGACTTCGCGGGCCGCCTCGCAGTGAGGCTTGAGGGCCTCCATCAGGATATCCGCCAGGCGCGACTTGTCGTCATCGCTGCGGCCTTCCAGCTGGTGGCAGTGCAGGTTGACGAAGCCGTGCTTGTGCGCCAGCGGTGCCTGATTGCCGGCCAGACGCCAGTGACGCCAGCTTTCCGCGCGCACCTTGAT
The DNA here is from genome assembly GCF_046566945.1 of Cobetia sp. SIMBA_158. Lineage (NCBI taxonomy): Bacteria > Pseudomonadati > Pseudomonadota > Gammaproteobacteria > Oceanospirillales > Halomonadaceae > Cobetia > Cobetia sp. SIMBA_158. The sequence goes on from NZ_JAWJYL010000001.1 coordinate 629,989, forward strand.
GTCGGTTTCCTTGAACAGGCCACTTTGCATGGCAGCGGCATGCAGGTCATCCATGATCGCGTCCATGTCGAGGCTGGGGGCCAGACTGTCGGCATAATCAATGACGAGATGAGGCATGTGATGGGCTCCTTGAGCATGGCCACGCCTCTCGGGGCGTGTGCCGATGATGAAATTGGCCAGCGATAGTAGCAAATTTTGTGCAGCACGCCGCCTGTTGTTGCCTCACGCTGCCAGGGCGCCATTCACGCACTGGCGATGATGCCTGTCAGGTTGAGCGAAGATGGCTCGCCCTCGTCACCCGCAGGGGAAGACGCCGAAGGGCCAGTGGCGGCGGCGTCGACTCCCGGATGTGTCTTGGACACCGTGGGCTTGGACAGAGGGGGCTTGGAAAGCGGTGTCTTGGAGCGTCGGCCGGGCACTTCACGTACCAGGCGCGGCATCAGGAAGCCGGGCAGATGCTCAAGCAGCGCTTCCATCAGGTTGCAGGCCTCTTCATCGCTGACCGCGAAGTGGGCGGCGCCCTGCACGGGGTCAAAGGCATGCAGGTAGTAGGGCAGTACGCCGCACTCGAAGAGTCGCTCGGCGAGGGCTGTCTGCACTTCCACGCTGTCATTGACGCCGCGCAGGATGACGCCCTGGTTGAGCAGGGTGACGCCGGCGCTCTTGAGGCGAGTCATGGCGGCAGCGACGGCGTCGTCCAGCTCGTTGGCATGGTTGGTGTGAATGACCAGCACCTTCTGCAGGCGCGTGGTACCCAGCCAGCCGAGCAGCTCGTCATTGACGCGGTCCGGAATCACCACCGGCAGGCGCGTGTGGATGCGCAGGCGCTTGAGATGCGGGATCTCGCCCAGCGACTCCACCAGCCACGCCAGGCGCTTGTCGGGCGAGACCAGCGGGTCGCCACCGGACAGGATCACCTCGTGGATGCGCTCGTCGGAGCGCAGGTAGTCGAGGATATCCTGCCACTGCGCGCGGCTGGGCTGATGGTCGTCGTAGGGGAAGTGACGGCGGAAGCAGTAGCGGCAGTTGATCGCGCAGCCGCCGCTGGCCATCAGCAGCACCCGATTGGTGTACTTGTGGATCAGCCCCGGCAGCGGCGTATGTTCGGCCTCTTCCAGCGGATCGGTGACGTAGCCGTCGAGCACGTCGGTCTCGGCGTCCAGCGGCAGCACCTGGCGCAATAGCGGGTCGTCGGGGTCATTGGCGCGGATGCGGCTGGCATAGGCCTCGGGCACACGGATCGCGAACAGTTCATGGCCGTCGCGGGCGCCCGGCAGCCATTCGCGCTCGAGCCCCAGACGCTCCAGCAGAGCCTGTGGAGAGCGGATCACGTCGCGTAGCTGTGCACGCCAGTCATTCGGGGCAGACGGGGCTTCAGCGGCAGATGAGAAGGCCTCTGAGGCACGACTTTCGTGGCTGGTGTGCGGGATGGTATGCAAGGATGCAGGGGTTCGGGTTATCATGCGCATCACTTCTAGTCATGATTGCAGCCAATTGACTGCAATCTGGAATTCATGGCGGGCAAGACCCGTTAACGAGTCGAGAGCGAGCAAGATGGCCAACTATTCTACCAACGAATTCAAGTCCGGTCTGAAAGTGATGCTGGACAATGATCCCTGTGCCATCGTCGATAACGAACTGGTCAAGCCGGGCAAGGGCCAGGCCTTCAACCGCGTCAAGCTGCGCAACCTGAAGACCGGTCGTGTATGGGAGCGTACTTTCAAGTCCGGCGAGAGCATCGAAGCCGCCGATGTCATGGAAGTCGACATGGAATACCTCTACACCGACGGTGAGATGTGGCACTTCATGCGTACCGATGGCTCCTTCGAGCAGTACGCTGTCGATGGCAAGGCGCTGGGCGACACGGTCAAGTGGCTGAAAGAGCAGGTCGTCTACACCATCACGCTGTGGAACGACAACGCGATCGCCGTCACCGCGCCGAACTTCATCGAGCTGGAAGTCGTCGAGACGGACCCGGGTCTCAAGGGCGACACCGCCAACGGTGGCTCCAAGCCGGCGACCCTGTCTTCCGGTGCCGTGGTGCGTGTGCCGCTGTTCATCAACCAGGGCGAAGTCCTCAAGGTTGATACCCGCAGCGCCGAGTACGTGTCTCGCGCCTGAGCCCTTTCGCTCACGTCGTGAACACCCTGATGCCTCGCCTCGTGCGGGGCATCATCGTTTGTGCTGCTCCTTCGTGCTCCTCATTCCTGCTGGTCGGTCGTGCAGGGTGATCGTGTCGATCAGCCCTTCCGGTTGGCCAACGCTCCCGCTGATCCCTTCCTCGAGCCTGTCCATGTCTGATGCCGATTCTTCCGCCGTTGCTTCACCTCTCTCAGCCGCTGCCGCGCCAGGCGCTGCCCTGGCAGAGGACTGGGCGCCCACTGCCACGCGCGAGCGGCTCGTCCAGCGCGCGCGTCTGATGAGTGAGGTGCGGGCTTTCTTCGCTGAGCGTGAGGTGCTGGAGGTGGAAACGCCGGTGCTGGGGCAGGCCGGTTCGACGGATGTCGGTCTCGCATCATTGTCCTTGACCGCGCAGTTGCCGGGCGAGCGTGAGCGCGTGCCGATGTGGCTGCAGACATCGCCGGAATTTCACATGAAGCGTCTGTTGGCGGCCGGCAGCGGGCCGATCTTCCAGATCGCGCATGCCTTCCGCGATGGCGAGGTCAGCCGCCGCCACAATCCCGAGTTCTGCATGCTGGAGTGGTATCGCCCCGGCATGAGTCTTGAGGCGCTGATGACGGAGACCTGCGAGTTGATCCGGCGCGTGATGGCGCTCGGGGCACAGCTGACCGGTCAGCCGTCGTTGCTCAATGAGTCACAAGGCGCCCAGGCCAGGCCTGCCATCACGCCTTACCGTGCGCTGTTTCGCCGTGTGCTGGCGCTGGACCCCTTCACGGCCTCGCTTGAGGAGCTACGAGCCGCCTGTGCGCGAGAATGTGAGGTCGCGGCTGACGACTGGTCGCATGAGACCTGCCTGGATGCGCTGATGAGCCTGGTGATCGAGCCGACTCTTGGCTTAGGGTCACAGGGCGCAGAAGCACAGGGCGCAGAAGCACAGGGCGCAGGAGCGCAGGGGCCAGGGTCAGAGGGGATAGAAGCGAAGGGACAAGCCACCGTGGAGCTGGTCACCGAGTACCCGGCCGCACAGGCCGCCTTGGCGCGCAAGCATCAGGACAGTGAGGGCGATTGGGTGGCGTCGCGTTTCGAGGCCTATGTGGCGGGCATCGAGCTGGCCAACGGCTATGACGAGCTGACCGATGCCAGTGAGCAGGCGGCGCGCTTTGCCGAAGACAATGCCGCGCGAGTCGCCCAGGGCCTGCCTGAGGTGGCGGCGGACCAGCGCCTGGTGGCGGCCTTGCAGGCGGGGATGCCCACGGGGAGCGGGGTGGCGCTGGGGCTGGATCGCCTGATCATGCTGGCGCTGGGAGAGCGCGATATCTCGGCGGTGATCGCTTTCCCGGCATCACGTGCTTGAGAGCCGACATGAGAGGCAGCTTTCGATGTGATTTGCGTGAATCCCAGCGTTTATTGCCAACACGCTTGCCGAGCGTGCGTCGACTAGACTGGAGTAGTCAGCGTGGAGGGTTGGCGCTTGCCGGCGAAGCCCGCAGGCAAGGTGATGGCAGGACCAGGGCAATGGTCGCAGCGGGTCTTCTTTTATCGGGCATGGTGAAAGAAGGCGACAGATGATGGCTCGAACCCTCGGAGCCTTCGAGGCATCATCCGGCAGTCGCGTCGTGAGAGCGTGACGCCCGTCATGGAGGACTCTGATCTGTTTGGGCACTGAATGTAGTGATCACCCCGATGGCAGCGTTCATCGCGGGGCAAGGCAAGAAGGCGAGGAGCGCGGTCAGTCTCCTGTCGTTAAAAAGGGAAGCCAGGGGCTTCCCTTTTTTTATGCGCGGGTTTCATGTGCGGGCTTTATGCACGAGTGTCGTGCTCGCGCTGCGCCATGCCTGACCTTATTTCTCGTCTGTAGTCGGCGTGTCCTGCGCCGTCTCTGTCGCATGCTCTTCTGCCTCGGTCGGGGCCGGTGCTGTCGCAGACGGGCGCATGCCGAGTGACTGACCCATGCTGACCTTCTGGCCCGGTGTCAGGGCGTCATCGAACTCGACGCTGTCCGGGAAGCACATCACCACGGTGGAGCCGAGCTGGAAGCGGCCCATCTCGGCGCCATGTGCCAGCTCGATGAGCTGATCGAAACGGGTCGTCTCGACATCACCGGAAAGCGGCGTGACCTGACCACTCCAGACGGTCTTGATCGCCGCGACGATCATCGCGCCGACCAGCACCATGGCCATCGGACCATGCTCGGTCTCGAAGATGCACACCAGGCGCTCGTTGCGCGCGAAGAGGCCCGGCACGTGATTGGCGGTGGCTTCGTTGACCGAGAACAGACGCCCCGGGACATAAGCCATCTCGACCAGACGACCGGCCACCGGCATATGGACGCGATGGTAGTCCTTCGGTGACAGATAGACAGTGGCGAAGCGACCGTTACGGAAGGGCGCGGCGCGCTCTTCACTGCCACCCAGCAACTGGGTCAGCGAGAATGCCTGACCCTTGGCCTGTACGAGAGTGCCGTGTTCGATGTTGCCGAACTGGGACAGTACGCCATCGGCCGGTGACACCAGGCCTTCGCCGATGGGGCGGGCGTCCGCCTTCAGGGCGCGGGTAAAGAAGTCATTGAAGCAGGCGTAGGCACGCGGATTCTCCTCGAGCGCCTCGTTCATGTTGACACCGTAGGCCTTGATGAAACGCTCGATGAAGGTGTTCTTGACCCACAGATTGGTGCAGGCGGCGACACGGCCGATGACACGTGAGATCAGGTGCTGGGGCAGTGGGTACTGGCTCAGGGAAAACAGCTTGGCGCGATCCACGATGGCGATCCTTGCAGGCACTTTCAGGAATGAAAAGCCCGCTCCTCGAGAGGGCGGGCGTTGGCCGGCAACAGCGGCGGCCAGCAGTTGGGCTGCACCTTAGCCCATCGTCAATAACGGCTCAAGCCTGCGAATTGCCGCAGCCGTGGGCCTGGCGACAGTTGCCAGACAGGCCATGCGTGTCATCCCGGCATGGCCAGCCTTGGCGTGCTGGCGCTCGCTAGGCCCGTCTCAGGCTGCAGTCTGGAGCCTTAAGCCTGTTATCAGGAGCCATCAGCCCATTATCAGTCGTCAGCGCTCGATGGGCGTATCGTCACGGTTGCCCCATTCCTTCCAGGAGCCCGGATAGGCGCGCACATCGCTGAAACCCAGCGCCTGACCCACCAACCAGGTCAGGCCGGAGCGGTGATGGCTCTGGCAGTGCGTCACGATGTGCTGTTCGGGGTTGAGGCCGCGAGCGCCCAGTTCGGTCACCAGCTCCGCATAGTCGCGGATACGCAGGTTGCGCTCACGGTCCATGGCCTCGGTCCACTCGAAATGCACGGCGCCGGGGATATGGCCGAGGCGGGCGTTCTGGCCCTTCTCGCCGCGATATTCCTCCGCGGAGCGCGCATCCCAGACCACAACGCTTTCCTGCGGGTCCTCGGCCGCCAGTCGATCGAGAATGTCTTCCCGCGTCGCCATCACGCTGGTGTCCATGTAGGCGGCGTGATACTCGCTGGGGCTCCAGTCGCTGGCGGTGTCACTCAGCGGCAGGCCATCGCCTTGCCATGCGTGCAGGCCACCATTGAGGTAGCTGTAGCGGGTATGACCGAGCAGCGCCAGGGTCCACAGCAGGCGTCCGGCCCAGCCGCCGCCTTCATCGTCATAGGCCACCACATGGCTGTCGCGGGTGATGCCAAGCGCTGACATCACGCCAGACAGTGCCTCGGGGCTCGGCACGCCGGGAATGTCGTCGTCATTGCTGCCGACCAGCTGCTTGAAGTCGAGCAGGCGAGCGCCGGGCACATGACGCGCATGGCTCTCGGCTTTCAGTGGCACGTCGACGATCACGATATCAGGATGGTCGAGCATCTCCGCGAGCTGCTGCGGTTCGACGATCAAGGGCAGCAGGTCGGCTTCCGAAGGGGAAGGGTGTGAAGAATCGTGAGACATGGCGTAATCCTTGCTTCTACGAAGAGAGTGATCCTTCCGGCATCATGGCACGTCGGCTGGCACTGTGGTCAAGTCACTACGATCAAGACATGCAATCAAGTGACTGCGGCGAGGCGAAGTGTCACCGCGCCAGATTCCTTGCCATCTTGTCCCCTGAAACGACATGTTTTCAGTATAATGCCGCGCGTCACATTCTGGGGCGAACGTGTGAATGCCCAGTGCGAACGCATAACGGTACAGACGTGGACGACGCGTGTGCCAGCAGGGCACAGTGCGCGCCATGACCTGACCTTCTGGACAGCCTTCTGATCAACTGGCGAGGCCAGCCAGCAGCCAGTAGATCCAGTAGGTCTTGTAGCCAGTAGGTCTTGTCGAAAGAAGCGCTTGTTTCAGTGCAGCGGGCCTGAGGCGAATGCCACATTCTGGCCCTCGGGAACACCCTCTTCGCGGCCCCAGGCAATACACTGTCTATAGCCAGTGGCGCTGCTGCACTCTTCGAGTGCGGTGCGGGCGCTCAATGTGTGTTATTTCGGTGCAGCATGTCGGCGACTCGTCGACGCTGAGCTGCTACTCAATCGCTTCATCCTGAACGGGAGTCATCATCTTGCTCGAGCGCCTATTCTCACTGCGTGCCGAAGGCACCACGACGCGCACGGAAGTGCTGGCGGGCATCGCCACCTTCATGGCGTCGATGTACATCATCGTGGTCAATCCCGGCATCCTGTCAGCCGCCGGCGTGCCATTCAGTGCCGCCCTCACGGCGACCGTGCTGGTCAGCTTCTTCGGCAGCTTGATGATGGGCCTGTACGCGCGCAACCCGATCCTGGTCGCGCCGGGCATGGGCATCAATGCCCTGTTCGCCTACACCATGGTGCTGGGCGGCGGCATGAGCTGGGAGGTCGCGCTGGGCTGCGTGTTCTGGGCCGGCGTCATCTTCGCGGTACTGGCCATGTTCAACGTGCGCCGCCTGGTGATCGATGCGATTCCCGCTCAGCTCCGCTACGCCATCGCCTGTGGTATCGGCCTGTTCATCACCTTGATCGGTCTGGTGAATGCCAAGCTGATCGTCTCAAATCCGGTCACCGTGGTCAGTGTGGCGCCGATGACGCCCTCGCTGGTGGTCTTCCTGCTTGGGCTGGCGCTGACCGCCATCCTGGTCGCGAAGCGCATTCACGGCGCACTGATCATCGGCATCATCGTCACGACCCTGATGGCGACCACCATCGGGCGTCTGTGGGGGGATGGCAGCGCCTACTTCCCGCCGGAGATCGCTCAGCCGACGCTGGTCAACTTCACCGGTATCTTCGCTGCGCCTGATTTCAGCGGCCTGCTGGCGCTGGACCTGCTCGGTTCGCTCAAGGTGGCCTATGCGCCGTTCATCTTCGTCATCCTGTTCACGGTGTTCTTCGATGCGCTCTCGACCTTCATGGCGGTGGCCGAGGCGGGCAATCTGAAGGACGAGAATGGTGACCCGCGCAATATCCGTCGCTCGATGATGGTCGATGCCTTCTCGGCGCTGGTATCTGCGCCACTGGGTACCAGCCCGGCAAATGCCTACATCGAATCGGCGGCCGGTATCAGTCAGGGCGGACGCACCGGGCTGGTCGCGGTGGTGGTGGCGCTCTGCTTCCTGCCGTTCCTGTTCCTGGCACCGTTGCTGTCGCTGGTACCGTCCATCGCGACTGCCCCGGCGCTGATTCTGGTCGGCGTGTTCATGATGGAGCCGATCGGCAAGATCCACTGGCACCAGTTCGATGATGCGATTCCGGCCTTCATCGCCATGGTGATGATTCCGCTGACCTACTCCATCACCCACGGTATCGTGTTCGGCTTCCTGAGTTTCGTGGTCATCAAGCTCGGCGTCGGCAAGGCGCGCGAGATTCGCCCGACCATGTGGGTGCTGTTCGCGCTGTCACTGCTGCTGTTGCTGGAAGGCTAGGCTTCGAAAGCGGCAGTGGTGTGTCTCGAGGCTGTGATGTGTCTCGATGATGTGATGTATCTCGAGAGTGTCGAGCATGAAAAAGCCCCGCCAGGCAGTGACTGCCTGGCGGGGCTTTTTGTTGACGGCTTTTTTGATAGCGCCTGATCAGCTCTCGGTCAGCGACAGCAGGATCTTCTTGTAGCTCTCGAAGCGCACGCGGCCGATCTCACCGTTGTCCACGGCCTGCAGCAGGGCGCAGCCCGGCTCCTTCTCGTGCTTGCAGTCGCGGAAGCGGCAATAGCCGAGATAGTCGTGGAACTCGCGGAAGCCGTCGGTGACCTGCTCGGGAGTCAGGTGTACCAGGCCGAATTCACGGATGCCGGGCGAGTCGATCAGGTCACCGCCATCCGGCATGTGATAGAGCCAGGCGGTGGTGGTGGTGTGCATGCCCTGGCGTGATTCGGCCGACAGCGGGCCGACACGAACCTCTTCCCTGGGCAGCAGCATGCCGATCAGGGACGACTTGCCGACGCCACTCTGGCCGACGAAAACCGAGGTGCGGTCGCTGAGCTGGGCCTTGAGAGCGTCAAGCCCCGACTCGCCACGCGTGGTGCAGGCGACGACTTCGTAGCCGAGCGCTTCATAGCGCGCCAGCAGGTCGCGCAGCTCACCGCCACTTTCCGGCAGCAGGTCGACCTTGTTGAGCACCAGCACCGGCGTGATGCCGGTGGCTTCCGCGGCGATCAGATAGCGGTCGATCAGGTTGGGCTGCGGGGCGGGCTCGGCGGCGAACACGATCAGGATCTGGTCGATGTTGGCCGCCACCGGCTTGAGCACGCCGCGCATGTCGGGGCGTTCAAGCTCGGTGGTGCGTGCGCCACGCGCGACGACGACGCCGCTGGCATCGCTGGCTTCGCGCCAGATGACCCGGTCACCGGTGACCAGCGTCTCGAGGTTGGCGCGCAGGTGGCAGCGGTGCAGGCTGCCGGATTCGCTCTCGACTTCCAGGCTGCGCCCGTAGTGGGCGATGACACGGCCATGCTGCTCCGGGCCATATTCGCCGGCGTCGAGCTTGTCGCGGTCCTGCGTCTCGCGCTTTTCGGCGCGCTTGGTACGCTCGGCCTGCACCTTCTCGATTCGCCATTGCTGCTGGCGGCTTAGCTTGCGTTTACTCATGCTTGGCTGGTGACTCCGGTCGCCGTTCGTTCGCCAGGGATGGGAGAGTCTTCCCCCCTTTGCGGCGCGATTGTACCCTTTGCGCCCTCGGGTGTCGTGCGACGCCCCGGGATGGCGTGTGATACTGCTGTCATCGACTGGCGTCCCGCGCCATTCCATCATCTGCTCAGCAAGGAGTGACCCATGGCAAATCCCACCGCGCAGGCCGACCGCCTCATCTGGATCGACCTGGAAATGACCGGTCTCGACCCGGCGCGTGAGCGCATCATCGAGGTGGCCACGCTGGTCACCGACGGCGACCTCAACCTGATCGCCGAAGGCCCGGTGCTGGCCGTGCATCAGCCGGACAGCCTGCTGGAGGCGATGGATGAGTGGAACACGCGCACCCATGGTGAATCCGGGCTGGTGAAGCGCGTCAAGGAAAGTCAGATAGATACCGCCGAAGCCGAACGCCAGACCCTCGAGTTCCTGGCCCGGCACGTGGCGGCAGGCGCCTCGCCGATGTGTGGCAACAGCGTGCATCAGGACCGCCGCTTCCTGCAGCACGAGATGCCGTTGCTGGAAGAATTCTTCCACTACCGCAACATCGATGTCTCGACCCTGAAAGAGCTGGCCAAGCGCTGGAATCCGGCCGCGCTCGACGGCTTCAAGAAGCGTGCGACCCACCAGGCGATGGACGATATCCGTGAGTCACTGGCGGAGCTTGCGCATTACCGCAAGACCTTCCTCAAGCTGACCCAGCAGGGCATCGTCTAAGTATCGCTCCTCAACTGAAAGCGATAGCCCACGAGGCAACGGCTCTCAAAGCGCGGTGGCCAGGCGGGCGCCGCGCTTGAGGGCCTGCTCCTTCAGCGCCCAGCGCACATGCTCGCGCAGTGGCTCGCTGGGGTAAGCCAGACGGGCGCGCAGCACATGCTCGACCTGCTCCGACCAAGGCGCATTGCCCAGCCCGATGGCGATGTTGGAGAGCCACTTCTCGTAGCCGATGCGTCGAATCGGGCTGCCTTCCGTCTTGCTGAGGAATTCCTGCTCCCCCCAGCAGAACAGGCGGATCAGCTCGATGCGATCCAGATCATGACGCGGCGAGAAGTCAGTCTCCTGGGTCGCCTTGGCGAAGCGTGTGAAGGGGCAGAACAGCTGACAGTCATCGCAGCCGTAGATGCGGTTGCCCATCGGGCGACGGAATTCCTCGGGGATGGCGCCATCGAGCTCGATGGTCAGGTAGGAGATGCAGCGCCGCGCATCGACGACCTTGTCCTCGACGATGGCATCCGTCGGGCAGGCGACCTTGCAGGCGTTGCAGCTGCCGCAGTGTTCCTTTTCAAAGGGGGCGTCCACCGGCAGGGGCAGGTCGGTGTAGAGTTCGCCCAGGAAGAACAGGCAGCCGGCCTGCTGATTCATCAGCATGGCGTTCTTGCCAAACCAGCCGATGCCGGCTTTCTGGGCAAGGGCGCGCTCCATCACCGGGGCGGAGTCGACGAAGGCGCGATAGCCGAACTTGCCGACTTCTCCCTCGATCTGCTTGGCCAGATTGGCCAGTCGCTTGCGCATCAGCTTGTGGTAATCACGCCCCAGCGCGTAGCGTGACACATAGGCGCGTTCGGGTTGGCTGAGCACCTGAGTGGTCTCGACCTCAGGCGGCAGGTAATCGAGACGCACGCTGATGACGCGCAGTGTCCCGGGCACCAGCTCTTCAGGGCGAGTGCGCTTGGTGCCGTGCTTGGCCATGAAGTTCATCTCGCCGTGATGGCCGTTGGCCAGCCAGCGCTCCAGATAGGCCTCGTGGGCCGAGAGGTCGACATCGGTGATGCCGACCTGCTGAAAACCCAGCTCGCGCCCCCATGTCTTGATGCGCGTCGCCAGTTCCTCCATGGCCTGTTCATCGGCGGCGGGGCTCCCGGTGTCGGCAGGTGAAGCGGCGGGGGTGGATGAGTGCGGAGCAGACATGGGGTTTCCAGCGAGATCGAGGGCAGAGGCGCGCCACCTTAGCGCAACTTGCCGGTCAGCCCAAGCGTGCTGCCTGACGGCGCGAGCACGGCAGGTAAGGTGCAGTAGAAAGGAAGGCGGCATGCAGCGCCATGCCTCGCGATAGGCAACGCATATCCAGGCAGGCAGCGAGTGTCTAGACAGGCAACGAGCGTCTAGACAGGCAACGAACATCCAGTCAGGCAATGGATATCCAGACAAGGAGTGTAGGCATGACAGCGCACGAATCGACCTCTGACCAGTCCTGCCCCCCGGCATCTTCGGCAACCCTGACGCTGTGGCGCTCGGTCAACTGTCTGTGGCCGTTGGCGGCGCTGCGTGATCTGGAGCATTGGATGCTCGCGGAGGAGACCGTCGCCGCTGACAGTGGCCAGAGCGAGGCGCCGGTGGAGAAGCGCCTGATGGGGCGCGCCGCGCAATCGGCGTTCGATCTGCTGCGTCAGCGTTGGCCGGAGACTCGCAGGCTGTGCGTGCTGTGTGGCGGCGGCAACAATGGCGGCGATGGCTATCTGCTGGCGCGCCTGGCATTGCTGGCGGGCTTCGAGGTGCGGGTCATCGCCTTGACGCCGGAGGATGCCTTGACCGGTGATGCGCAGCTGGCCGCGATCGCGGCGCGCGAGGCTGGTGTCGAGACGCTGGCATGGCCGAAGGCCGATGAGGAGGCGGCGGATGCGCTGCTCAAGGGCTGGTCCTTGCTGGTGGATGCGCTGACCGGCATCGGCCTGCGCGATGCGCCGCGCGGCAGCGTGGTCGAAGCCATCGAGCGCATCAATCACGCTCATCAGCACGGCGTGCATGTCATGGCGCTGGATGTGCCCTCAGGCTTGAATGCCGCGACGGGCGCGGTCGCGGGTGTCGCCGTGGAAGCGGATGTGACGCTGACGTTTCTGGTCGACAAGCCGGGCCTGCACACCGGACGCGCCGAGCTGCACGCCGGGCACGTCAGTCTGGCGCGCCTGGGCGCGGCGCGCGTGTTGCCGGAGGTGGTCGCGCAGTCGCGAACCGCGGCCTTGCTGGCAGAGGACGCCGTGCAGCGGCTGACACCGCGCTGGCTGGAGTCCGAGCTGGTGCCGCGCTCGCCGCTGGCCCACAAGGGCGATACCGGCAGCGCGCTGGTCTTCGGCGGCGGGCCGGGGCTGGGGGGCTCGGTGTTGCTGGCCAGTGAGGCGGCGGCGCGGGCCGGCGCCGGCAAGGTCGCGCTGCTGACGGCACCCGCGCATATCAGCGCCAGCCTGACGCGCTGCCCCGAGGTCATGGCGCGCGGCCTCAAGAGTGGCCCGGAGGGCAGCAGTCATGATGGCTTCGCCGTGCTGGAATCACAGCTGGCACAGGCCAGCGTGACGCTGGTCGGGCCCGGCATGGGCACCGAGAGTCTCGAGAGCATGCTGTGGGGCTGGGGCGGCATGTCGCGGGTGCTGGCGGCGGGGCAGCCGCTGGTCGTGGATGCCGATGGCCTGAGCCTGCTGGCCTGGCGCGCGAGCGAAGGCGACATCATCCGTCGCGACGACTGGGTGCTGACGCCGCACCCCGGTGAGGCCGCGCGTTTGCTCGATTGCAGTGTGGCGGACATCGAACACGACCGAATCGCAGCCGCAAGAGCACTCCAGCAGCGTTTCGGCGGCAGCGTGGTGCTCAAGGGCGCGGGCAGTCTGGTGGCGAGCCCTGTGGGGGTACTCGAGGGGCCGGCGGTGGCGCTCTGCCCCTATGGCAATCCGGGCATGGCCAGTGGCGGCATGGGCGATGTGCTGGGTGGCATCATCGCGGGTCTGGCGGCGCAGGCGCTCAACGGCGGCTTCGATGCACGCCAGCCGCGTTCCTCCCAGGATGAGGCGGCGCAGGCCCGGCGAGTCACGCGCGCCATGGCGCAGGCGGCGCGGCTTGGGGTGCTGGTGCATGCCCTGGCGGCCGACCGGGCGGTACAGGAGCGTGGTGAACGTGGCCTGCTCGCAGGTGATCTGGCATCCTATATGCATTTATTGCTCAATCCACGGGCCCGAGATGCGCATACTTCTGTCTGATGAAAACGCCCAGGTTGCCTTCGGCACTCAATTGGGAAATATCCTTGCCGGCCGCGGGCTGGTGTTCCTGGAGGGCGAGCTGGGGGCGGGCAAGACGACCCTGACCCGCGGCGTGCTGCGCGCCTATGGTCACCAGGGCGCGGTCAAGAGCCCGACCTACACCCTGGTGGAACCCTACGTGCTGCCACGGGCCGAGGGTGGCGAGTGGCACATCAACCACTTCGACCTCTACCGCCTCGCCGACCCTGAAGAGCTCGAGTTCATCGGGGGGCGCGATCTGCTCGCCGCCGACAGCCTGGCGCTGATCGAGTGGCCGAGCTGTGGTCAGGGCTTTCTGCCCACGCCGGATCTGCGCATCACGCTGTTCGTCGCCGACGAAGGACGCGAGGCCGAATTGACTGCCCTGACACCGCGAGGTGAGGGTTGGTTGGCAACACTGGCCGAGCGCCGAACCTCTCAGGCATGATGACGCCGATCCGCTTGTGTTGTCTGGCGGTGCAGTGTCCGATCATTCGTTATCTTCATTCATGTTCTTTCTGTCTGGGTCATCCTGTCTGATGCCTGAAATAGCGTCCAAAATTCCCCGTATGCGTCTGGCGCGCAGCTTCCGTCGCTGGCTGGCGGGTGGCGTCGTCTGCTCGCTTGCCAGCCTGGTGCTGGCGCCGCAAGCGCTGGCCGCCAAGGTCGAGAACCTGCGCCTGTGGACCGCACCGGACCACACGCGGCTGGTGTTCGATCTCGACAGTGCCGCCAAGGCCAAGGTCTTCGGCCTCGACAATCCGCGCCGTCTGGTGATCGACCTTGCCGGCAGTGAAGTGGCCAGTGCCGCCGTCGAGCGCAAGTTCGCCGCGCTGAATCTCGAAGGCAGTGCCATCAAGTCGATCCGCAGCGGGCGTCAAGGGGATGCCCTGCGTGTGGTGCTCGACCTGACGCGCCCGGTCAATCCCAAGGACTTCACGCTGGCGCCGAATGCCAAATACGGCAATCGCCTGGTGGTGGATCTCGAGTTCCCCGGCGAATCGGCGGTCGAGAACCCCATCGACCCCATCGAGGCCCGTATCCGCGAGCAGGAACAGGCCGCGGCCAAGCGCAAACTGAAGGGCGAGCCGGCGGAACCTGTGGTCAATACCCAGGCGGCGGCACATCCCAAGCGTGACATCATCATCGCGATCGACCCTGGCCACGGTGGGGAAGACCCGGGCGCCAGCGGCCCCAGCGGGACTCGAGAGAAGGATGTGGTGCTCAAGATCGGCAAGCGTCTCAAGCGCATGTTCGATGCCCAGCCCGGCTTCAAGGCCATCCTGACCCGCAACAGCGATTACTACATCCCGCTGCGCAAGCGCACCGAGATCGCGCGTGAGCAGAAGGCGGACTTCTTCGTCTCGATTCACGCCGATGCCTTCAACAGTCCGCGCCCGCACGGCAGTTCGGTCTTTGCGCTCTCAAGCCGCGGCGCGACGTCCGAGACCGCACGCTGGCTGGCCGCCACCGAAAACCGTGCTGACCTGATCGGGGGCGTGGATGGCAATCTCAGCCTGAATGACAAGGATGAGATGCTGCGTGGCGTGTTGCTCGACCTGACCATGACCGCGACGCTCAACGATTCGCTGGCGGCGGGTAGCGGCGTGCTGGCCAACCTCGGGCGCATGAATTCCCTGCACAAGCGTCAGGTGGAGCAGGCGGGCTTCGTGGTGCTCAAGTCGCCGGATATCCCCTCGCTGCTGGTGGAGACAGGCTTCATCTCCAATCCTCAGGAAGAGCGCAATCTCAACAGCGGCCCCTATCAGGAGAAGCTGGCGCGCTCGATCTTCTCGGGAATCCAGAGCCACTTCGAGCGCAATCCGCCGCCCGCAAGTCTGCTGGCATGGCAGCGCAGCCAGGCACGCGGTGGCAACGGCGGCGAATATCGCGTCAAGAGTGGCGATACGCTGTCGGAAGTGGCCCAGCGCCACAACGTGAGCATGGCGGCCCTCAAGCAGGCCAACAACATGAGTGGCGATACGGTGCGCGTGGGCCAGCTGCTCAAGATTCCGCGCAGCTGAACCTGACGTCATGAAGTCGCCCTGACCGCGCCTTGCGTTGGCGGGGCGCAGACACTGTCCGCTGATGCAGTTCCGGCATGCGTTGCTTGCCGTGGCTGGGTCGGCGGACAGTATCGTTTTCAGAGAAGCGGCATTTTTCGCTCGTGTATCCAGGAGTCTATCGATGTCTGACGAGCTGACCGACATGCAGCCCGCTCGCCCTGGCGAGCGACGGATCCGTATCCTCAATCCGCGCCTCGCCAACCAGATCGCGGCGGGTGAGGTCGTGGAGCGGCCGGCTTCCGTGGTCAAGGAGCTGGTCGAGAACGCCATCGATGCCGGCAGCACCCGCATCGAGCTGGAGCTGGAAGGTGGCGGTGCGCGGTTGATTCGCGTGCGCGACAACGGCTGCGGCATCACCGAGGAAGACCTGCCGCTGGCGCTGTCACGGCATGCGACCAGCAAGATCGAGAGCCTGGATGACCTCGAGGGCGTGGCGAGCCTCGGTTTCCGGGGCGAGGCACTGGCCTCGATCAGTTCGGTCTCGCGGCTGGAGCTGTTCTCGAATGTCTCGGAGGAACCAGCCAACGGCTGGCGCGTGGTGGCGGAAGGGCGCGAGATGGCGCCGCGCGTCTCCCCGGCGCCGCATCCGCGTGGCACCAGCGTCGCGGTGCGTGATCTGTTTTTCAATACACCGGCGCGCCGCAAGTTCATGCGCACCGAGAAGACCGAGTTCGGCCATGTCGAGGAAAGCTTCCGGCGGCTGGCATTGTCACGCCACGATATCGGCTGGACGCTGCGCCACAACCAGAAGGTGGTACATCAGTTGCGTGCCGGTGAAGACACCCTGACGGTGGAGCGGCGCATCGGTGCGCTGCTGGGGCGCAACTTCCTCGAGCATGCGCTGCATCTGGATATCGAGGCCTCCGGCCTGCGCCTGTCCGGCTGGGTGGGCTTGCCGACGCACTCGCGTGCCCAGGCCGATCAGCAGTACTTCTTCGTCAATGGCCGCGTGGTGCGCGACCGGCTGGTCGCGCATGCCGTGCGTCAGGCCTATCGCGATGTGCTGTTCCATGGTCGGCATCCGGTGTTCGTGCTCTATCTGGAGCTCGACCCGACGGTGGTGGATGTCAACGTTCACCCGACCAAGCACGAAGTGCGCTTCCGGGACGGGCGACTGGTGCATGACTTCCTGTTCTCGAGCCTGCACAAGGCGCTGGCCGAGGTGCGCCCCGGTGACAACAGCGCCGCGCCTACTGGCATCGAGGGGCAGGAGAAGGAAGAGGACCCCGGCTGGCAGCAGCAGGGCATGCGCCTCGGGCGTCAGGAACAGGACGCCCAGCCAAATGCCACCACTGAACAGCAAGCGTCATCGGCCGGCCCGCAGGCGGGGGGCGACTCGTCAGCCTCGCCGAGCGCTCCTGCAGGCCGCCCTGCGGCCCCCTGGCAGCCTTCCTCGCAGCTGCCGCCTGCCGGTGATGGTCGCTCCAGCGAACGTCTGAGCGCCGAGCGTGTGCGTCAGTTCATGGCCGGCTATCGGGCACTGCACCCCAGCGAAGATCATCTGCTGACGCCGGGTGGCGGCGCAGGCGGCACGGGCGTGGTCAACGACCCGGCGGCGATCGCCAGTGCCGAGCGTGAGGCGCGGCGTGCACCACGTGTCACGCTGGGTGAAGGTGGCCGCGAGGGTGACGGGCCAGGGCAGGGCGCAGGACTGGGGAGTGCGCAGGCCGGTGTCGGGGAAGCTGCGCCCGGCTGGCGGGTCGACACGCCTCAGGTGGGTGGGCCGTCCGGTGGCGCGTCTTCCAGCGACGCCGTGTCTGGCATGTCGGCGCCGTCTGTCTCAGGCAGTTCGGTCTCGGGTGGCGCGGTCTCAGGCAGCTCGGCAGTGGTGATGCGTGGTCTGCCGGCCCAGAGTGACGACGATGACACGCCGCCGCTGGGCTACGCCGTGGCGCAGCTGCACGGCGTCTACATCCTGTCGCAGACCTCGCGCGGGCTGGTGATGGTCGACATGCATGCCGCTCACGAGCGCATCACCTATGAGCGCATGAAGCAGCATGTGCATGGCGGCGGCCATCTGGAGGCCCAGCCGCTGCTGGTGCCGGTGTCGCTGGCGGTCAGTGCGCGCGAGATGGGCACCTTCGAGCGCGAGTCCGAGGCGTTCACGCGTCTGGGCGTCGAGCTGGACGCTGCCGGGCCGGAAACACTGCTGGTGCGTCAGGTGCCGGTCGTGCTCGGCAATGCCGATGTGGAGCCCCTGGTGCGCGGCATGCTGGAAGATCTTGAGCGCTATGGGCGCAGTGACCGCATGGAGGCGCACATGAATGAACTGCTCGCCGACATGGCGTGTCGCGGCAGCGTGCGCGCCAACCGCCGACTGACGATTCCGGAAATGAATGCCCTGCTGCGTGACATGGAGCGCACCGAGCGCTCCGGGCAATGCAATCATGGCCGTCCGACCTGGACCGAGCTTTCGATGCATGAGCTCGACAAGCTGTTCCTGCGCGGCCAGTAGATGAGGCCCCGTGTCGTCGCGGTTCACCCCTGATTCACCTCCCAGCCCAGACAATAGGCCATGACCCAGATTCAACCCCCTGAAGATTCCCGACACCACGCGCCTGAGGTGGCTGACAAGCCGCCTGTCGTGTTGTTGATGGGGCCGACGGCCTCAGGCAAGACCGACCTCGCCATTCGCTGGCATGAGGAGCAGGGCGCGGAGCTGGTCAGTGTCGATTCGGCGCTGATCTATCGCGGCATGGATATCGGCACGGCCAAGCCGAGCGCGGCAGAGCTGGCCCGAGCGCCACACCGCCTGATCGACTTTCTCGATCCGCTGGAGAGCTATTCCGCCGCCGAGTTTCGTCGCGATGCGCTGGCGCATATCGCCGAGATCCAGTCCCGCGGCAAGATGCCGCTGCTGGTCGGCGGCACAATGATGTATTTCAAGCGTCTATTGGAAGGCGTGGCGGAGCTGCCGGCAGCGGATGCCGAGCTGCGCGCGGAGCTCGAGGCGCGTATCCAGTCCGAGGGCCTGCCGGCGCTGCATGCGCAGCTGGCGCGGCTTGATCCGGCCACGGCACAGCGCATTCGGGCCACCGATCCCCAGCGGCTGACACGCGCGCTGGAGGTCTGTCTGATCAGCGGGCGCCCGATGAGCGAGCTGCTCGCGGAGCAGCCAGAGGCGGAACTTCCGTTCCGGCCGATAGCGATCGCACTGGCGCCCCACGATAGAGCCGTGTTACATGAACGTATCGAGACGCGTTTTGATCAGATGTTGGAACAGGGCTTCATTGCCGAGGTCGAAGCGCTGAAGGCACGTCCGGAGCTGCATGCGGGCCTGCCCTCGATACGTTGTGTCGGCTACCGTCAGGTGTGGGATTTTCTCGATGGCCATCTGAGCCGGGATGAGATGCGCGAACGCGGCATCATCGCGACGCGTCAACTCGCCAAGCGACAGTTGACCTGGTTGCGGAGCTGGCAGGGGATTCACCCGGTGGATTCCATGGGTGTAGATCCTTACAGTGAAACCTTGAAAATCGTGCGCCAGACCTGCACTTAGCGTAACATGAGCGGTCACGACCCGCGCCCGTGAAGCCCCCTCAAGAGGGCAACCCGGAGCGCTGGCGAACATAACCATACTTACCTCGAACGAGACATTTTTACGGAGAGTCACATGTCCAAAGGTCAATCACTCCAGGACCCGTACCTGAACATCCTGCGCAAGGAACGTATCCCGGTCTCGATCTTCCTGGTCAACGGCATCAAGCTGCAGGGCCAGATCGAATCCTTCGATCAGTTCGTGATCCTGCTGCGCAATACTGTCTCCCAGATGGTTTACAAGCACGCTATCTCGACCGTGGTGCCGTCGCGCAATGTGCGCCTGCCGGCCCAGGATCCGAGCGTGCCGTCCACAGAAAGCTGAAGTTAGAGGCGCTGATTGTTCTTCGAACGACCCGAAGCCGGTGAAACGGCCGTCCTGGTGCATGTCAATTTCCGGGACGAAAAAGAACGCGAGGATGCCGGTGAGCTCCTCGAACTCGTACGTTCGGCAGGCGCCGTGCCGGCGACCCTCATCGAGGGTAGCCGGCCCCGCCCCGACTCCCGTACGTTCATCGGAGAAGGCAAGCTTGAGGAAGTGCAAGAGGCCCTGGCCGTGCACGAAGCCGAGCTGGTCATTTTCAACCATTCATTGAGTCCTTCCCAGCAGCGTAACCTCGAAGCCACGCTCAAGTGTCGCGTCATCGACCGTACTGGTCTGATTCTCGACATCTTTGCCCAGCGTGCGCGGACCCATGAGGGCAAGCTGCAGGTGGAACTCGCACAGCTCGAGTACATGTCCACCCGCCTGGTGCGGGGTTGGACCCACCTTGAGCGTCAGAAAGGCGGTATCGGTCTGCGAGGCCCGGGGGAAACCCAGCTCGAGACTGACCGTCGCCTGTTGCGCGCCCGTATCAAGTCGATCCACAAGCGACTCGAGAAGGTGCACAAGCAGCGCGATCAGAACCGCCGTGCCCGTGCGCGTGCCGAGATCCCGAGCCTGTCGCTGGTCGGCTATACCAACGCCGGCAAGTCGACGCTGTTCAACGCGCTGACCACCTCCGAGGTATACGCCGCCGATCAGCTGTTCGCGACGCTGGACCCGACGCTGCGTCGTCTGGAGCTCGAGGATGTCGGTCCGGCAGTCCTTGCCGATACCGTCGGCTTCATTCGTCATCTGCCGCACAAGCTGGTGGAAGCCTTCCAGGCGACCCTGCAGGAAGCGGCGGAAGCGGATCTGCTGGTACATGTCATCGACGCCGCAGACCCGGAGAATGACCGCAATACCGAGCAGGTCAATCACGTCCTGAGCGAGATCGATGCCGGTGATGTGCCGCGTCTGTTGGTCATGAACAAGATCGACCGACTCGACATGGCGCCGCGCATCGAGCGTGATGGCTTCGGTCGTCCGCTGGCGGTGTGGCTGTCGGCACGCGACGGCAAGGGGCTGGATCTGCTGATGCAGGCCTTCGCCGAGCTGCTGTCCGACAACGTCATCTCCATGCAGCTGACGCTGGGGCCTGCGAAGTCCCGTCTGCGGGCAGGCCTGCATGAGCTGGACGCGGTCAAGGACGAGCAATATGACGAGCAGGGCAATGCGCTGCTGGACATTCGTCTCGAGAAACGCGACTTTCTGCAGTTGTTGTCGCATCTTGGTGAATCGCCTGAAGATTATCTCGGCGGTGAACATGACGACCGTGAAGCCTGGCAGCGTGAGCTGTCCGCCGAACGCGCGGAAAAGCATCGCGTGTCGGTCACGCACAAGTCCTGATACCGTCTGGTAACGAGACTTGCGCCGGTGCGCTGCGCGGCAGCTCGATGAGAAGTGGCGCACGAGGCAGCAGCGCACCGTTGTCGCAAGGCAGTGGCAAGCACTACCCGGCATCCATCGCCGCGCACGAATGACGATGGATGCCCTCGCGCAGGGCATGCCCTGCGCGTCAGAGCAGCGGGCATCCAGCAGGATTGGCTGGATGCCGTCCGACGGACGATGGCCGTCGGGCAGGGCCATGGCCTTCTCCCGCAAGGGACGCGTCGCCATGCCGTACGAGAGAATCGGTCGCCGGAGGCCATCAGGCTCAAGGTACGGAACCGGTCGCAGCTGGCAGGGCGGCGTCATCATAATGACGAGCGGAACATCGACTGAGTGGAGACGACGTATGGCTTGGAATGAGCCGGGTGGCGGCAACCAGCATGACCCGTGGAGCGGCGGTGGTCGCAACGGGGACAAGAAGGGGGGCGGGGGTAACGGCGGTGGCAATGGCGGGCCGCCCGACCTCGACGAAGCGCTGAAGAAATTCCAGGACAAGCTCAACGGCATGCTCGGCAATGGCCGCAAGCGTCGTGGCGGTACCGGTGCCGGTGGCAATGGCGGCAACGGTGGCAGCACCAATGCCTTCGCACTGCCGGGTATCATCGGTGTCATCCTGGTCGCCATCTGGGCGGCTTCCGGTTTCTATCTGGTCGATCAGTCAGAGCGTGGCGTCGTGCTGCGTTTCGGCAAGTACAACGACATCGTCGGTCCGGGCCTGCACTGGAATCCGCCGATCATCGACGATGTGCGTGAGGTCAACGTCACCAAGGTGCGTTCGCTCTCCCAGACCAAGTCGATGCTGACCCAGGACGAGAACATCGTCGAAGTCCAGATGTCCGTGCAGTATCAGGTGTCCAACCCGCGTGACTTCCTGCTCAACGTCCGTGCGCCCGAGATCAGTCTCGAGAACGCCATGGACTCTGCGCTGCGTCACGAAGTCGGCAGTGCCGACATGAACGACATCCTGACCTCCGGTCGTGAACTGCTGGCCAGCAACGTCAAGTCGCGCCTGCAGTCCTATCTGGACAACTACGGTGTCGGCCTGACGCTGCAGACCATCAACGTCGAGTCCACCTCTGCGCCGGCAGCGGTCCAGGATTCCTTCGATGACGTCATCAAGGCGCGTGAGGATCGTCAGCGCACGATCAACCAGGCACTGGCCTACGAGAACTCGATTCTCCCGGAAGCCCAGGGTCAGGCGCAGCGCATCATCGAGGAAGCCGAGGGTTACAAGGAGTCCGTGGTCGCGAAGTCCCAGGGTGAGGCCAACCGCTTCACGTCCCTGCTGACCGAGTACCAGAAGGCGCCGGAAATCATCCGCGAGCGCATGTATCTGGAAACCATGGGCGAAGTGCTCGGCAAGACCAACAAGGTGCTGGTGGATGTCGAGAACGGCAATTCCCTCATGTACCTGCCGTTGGACAAGCTGGCCAACAAGTCCAGTGCTGCCGCCGAAGACAGCAGTGGCATGAGTCGTAGTGAGCTGGACCGTGTGTCCCGACAGGCGAGTGATGCCCTGAGCCGCAGCCAGAGCACTGACAGCAGCAACAGCATCCGTCGGGAGGGTCGTTAATGATCAACAATCGCTCACTGATGGCCGTCGCCGGTCTGGCCGTAGTGGCCTGGCTTGGTAGCAACAGCCTCTACACGGTTGATGAGACCCAGCGCGCCATCAAGCTCAAGTTTGGTGAAGTGGTGGAAGACAACATCCAGCCCGGCCTGCACTTCAAGCTGCCGGTCTACAACACGATCCGTACCTTCGATACGCGCGTGTTGACGCTGGATGCCCAGGCAAGCCGTTATCTGACCCGCGAGAAGAAGGCCGTCATCGTCGATTCCTTCGTCAAGTGGAAGATCGTCGATCCGAAGCGCTACTACGAAGCGACCTCCGGCGACGAGCAGATGGCCGAGCGCCTGATCGCGCCGCGTGTCGACGAGAGTCTGCGTAACGAGTTCGGCAAGCTCGAACTGGTGCAGATCATCTCCGAGCAGCGTGACGCGCTGATGAAGAAGCCCACCGAAGAGCTCGACGAGGTGATGCGCAAGGAACTGGGGGTGTCGATTCTCGATATCCGCGTCAAGCGTATCGACCTGCCGGACGAAGTCTCCCAGGCGGTCTACGAGCGCATGAAGACCGAGCGTCAGCGTGAGGCACGAGAGTATCGTGCCCAGGGTCAGGAGCAGGCCGAGAAGATCCAGGCCAATGCCGATCGTCGCCGTTCCGTCCTGCTCGCGCAGGCCGAAGAACAGGCGCAGACCCTGCGCGGTGAGGGCGATGCCTCCGCCGCCGCCATCTATGCCGGTGCGTACGGGGCGGATACCGAGTTCTTCCGCTTCTACCGCTCACTGCAGGCCTATCGCGACAGCTTCAAGGGCGATGGCAACATGATGGTCATGCAGCCGGACAGCGAGTTCTTCCGCTTCTTCAAGGACCCGCAGGGTGGCAGCAAGTAAGCAGCATCACTCAGCCCGAAGGCTCGCTTTCGGGGATGTTGCGCGCGGCCTCTGGCAGCATCAGAGGCCGCGCAGTGGATGAACGTCGCTCGAGAGGTTCGCGGGGTTCATCCCACAAGGATTCATGCTAGACTCCTGCAACCGGGCACCGCCCGGTTTTTTTGTGGCCGCTTTTCATGCACAGGCGCAAGGCCGACAGGAAAGCGTCGAGCAGGACCTTGCTTCACGGGTCTCGGTCGGCTGCTGTGAAATCCCCCGCGGGCGTTTCGTTTGTCACGCACGCCAGCCGGGTGAATTTCCTCGCGTCACGAGTCACCCCTTGTCATAAATCTCTCGCAGGATAGCGCAATGACCATCGCAGATCGCTGGCTCCTCCCGGATGGCATGGATGAGGTATTGCCCCCTCAGGCAACCCGTATGGAGGCGCTGCGCCGCGCGCTGCTCGACCTCTATCATCGCTTCGGCTATGACCTGGTGCTGCCGCCGCCCGTCGAATTTCTCGATTCGCTGCTGACCGGCACCGGTACCGAGCTTGATCTGCAGACCTTCAAGCTGACCGACCAGATGACCGGTCGCATGATGGGCGCCAGTGCCGACGTCACCCCGCAGGTGGCGCGCATGGACGCTCACTCCCTGCACCGCGAAGGCCCGGTACGTCTGTGCTACTGCGCCAACGTGCTGCGCACCAAGGCGGACAAGCACCAGGGCGGTCGCAGCCCGGTGCAGGTCGGTGCCGAGCTCTTCGGTCACGCCGGCCTCGAGGCCGACCACGAGATCCTGCATCTGGCGCTGACCAGTCTCGAGCAGGCCGGTGCCGGTGAATTGCACCTGGCACTGGGCCATATCGGCATCTATCGTGCCTTGATCGCCGAAGCCGGCATGAATGACGAGCACGAGCGTGAACTGTTCGCCGCCATCGAGCGTAAACAGTATTCCGCTCTCGATGCATTGATCGATCGCGTGGTGGGTGACAAGGTAGTGGCGGGCATGCTCAAGGCGCTGCCGCACCTGCACGGTGATGACGAGATTCTTGCCCAGGCGCGTACCGCCTTCGCCGGCGCACCGGCGGCAGTCGCCAGCGCTCTGGATCAGCTGACGGCGCTGAGCTGCGCGGTCCGCGAGCGTCATCCGCAGGTCACGCTCTATTTCGATCTCGCCGAACTGCGCGGTTACGAGTATCACACCGGCATGGTGTTCGCGGCCTACGTCCCGGGTTACGGTCAGGCGCTGGCCAAGGGTGGTCGCTACGACGATACTGGACGTGCCTTCGGTCGTGCGCGTCCTGCCACCGGCTTCTCGATGGACCTCAAGCAGCTGGCCTCGCTGGCCGTGCAGGCTCCGGCCTGTGATGGCATCTGGGCGCCGGCACTCAACGACAGCGCGCTGCGTGAGTGTGTCGATCAGCTGCGTGCCGCTGGCGAGCGTGTCATCGAAGCGCTGCCGGGCCAGACCACCGGCGCGGATGCACACCGTTGCAACCGTGAGCTGGTCAATGGCGCCGGCGGCTGGCAGGTCGTCACGCTCGAAGCCTGAGCTTCGGTGACCCGAGAGCGATGGCAGCGAGTGACAGATAGCAGAACAGCTGGGGCCACTGGGTCCCGAGGTGCAGCTGCCGACAGGGCAGCTGCACTTGTGAGTGGGTTTTCACCGACGGTTATTCACCGAAAGAGATAGGAACCATGGGCAAGAATGTAGTCGTGCTCGGCACCCAATGGGGTGATGAAGGCAAGGGCAAGGTCGTCGACCTGCTGACCGAATCCGCCAGCGCCGTCGTGCGTTTCCAGGGTGGCCACAACGCGGGTCACACCCTGGTGCTGGACGGCAAGAAGACCGTCCTCCACCTGATCCCGTCCGGCATCCTCCATCCGGGCAAGACCTGCGTCATCGGCAACGGTGTCGTGCTGTCTCCGGAAGCGCTGATCAAGGAAATCCGTGAGCTTGAAGCCAACGACGTGCCGGTGCGTGATCGCCTGCGTCTGTCGCCGGCCTGCCCGCTGATCCTGTCCTACCACGTGCGTCTGGACCAGGCGCGCGAGAAGGCCCGTGGCGTCGCCAAGATCGGTACTACCGGTCGCGGCATCGGCCCGGCCTACGAAGACAAGGTCGCGCGTCGTGGCCTGCGTCTGGGTGACATGCTCCACCGTGAGCGTTTCGCCTCCAAGCTGGGCGAAGTGCTGGATTACCACAACTTCGTGCTGCAGCACTATCACGGTGAAGCGCCGGTCGACTTCCAGCAGGTGCTGGACGAAGCCATGGAAATGGCCGAAGAGCTGCGTCCGATGGTCTGCGACACCGTGGATCTGGTCCACTCCGTGCGCAAGGCCAACGAGAACATCCTCTTCGAAGGTGCTCAGGGCTCACTGCTCGACATCGACCACGGTACCTACCCGTACGTCACCAGCTCCAACACCACTGCCGGCGGCACCGCCACCGGTTCCGGCGTCGGCCCGCTGTATCTCGACTACGTGCTGGGCATCACCAAGGCCTACACCACGCGTGTCGGCTCCGGTCCGTTCCCGACCGAGCTGTTCGATGAGTTCGGCCGTCACCTGGCCGAGCGTGGTCACGAATTCGGTGCCACCACCGGTCGTGCGCGTCGTTGTGGTTGGTTCGATGCCGTCGCTCTGCGTCACGCCGTGCAGATCAACTCGGTCAGCGGCATCTGCCTGACCAAGCTGGACGTGCTGGACGGGCTCGAGAACATCCGTGTCTGCATCGGCTATCGCAGCAAGGATGGCGACGTGCTGGACAACCCGGTGGATTCCGAAGGCTACGAAGCCATCGAACCGCTGTACCAGGACCTGCCGGGCTGGAGCGATTCCACCATCGGCGTGCGCGAAGTCGACAAGCTGCCGGCCAACGCCCGCGCTTACATCAGCTTCCTGGAAGAGCAGGTCGGCGTGCCGATCGACATCATCTCCACTGGCCCGGACCGCAACGAGACCATCGTGCTGCGCAACCCGTTCCACGGCTGATCATCACGTATGGCTCAGATGAGCCTTGCATGACGGCATGATGGCGTGACCAAGACACCCCGTCGGGATTTCCCCGGCGGGGTGTCTTGCGTTGTGGAGGGGCGCGCGTTGTAGAGAGGGCGTGCGTTGTAGGGAAGGGGCGTAGCGGGGCGGCCGTCATCGATCTCCCGCTGCGCACGGGATTGTTGTACAGAGCACCTGGTCCCTCGGGCAGGGCTGGTAGATATTTTAAATGGGAATGATTGTTATTTTTGTTGTGATCGGCGGCTATCTTGTCGGCAAACTGGTTGCCCAGGTCGCAATTCGACGTTTTCGGTGGGGTCCCCGCTTCACATCGTTCTGATACAGGACTAAAATGGTCCCCAATTAATCTTCCCGTGGTGGAGGCCAGCATGCTGAAGCTTTCCAAGATGACCGATTATGCCGCTGTCGTGATGGCGCGCATCGCCCGCGAGCCGGACTCGGCCCATGCGGCGATCGATCTGGCCGAAAGCGTGCAGCTGCCGCATCCCACCGTGAGCAAGACGCTCAAGGCGCTGGTGCGGGCAGGGCTGCTTGAGTCGCGGCGCGGTGCGCTGGGCGGTTATCGCCTGGCACGCCCGGCCAGTCAGATCACGGCCAGCGACATCATCAGCGCCATCGAAGGCCCGGTGGCCGTGACCGAGTGCAGCCACGCCGACGGCGATTGCGAGCTGGTCAACACCTGCGGGGTGGCCGACAACTGGCAGCGCGTCTCGTACGCCATCAGTGAGCTGCTGGGCAGCGTGACGCTGGCGCATCTGGCGTCATCCGCGCCACTGCGCATGCCGGTGCAACTGCCGATTCAGGCCATAAGCCTGTACGGGGATGACGAGCCGCCCCCCATGGCCACGGCAGCCAACAGCACCGGCAAACGCTGAATCCGTTGCCGCGCGACACACGTCGCCGGGGCAACACGAACATTCGAACTTCGCTGCGATTCGGGCGGGGTGATCAGGCATCTGAACAGACCCGGAGCTCTCCGGGAGAGGAGACCAGCATGGCGAGCCAGGAGATGGAGCAGCTTGTACAGCGCGAGTACAAGCAGGGCTTCGTGACCGATATCGAGAGCGACACCATTCCGCCGGGACTGGATGAAAGCGTGATTCGCTTCATCTCGGCCAAGAAGGGTGAGCCGGAGTGGATGCTGGAGTGGCGTCTGGATGCGTATCAGCAGTGGCTGAAGATGAAGGCGCCGTCCTGGGCCCACCTGGATTATCCGGAGATCGACTATCAGGCGATTTCCTACTTCAGCGCCCCGAAGAAGCCGGAAGACCGCCCGCAGAGTCTGGATGAGGTCGACCCCAAGCTGCTCGAGACCTACGAGAAGCTGGGTATCCCGCTGCACGAACGTGCCGCACTGGCGGGTGTCGCGGTCGACGCGGTCTTCGACTCCGTGTCCGTGACCACCACCTTCAAGAAGGAGCTCTCTGAGGCGGGCGTCATCTTCTGCTCCATCTCGGAAGCCATCCAGGACTACCCGGAGCTGATCAAGCAGTATCTCGGTACCGTGGTGCCCAAGGCAGACAACTACTTCACCGCGCTGAACGCGGCCGTCTTCACCGATGGCTCCTTCGTGTTCGTGCCGGAAGGCGTGACCTGCCCGATGGAGCTTTCCACCTACTTCCGCATCAACGCCGCCAACACCGGCCAGTTCGAGCGTACCCTGATCATCTGCGAGAAGCAGGCTCAGGTCTCGTATCTGGAAGGCTGTACCGCGCCACAGCGTGATGACAACCAGCTGCACGCCGCCGTGGTCGAGCTGGTGGCCCTGGAAGACGCCTACATCAAGTACTCCACCGTCCAGAACTGGTATCCGGGCGATGAAGACGGCAAGGGCGGCATCTACAACTTCGTCACCAAGCGTGCCGACTGCCGTGGTGACCGCTCCAAGGTCTCCTGGACCCAGGTCGAGACCGGCTCCGCGATCACCTGGAAGTACCCGTCGTGCATCCTGCGCGGCAAGGACAGTGTCGGGGAGTTCTACTCCGTCGCCGTCACCAATGGCCGGCAGCAGGCGGACACCGGCACCAAGATGATCCACATCGGTGAGGGCACCAAGTCCACCATCGTCTCCAAGGGCATCTCGGCCGGTAACTCCGAGCAGTCCTATCGTGGTCTGGTCAAGATCGGCCCGCGGGCCAAGGGCGCGCGCAACTTCACTCAGTGTGACTCGCTGTTGATCGGCGACCGCTGTGGCGCGCACACCTTCCCGTATCAGGAAATCGGCAACGCGACGGCCACCGTCGAGCACGAGGCCACGACCTCCAAGATCGGCGAAGATCAGCTGTTCTACTGCCGTCAGCGCGGCATCAGCGAGGAAGATGCGGTCAACATGATCGTCAATGGCTTCTGCAAGGACGTCTTCCAGGAGCTGCCGATGGAGTTCGCCGTCGAGGCCGAGGCGCTGCTCAACGTCACCCTTGAAGGCGCCGTCGGCTGATCCCGCCGTCCCTTTCGCATTCACCCCATTCTTGAGGGCCGCTCGCGGGCGGCCTGTCAGCAAAAGGTATCAACATGCTCGTAGTCAAAGATCTGCACGTTTCGGTGGAAGGCAAGGAAATCCTCAAGGGTCTCGATCTGACCATCAACAAGGGTGAAGTCCACGCCATCATGGGTCCGAACGGCGCAGGCAAGTCCACGCTGTCTTCCGTGATCGCCGGCAAGGACGGCTATGAAGTGACCTCGGGCACCATTACCTATGAAGGTGAGGATGTGCTGGAGATGGAAGTCGAAGAGCGTGCGCGTGCCGGCATGCTGCTGGGCTTCCAGTACCCGGTGGAAATCCCGGGGGTCAAGAACGTCTACCTGCTCAAGGCGGCGCTGAATGCCAAGCGTGAAGCCGAAGGCCTGGGCGAGATTCCGGCCCCGGAATTCATGAAGCTGATCCGCGAGAAACTGGCCTTCATGCAGATGGACGCCAGCTTCCTGCAGC
Organism: Cobetia sp. SIMBA_158; assembly: GCF_046566945.1. Lineage (NCBI taxonomy): Bacteria > Pseudomonadati > Pseudomonadota > Gammaproteobacteria > Oceanospirillales > Halomonadaceae > Cobetia > Cobetia sp. SIMBA_158. Next base: position 658,881 of record NZ_JAWJYL010000001.1, read on the forward strand.
GCGCCGTCAACGAAGGCTTCTCCGGCGGTGAGAAGAAGCGCAACGAGATCCTGCAGATGCTGGTGCTGGAACCGAAGCTGGCCATGCTCGACGAGATCGACTCCGGCCTCGACATCGATGCCCTCAAGGTCGTCGCCAAGGGTGTCAACTCGCTGCGCAACGAAGACCGCGCCGTGCTGATGGTCACCCACTACCAGCGTCTGCTCGAGCACATCGTGCCGGACCAGATCCACGTGCTGATGGATGGCCGCATCGTCAAGTCCGGTGACAAGTCGCTGGCCCTCGAGCTCGAAGCCCAGGGCTATGACTGGCTGCAGGAGGAAACCGCGTAATGACAGCACTTGCTACCGCGTCCGTCCCCGGCAGCGAAGCCTTCGCCAGCGAATTCGCTGCCCGCAAGGCTCGCTTTGCGGCCGACCCGAGCTGGATGGCCGCCCGCCGTCAGGCCGGCATCGCCCGCTTTGAAGCCCTCGGCCTGCCGACCCGCAAGGTCGAGGCCTGGAAGTACACCGACACCCAGGCACTGGGTCGTCAGCAATATCGTCTCGCCGACGATGCAAGCCTCGCGCCGGCCGTGAAGGATGCGCTGGCTCTCGACGTCGACGCCTACCGTCTGGTGTTCGTCGATGGCCTCTACAATGCCGAGCTGTCCGATGTGGCAGGCCTGCCCGACACCGTGCGTGTCGTGCCGCTGTCTGATGCCATCGTCGATCAGCCGGAAGTCATCGGCGGCTCGCTGAACCGTCTGACCGGCATCGATTTCACGCCGTTCGTGGCGCTGAACTCCGCCTTCACCGAAGAGGGTGCGGTGATTCAGGTCGGCCCGCGCACGGTGCTCGACAAGCCGGTCTACGTGCTGTTCCTGTCGCGTGCCGCCGTCGAAGGCCAGCCCGTGACCATGAGTCACCCGCGTCTGCTGGTGCAGCTGGGCAGCCGCGCCGAAGCCAGCGTGATCGAGCATCACATCGGTGAAAGCGGCGCGACCAACTTCACCAACATGGTCAGCGAAGTGATGCTGGAGCGCGGCGCCGTGCTCAATCATTACAAGCTGGGCGAAGCCGCCACCGGCGAGACGCATATCGCCTCGCTGCAGGTCGAGCAGCCGCGTGACAGCCAGTATCGCTCCATCAACCTGAACACCGGTGGTGGTCTGGTGCGCAACGATATCGTCTGCGACCTGAACGGCAACAACGCCCATGCACGTCTCGATGGCCTGTTCTTCGGTCGTGATCGCCAGCACGTGGACACCCACTCGCTGGTCAATCACAACGAGGCACTGACGTTCTCCGACGAGAACTACAAGGGCATCCTGGCCGACCGTGCCCGCGGCGTCTTCAATGGCCGCGTGCTGGTCAAGCGCGACAGTCAGCAGATCGAGGCGCATCAGAACAACGCCAACCTGCTGCTGTCGGACCGCGCCGAGATCAACACCAAGCCGGAACTCGAGATCTACGCCGACGACGTCAAGTGCTCCCACGGCACCACGACCGGTCAGCTCGACGAGACCGCCGTGTTCGCGCTGCGCGCCCGTGGCATCGATGAGCAGACCGCCCGTGGCCTTTTGACCCTGGCCTTCGCCAACGAAGTCATGACCGGCCTGGGCATCGACGCCATCGCCGAGCGCATCGAGCGCAGTGTCGCGGGACGCCTGCCGTCACGCTTCCACCTCGATGAGCTGGTCGATCTCAGCGTCGAGCTGGGCGGTGGCGCCGTGGCGGTGGCACGTGATGAGGACTTTGCATGAGCGCACTCGACAACCTGATGCTCGACGTCGTGCGGGTACGCGAGGATTTTCCGATCCTCGAGCGTCGTGTGCATGGTGATGTGCCGCTGATCTATCTGGACAGCGCCGCCACCAGCCAGACGCCGACCGCCGTCATCGACGCGATGAGCGACTACTACCGCAAGACCAATGCCAACATCCACCGGGGTCTGCATACCCTGGCGGATGAGGCGACGGCGGCCTTCGAAGGCACGCGTGAGAAGGTGCGCAGCTTCATCAATGCGCGCCTGACGCGGGAAGTCATCTTCACGCGCGGCACCACCGAGGCGATCAATCTGGTCGCCAACAGCTGGGGGGCCAACTGGCTGAATGCCGGCGATGAAGTGCTGATCTCGGTGATGGAGCATCACGCCAACATCGTGCCGTGGCAGCTTCTGGCCGAGCGTCTCGATATCGTCATCAAGGTCATCCCGTGTGACGACGATGGCGTGCTCGACATGGCGGCCTACCGCGACCTGCTGGGCGAGAAGACACGCCTGGTCTGCGTCAATCAGGTCTCCAACGCCCTGGGCAGCATCAACCCGGTGGCCGAGATGGCGAAGCTGGCACACGCTCACGACGCGCTGATTCTGGTCGATGGCGCCCAGGCGGTGCCGCATCAGCAGGTCGATGTGCGCGAGATCGATGCTGACTTCTATGTCTTCTCGGGCCACAAGATGTACGGCCCGACCGGCATCGGTGTGCTCTACGGCAAGGAAGCGCTGCTGGAGGCGATGCCGCCGTGGCAGGGTGGTGGTGAGATGATCCGCACGGTGTCGTTCGAGAATGGCACCCTGTTCGCGGACCTGCCGCACAAGTTCGAGGCCGGCACGCCGCCCATCGCCGAGGTCATCGGGCTGGGCAAGGCCATCGACTGGCTGGACTGCACCCACATGGCGCTGATTACGCGCTGGGAACAGCAGCTGATGCGCCATGCCAGCGAGCGCATGCGCGAAGTGGACGGCCTGCGCATCATCGGCAACTCGCCCGACAAGGCGGGCGCGATCTCCTTCGTGGTCGATGGTGCCCACGCCCAGGATATCGGTCTGCTGATCGACCAGCTGGGGGTCGCCATCCGTACCGGCCACCACTGCGCGCAGCCGGTGCTGCGTCGCTTCGGTGTCGATGCCACCTGTCGTGCCTCCTTCGCGGCCTACAACACGCCGGAAGAGATCGACATGTTCGTCGATGCCCTGCAGCGTGTGCTGACCATGGTGCGCTGAGCACCCCCCTGCGGTGGCCCTGACGGGCGCTGATCAATGAGGCTCGCGCATGGCGGGCCTCATTGGTATCGGCCCTTGCCAGGGGATGTTGTCACCCGCACGTCTTGAGTGAACCAACAGAATTCACGATCCGCATGCCTGTCATGCGGCTCGGCAAGGAGAGGGCATGAGCCACACTGAAGACCAGCTGGCCAGCCTCGGCAAGGGCCAGAAGATGCCGTTGCAGCGGGACGTGGAGGGCATCTCGGTACCGTTCGGCAAGTCGGTGACCCTGCACGAGGACTCGGTGGTCGAAGTCATGCAGGCCAAGGGCGGCACCGTCAGCGTCGCCTTCGAGGGTCGCATGTACCTGATCGAGAGCTTCAGCCTCGATGCGCTGGGGCTGGACGCCGTGCCGCGTCCGCATCTGCCGGCCGGCCAGAGCGACGCCGACATCGAGGCCTTCGTCTGGGCCCAGCTGCGCACCTGCTTCGACCCCGAGATCCCGGTCGACATCGTCGAGCTGGGGCTGGTCTATGGCTGTCGTATCGACACCCTGATCAGCGGCGAGAAGATGGTCAATCTCAAGATGACGTTGACCGCGCCGGGCTGCGGCATGGGCAACGTCATCGCCGAGGACGCCAAGCGCAAGATTCTCGGCGCTGAGGATGTCTCCAAGGTCCACGTCGAGATCGTGTTCTCGCCTGCCTGGTCGCGCGAGATGATGAGTGAGGATGCCCGCCTGGAACTGGGCATGTTCTGAGCATCATCAGCGCACCTTAGTCGTCTGCTGTTGTCGCCCTTTATTGTCTGCGGCTCCCTGGCCGGCCTTTCATGGCCGGTAGTCGCAGTATCACTCGGGTGAGATGCAGCAAACGCAACCGGGTGGGCGGGAACCTCTCGTCCATCCGGCTATCCAATTCACGTTGCTGAGCGTCCGGGCAAGTTGCTGCCTCGGGCCGCGTCGGCACGTCCGTTTGACGGTTTCCCGTATCACCTGCCTCAAGGAAGACTCCCCAATGCGATTCCAGACTGCGCTGCGCACCCTGACCGCCACCCTGATCCTGAGCACCGCTGCCAGCGCGCAGGCCGCCTGGAAGCTGGATGGCGATGTGTCACAGCTGAGCTTCCAGACCACCAAGATGGCCAAGTCGGGCGCCAGCACCGTCGAGACGGATGCTTTCACCTCCTGGCGTGCGCGCGTTAATGACGCCGGTCAGCTGTCGGTGGAGATCGACCTCGACTCCGCCAGTACCGGCATCGACATTCGTGACCAGCGCGTCAGCGAGAAGCTGTTCGAGTCCGGCACCTATCCGTTGGCCGTGATGACCGCCAGTCTCGACATGCCGACCCTCAAGGTGATGGAGCCGGGTGATACTCAGAAAGTGGATGTCGAAGGCCAGCTGACGCTGCACGACAACACCCAGAACCTGCCGATGAGCCTGCAGGTGACGCGCCTGCGCGGCGACCGCTGGCTGGTGCAGACCCTCACGCCGGTGATGGTCGATGCTGAGCAGTTCGCGCTGGTCGATGGCATTCGCACCCTGCGTGACCTGGCCGGGCTTGGCAACATCGCGACCCAGGTGCCAGTCAACGTCAAGGCCGTGATGGTGCAGGAAGACTGAGCGGAGTCACCCGCATGCGTGGCCGGGGAACAGTCAGTGCTGGCAGAGCCTCGGCCGCTTGGGTAGGCTGGGCGCTCATGCCTGCACGATGTGACGGTAACGGCAGGACAGACAGGCAGGGATGGGCGTGAGGAAGAGATGCAGCGAGTGATCATGCGGGCTGGCTGGACCATCTTCGGTCTGCTGGCCGCCGGTGCAATGACGGTGGTCGGGCTCAACCTCTGGGTCGTGATGGCAACGCACGATCGCATTGCCACGTCACCACTGACCTGTCAGAGCCGTGAGGTGGGGATCGTGTTCGGCACTTCCCATGGCCTGGTGGGCGGGGGCAGCAATCCGCACTATCAGGCGCGCCTCGATACCGCCGCCCAGCTCTACCGCCTGCGCCGCGTCTCCAACCTGCTGCTCTCGGGAGACAACCGCACGCGTTACTACAATGAGCCGATGACCATGTGGCGTGATCTGCGAGCGCGCAACGTGCCGCAGGAGTTCATGACGCTCGATTACGCGGGCTTCTCCACCTTCGATACCCTCGTGCGAGCGCACAAGGTCTTCGGTGTCGACGAGGCGGTGCTGGTCACCCAGCCGTGGCATTTGCCGCGTGCGCTGTTCATCGCCGATGCACTGGGTCTGGAGGCGGTAGGCTGTCCGGCCATCTCCGAGCGCCAACCGCCGGGGCTCAAGCTGATGCTGCGCGAGTGGCTGGCCCGTGCGGCGACAGTGGGTGATCTCTACCTGTGGGGGCGCAAGCCGCGCTTCCTCGGGCCGCAGGAGTCGCTGCCGACGCCGGTGTTGTCATCGCACTCATCATCGCATCCCTCATCATCTCACTCCTCAGACAAGCACGTGATGTCGCCGCGAGAGGCCTCCGTGACAGCCGGAGCAGGGCAGCAGGCCGCTGTCAGTCGTGATGTGGCGGATGGAGTGGAAATAGCGGATGCAGTGAATGCTGCCGACACGCCGGACCCGCATGCCCTCGCGCGTCAGGCGCAGGCAAGCCTGCTGGCCAGTCTGCCCGGAGTGAAGCAGGCATTGCTCCAGTGGCTGCCTGTCAGGTCTGATACGAACTAGCCGCGCATTGGCCTCGTCAGACGCACAGGGTCAACACGAAAACGCCTCGCACTTCCTTTGGAAGGCGGGGCGTCTTGCGTTCACGGCCTGGCGGCGGGCAGGTGGCTAGCCGGCGCGGCGGCGGGCGGCCTGGCCTGTCTGGTGACGATACAGCTCGCGGATCAGATGGCGGCAGTTGTGGAAGATGCCTTCCAGCACCTTTTCCATGCTGTCAGGCAGCGGATGCGTGAAGGCGGTCGAGCAGGCCTGCATCAGGACACGTTCCTGTTCGAGCAGCTCGTTGATCAGCACCTGATTGTCATTGCCGACGATGCTCTTCAGGCGACTCCACAGCCACATGTAGTCATCGCGCTCGACATCGGCGTCGCGCGGCATCAGGCTTAGATGCTTGCGTGTCTCGACTTCCAGGGCCTGTTTGAGCTCGACACGGCTCGCATAGAAGGGCTCGAAGGCCTTCAGGAGCGCGGGACGCAGCCGTTCGGCGTTATCCTCGAAATAATCAAGACTGTCTGCCAGGGCTTCCTGGACGCTATCCATCGCCACCTGGCGATTGTCGAGAAACATGGGCGGTCACCTCCTCCGTCAGAAGAGATTGTGCGGGTGAAAACAGTGTTTTTCTACCCCTGAAGGGCAGAAAGTCAGGATATTTATTCCCGCACTGTCAATCCCTGCAGTTTACGACGATACAATGACGTTCTGGTGACGATCATCGTTGCCTTCCAGGCGCTGGCCTTGCCCTGTTTCCATCGCTCACGCTCGTACACGCGCGGCCATCTGACCCAGAAACGCCAAGGGTGCAGTCATGACGACCTGCACCCTTGGGAAGCGTTGCGCGCAATGCCCTCAGGCTTCAGCCCTAAGGCTCAAGCCCTCAGCCCTTGGGCTTGGGCGGAATCTTCTTGGCCGGCGCGGCGGACTTGGCGATGTGATCGATGATCAGACCGGCGATGTCCTTGCCGGTGGCCGTCTCGATGCCCTGCAGGCCCGGCGAGGAGTTCACTTCCATGATCACCGGGCCATGATTGGCGCGCAGCAGGTCGACACCGGCGACGGACAGGCCCATGGCCTTGGCGGCGCGGATGGCGGTGGAGCGCTCTTCCGGCGTGATGCGGATCTCGCTCGCGGTGCCGCCACGGTGCAGGTTGGAGCGGAACTCGCCATCGGCCGCCTGACGCTTCATGGACGCCACCACCTTGTCACCCACCACCAGGCAGCGGATGTCGGCGCCACGCGCTTCCTTGATGTATTCCTGCACCATGATGTTGGCTTTCATGCCCATGAAGGCCTGGATCACGCTCTCGGCGGCCTGGTTGGTCTCGGCGAGCACCACGCCGATGCCCTGGGTGCCTTCGAGCAGCTTGATGACCAGCGGTGCGCCCTTGACCATGGTGATCAGGTCGGGGATGTCATCCGGCGAATGCGCGAAGCCGGTGACCGGCAGGCCCAGGCCCTTGCGCGACAGCAGCTGCAGGGAGCGCAGCTTGTCGCGTGAGCGGGAGATGGCCACGGAATCATTGACCACGTAGGTGCCCATCATCTCGAACTGGCGCAGCACGGCGCAGCCATAGAAGGTGACGGAGGCACCGATGCGCGGCACGACGGCATCGAAGTGCTCGATCTCGGCGCCCTTGTAATGGATGGACGGGCGGTGCGAGGCGATGTTCATGTAGCAACGCAGCGTGTCCACCACGCGCGCGGTGTGGCCACGTGCCTCGGCGGCCTCGATCAGGCGACGGGTGGAGTAGAGGCGTGAGTTACGCGACAGGATACCGATATGCATGAAATCCTCCGGAGCCGAATGGGCCAGACAGAGATAGGAATGAATCAGAAGAAGACTGACGTGATGCCCGTCAGGAGGCGTGGTGTTCGCCGGTGAAGCCTTTGTCGTCTCGAGGCGTCACGCGATGCAGATGGCAGCGGGGCCAGCGTCTTGAGGCGAGATGCCGAGGCATGCCGCCGCGCGCCTGGCTGGTGCCGTCAGGGTTCGCCATGCAGATAGGCGGCGCCCGGTGCGACCAGCAGGCGACGCAGGGCACGGCGCCCCAGCAGAATGGGGTGACGCATCTGGGATCGGTCCACCAGCGTCATGTCGATATCGTAGTCGAGCCCGGCCAGCTTCATGCGCGAGCGAATCGCGTAGCGCCACTCGGCCTGACCATTGGATGAGCGCACGCGGCGGCGATCATGCACCGGCGTCTCGACCGTATGCGGCGGGGAATCACTACCGCCGGTCCGGGTGATGAAGCGAACCCACAGATCATCGTTGTGTTCGAAGACCTCGATGCTCTCGGCATGCAGCGCACTGGAATGCGCACCGGTGTCGATCTTGGCATTGAGGTGCAGCTTGAGTTCCGGCAGCTCGATCAGCTCACGCCGACCCACCACTCCCCGCGGACGAAAGCCCAGCAGGTCATGATTCAGTGTCTTGAGATCGAGGGGCGGTGCCTTGTCGATGTGATGACGCGAAGTGTTCTTGTGATGCGACATGTTTCATCCTGAATCAGAGGGCGTGAGCGAAGCGGGCAGCGGCTCACGGCATGAAGACACCGGGCAGGCGCGGCACAGCGTAATGTGCGTTGCCGGCATGGCGGGGTAATGGCCAGGCGGGCGCGCAGCATAGTCACTTAACGTACTGACAGCAATCCTTGCTGAAGCCTCTTTTTTCGCGTCACGAATCGGGGATGACGGTGGCGGTGTCAACGCCCGCCAAAACCGCCCCGGGCACGCGGTCATGGCACGCGGTCATGGCGCGCTTTCATCACCGCCGGACGCCTCGCTTGCGGGCGCTGGGCAAGTCACCCACGGCCACAGGCGCGGGTGACATCGTGCCGGTGGCGCGTCGCAGCACGCCTTGTTCATCGGTGCCGATCAGCCCCGATTCCATGCCTTGAGCAAGTGTCCGATCGAGTGTCTGTTCAAGTGTCCGATCAAGTGTCGTGGGTTATGCGCATGATCTCAAGCACTGTCACCTGCGGGCATGCCCGGCGTCAATGACGCGGGGCAGGATTGCCGGTTTCGGCCTGGCGGGTCAGAGCGGCAAGCGCCTGACCCAGCGGGCTGTCCGCGCTTGCGTTGCGCAGCGTCATCAGTACCGGCAGACGCAGACGCGGAATCAGGGCGAGGTCGCGGGCCAGGGCGGCGAAGTTGGCCTGCGGGCAGCTGGCCAGGCGGGTCAGGAAGGCCGGCAGACGTTCGGCATCTTCCAGGTGGGCGTAGCCGCGCGCGGCGATCGCGACCAGCACGTCGACATTGACGGCCTCGTCGTCGGCCAGCAGGGTATCGATCCACTCTGCCGCCGCAGGCCGTGGGCTGGCACCGGCGGCCCGCAGGCAGGCGCACAGCGTCTCCAGATCCCCCAGGTCACGCGCGGCCTGGCCACGTGCGATCAAGGCGGAGAGCAGCTCGGTCTCGTATTCCTCCGGCAGCGGGGCGGCCAGCTGGGCATGGGCGGGCGGTGCCTGCTCTAGACACAGCGCGATGGCGCGCAGCGGCGTGTCCGGCAGGTCAGCCAGACGCTGCACGAAGGCAGCGGCAAGCTCGCTGGACAACTCGCCGCGTCGTGTCAGCACGTCGGCAATACCCTGCAGGCCGAGTGACGGCCAGTCATCCAGCGGTAGCTGGGCGGTGAGATACTGCTCGGCGAGCTCGTAGTACTGGCTGGCAGGGCGGTCGCAATCGAGGCTGGCGCGGGCGTGCAGCATGGCGCGCAGGCTGTCGTCCGGCGTGAAGGCCAGCGGGTTGTCCTGCATCAGGTTGTCGATCTTGCCTGCCTCGGCCTGCTGGAGATCAGGCCGGCCGACGGTCAGCGCCGTCTGACCCAGCGTCGTGATCAGACGTTCGAGGAAGGCATCGCGTTGCGCGGGGGACAGACGGCCTTCCTCATCCAGCGGCAGGGCCAGAAACCACACCAGCGGATCGTCGAGCCCAGCCGGACGGAACACGCATGACAGGCGCGCCTGACCCTTGAAGGGCTGCTCCCACGGCTGCTGTTCGGTCTCGAAGGCTTCCAGTTGCTCAAGCCTGAGCGGCGCCAGGGTGCGACCCAGGTGATAAAGGTGCAGCTCGGCGCCGGTGCGTGTGAAGAAGTTGCTCAAGGAAGAGAGAGGAGTCATGAGGCTCACCACGGCTGTGTCTCCGCCACGCCTTGGCTGGGCGTGCGGAAGAACGAAAGAAAAGAGTCTTGTCGAGCATCATTGCCAGGCGTGGCATATGTCGTTGAGTGACAGTTGCCGGCGCGTGACATGTGCCTGAGCATGTCTGGAATGGCAGCGACTTTAGCGATTCACCGGCTGTCATGCCACCCGCTGGCGTGTGATGGCGGCCAGAGGAAAGAGGGCGACCTGTTCCTATTATGGCCGCTCTTTCGACCCGTGACGGCTTGACAGATGACGCGGCACCTCAAGTCCCGCTGAGCGTTTTGCAGGTTGATGATTTTTTGATCAATTTTCGTCATCCCACGGCTGGCGCGGCTTGCAGCGTGACCGAGACGGGTTATCCACAGCATCGTCCACGGATGGCGTGAATAACTGTCATCCACTTGTCGTCAGGCTGACATCTAACGCTGCAGGTAGCCCATACGGCGTCACTGGCCCGCCATGACAGGCATGCTAGAATCGCGCTCATTGACAGGAATGCTGTCTTATTCCTTCTGGTTATGACCTTAAGGGATGAAATGATTGGGAATGCGGGGCAGTCCCGTTATCCTATACAACCAAATCACATATAAAAGGCTGTGCTTATACCTGTTCTGTTGGCTCGACATCCGCGTTCAACCGAATGTCAGCGACCGTCCAGCGCCAATGGCCCAGTCTTGCGATCCACGAGGAATCCCGATGCGCCAATCACGTTCGCTCGCAGCTGTCTTCTCTTCTACCGCTCTCAAGGGCGCCGTGATGGCTGCCGCGCTGGGCGCGACCACCCTGGGCAGCCTGGCGGCACAGGCTGACACCCTCAAGGTCGGCATGTCGGGCGGCTACTTCCCGTTCACCTTCGTCAAGCAGGACAAGCTGCAGGGCTTTGAGGTGGATGTCCTCAACGCCGTCGGCGAGATCACCGGTGACGACATCGAATTCGTGACCATGAGCTTCTCCGGCCTGATCGGCTCGCTTGAAGCCGGCCGTATCGATACCGTGGCCAACCAGATCACCATCACCGATGCGCGTAAGGCCAAGTTCGCCTTCACCCAGCCCTACGTCTATGACGGGGCTCAGGTGGTCAAGCGTCGCGGCAATGACGAGATCACCGGCGTCGAGTCCCTTAAGGGCCACAGCGTGGCGGTCAATCTGGGCTCCAACTACGAAGCGCTGATGAAAGAGCTGCCCTACGCCGACCAGATCGACATCAAGACCTATGAGTCCAACATCGAGCAGGACACCGCTCTGGGCCGAGTCGATGCCTTCGTGATGGACCGCGTCAGCGCAAGCCAGGTGATCCAGAAGACGCCGCTGCCGCTGGAACTGGCTGGCAAGCCGTTCTCGCGTCTCGAGAACGCACTGCCGTTCCGCAAGGACGCCGAAGGCGAGGCCAAGCGTGACGAGGTGGATGCCGCGCTGACCGAGCTCAAGGAAAATGGCCGCCTGGCCGAGATTTCCAACAAGTGGTTCGGCAACGACATCACCACGCCTTGAACATTGCCCGCTGCGCCCTGATACAAGGGCGCATGCCAGGATGTCATGTGCAAACGGGGTGACGGCTTGACCGTCGCCCCGTTGTCGTCATGTCGACGGGTGTCTTTCCAGACCCTCAGCCAAGCCCCCAGCCTGTCCGGATAACGAATGGATACTCTCGATATCGATTACATGCTCGGCCTATTTCCGATCATGCTCAAATACCTGCCACTGACACTCGAGATGGCCTGTATCGGCATGCTAGCCGCGCTGGTGCTCTCATCGCTGTTGGCGGTGGTGCGGGTGCTCCAGGTGCCGGTGCTGAATGCGCTGACCATCGTGTTCATCTCCTTCTTCCGTGGCACGCCGCTGCTGGTGCAGTTGTTCCTGTTCTACTACGGCCTGCCACGAGTGCTGGAGTTCCTGACCCAGATCGATGGCGTCACCGCGACGATTCTCGGCTTGACGCTGCACTTCTCGGCCTACATGGCCGAATCCATCCGCGCCGCCATCGTCGGGGTCGATCGCAGCCAGACCGAGGCGGCGCTCTCCATCGGCATGACCAATGTCCAGCTGATGCGGCGCATCGTGCTGCCCCAGGCGGCCCGCGTGGCGGCCCCCACGCTGATGAACTACTTCGTGGACATGATCAAGTCCACGTCGCTGGCCTTCACGCTGGGGGTGACCGAGTTGATGGGCGCGACCCAGAAGGAAGCGGCGGGCAGCTTCCTGTACTTTGAATCCTTCATCGTCGTGGCCATCGTCTACTGGGTGATGGTGGAAGGGCTGTCCTTCGTGCAGCGCTGGATGGAGAAACGTCTCAACAAGGCCTATCAGCGATGATTGCAGTCAGAAACCTGGTCAAGAAATTCGGCGGGCAGGCCGTACTCGATGGCATCACTCTGGAAGTGAAGCAGGGTGAGATCATCGTCGTCATCGGCCCGTCAGGCACCGGCAAGTCCACGCTGCTGCGCTGCATCAACTTCCTCGAGCAGCCCGATGGTGGCGAGATCCAGATCGGCGAGCGCAAGGTCGAGGCCACACGCGCCAGCCGTCATGACATTCTCGGTCTGCGTCGCAGCAGTGCCTTCGTGTTCCAGAACTACGCGCTGTTCGCCAACAAGACGGCGCTGGAGAACATTGCCGAGGGCCTGATCGTCGTCAACGGCTGGCCCAAGGCCAAGGCGCACCAGCGGGCGCGCGAGATTCTCGAGCGTATCGGCATGAGCGAGAAGGCGGATGCCTTCCCGGCGGCTCTGTCAGGCGGTCAGCAGCAGCGTATCGGCATCGGGCGCGCCATGGCCGCCCAGGCCGAGGTGATCCTGTTCGATGAGCCGACCTCGGCACTGGACCCGGAATGGGTCGATGAGGTGCTGGAGCTGATGAAGCAGCTGGCGGTCGAGCGCCAGACCATGATCGTGGTCACCCACGAGATGCAGTTCGCGCGGGAAGTCGCCGACCGCGTCATCTTCATGGAAGGCGGGCGCATCGTCGAACAGGGGCCGCCGAGTCAGCTGTTCAGTGCGCCCAAGGATGACCGCACGCGCGCCTTCCTGCGCAAGGTGCTGGATGAAGTGCCGCCGCAGTGCGCCGAGGGAATCTGATACTGCCCGGTTGAGGTAATGCCCCTCAGGTCACCTGAGATAATGCCTCGGGCAGCATCTGCGACAGACACAACGGCCACCGCGATACCCATCGCGGTGGCCGTTGTCGTTTCTCTGGCGGTGATCATTGATCCGCTTCTGGTGTTGTAGGGCGCGTTGCGAGTGTGTTTCATAAGCTGCCCACAACGCGTGGCTAGCCGTGGCGGGGCATCGAGCGCACCTTGTCGAAGGCTTCCTGAAGCGCCATCGAGACGCGCTCTTCCAGCAGCTCCTGTTCGGCGGGCGCCATGTAGAACGCCATGTCGACGTCGTGGCGGATATAGCGGGGCGCCAGCTGATTGAGCGCGATGCAGGCCACGTCTTCGCGGCTGTCGACATCCATGGCATGGCTATCGGGATGCAAGCGCAGCTGGTCGAGCACCAGCTGCTCCATGTAATTGTGTACGCCTGCGCTTTCCATGTGTATTGCCTCCTGGTGATGGGTGCTATCTCCCATGCAGGGCCGTGCCCCCTGACATGTCGATCCCTTCAGTGTGCTCATCAGTATGTTCATCCGAGCTGACTCTCTGTGACGCTCTCCCTCCCGCACGCCAGCTCGGTTGCTGGCGGCAGGACAGCAGGCGGCGGAGTCTTGGGTATCGCCTGCCGCTCAAGGCCTGTCAGCCGGTCAGCAGGCGGGTTTCCGCCTCTTCAATATGATCAGCCAATCCCGATAATACCAGTGTATCGCCACACGCCAGCGTCAGGTCGCCGGTGGGCTCTTCCAGGTTCTCGCCACTGGCGCGCACCACGCGTGAGACGAGAATGCCGCACACCTCCGGCAGGGCGATGTCGTCCAGTCGCCGGCCACAGGCCCAGGCATCGGCGGTCAGCGTCAGCGGATGACGCCGCAGCAGCGGGTTGCCGCGTTTGTCGGTCAGCTGGGACTGCTGACCATGGAAATAGCCATGTAGCATGCTGTAGCGCGCTTCGCGTGCATTCTGGATCGAGCGCGCCACGCGGCGGAAGGGCACCTCGAGATTGACCAGCACATGCGAGACCAGCATCAGCGAGCCCTCGAGCACCTCGGGAATCACCTCGGTGGCCCCAGCGGCCTTGTAGGTCTCGAGGTCCGCGTCATCCTGGGTGCGCACCAGCACCTTGAGGTTCTCGAGTTCCAGCGGCTGGATGGCGCGCAGAATGGCCAGCGCATGCGAGAGCTGATTGACGGTGATCACCACCTGCCGGGCACGTTCGATACCGAGTGCGCGCAGGATTTCCAGGCGCTGCGCATCACCGAACACCACCGGCTCGCCGGCGCTGGCGGCCTCGTGGACGCGGATGGGGTCGGCATCGATGGCGATCCACTCAAGCTTTTCCTGAGTGAGAAATCGCCCCACCGTCTGGCCGACACGCCCGAAGCCGCACACGATGACATGGCCACTGAGCGGGGCGGTGGCGGCGCTCAGCTCCGCGGTGGTGTGCGGGTTCTCCTGGGTGGGTGTGGTGGAGCGACACAGGCGGCGCGTCAGCTGCTGGTTGTGGCGAATCAGGCTTGGCGTGACCACCAGCGAGCCGATGATGATCGCCACCACCAGGCCCACGGTCTCGTTGTCCATCAGGCGTTGCTGACTGGCCAGGGCCAGCAGCGCGAAGCCGAATTCGCCACCCTGGGACAGCACCAGGCCAGTGCGCAGCGCGCTGTCCAGCGGGCGGCCGGAGAGGCGCGCCAGTCCGGTGATCAGCAGTGCCTTGGTCGCCAGCAGGCAGGCCACGCCGATGACGACCCAATACCACTGGGCCAGCAGCACCTGCGGGTCCAGCAACATGCCCACCGAGACGAAGAACAGCCCCAGCAGGATGTCGCGGAAGGGCCGGATGTCGGCCTCGATCTGATGGCGGAAATGGCTCTCGCCGAGCATCATTCCGGCCAGGAAGGCGCCCAGCGCCATCGACAGGTGCAGGCTGTGGGTCAGCCAGGCGGAGAACAGCGCCACCAGCAGCACGGTGAGCACGAACAGCTCTTCCGAGCGCGCGCGCGAGATTTCCTGGAACACGAACGGCAGCACCCACTTGCCGATCATCAGCATCACCGCCACCAGCCCCAGCCCCTTGATGAGCATCAGGCCCAGGTCACTGAGCAGCTGGCTGCCATCACCGGCCATGGCCGGAATCAGGATCAGGAACAGCAGGGCGGCGAGATCCTGGAACAGCAGCACGCCCACGGCGGCGTGGCCGTGGGGGCTGTCCAGTTCATTCCAGCGCGCCAGTTCCCGCGTGACGATGGCGGTGGAGGAAAGCCCCAGCGCGCCGGCTGCGACCAGCGCCGCCGCCGGTGACAGGCCAAGCGCACAGCCCAGTGCCCAGAACAGCCCGCTGCATACCGCCACCTGACAGGCGCCCAGCCCGAATACCGTGGTCTTGAGGGCGCGCATGCGCGGCACCGAGAATTCGAGGCCGAGCGAGAAGAGCAGAAATACCAGTCCGAATTCCGACAGGAAGGCGAGTTCTTCCGGGCGACCGATCCAGCTCGCCAGATGAGGGCCGACCAGAAAGCCGACCGCCAGATAGGCCAGCACCGGCGGCAGATGCAGGCGGCGGAACAGCGCCGCGGCCACCACCGAGGCTCCAAGCAGTATCATCACATCATTGAACAGCGTGTCTGCCATGCGGCCTCCTGGCCTTCCGTGAGCATCATCGGGATAATAGCGTGAACGAACCATGCATGATTTGACGGAGGTCGCATGAATCCGACTGAACAACCCCAGGACGGCGAGATCGCCGGCAATCCCTACGACGAGCTGCGCGCGCTGCTGGCACGCCTGGAAGCGACCATGAAGGCAGCAGACCTGTGGCGCATGGACACGCCATCCCCGCAGGCCTTCATGAGTGTGGAGCCATTCTGTGTCGATCGCATGGACATGGGCCAGTGGCTGCGCTTCGTGTTCATCGCCCGTCTGCAAGCGCTGTGCGATGCCCGTGCGCCGTTCCCCGCCAAGTGTGAAGTGGCGCCGGCCATCGAGACCTGGCTGAAGGATGCCCGCCCCGAGCGCCGCGTGGCGATGACGGAAGTGATTCGCGAGATCGACACCCTGATCACGACGCACTGATTGTCGGGCAGGCATCTCACCTCGCACTGAGCCTCCTCTTACCCGACACCTCCCACTGAGCCCTTCGCGCGTGATGCCCTCGCATTGCGCCTCGAGACAACTGTCAGGAGCTTGCATGGCCTATTACTTCGCCTACGGCAGCAACATGAATCCGGCGCGTGTCGTGGCACGCATCGGCGAGACGCGACGGGCCATGCATGGTTGGTTGCAAGAGCATCGCCTGAGTTTCGACAAGGCCTCTCGGGTCGATGGTATCGCGCATGCCAACGTGCAGCCTGCGCCGGGCGAGCGCGTCGAAGGCGTGCTGTACGAGCTGCTCGAGGCCGAGCAGATCACGCTGATGGACCCCTTCGAAGGCCGCCCGCATGAATATGAGCGTTTCCTTCATCCCATCGTCACCCGTGAAGGCGTGATCGACGCCTGGGTGTATGTAGCGCTGCCCGAGCGCACCGCCGAGGGTCTCAAGCCGGCGCGCGAATACCTGGAGCACCTGCTTGGCGGGCGCGACTTCCTGACGCCGGACTACTTCACGGCGCTGAGCGGCGTCGAGGCCGTGCATGCGCTGGA
Organism: Cobetia sp. SIMBA_158; assembly: GCF_046566945.1. Lineage (NCBI taxonomy): Bacteria > Pseudomonadati > Pseudomonadota > Gammaproteobacteria > Oceanospirillales > Halomonadaceae > Cobetia > Cobetia sp. SIMBA_158. The sequence goes on from NZ_JAWJYL010000001.1 coordinate 675,407, forward strand.
TGACGCCACCCTGGCTCAGCTGGGCCTGTCGCGCACTACGCCGCGCTGACGGTCGCCTGACAGCGGACGGGTGCCTGTCATCTGTTTTCGGTCAGCTGGCGTGTGGCAACAAAAAGCCCGCCTCTCGTTGGAGAGGCGGGCTTTCGTGTTTCTGGTCACGCTGCGCGACTGATTGGCGTGAGCCTCAGTCCTGCGCGGCCAATGCCGGGTCCAGGTTCGTCTGGTCACGACGGCTGGCCAGCATGCCGATGATCAGCCCCGCCAGCGCCGGCGCTAGCCAGCCCAGATTCATCGAGGCCAGCGGCAGCAGCGGCTCGATGCGGTGCGAGATGGCCATCAGCGAGTCGATGCCACTGGCTTCGAAGCCATCCAGCAGGCTGACCAGCAGCGTCAGGCCCAGGGTCCAGGCGAACACGCGCGGCGCATCGTGCAGGCGCGGACGCAGGTAGGACAGCAGCGTCAGCACCAGCACCAGCGGATAGAGCGTCACCAGTACCGGAATCGAGACACTGATCAGGGTCGAGAGGCCCAGATTGGCGATCAACGCCGAGGCCACGGCCATCACGATCACCAGCAGGCGATAGGGCACGCTCGGCAGCAGGCGATGGAAGAACTCGCCGCAGGAGGTCAACAGGCCCACCGCGGTGGTCAGACACGCCAGGGTGATGACCAGCGCCAGGATCAGCTTGCCGGCATCGCCGAACAGTGCCTCGACGTAGACCGGGATCAGCTCGCCCTTGGCCGCTTCGCTGACCAGCGCATGGCTGGTGGCGCCCATGTAGGTCAGCGGCAGGTAGACGGCGGCCAGACAGATGGCGGCGATGGCGCCGGCCCACAGGGTGTAGCGGGTCACGTCAGCGGTCGCGGTGATGCCGCGTGCCTTGATCGCCGAGACGATCAGGATGCCGAACACCATCGAGGCCAGCGCATCCATGGTCAGGTAGCCCTGCTGGAAGCCGGTCATGAACGGCGCCTCGGCCCACTCGGGACTCACCGGCCCCAGCGGCCCCTGCGGGTCGATGATGGTGAACAGCGCGATCAGCGCCAACAGCGCGATCAGCAGCGGCGTCAGCCACTTGCCGACCACATCCATCAACTTGCCCGGGCTCAGCGCGATCAGCGTGGCGATGCCGAAGAACAGCACCGAATGCAGGGCCAGGCCGCTCTGTGCTGACATGTCGATGAAGGGACGCATGCCCATCTCGAAGGCCACGGTGCCGGTGCGCGGAATCGCGAACATCGGCCCGATGGACAGGTAGATGGCGACGCCGAAGGCCGCGGCTGCCCACTTGGGCAACGGCGAGGTGATCTTGTCGAGGCCACCGCCGATCACGGCCACCGCGACGATACCGGCCAGCGGCATGCCGACACCGGTGGCCAGAAAGCCCAGTGCCGCCGGCCAGAATTCGGCACCCGCGCCCTGACCCACCTGAGGCGGGAAGATGATATTGCCTGCGCCCAGAAAGAGGGCAAAGGTCATGAAGCCCAGCGCCACGATATCGAGGCTGGAAAGTCGTGTTTTCACTATGACGTCCTACGGATTCAGCAGATGCGTTGCAGCAGGCGTCATCAGGTGACCGATGAGGTGGTCGGTCAGGCAAGAAGACGTGCCGAGAAGCCGTTGGCTAGCGACAGGGGTGGGTCACCAGCAGACCCGGGAGCAGCGGGGTAGTGTTGCGCGCGGGCCGAATGGCGAGATCAGACTGACGGATTGTCGCCACCCTGATCTGACGCGGCGCATTATCGTTGATTTCACGTAGCAAGACAAAGTCGCCAGCAAGTCACGCGGCAGGCTCACTGCGCGGCAGGTGGTGGGGGCGGTAGTGGAATGAAGCTCGGCCAGTCGTCCGGCACCACGAAGATCCGCCATTGCTGGCGGGGTGAGCTGGCGGTGGTCGGCTCGCCGTCAGGCGCCGCCACGCTGCGCTCCAGCCACAGCTGGCGGGGGTGTTGATACGTGCGCTGGCGGCTGTGCTGCTGAGCCGCCGCGTCTTGCTGAGCCGCCGTGACCTGCTGAACTGGTTCGTCCGGGCTGAGGTCGTCAGCGGCGCCAGGTGGCACGAAGTGATCGCGCAGCCAGCGGTCCAGTTCATGCCATGGTTGTAGCGACGCCACGGGCGGGGCGGCCAGCCAGGCAGGTTTTTCCCTGACACAGCCCAGCAGCGGGCCGCCATGCATCGGGGAGGCCTCGAGGGTCTGACAGAAGGCGGCAAACTGGCTGACCCTCATCCACCAGCCGGCCTGGCGCGCACTCTCGGGATGGCAATGGCGGGGCGGGGGCAGCGTGTCGGCGGGAGCTATATCTGGCTGCCAGGGGCGAAACAGGCAACCGGGCAATGCCAGTTGCTGGCCTGCAAGCAGCGGGGCAGGCGGATCTTCTGCCAGCGGTGAGTTCGTCTCGCTCGCGCCTGCCTGTCTGGCCAGTGCTTGTCTGGCCAGTGCCTGGCGGATCGTCTGCTGCCCGCGCTCGGTATAGGCCAGGGGCAATTGATGCTCAAGGCTGCGCTGATACTTGATGGAGAGGCTGTCGGCGCCGCCGGGGCCTATCCAGCGTGCTGGGCTGTCGGCCGCTTCAGGGCCTTCGGGCAGGCCGAGATAGAACTTGATCGCGACCTCCAGGTGCGTGGGCGCCGTGTCCTGCGCCGCCAGATAGAGCATGTCCAGCTCGCCCAGCGTGATCTTGCCCTGGGAAATCCTGAGGTTGTTGACCAGCAGGCGACTGCCGGGCGCGTGTGCCAGCACGAATTGCCAGAGCAGCTCATGGTAGTGGCCCAGGCGATAGTGGCGGCGCTCATTCACGGCAGCCTCGAGCGCGTGGGGCGCCTGCTCCAGCGCCATCAGCCAGTGGTGGCGGACGCGGTCATCCTTTAGTCCGAGTGCCGCCAGGGACGGGCGTGGGTAACGCGCAGGCTGCAAGAGATCCGGGGCACTCAGAAGCCAGGCGATATCCCTGACGCGCGGGTGACTGTAGCGCGCGCAATCGCGGCGCAGGTCGCAGCCGGTCGCACAGGGGGAGTCGGCCCATTGGGCAAAAGGGGGCGATGACTCGGCTGCACCGGGCGATGCATGGGGCGGGGCTTCGGGCTCGATAGGCATGACGCCAGTGTATCCCACGTCGGATGACGGTCGATAATGCGCGACGTCGTTCGGGGCTGGCTCTGTGTGAACCGAGCCGAGTGCTGCTTGCCGGCCGTGGTGTCCTGCTGGTGCTCCTTCTCTCCCTCTATCTACTCCCTTTTCCTTTCCCTTTCTCCACTCCCACTCTCTGCTCCCTCTGTCTTCTTGCTCCTTTTCTCAATCGCCACTCTTTACCCGACCCTTTACGCCAGTCTTGCGCTGCTCACGCGACATTTTCTCGCCGCTTTCTTGACGCTCTTCCAACACGTTCTGCTGTCCGTCGACGGAAATGCGACGGCCGTCCCCAAGCTGTCATCATTTTGACATCGTTGCGTGGGTCGCCTAAGCGATTGAAAACGTTGAGATTACTTCGCGTGGGTGAGTGAGGCGGCTTCAGTCCGGGTTGGAAGAGCGCTGAATTGATTCGCTGGGGGAATCAATCCTGTTCCGGTGCGGGGATATATCCCACGGCTCGCGAGGTTCACAATGCACTCCATCAACGTTGCAGTAAATATGCAGGGCTGATGAGGCGGTACTGACCTCGAGCTCTTGGTTGTCGAGTGACATGAATCTTCTCGACATCAGTGGGCAAGACGTCACCGACTGACAGTGTGAGGGGCAGGATCCACACCCTGAACAATCGGTCAATGAATATTCGTAAAGATTGATGTGCACAATTTCTTGCTGCTGGACGCTGTTTTCAGGCGTCTCAGCCAAAGCAGAAAGAAAAATACGCATTTTCTTGTTTTTGTGGCATCCAGTTCTGCTGTGGCGACGTATAACTCATCAGCACAGCAAGACACACCCTGCAGCGTGCAGCATGTTCGACCAAGGTGGTGGGCGAGACACTGTCTTCCTCAGCCAAAGTCGATAGTGATCTGCCAGGTCGAAGCGCCGCTCAAGGGGATGGGCCAGCACGCAAACAAGGAATTCTTGCACTCTCCATGTTGTACAAGTCTTTTTCAGAACCGCTGCAATAGCTTTATGGGTGATGAGAGGGGCAGGAGGGTCAAGCACTGGGGAAGGCCGTTCGTTTCCAGTGGCGTTGCTCAAAGAGAAACAGTGAGCTTCCAGTTGCACGGCTAGTTTGAACGCAGCATAACAATTAGTCTGTTAATCATCGAAGCGCAGCACGCACCACAGACAGTGAAGGCCAGGACCCGGACAGGGGTCAGCAAACCACTCCTTCACTGACTGACAACGACTCAAAGCGGAAGCATCCGCACCAGGACCAGGAGATACACCATGAAAAACATTTCCCTCAAGACTCTGATCGCTACCGTCGCCATCGCCACTGCCAGCACCTCCGTATTCGCAGCCGACGATAGCCCTGCCGCCGTGCGCGTCCAGAACGCCATCAGCAGCCAGCAGATCATGGGCCAGACTCAGCCGGCTGCCACCAGCCAGCAGAGTTTCTCCGAAACGGGCATGAGCGTTGCCGCCGGTCGCGTTGAGCAGGCGCTCAATGCTGACCACATCCGCGGCGTCGATACCGCTGCCGTGTCCCAGGCCAACGCCACCGTCAATGATCAGGGCAAGAGCGTCGCCGCTAGCCGCGTTCAGCAGCACATCAGCGACAACGCCTGAAGCCGGGTAGGTCACGCTGACAACTCGGTGACCCCCGAACATCGCCTCACCTGACATTCGACCTTGCCCATTTCTGGAGAATCATCATGAAAACCCTGACTTCCCTGATCGCCGCCGCTGCCATTTCCATTGCTGCCACCGGCGTTGCCACCGCTGATGAAAGTGTTGCCGATGCCCAGGTGCGTGCCGCACTGAGCGAACAGGTCATCCACGGCCAGGCGCAGCCCGCCGCGACGCAGCTGAATGCTGCCGAGTCCGGCATGAGTGCCGCTGCCAACCGTGTCGAGCAGTCCCTGAACGCCGACACCATCAAGGGTGAACAGACGCACGCCGTCTCCCGCGGCCAGAGCCTGAGCAACGACAACGGCAAGAGTGTCGCGGCATCACGCTTTGAAGATGCGCTGAACGACAACGCCTGAGTCTGCAGGTCCTGATTCATGGCCCCAGGCCCGGGACCACAGCAGCACTGATCTCCCTTTTATCTATTCGCTACTCACCTTTTTTGGAGTCATCTCATGAAAACCCTCAATGCCCTTATCGCCGCCGTTGCCCTGTCCGTGACCGCCACTGGCGTCGCCAATGCCGATAGCGTTGCCGACCAGCAGGTTCGCGCCAACATCAGTGAATCCGTGATCCACGGTCAGGCCCAGCAGGCAGCCACTCAGCAGCAGGCCATCACCGATGCAGGCAAGAGCGTTGCGGCCAGCCGTGTCGAGCAGGCGCTGAACAGCCAGACCATCAAGGGCCAGCAGGCGCAGGTCACTCGCGACACTCAGCAGTTCGTCAATGATTCCGGCAAGAGCGTTGCCGCGTCACGTGTCGAGCATGCCCTGAACGACAACGCCTGATGCGTCGCGCCGTCACGCTGACGGCAGCGAACAAGGACTCTGCTTGCGACCTGGCTGACCTTTTTGACCCAGTTGGCCCGGTTGACCCGAACAAAGATTTCACTGGAGATATTTCATGAAAATGCTCAATACCCTCATCGCCGCCACCGCGCTTTCCGTTGCTGCCACCGGTGCTGCCTTTGCAGACAGCGTCGCTGACATTCAGGTACGCTCTGCGCTCAGCGAATCCGGCATCCACGGCCAGGCCCAGTCCGCCGCCGCCGAGCAAGCCACCTTTGCCGATACCGGCATGAGCGTTGCTGCGGGCCGTGTCGAAAGCTCCTTGAACGATGCTGCGATCGAAGGTCAGCGCGAGACCCTGGCGTCTGACTCACAGCAATTCGTCAACGATGCTGGCAAGAGCGTTTCCGCGACTCGCGTCCAGCATGCTCTGAGCGAAAGCGTCTGAGCCAGATTGTCTGGTTCAGGTTGTCTGAGCCCCGCTCTGATTCGTGACTACGCATAGCAGCAACTGACTCAAGTGTCCCCGCAGCAAGTGTCGTCATGAGCAGCAGCAAGAGTTTTAAGCAGCTAGAGCTTGACGATCTAAAAGCGTGAACAAGCCAGTCGTAAAGCAGTGTCACTGACTCTTATCGCCAGGTGATACCTCGCCGCGAAGTGCAACGACAGTCTGACCCTTCCTGAAATGGCCGGTATCTGTCGGGAGTCATCCCACGCAGCGACGCCCCGTGCCTAATACGATGACGTAGAAGGGTCCCGCCATGGGCAAGCCTGAACAGCGCGCCATCGTAAGCCGCATCCTTGTGGGTAGTGCTTGTTGATAGTCTTTGATAATTGTTCACGTGGGTAATATCAAGTATCAACTCTGATAGATATCCCGCCTGGGTATACGCAGTACATGAAGTGATCAATGATGTGTCACTTCATGGCAACTCGATAGTGAAAATGAACGGAGGATAGAAAGATGATCAAGTCATTCATGACTCACGGCCTGGCAGCGTTTGCCCTCGCCACCAGTGGTCTGGCCAGTGCCGATATCAGCACTGATGACAGCAGTAACGCGCGATTCAATAGCGCTCAATCTCACGGCATTCACAGCGAAGTGCGTGATTATCAGAAGAGCGAAAAGCGCTACGCCGCAAATCCTGACATTCTGATCACCAGTCGTGGCAATGTGTTTGCCGATAGTGATGTGCATGGTGCAGTCGATATCGACGCCGATCATCGCTGATTTTTCGATGCTGACGGTTCACACGACTCGGTTCACATGACACGCTTCACATGACTTCATGCCGCAAGTTGTCATTGCGAAACAATTGAAGCGCTGTGATTTGATTGCCGCTGCTTGAATCACCGCGCAGCGACGATCGAAAGCGTAGGCACTGATGCGCAAGCCAGTGACTACCGACATTCAGGGAAAGCGAAAGGAAATATCCCAGACGTAGAGACACTTGGATAGTGAGCAGAACGCTTGAGCAAGGGCTTTGGGCCCCTCCACCAGCCTGACTTGAACGACCCGGTGGCAAAACCCTTTCTCAAACGCTTTCCTGTCCTGGGTGTCGCTGTCCCGACATTCGTTGCCCGCCACCATGGCGGGTTTTTTTATGCCCGGATTCTAGAAGGGCGCAGCAAGTGGTTGGTCGACTCTGTACACGGCACCTTGCTTGATGACCGCAATATGCTGAGGGTTTTCCAGGTAATTCGTAAGGATTCATCGGCAGTTCACTGTATGGATGTCATGATGAATCACGGTGATTAAACGTTGTTGATTGCCGGCCTGCATGTCGGATAGCCCGAGGCAGGATGCCATGATATCAATCAAGTGGAGGCCCATGATGGTGCGCGGAAAACTCAAGAAAGTGGCAGGTTCATTGGTGTTGGGTGTTGGTTTGATGTCAGGGAGTGTGATGGCGGGTGATGTCGTCGAAAAGCCCAAGGTGCTGATCTTCGATGTCAATGAAACGCTGCTGGATCTTGCCTCGATGCGCAGTTCCGTCGGCGAGGCACTGGGGGGCAGAGAAGACCTGCTGCCCCTGTGGTTCTCGACCATGCTGCATTATTCTCTGGTGTCTACCGTGACCCGGGATTACCACGATTTCGGGCAGATCGGTGTCGCTTCGTTGCGGGTGGTCGCGCAGAACAACGGTGTCGAACTGACGGATGAGCAGGCGAAGAAGGCCATCATCACCCCGTTGCTGACACTCCCGCCTCACCCTGATGTCAAGGAAGGTCTGGCCAGGCTGAAGGCTGAAGGCTACAAGATCGTCAGCCTGACCAACTCGTCCAACAAGGGCGTCCAGGCGCAGTTCGAAAACGCGGGATTGCTGCCGTATTTCGATGCGCGCTACAGCATTGAAGATATCCAGATCTACAAGCCGGACCTGCGTTCCTATGAATGGGTGCTGGACAAGCTTGATGTCGAACCCGAGGAAGCCATGATGGTCGCGGCACATGGCTGGGATGTCGCGGGCGCCAAGGAGGCGGGCTTGCAGACCACGTTCATCGCCCGCCCGGGCAAGGCCCTGTTCCCGCTGTCAAAGAAGCCCGATCATGTCGTGAAGGATGTGAACGAACTGGCCGACATTCTGCAATAGCATCAGAACCCTTGATTGACGGAACCCTTGATTGACAGAACCCTTGATCGACGGGTGCTGAAGATATTCTGTCATCATGGCGTTTATGGCATTGGTGAGGCTGGCTGGCGTCGAGTGACAGGGCAATTTGCCTGTTCATGGTGAGATTGCCAGCCTCATCGCATGGCAGATGACGGCGTCAATGGTAGGCTGGGCGGCATTCCCCTTCTTACCGACCGGAGCTGAATATGAGTGACGCATCACAGCAGCATGGCCACCGTGCCCCTCAGATCATCGAGCCGAGCGCCCAGGCGGATGCCTGCGTGATCTGGCTGCACGGCCTGGGTGCTGACGGCAGTGATTTCGTGCCCGTGGTGCCTGCGTTGGGTCTGCCCGAGAATCACGGCGTGCGTTTCGTCTTCCCGCATGCACAGGAGCTGGCCGTGACCGTCAATGGCGGCATGCGCATGCAGGCCTGGTACGACATTCTCGAGATGAATCTCGGGCGGCGCGTCGATGAGGTGCAGCTGCGTGAATCCGCAGCCTACGTGCATGCCTTGATCGAGGAGCAGATCGCCCAGGGCATCGCCAGTGAGCGCATCATTCTGGCCGGCTTCTCCCAGGGCGGCGCGGTGGTCTATGAGGCGGCGTTGAGCTGCGAGCGTCCGTTGGGCGGCTTGCTGGCGCTCTCGACCTATTTCGCGACCAGCGCGACCATTGCGCCGAGCGCCGCCAATCAGGGCTTGGCCATCAGTGTCCATCACGGTACCCACGACGATATCGTACCGCTGGCACTGGGTGAGGCGGGCGCCGAGAGTGCGCGTGCGCTGGGGCATCCGCTGGAATGGCAGACCTGGCCGATGGCGCACGCCGTGTGTCTCGAGGAAATCGAGGCGATCGGTGAGTGGTTCAAGGCGCGTCTGCTGGCCTGATCGGCTGCCAAGATCGACTTTCAGTATCGACTGCCAGAGCAAAAACGCCGCTGACGGAGTGATTCGTCAGCGGCGTTTTCATGTGCTGCCAGCGCCCCCGTCATGCGCCGACAGCGCTCATGTCAGATACTGGTCGCGCTCAGCAGCGATAGCGGTAGGCGAGGTGTTCATCCTTGCGCGGGCCGGTGATGCGCCAGTCGAGATCAAAGCCCAGGGCATTGCCCGCCTCATCGCGCTCGATGACCAGCGTGGCGGCGTAGAGGTCATCGATGCACAGATGCGCTTCACGACTGACGAAGTGATCTTCGCCTTGAGCGCCGTCGGCCACCAGGTCGAACAGGAAGACGGCGGCATCGCGGCCACGACGCTCATGACTGAGCGACAGCGCCTCACCATCCGCGGCCAGCTGCCAGCGATAGCGGTTGTGGAAGTTGACGCTGGATGACTGGTCCTCGAGCTGGAACTGGCCCTGCTCGAGAAATACCACGCTCTCCGCCTCTTGCTGAGCCGCTTGCCGTGCCCCGTCATGAGGGAAAGCAGCGGCTTCTCGAGAGACCGTCACCTCGCCGCTTCCCTGGCCAGACCAGGCATTGCGCGAGGCCGGGCCGGAGCGTGACGAAAAATCCAGCCGGCGGATCTGCGCGAGCAGCGCATAGAGGGTTACAATTGGTGTCAACTTCTTCTGGCTACCGGGTTTACTCGTCATGTCCTACCTGATTGGTGTCACGGCCCTCTGGGCCTTCTCGTTTTCCCTGATCGGCGTCTATCTCTCCGGTCAGGTCGATAGCTATCTGGCCGTACTGACGCGTATCGCGCTGGCCTGCCTGATCTTCGCGCCATTCATGCGCCCGCGTGCGATCAGTGGTCGTCTGCGCTTCCAGTTGATGGCCATCGGCGCGATCCAGCTCGGCCTGATGTACATCTTCTTCTATCGCTCCTTCCTGCTGCTGCCCGTGCCGGAAGTGCTGCTGTTCACCATCTTCACGCCTATCTACATCACCTTGCTCGATGACCTGATGAACAAGCGCCTGTCGCCATTCTACCTGCTGACCGCCGCGATTGCGGTGCTGGGTGCGGCGATCATTCGCTATGACGGGGTCAGTGACGGCTTCTGGCTCGGCTTTGCGGTCGTGCAGGGCGCCAATCTGTGCTTTGCCATCGGGCAGGTGGCCTACCGTCAGGTCGCTCCGCAGCTGCCGGCGGATGTCGCCCATCGCCATGTGTTCGGCTGGTTCTATCTCGGCGCGCTGGCGCTGGTGATCGTGATGTTCCTGTTGTTCGGCAGTACCGACAAGCTGCCGTCGCAGCCGGTGCACTTCGTGGTGCTGGGCTGGCTGGGCATCGTGGCCTCGGGGCTGGGCTACTTCCTGTGGAACAAGGGCGCGACCCGGGTCGATGCCGGCACGCTGGCGATCATGAACAACGCGCTGGTGCCGGCGGGCCTGCTGGTCAATCTGCTGATCTGGAACCGCGACGCCGACCTGGCGCGTCTGGCGCTGGGTGGGGCGGTCATCGTGGCGGCACTGGTGATCAATCAGGTGTGGGCGCGCCGCCGCGAGCAGGCGCTGCGCATGGCCTGAAAGTCTGTGCCATAAGGAAATTCAGACATCGCATCTCAATCAGCCCTCGCCCTGTGCGAGGGCTTTTTGCAGGTGAGCAGTGAGGCGCGCCAGTATGTCCTGCTGGCGGGGAGTCGTGTCAGAGGGCCGCGCAGCGTTCTGCGTCACTTCCTCGCCGAGCTGGGCCGCATTCAGACGCAGGCCGGATTGTTCGGCATTGAACAGGCTGCCGGGCAGGGTAGCGATGCCTGCATTCAGCAGCTCCTGATGCAACTGCTCAAGCTGGCGCGCCTCAAGGCTTGGCAGGCCACACCATTGCAGATAGCCGCCGCTCGGTGGCGGCAGCCAGACGCTGTCACCCAGCGCTGCGCTCAGGTGCGCGCGCAGACGCTCCAGGCGCCTCGCATAGCAGCGTCGCATGCGCTGTACGTGTCGACCGTAATCCCCGCTGGTGATCAGTTCGCTCAGGGCGGCATGCATCCATGGCATGTCGCCCATGCCATTGGCCCAGCGCGCCCGAATCATCGCCTGCAGCCCCAGTGGTGAATCCTGCTCGGGCCGTGACAGCCACAGCCAGCCGCAGCGGGTGCGGGGGTCCAGCGTCTTGGAAAATGATCCGAGACTGATCAGCGCAGGCATCGGCCTGTCGGCATGGCGGTGGGCGAGGTCGGCCAGCCACGGCTGGCGGGTATCGAAGCTCAGCTCGGCAAAGGTGGTGTTCTCGACCAGCAGGATGGCGTGGCGGGCCGCCAGTGCCAGCAGGCGGTGGCGATCTGACGTGCTCAGCTGTCCGCCCAGGGGATTGTGGCCATCCGCGGTCACGATCAGCGCATCCAGCGTCAGGGCGGGCGTCTTGTCATCATGACGTTCGAGCAGGCGCTCGAGCGCCTCGACATCCAGTCCCTGGTGCGCGCGGGCAGGAATGGCGATCGCCTGATGGCCCTGGGCTTCGATGGCGGCCACGATACCGAAATAGCCCGGCGCTTCGACGCCGACCCGACAGCGGCCCTTGGCGGCACGCAGCTGGCCGAGCAGCAGTGACATGCCATGCTGCGCCCCTTGGCTGATCAACAGGGCATCGCTGTCACAGGGATGACCGTGGTGGCTGAGGTGCTGGGCGATGGCAGTGCGCAGCGCGCTCGAGCCCGGCGGCAGGGCATAGGCGCTGGGATGCTGGGCATGCGCCCCGAGCTGAGTGCGCGCCAGACGATACAGGCGACGCACGGCGGGGGCGTCCAGCTCCGGATGAGCGGCACCCAACGGCGCCAGGCGTGGATCACTGGCATTTGCCATCGCCTGCCAGGCCGGGTCACTGATGGTGAGCGTGGTGATGGCACGCGGCCTGTGATGTGCCTCCCGCTGACCGTGCTGCGACTCGCCGGGATGGCGTGATGAAGTCGGACTGGTCTGTGAGCCGCCATTCAGGGCGCCATTCAGGGCATCCGGGGCGTGAGCAGCCTGCGTCGATGGCGCGACCCGATAGCCGGCACGCGGTTCGGCGATGATCAGGCCCGCCGCCTCCAGCTCGCCATAGGCACGAATCACGCTGTTGAGGCCGAGCCCCGACTGCGCCGCCTGCCGCCTGAGCGAAGGCAGGCGCTGTCCTGCGCTCAGTTTGCCCGTCGCCATCTGGGCCTTGAGCCGCTCGACCAGCTGCTGATAGCGCGGCAGCGTCGCGGCAGTGGCGCCTGAGCTGGTGGTTGAGTTGATGGCGTCGCCGGCAAGCGAAGGGCGGCTGGCGGACGAAGCGTGCTCGGCGGATGACATGCCTGTCTGTACCCCTTGAATTGGTGATTATCTGTATCTTGTGCCCCCTTGAGGGTTCGCGGCAAGCTGAAGGCTCATGTCGTGGTCCCGTCGGTGCACGTCCTGCACCTGCCCCCGGGCCGACCGCTTGTCATTTCTCTCGCTGGAGTCTGCGTGATGTGGATGCCACTTTGCTTCGTGTTTCTGTTCGCCAGCGGCTTCATCGCCGCGCGCTTCGGTACCCTGGACGCTGAACCCTTCACCCTGCTGCTGGTGCGCAGCCTGCTGGTGCTGCCGGTGCTGGGAGTGATTCTGTGGCTGCGCCGCAAGCCGCGTCAGTGGGGCCGGCGCAACGACCGTCTGGCGCAGATGGGCATTGGCATGCTGTTGCATGGCGCCTACCTGGGCGGCGTGTTCGCGGCGGTCAAGGCGGGGCTGCCGGCGGGCCTGACGGCGCTGCTGGTCAGCCTGCATCCACTGGTGACGGCGGCCTTGTCACTGCCGTTGTTCGGCGTGCGTCTGGGCGCCAAGCAGTGGACGGGGCTTGGCTGTGGCGCCATCGGCGTCAGTCTGGTGCTGGGGGCAGGGCTTGCCAAGGACGGCGCGGGTACCCTGGAGTGGCCGCTGATCGGCCTCGTCTGGTGCCTGGTGGCGCTGATCGGCGTGTCCAGCTCGACGCTGTGGCAGAAGCGGGTCTCCGGGCGCATGGGGCTGGTCGAGGGGCTGATGTTCCAGTATCTCGGTGCGGGCGCGGTGTTCGTCGTCGCCGCGACCAGTGTCGGCAGCTTTGCCTTTGACCCCACGCCGCGTCTGCTGCTGACCATGGCCTGGCTGGTGATCGCCATCTCGGTCGGTGCCATCTGGCTGCTGATGCTGATGCTGGAGCGGGGCGAGGCCCATCAGGTCGCGCGCACCTTCTTCCTGGTGCCGCCGTGTGCCGCGCTGATGGCATGGTGGCTGTTCGATGAGCAGTGGACCGCGCTGATGGTGGCGGGCGCGGCACTGGTGGTGCTGGGACTGGTGCTGGACCGCCCGCGTCCGGGCAAGGTGAGCAAGGCGCCGGCAGAGGACGCCACGCCGCCTTCGCCTTCAACGCCCTCAACGCCCTCAACGCCCTCAACCTCAACAGCTACAGCAACTTCCAAGGCTTCGGCAACGAACAGCGGGCAGGCCGCCTCGCGCTGAGGCGTGTCGAGCGCACAACTCACAACGCACTCAGTACAAAGCACAACGCCCCGCCGGCCCGAGTTGGGCTGGCGGGGCGTTGTCGTTTCTGGCCAGTCAGAAGCGCTAGCCAGGAAGTGGCTGATCAGAAGCGGTAGCTGATCCCGGCCATGGTCACGATGGGGTCGATCTCGACCTTGTCGTTGACGCTGCCCGCCACGGTGACATCGGAATCGATATCCAGATACCAGGCGGCGACGTTGGCCGCCCAGTGCTCGTTGATCACCAGATCGACGCCGATCTGTGCGGCCGCGCCCCAGCTGTCATCCATCTCGAGCTTGGTGCCATCGTCGAGGGTTTCATCGGAGAAGTGGGTGTAGTTGACGCCCGCACCGATGTACGGCTGGATGCGCGACTCACGTCCGCCAAGCGGGTAGTACTGCAGTGTCAGGGTCGGCGGCAGGTGATCGACGGAACCGGCTTTCTGGCCATTGAGCGAGATGTCGTGGTCGAAATCCTGCGCCGCCAGCAGCTCGATACCGAAGGTGTCGGTGAAGCGATAGCCGAGAGTGAAGGCAAAGGCGCTGTCATCATCGACATCCACGTCGGCACCGATGGCATCGATGCGACCGTTGTCACTCTTCGGCGAGACCTTGGCGACACCCGCACGCGTCCAGAACTGCCCGGCGCCGTAGTTGAGAGAGCTGAGAGAGCTGTGAGAGCTGTGAGAGTTGGCATTCAGCGAGTCGGCGGCCATGGCCGGTGCGGCGCCGAGCATCGCGAGGCCGGTGAGGCCTGCCAGTGCCAGAATCTGCCACGGGCGTACCGCAGAGCGCGGGCTGCGCGAAGTCAGGTGCGCGGGGAGGGAGGCTGAGCGAGAGACGACGTCGGACATGATGGCTCCTCAAGGATGGCGGGAAACAATGCCCTCATTCTAGGTAGCCGAATTTCGAGAAATTTGATCTGGGGCAAGAGTTTACGGGCGTTCTTGCTCGGTCAGGGGCGTGGTTGATCCAGGTCAATTTCTGCGCCGCGCCGGCGAAGATCCGCCGTGTAGCCGTTGGCTGCCCATAACGAAAACGCCGCAGACCCGAAGGTCTGCGGCGTTTGTGTGTGATGCCCATCTGGCGCCTGGACGGCTCGACGTTGCCGAGCTCCATCGCTGACGCTTTAGTGAATGATGCGGCATCACACGGCTTGCAAGGTACTCGCTGGAGGCATGTTCACGCCTCGTGCAAGAACTTAGAAGCGGTAGGTGACACCGGCACCGACAGTGACCGGGTCCAGCTCGGTGTCGTTCACGTCCTGACCGGCAATCTTGGTATCGGCCTTGACGTCGGCGTAACGAGCGAAGCCGTTGACGGCCCAGGCTTCGGTGATCTTGAGGTCCACACCCAGCTCGGCAGCGGCGCCGTAGCTGTCGTCGATGTCCATGCTCTGGCCACCGGCAGACTCACCGGAGAAGTGGGTGTAGTTCAGGCCGACACCGGCGTACGGCTGGACGCGGGCTTCAGTACCGCCCAGCGGGTAGTACTGCAGCATCAGGTTGATCGGCATCTGATCGAAACCACCGGCGCTGTTTTCCCAGTCAGTGCTGAATTCTTCAGTGGACTGCAGGGCGATGGCCAGGTTGTCGTGGAACATGTAGCCCACGGAACCGGCGAAGCCAGACTCGTCCTTGGCGATCAGACCGTTGCCGTTGTTGCTCTTGCCGTCGACCTTGGCAACGCCACCGCGCAGGAAGATGTCACCCTTGCCATATGCCATGGCGGATTGTGCGCCCATTGCCATGGTGCCGGCGATAACAGTAGCGGTCAGGATCTTGATAGCTTTCATGTGTAGTTCTCCTTGAAGCTTGGCTTCGTGAGCTGCCTGTCAGCAGTGCCTCGCTACCCTACGGCTTGGGCCGTGTGCTCTACGTGGCTGCGTCGATCAGGGGACGCTGCGAACTATAAAAAACAGCGTTCTGTTTGGCAAGCATTTTTTTAGAACGTTGTTTGAAAACTTATTAGGCGTCTTGTTAGCGGATGTTACCGATTATTTCAGGGAAGTTTAATGTCTCACGAGTGAGACTTGTGATGACGCATTCGAGCGACATCCCCATTCATCCTCGCGCAAGGTGACCAAGACCTTGGTCGCATGCCGTGCGCGAGGTTAGTACTCACTACGCCAAAGATCGTCGCCGGCCTCTGCAGGCTCAGCGACGCTTGCGTGCGGCGCGTGCTTCCAGCTCTTTCAGCCACTGACTGACCTCGGCGCTCTGCGCATCCGCATCGCGATAGACGGCAAGAAATTGTCGCCATTCATCGTGCTGCCAGCCCTTCAGGCGGCGCCACAGCACGTAGAGATCGCGCAGGCACTCGTGGCGGCGCAGCACGAAGCGGCGCGTCTTCTCGAGGTCGATGATGACGGCGTCCATCTGCCAGGTGCTGGCCGGCGACTCACTCGGCGGGCGACTCAGGAAGAGGTGCTTGGGGAACAGGCAGCCATGCATCAGGCCAGCCTGATGAATCTCGCGCACGAGGCGGGCGCTGGCGGTGATGACCTGAGAGCGCATGCCGGCATCGAGTTCCGCCCAGCGTTCATGCCAGTGGTCCAGATCATCGCGCCCGGCGAGATCGAAGGTGATCAGGATGGCGCGCCATTCCCGGCCTGCGCGCCGCTCGCCGTACCAGCCGGCGTCCACTGCCGGTATTCCCAGCGCGTGATAGTGGCGGATGGCACGCCATTCGCGAGAGAAGGTCGGTTCGCCCAGCGGGCGCGCCAGGCTGCGGCCCAGGTGGTTGGTCTGGCGCTTGAGATAGAGGCGATGGCTGTTGCCGTCCTCATCCTCGAGCGTCAGCAGCGAAACCGTCGAGACGCCGCCGCGTTCACGATTCGGCGCGTCGACGTCGTGGGCTGCCACTTGCCACAGGGCATCGAAGCTATTGAGGTCGTGCTGTTCCAGCAGGCGGGCGAGGCCGGCTTCGCAGTAATCGCCGTGGCCGCGCGGCGCCGTGGCGCTGGGGCTGGTGGTGGCGGTGTGACCAGCAGAGGGATGAATGGGGGAGCGATGCGTCATGTCAGGTAGGAATCACGGTCTCGGGTGATAGGCGGTAAGCGTTCACTGGCAGTCCTTGTCGGTGAGCGCTGCGATGACTGGCCATGATAGTTAGCCTGCTGGGGGAGTGACAGGCCTGCGGCACAAAACTCTCCTTCCCACCGCGTCAATGACGCGGGGGCGTGATGGCTTGCTGCGCGGCGCCTGGCGCCGCTGGGGTGCGCCAGTCGGTCGCAGCGTGGTGCAACGTCGCAGTGTGGTCGATGGTCGCAGCGCGCGCAGGGGTGCGCAGAGTCAGCGTTGAGATGGCGCCAGGCCAGCGAGGCCCGTCGCTTCAGCATCCATGCGGCTTGCAGCGGAGTTGTCCAATGACAATAGGCACTTGGCGGAGGTGGCGGGTGCGACATTCGGCCGGTGAGTGCGACAACCTGACATCTGGAGACTGGCGCGGGAGGGTAGACAATGTCGACCAAGGTCTTGGTGCTACGGTGCCATTGCCTGTGTGCTTGCCGGCGAGAGTCGGCCTGATGTGTCCGTCCGACGTCGGTGGCAAGCGCATGCAGGGACGGCAGCCTGGCCGTCCGCCTTATCGCAAAGGGGTTAAGACATGATCTCCGATACCGTCGTGGAGCTGTCGCGGTTCCAGTTCGGCATGACCGCGCTCTACCACTTCCTGTTCGTACCATTGACCATCGGCATGGCCTTCCTGCTGGCCATCATGGAATCCCTGTATGTCATGACCGGCAAGCAGGTCTACCAGGACATGACCAAATTCTGGGGCAAGCTGTTCGGTATCAACTTCGCCCTTGGCGTGGCCACTGGCCTGACGATGGAATTCCAGTTCGGCACCAACTGGGCCTACTACTCGCATTACGTCGGCGACATCTTCGGTGCGCCGCTGGCCATCGAGGGCCTGGTGGCCTTCTTCCTGGAATCCACCTTCGTCGGCCTGTTCTTCTTCGGCTGGGACCGCCTGACCAAGCGTCAGCACCTGATGGTGACCTGGCTTGTCGCCTTCGGCTCCAACTTCTCGGCGCTGTGGATCCTGATTGCCAACGGCTGGATGCAGAATCCGGTCGGTGCGGCCTTCAATTTCGAGACCATGCGCATGGAGCTGACCAGCTTCGCGGATGTCATCTTCAACCCGGTCGCCCAGGCCAAGTTCGTGCATACCGTGTCGGCCGGCTATGTGACCGGCGCCATGTTCGTGCTCGGCATCAGCGCCTTCTATCTGCTCAAGGGACGTGATCTGGGCTTCGCCAAGCGCAGCTTCGCCATCGCCGCCGCCTTCGGCCTGTTCTCGGTGGCCTCGGTGATCGTGCTGGGCGATGAGTCCGGCTACGAGGTCGGGGATGTCCAGAAGGCCAAGATGGCCGCCATCGAGGCGATGTGGGAAACCGAGCCGGCACCGGCGTCCTTCACGCTGATCGGTCTGCCCAACGAGGAGACCCAGCACACCGATTACGGCATCCATATTCCCTATGTGATGGGCCTGATCGGCACGCGCTCGCTGGATACCGAGATCCCCGGCATCAAGGAGCTGACCGAGGAGCACCGCGGACGCATCCTCAATGGCATGCAGGCCTATGACCTGCTCCAGCAGCTGCGTGATGGCCAGGACGACATCGCGACCCGCAAGGCCTTCGATGCGGTCAAGGATGATCTCGGTTACGGCATGCTGCTCAAGCGCTACGTCGAGACGCCCTCCGATGCCACGCCGGAGATGATCGACAAGGCCGCCGCCGACTCGATTCCGCCGGTCGCGCCGATGTTCTTCTCGTTCCGCATCATGGTCGCCTGCGGCATGGCGATGCTGGTGATCTTCATCGCGGCGGTGTGGATGACCGCCAAGCAGCGCTTCGACGTGCGTCCCTTCCTGTGGATCTGCCTGCTGTCGATCCCGCTGCCGTTCATCGCCGTGGAAACCGGCTGGTTCGTGGCCGAATTCGGGCGTCAGCCGTGGGCGGTGGGGGAGATTCTGCCGACCTTCATGGCGGCCTCGAGTCTGGATGAGTCCGACCTGTGGTGGTCCATCGGTGGCTTCCTGGCCTTCTACAGCCTGTTCTTCGTCATCGAGATGTGGCTGATGTTCCACTTCGCGCGCAAGGGGCCGTCTTCTCTGCACACCGGTCGCTATCACTTCGAGCGCGGCGGCATCCACCATGGCGCCATGTCCGAAGATGACGGCATGTCACTCAATCCTTCGCTGTCATTCAAGGAGTAACGGATCATGTGGGATTACGAGATCCTCAAGCTGTTCTGGTGGGTGGCGGTAGGGCTGCTGCTGATCGGCTTCGTCATCACCGATGGCATGGACATGGGCGCGGCGATGCTGATGCCGCTGGTCAGCCGCAATGACAGCGAGCGCCGTGTGGTGATCAATACCCTGGCCCCGCACTGGGATGGCAATCAGGTATGGCTGGTCACCGCCATCGGCGCGGTGTTCGCGGTGTGGCCGGTGGTCTACGGCGCCGTGTTCTCCAGTTTCTATTTCGCGATGCTGACCATCCTGTTCTCGCTGTTCTTCCGCCCGCTGGGCTTTGACTATCGCTCCAAGCTCGAGAACACCCAGTGGCGTGGCTGGTGGGACCGCGGCATCGTCGCCGGCAGCCTGATTCCCACCGCCTTCTTCGGGCTGATCTTCGGCAACCTGCTGCAGGGCGTGCCGCTGGAAGTCGATCAGTTCATGCGTGCCAGCTACGCCGGCAGCTACCTGGGCCTGTTCAACCCCTTCGCCTTGCTGTGCGCTGCGCTGTCCGTGGTGATGGTGATGCTGCATGGCGGCACCTGGCTGGTGGCGCGTGCCGATGAGGCCGTCGCCGCACGCAGCGCGCGTCTGGTGCAGCCGCTGGGCCTTTTGACGCTGGGGCTGTTCGCGCTGGGCGGGCTGTGGGTGTGGCTGTCCGGCATGGGCTACAGCATCGATCAGATGGGCGATACCGCCTCGGCCTTGAAGCTGCTCGACAAGCAGGTCGGGCCGGGCAGCTGGCTGGATGTCTATGCACGTGAGCCGCTGACGCTGCTGGCACCGCTCAGCGCGGTGGTCGGTGTGCTGGCCGCCATGGTGCTGTCGGCCCGGCGCAAGGGCGGCGCGGCCTTCACGGCAAGCTCCGTCGGGGTAGGGGGCGTGGTCGCCACCGCGGGCATCAGCATGTTCCCGTTCATCGTGCCGTCCTCACGCATGAGCGAGGCCAGCCTGACGCTGTGGGATTCCGTTTCCAGCGAGCTGACGCTCTCCATCGTCACCGTGGCGGGTCTGGTGATGGTGCCGACCATCATCCTCTACACCACCTGGTGCTACGTGAAGATGTGGCGTCGCGTCACCGTCGCGCATATCGAGCAGGACGGTCACAGCCTGTATTGAGGTGCGCTGACCTGAGTTGAGCTGATCTGAATTGAGTTGAGCTAGCTGAGCCAATTGCTCCCATTTGCTATCAATAGGCGAGGGCAGTGCCCTCGCCAGGAGACGACACCATGTGGTATTTCGCCTGGATTCTCGGTGTGTTGCTGGCCTGCTTCGCGGGCATCATCAATGCATTGTGGCTTGAGCAGACCCACACCTTTGACGATGATTGAGTGAGGCGGCCCCCAACGTTACTTCTGCGCCGCTGACCGTTCCGATCAAGGAGAGCTCGATGTCACGACCCTGGTACGCCTCACGACCACCGGCCTGGTGCCGAACTCGACCTGCCCATCTGGCCTCGCTGCTGCTGTCTGCCATGGTGGCCATCTGGATGCTGCTGGGGCCGGATGCGATAGCCTCGATGCAGACAGGGCCGCGCTATCTGATGTTGCTGGTCGCGCTGTGGGGGCTGGGCGCCGGCTTCACGCATGGCGTCGGCCTGGTGCCGCGCCATGCGACCCGCGCCTGGCTGCTGGGGGCGCCGCTGAGCTGGTGTCTTCTGCTCATCACGCTGGTGACCCTCGCGTCCAGCCAGTAACGCGATTGCGCAGGCTCTATTCATTACATCAACAAACACGGCCGCTCCCTGGAGCGGCCGTGTTTGTTTAGGGCTAAAGGCATGGCTCAAGGGCATGGCTTGCGAGCCCTTGAGTGATTCAGGCTTTACTTGTTGAGGCCGCAGGCTCTATAACGCAGCGAGGTGGCGTCGCGTTCATGGACCCTCGCAAGCCCTTGCCGATTTCTGGCGCTGTGCGGGGCTTTCACGGATTCTTGCAGCTGGCAGACCGGTTCGCGCTGGCCGCCATCCGCATTGACGCTGCGTTGTATTCGTCGCCCTCGGCCCCAAGAGGTAATGGAGCGGAGGGAGGAGAGGCGCCGATCGAGAGCGGGAGAGTGTCTGGTAAGCCGCTGGTGCAGCACCTGTGTCCTCTTCACTCTCACCTTGTCAGATGATGATGCCCTGGCGTGCATGAATGACGGGGCTCTCGATGGAGGAAATACCATGCGGTCCTCAGCTGATGCATCCTGCGGCCAGGCGTCTGGCCGGCAGTCCTCGACCTCGTCGGGGCATATCCCCCGCGACATGTCGCGCCGCCTTTCCGGTGACTGGGTCTTGTCGTTGGTGGTGCCGGTGATGAACGAGGAGGAGACCATCGGTCTCTTTCTGGAGGCCATCGAGAAGACCCTGGGCTCGCAGGTGCCGCATCTTGAAGTGCTGTTCGTCGATGATGGCTCAACCGACGGCACCCTGGCGTGTCTGGAGGCCGCGGCGGCCGGCGATGCCCGCGTGCGCTACCTGAGCCTGACACGCAACTTCGGCAAGGAAGCGGCCATGTCCGCCGGCATCGAGCAGGCGCGTGGCGATGCCATCGTGCCGATGGATGTCGATCTGCAGGACCCGCCGGAGGTGATTCTCGAGTTCATCAGCCAATGGCAGGCCGGCTACGACATGGTCTATGGCGTACGCGCCGCGCGTAATGAAGACACCGCCACCAAGCGCAAGACGGCAGGCTGGTTCTACCGCGTCTTCAACCGCCTGACCTTCACCGAGATACCGCGCGATGCGGGCGACTTCCGCCTGCTGGACCGCCGCGTCGTCGAGGCGCTACGGCGCCTGCCCGAGCGCAACCGCTTCATGAAGGGCCTGTTCTCGTGGCCCGGCTATCGCTCGGTGGGCGTCACCTACCAGCGCCCGTCGCGCACGGCCGGCACCACCAAGTTCAACTACTGGAAGCTGTGGAACTTCGCCCTCGATGGCGTGGTGAGCTTCTCGACCTGGCCGCTGCGGGTCTGGACCTATATCGGCAGTGTCGTCGCCGCTCTGTCCTTCCTCTATATCCTG
This sequence comes from Cobetia sp. SIMBA_158, assembly GCF_046566945.1. Taxonomy (NCBI): domain Bacteria; kingdom Pseudomonadati; phylum Pseudomonadota; class Gammaproteobacteria; order Oceanospirillales; family Halomonadaceae; genus Cobetia; species Cobetia sp. SIMBA_158. Next base: position 697,219 of record NZ_JAWJYL010000001.1, read on the forward strand.
GTGATCATCAGCAAGACGGTGCTGTTCGGCGCCGATGCGCCGGGCTATGCCTCACTGATGGTCGCGATCCTGTTCTTCGGCGGCATGCAGCTGATCTCGATCGGCGTGCTGGGCGAATACCTCGGTCGTCTGTTCATGGAGACCAAGCAGCGTCCGCTTTACCTGATCGACCATGACAGCTTGCACGACAGCCCGCTGGGCAGCGTGTCACCGGACAGGGGGCTCGACAGCGGCCTGAGCACTGCGCGGGTCGTGCGCGGCGCGTCACGCGACGCGGCGCGAGGTGAATCACTTGAGCGCTGATCGTGAGGGCGCCAGCGAGTCCGACAGACCAGTCACTGCGCGCGCCAGGGAGGAGGCGGGCACCGCGACCCGCTTCGGGCTGGTCGGGCTGGCCGCGACGGGCGTGCACCTGGGCGTCGCCGCCTTGCTGCTGTTCCTGTGGCCGCAGCTCAATGAGTTCATCGCCAATATCATTGCCTTCTGCGTGGCCTTTCAGGTCTCGCTGGTCGGCCACCGGCGGCTGACCTTCAAGCGCCAGGGCAGTGCCTGGCGCTTCGGGCTGGTCGCGGCGGGCGGCTTTGCGCTCAACAATGGCCTGTTGGCAGTGCTGATGCAGGGGCTGGATCTGTCGGGCTTTGTCGCCATCGCGATCGCCACGCTCTCGGTGCCGATCGTGACCTATCTGGCCTCACGGCTGTGGGCCTTCAAGGAAGACCATGCATGAATGACAGCGTCACCGCAGGGCCGCGCTCGACGCTGGGGGAGCGCCTCAAGACATTGGCGGCCGAGACGCCGCCCCCTTTTGAGGCACTCGCGCGGGCGCAGGCCGTAAGCATTCCCTGGGGGCACATCCTGCTGGCGCTGCTGGTGACGCGCGCCGTCTGGCTCGCCATCGCGCTGTGGGGCGATCACAGCTATCTGCACGCCATGGCGCAGTTCGACGGCAGCTGGTTCAAGGGCATCATGACGCGCGGCTACGATGTCGAGGCGCGCGGCATGAGCGATGGCGACGCCGCCAACTGGGCCTTCTTCCCGCTCTATCCGGCGCTGCTGTGGCTGGTGACGCTGGGCGGTCAGCTGGACCCCGAGCTGATGGGCGTGCTCCTGAGCAATGCCTTGCTGGCCGTGGCGCTGGGGCTGGGCTGTCGCTATCTGGCCATCACGCGCCCCGGTGCGCCGTTGCTGCTGTTCGTGTGGCTGGCGGCCAGCATGCCGTACAGCTTCTATTTCAGCGCGCTCTATTCCGAGTCACTGTTCTGGCTGCTGTGCCTGGCGTCATTGATCGACTGGCGCTGTCAGCGCACAGGTCGCGTGATGCTCTGGACACTGCTGTTGTCGATGACCCGCGCCACCGGGGTGTTCTGGGTCATCGCGATGGGAATCGAGCTTGTGGCGCGCCTGCGCCTGCGCGCCTGCGCCGAGCTGTGGCGGCGGCCCGATTGGCTGCTGATCGGCGTGGCGGGGCCCTTGGGGTTGTTTCTGTTCATGGCGCTGCTCTATCACCGGACGGGCGATGCGCTGGCCTTCAGCCATGTGCAGATTTCCTGGGGCCGTGAGATGGGCAATCCCCTCAGCAACCTCATTGAAGGGCTGAGCTACTGGCAGAGCGCGCCGGAAACGCTGCGCCCGGCGTGGCAGGCGAGCATGGCGCTGGTCGGTGTCGGCCTGATCGGCTGGCTGGGCCTGCAGCGGCGCTGGCTGGAGATGGGGCTGGCGGGCTTCACGCTGTTCGTACCGCTGGCGACCGGGCTGGACGCCATTCCGCGCTACATGATCGGCATGCCGGTGTTCGTGCTGGCCCTGCATGACCTGCTCACTCGTCTGCCACGCACGCTGGCCTGGGGCCTGGTCATGCTGGGCGCGCTCGCTAATCTCTGGCTGGTGGAGAACTGGTATGACACCGTCTTCTGGCTCGTCTGATGCCCTGTATGGCGCGCCACGCTCGCGCCGCAGCCAGCGGATCTGGTGGCTGCTGGCCACCGTGGTGGTGCTGGCCTTCGAACTCACCCTGCTATGGCTGGCGCGCACGCCCAGGGTCGATGATCACTATCGGCGCTACTTCATCGAGCATGCCACCACCTGTTACCGGCCGATGGGCGAGGTGCCGGTACTGACGCCGGGTGAGCGCTATCCCGTCCGCAAGGGCGAGCCGCTGGGCAATTGCGGCGTGCTGTGGGCCGGTTTCTACTCGCCCCAGCCAGACGTGCCGGTCAGTGCGCGGCTGGCGGAGGTCACCTTGCGCCTGCGGGTCGCGCCCGAGGTCTCGCCGGCAGGCTCGCAGGCCGTGGTCGTGGCGCTTGAGCTGTCACGTTTCCCGGATTCGGCCGCCGCGCTGCCGGTGGAAGTCATGATCGGGGAGCAGACCGTCACGCGCTGGCCGGTGAGCGGTAATTATGAGCGCTTCGAGGTCGAGGTGCCCGCCGCGCTGATCGCGAGCGACGGCAGCTTCAGCCTGACCCTCAAGGGGCCGCCGCCCATCGCGCCGCGTGATGCGGGCCTGGATGCCAACAAGTTTCCCGTGGGCCTGCGCCTGGATGCGCTGACGCTGCGCTCACCGCTGGGACTGACGCCCGCTCGAGCGCAGCCCTGAATGGATGAATGGCCTGTCAGGGCACGCGGCCCCGGGCGCAAGAGCACTGACGTGACGCCGATAGTCAGGTAAATTGTGTGCGCGTGAATACCCAATGATCCGTTCGGCCGAGTGTCAGTGCGTCCCCGGCGCGCGCCTCGTGCCCTATAACGATAAAGCACCCGGTGGTCAGCTGACTGCCACGCAAGGGATGCTCAAGGAGTTGTCGTGGAATTTTTGAATGCCATCCCCATGGATACCAGTCAGCTGTTCGAGATAGGGCTGCAATGGGGCGGAACCCTGCTGTCGGCGCTGGCCGTGCTGGTCTTCGGCATGTGGGTCGCCAAGCGTCTGACTCAGTGGGCGACCTCGCTGCTGCACCGCAAGAGCATGGACGAGGCGGCGGCCGGTTTCGTCGGCCAGATCGCCTACGCCATCCTGGTGGTCATGGTGCTGCTGACCGCCCTGGACCAGCTCGGTGTCGATACCACCTCCATGATCGCCGCGCTGGGTGCGGCGGGTCTGGCGATCGGTCTGGCGCTGCAGAGCTCGCTGTCCAATCTGGCCTCCGGCTTCCTGCTGGTCACGCTGCGCCCGTTCAAGAAGGGCGATTACGTCGAAGCCGCCGGCACCTCCGGTAGCGTCGATCAGATCACCATGCTGCAGACCCGCCTGGTGACGCCGGACAACCGCAAGGTCACCGTGCCGAACTCCAGCGTGATGTCCAACACCATCACCAACTACTCGGCGCTGCCGACGCGGCGTCTGGACCTGGTCGTCGGTGTCAGCTATGACGACGACATCCGTCAGGTCAAGGCGGTGCTCGAGGAGCTGGTCGCCGGTGATGAGCGCATCATGAAGGAGCCGTCCTACCTGATCGCCGTGGCGGAACTGGCCGACAGCTCGGTCAACTTCAATTTCCGCATGTGGTGCAAGGCCTCCGATTACTGGGCGCTGAAGTGGGACATGACCGAACGCATCAAGCTGACCTTCGATGAGCGCGGCATCAGCATTCCCTATCCGCAGCGCGATGTGCACTTCCATCAGGCCAGCACGCCGGCCGAGTAACTTCCGTAGCACGTATGCAGGTCGACAACGCCACCCTCGGGTGGCGTTTTTCATGGGCTTTCGTCGGGGCATTCCATCGCGCCCCGAGTCAGGTACTCTCGACGTCATCCGTCCTGGGTATCGTTCTGATCGGGAGTCCAGTGCATGACAAGGTCGCAGCCGTTGTCCCAAGCGTGTGATGCCGCTGATGCCAGACGGCGTCAGGCATGGCGCATCCTGCTTGCCAGTCTCGTGGTGATCGGCCTCGGGCTTGTGCCGCTGATCGCCACGCGCGCGCTGTATCTGGATGACATGAGCCGTGCGCTGGATGGCTATTACGGCTGGATGCTCAATGCGCGCCCGGCCGCCGAGGGCATCATGCGTCTGCTGGGCTTCGGCGATGTGCTGGTCAATGTCGCGCCCTTGCCGCAGCTGGCGGCCTGGGGACTGGCGGCGGGCATGGCGCTGGCCTGGTGGCGATGGCTGCCGGGACTTTCGCTGGCGGGCTGCGTAGTGGGCAATGCGCTGATCTGGCTGACGCCCTTCACCCTGCAGAATTTCAGTTACGCCTTCGACAGCCTGCCGATGAGCGTGGCGCTGGCCAGTGCCATACTGGCCAGTCTGGTGCTGCGTGCTGGCGGGAAAAGCGGGGCAGAGGGAGAGCCAACCGGAGGGATAAGCGAAGGGCGAGGCCCATGGCAAGTCTGGCAGCCGCCGCTGAGCGCCTTGCTGCTGTTGTTGCTGGCGCTGTGCTGCTATCAACCAGCCCTGAATGCCTTTCTGGTGCTGAGCCTGCTCGAAGCCCTGTTCGCGGGCGCTGCCAGCACGTCACTGTGGTCGCGCTGGCGGATGCTGTTGCAGCGTGGTGCGCTGGCCGCCGTCGCCTTGCTGCTCTATCTGCCCATCACGCGGCTGCTGGTGGCGGGCGAGTACAGTCAGCAGCATGGCCAGATGCTGCCCTTCGCCGACCCTCAGGCCTTGCTGGCAGGGATCGAGCACAACCTGAGCGTGGCGCTGGGCGCGCTGCGTGAGGGGCTGGGGCAGGTCACGTTGCTGCTCAGTCTGGCGCTGCTGGCCGGGGTGGCGCTGTTGCGACTCCTGCCTCACGGCGTGCCTTTACGTCACGCCGAGGCCGCTGGCGCGCCCGAGGGCAGGTCTCGCTCGGCGCGCCAGCTATCGCTGCAGCGCATGAGCTGGGCCCTGTGGGCGCTGCTGCTGGTTCCCGCCCTGTGGGGGCCGATGCTGTTGCTGGCCGAGCCGGTATTTCATTCGCGCACCCTGATCGCTTGGGGACCGCTGCTGGGCGGTGCCCTGATGCTGGCTCAGAGTACGAGTGAGAGTGTGAGAGCGAGCACGGAAGCAGGCGCAACGCCGAGCATGACGGAAGCGGCCAACACGCAGCGCAAGATATCTGTCTGGCGGCGTTTGACGCAGTGCCCGCTGACGCAGTGCTTGTTGATCGTCGCCTGCCTGTTGCTGGTGCGCCATGCGGTGATCTTCGCCGCCTGGAGCAATGCGCTGGCCGCCCAGCAGGCCCATGAAACACAGCTGGCGAGCACTTTGGTGGCTCAGGCGCGGGAACAGGGCCTGCCGCTGGACTCGCCCCGCGACGCCGAGCGCTACCAGCCGCGCGATGCCTTGCCGGTACTGGTGCTGGGCGAGGCGCCAGTGGCGCCGCTGGCGCGGGTCGCTCGCCAGCAGGTGGCGGCCGTAGGCCAGAATCTGGTTGCCGCCTTCACGCCCGACAACTACTGGGCCGTGGTGCGGCTGCGCCTGGCGGGCGCCAGCGCGGTGACCTTGCTGCGCGATGAGGCGCTCAAGGCACGCCTGCAAGCGAATTCGCCCTGTGCGTCGGGCGATGCTGTCAGTCAGTCCTCCGATCAGCCCACCAGCCAGCCCTCAGCCCCTTCATCGGTTCGGTCTCAAGTACAGTCTCAAGTGCCATCGCCAGCGCTGTCACTGCAAGAGGGAGTCTGGGTGATCGATTTCCGCAAGCCTCGCCAATGTGATTAGGCCATATGAGAAAGCCGTGACAGCGAGAGTCAGTGAGGACAAGTTGCCAGGAACGACAACGCCGCCCCGAGGGGCGGCGTTGTCGTATTGCCGATGTGAACGGCAATAACACAGGCTTCAACAGTGTCTTGTCACACCTCGATCAGGCGTGGTTCTCGACCTTGTCGAATTCCGTGGTGATCTCATCAGCCGGTGCTGCGCTCATGATGCTGACCACGTAGATGGCGATGTAGGCGAAGATGACGCCCGGCACGATCTCGTAGAGATCGAAGATGCCACCGGAAAGCTGCTTCCAGACCACTACGGTCACGCCACCGACGATGATGCCGGCCAGCGCGCCGAAGCGGTTCATGCGACGCCAGTACAGCGACATGATCAGAGCCGGACCGAAGGCGGCACCGAAGCCGGCCCAGGCGTAGGACACCAGACCCAGCACGCTGGAGTTCGGGTCCAGCGCCAGGATCCAGGCGATGATGGCGATACCGACCACCGCGAAGCGACCGACCCACACCAGCTCGGACTGGGTCGCATCCTTCTTGAACAGCGCCTTGTAGAAGTCATCGGCCAGGGCAGAGGACGACACCAGCAGCTGGGAGTCAGCGGTGGACATCACGGCAGCCAGGATGGCGGCCAGCAGCACGCCGGCAACCGCCGGGTGGAAGATGAAGTTTACCATGACCATGAAGATCTTCTCGCTGTCGGCCAGGTCCTTCGGCACGTAGACGAGACCCAGCAGGCCGATGCAGATGGCCGCGAACAGACCCAGTGCAGACCAGACGACGGCGATGGTACGTGCCGCGCCGATGTCCTTCTCGCTGCGGATGGCCGCGAAACGCGCCAGGATATGCGGCTGACCGAAGTAGCCCAGGCCCCACGCCAGTGAGGAGACGATGCCGACCAGGGTCAGCGCTTCGCCGGTGGAGGCGTCACGGAACCATTCCAGCAGCAGCGGGTTCTCGGCGGTGATGCGCGAGGTCGCTTCTGCCACGCCACCCATGTCGGTGAGTGCCACGATGGGCACCACGATCAGGGCAACAGCCATCATCAGACCCTGGATGAGGTCAGTCCACGACACGGCGAGGAAGCCGCCGAAGAAGGTGTAGGACACGATGGCGATGGTACCGACGGTCACGGCGATGGTGTAGTCGAGGCCGAAGACGGTCTCGAACAGCTTGCCACCTGCCACCAGACCGGAGCTGGTGTAGAAGAGGAAGAACAGCAGGATGAAGACGGCCGAGATGACGCGCAACATCTTGGAGTTGTCGCGGAAGCGCTTCTCGAAGTAATCCGGCAGGGTCAGCGAGTCGCTGGCGACGAAGCTGTAGATACGCAGGCGCTTGGCGACGATCAGCCAGTTGAGCCAGGTACCGGCCAGCAGACCGATGCCGATCCAGGCAGCGGACAGGCCGCTGAGGTAGGCAGCGCCGGGCAGGCCCAGCAGCAGCCAGCCGGACATGTCAGACGCACCGGCGGAAATGGCGGATGTCCAGGGGCCCAATGAGCGGCCACCCAGGATGTAATCCGACATGTTGGAGGTGCGCTTGTAGGCCAGCAGGCCAATGCCGAGCATCACCGCCAGATAGATAGCGAACGTGATGAGTATGGTGGGGCTGTTATCGACCATCGTGGAGTAAATCCTTTGCATTTATTGTTGTCGGACGGCGAGCGTCGTGATGATTCACTGCCAGTGACGGTTCCTGTCAGACCGTCGCCGGGAGTCCTGCGTCATGCATCGAACGTCCTTCGAGGGCCATGTCGCGGCGGCTCTCGCAAGTTCCTGCCAATCTTGTACGTTCAGACTAGCGCATAAACGAATCTTCTGACGTTCGTCCGTCCCCGCATATTGCCGTCGAGTCAAAAGGGGAAACGGCAACGGACACCGCAGGGCACGAGCATGAGGGGCCAGTCGCTGGCGATTCATGTCCGTGGGCGTCCCTGTCGGTGTCCGGGGCAGATGACGGCCTGGCGTGCTGCCGTCATCCACTGGGCATCGTCCTGATGCCCTGTCACCTGGCTACCTCATGCACGTCCAGCATGCAGTCTTCCGCCAGGCATGACCTCTGCTGCTGCCGCGAGAGCAGGCAGCGTCGGTCATTCGTCGCCCATGGCGAGAAGAGACGCGTTGCCGCCGAGAGCCGTGGTGTTGACGGTACGGGTCTTCTCGGTAGCGAAGCGGTGCAGGTAGTGCGGGCCGCCGGCTTTCGGGCCAGTACCAGAGAAGCCCTGACCACCAAACGGCTGTACACCTACCACAGCACCGATGATATTCCTGTTGACGTAGACATTACCAACACGAATTTTCTGTGCAACGGCATTAGCAAAACTTTCGTTTCGCGAATGCACACCGAAGGTCAGGCCGTAGCCGAGGCCATTGATGGTATCGATGACCTTGTCCACTTCGCCGCCTTTCCAGGTCGCGATGTGAAGGACCGGACCGAACTGCTCGCTTTCCAGGCTATCGATGCCGTCGATGCGCAGGGCGACCGGCGCGACGAAGGTGCCGTGCTCGGTGATGGTCTTGTCGACGGCGGCTTCGGCGATCACGCGGCCCTGGCTGCGATATTCCTCGATGTGCTTGAGCAGACCGGCACGCGCTTCCTCGTCGATGACCGGGCCGACGTCGGTGCCCAGATCACGCGGGTCGCCGATCTTCAGCTCGTCCATCGCGCCCTTGAGCAGGCCGATGACGCGCTCGGCGACGTCTTCCTGCACGTAGAGCACACGCAGGGCGGAACAGCGCTGACCGGCACTCTGGAAGGCGGACTGCACCACGTCATTGACGACCTGCTCCGGCAGGGCGGTGGAGTCGACGATCATGGCGTTGAGGCCACCGGTCTCGGCGATCAGCGTCGGCAGCGGAGCGTTCTCACGCGCGGCCAGCGAGCGGTTGATGATCTGTGCGGTCTGGGTGGAGCCGGTGAAGCACACGCCAGTGATGCGCGGGTCGCTGGACAGCACGCTACCCACGGTCGGGCCATCGCCCGGCAGCAGCTGGACGACATCGTGCGGCATGCCGGCTTCGCGCAGCAGTTCGACCACGCGGTGAGCGACCAGCGAGGTCTGCTCGGCGGGCTTGGCGACCACGGTGTTGCCGGTGACGGCGGCGGCGACCATCTGGCCGCAGAAGATCGCGACCGGGAAGTTCCACGGGCTGATGCAGGCGAAGACGCCCTTGCCGCCGAGCATGATCTGGTTGTGCTCGCCGGTCGGGCCCTGCAGCTCGGTCGGCTCGGCGAAGTCGGCACGCGCACGGTTGGCGTAATAACGGCAGAAGTCGACCGCTTCACGGATCTCGGCGATGCCGTCGGTGAGCAGCTTGCCACCCTCGCGGGAGCACAGGGTCATCAGCTCGGCGGTGTGGGTTTCCATCAGGTCACCGAAGCGCTCGAGAATCGCGGCGCGTTCCTCGACCGGTGTCTGCTCCCAGCGCGGGAAGGCAGCCCAGGCGGCGTCGATGGCCTTGGAGGCTTCCTCGGCGCTGGTCCACTGCACGTGGCCCAGGGTGTCACGACGGTCGAACGGGCAGGTGACGGCCTGACGACGCTCGGCATTGACCTCGACATCGAAGGCCAGCTGCGGACGCACTTCGTAGGTGGTGTCCATGTGCGTGGCCATCTCGTCGATCAGCGGCTGGTACTGGCTATTGATGTTCAGATTGATGCCCCGTGAATTCAGGCGGTCTGCGCCATAGATGTTCGGCGGCAGCGCGATGCGTGGGTTGTGGTAGGTCTGGTACTGATTGAGCGTGACCACCGGGTGGGTGCACAGGCTCTCGACCGGCACGCGCGGGTCGACCAGCTGGTGAACGAACGAGGAGTTGGCCCCGTTCTCCAGCAGACGACGCACCAGGTACGGGAGCAGGTCCTTGTGCGCGCCGACCGGCGCATAGATACGGCACCAGGTCCCCTTGGGGGCACGCTTGAGCGCGGCTTCATACAGGGCTTCGCCCATGCCGTGCAGACGCTGGAATTCGAACTGACGTGTCTCGCCGGCGTTGGCCACATCCAGAATGGTGCTGATGGTGTGGGCATTGTGGGTGGCGAACTGCGGGTAGATGCGTCCGCGAGTGTTCTCGGACAGCAGGAAGCGCACGCAGACCAGGTAGCTGACGTCGGTGGAGGCCTTGCGGGTGAACACCGGATAGCCTTCGACACCCAGCTCCTGGGATTCCTTGATCTCGCTGTCCCAGTAGGCGCCCTTGACCAGGCGCAGCGGGATCTCGTCGCCTTGCAGGTCGGCGATGCGGTTCAGGTACTGCAGGGTCGGCAGGGCACGTGTCGAGTAGGCCTGCACGACGAGGCCGAACTTGCCCCAGCCACGGCAGGTGTCGCTCTCGTAGACGGCGCGGAACACTTCCAGCGAGATCTCGAGGCGATCGACTTCCTCGGCATCGATGGTGATGGCGACGTTCAGCTCGCGGGCGATGCCGGCCAGTTCACGCACGCTTGCCACCAGCTCTTCCAGCACCTGCTCACGACGGCCGAATTCATAGCGCGGATGCAGAGCGGACAGCTTGATGGAGACGGACGGCGACGGGGTGCCTTCCTTCAGCTTGCGCGAGGTTTCGCCGACGGTGCGGATGGCACGCGCGTAGTCGTCGAAGTAGCCCTTGGCGTCGTCGCGGGTACAGGCCGCTTCGCCCAGCATGTCATAGGAATAGGTGTAGCCCTTGTCGAACAGCGGCTGGGAGCGCTTGAGCGCTTCCTTGATGTCGCGGCCCAGCACGAACTGCTTGCCCATCACCTTCATCGCCTGGTACATGGCGCGGCGGATGACCGGCTCGCCGAGACGATTGACCATGCGGTTGATGAAGGTGGCCGGCTTGCCGTCACCCTTGGGCAGATCCATCTTGATGACGTTGCCGGTCATCAGAAGGCCCCAGGTGGAGGCGTTGACGAACCAGGACTCGCTCTGGCCCAGGTGGGACTTCCAGTCGGCCACGCCGAGCTTGTCCTCGATCAGCGCATCGGCGGTTTCCTTGTCCGGAATGCGCAGCAGCGCCTCGGCCAGACACATCAGCAGCACGCCTTCCTGGGTGTCGAGGCTGTACTGCTGCAGCAGCTCGTCGATGGAATCGACGGCGGTGTCCATGGTGCGGATCTCGCGAACCAGCTCGGCCGTCTTGTCACCGATGCGCTTGGCATCCTTGTCTTCGGCGTTCAGCAGCCCGACCAGCTCGCTGACGTAGGCGCTTTCCTCGACCAGGTAGTGGTCGCTTAAGCGCGCGAACAGCGCCTCCGGAGTCTGCTGCCAGGTGCTGGCGGCCAGCATCTGGTCACTGCGCAGGATGTTGTCCTTGAGCACATTGCCCTTGAGAACCCCTTGCTTGTCGTTTGTCGATGACTGGGCGGCTGTGGACGTGGCCGAGGCGATCGCGGCATTCACTGCACTGGGCTGATCGGAGGAAGTGGAGGTGGTCATGGTGCGAACCCCTTGCTGCTGGGCGTCGAAGCGCCGAATGGGATTGCCGAGTCACAGCGCCGGGAGTGATGCAGAACGCATCAGAAAGCGCGACAGCGGCACGTCTGGATGTATGACTGAGAATGTAGGGTGGCGCAGGGGGGCGGGTCTTTCCAATTTCTCGGCTGCGCATGTCAAATTCACGGGCATGTCAGAAAAGTGACACGCTTCTCCGACCTTTGTCGAAGGCTGTGCCGCGAAATGACGCGATCTTGTTAGACCAAGGTGGCAGAGGCTTGAAGGTGAACCGGCTTGCAGCTGAGGGTGGGAACGACGTTGAACGGCGTGCGTCTCCCAAGCGATGTGCTTCCAGAGAGGGTCGAATTGAGGAAGGGCTGGCTAGAGAGAGGAGCGAATCAAGGAGGGCGTGCTAGAGAGAGCGAATCGAAGAGCGGCGAATTCAAGAGCGGCGTGTCAGACACACGGGCGGATCTGACACGCACGCCTCACCGGCTCCTGCCGACTCGATCAGGACTTGCGCAGTGCCGAAGGCGGGAAGCCGAGATGCTTGCGGAAGGCGTGGGACAGGGCGCTCTGGTTGGCAAAGCCGCAGCGATCCGCGATCTGGGACAGGGAAAGCTCGCTGGTGCCCAGCAGCTGGCGTGCCTCCTCCAGCCGACGGCGCAGCAGATACTGATAGGGCGAGAGCCCGGTCAGGACGCGGAAGCGCTCGCTGAAATGCTGCTCGGAGAGATGCGACTGGCGGGCAAGATCCGCCACGCTGAGGCGCTGGCCGAGATTGGCGTCGATGAAGCGGTTGAGCGCGACCAGATCCAGCTGACGGCCACTGGTGCTCAGCGCGCTCATCGGCTCTTCGATGCGCGTGTTCAGGCAGGCGAGGAAGGTGGCGGCGAGCAGGTCGCCCGGCGCCTGCTGGTAGTCGTTGACTTCCGCGAGCATGAATTCCAGATAGCCGCGCAGGCGGGTGTCCAGCGTGAAGAAGCGTGGACGTTCGAACAGACGCTTGAGCTCGCGGTGATGGCCGGTCAGGTAGGGCGCATCATCGGGCAGGTCGAGAATCAGCTGGCGATTCTCGCCGATGCCCGCGTAGTAGTGGACATGATCGGCCGGCACGATGCAGCCGGTCAGCGGGCGAATCTCGCCGCCCTGGCCCTCGATCTCGAACTCGGCCAGGCCATCGAGGCCGATCACCAGCTGGTGGTAGCTGTGATCGTGGTGCTCACGCAGATTGGAGAGCGGGATCAGGCGCATCTCGCTGGCGGCCATCAGGCGCGAGTCTCCGCGACACCGGTGCGGGCACGCAGATGGCCCAGCAGCACGTTGAGCTCTTCACGGCCGGCGCGCGAGAACAGCGCACCGCCCTGGGCCAGCTGCCACGGCCGGGCATGGTTGTCGAAGATGCCCTGGCAGCGGCGACGCAGGCTCTCCAGATACTCATCATGGCGAATCGGGTAGCCGATCACGCTGTGCCACTCGTTCTCGTTGATCTCGCCGCTGATCGCCTGGTCCAGCACGCGGGCGATATCGCTGTAGTCGGTACGAAAGCGCGGCGTACGCGACATCATCAGCATGGCCACGGTGCCGACGGTGACGATCAGGCAGACCACGAAGGTGATGATGAAGATGGACATGAGCGAACCTTGTGCGGACGTAACCGGAAATAGTGTCGTAGCTCACCATTCTACCACGCTGCACGGCCAGTATCGTCAGTGCGACAGGCGCGTCATGTTCTGTCTGTCAGAACGTTATGGCATGATTCAAGTCCATTGAGACGGCATGGCGCACGTTGCCTGTCAGCCTCGTTCTTCACCTGCCGTGGGAGTCCCGCCGCATGGCCAATCAACGTGTGGAAGCGGTCGAGCGTGCCTTGACGCTGCTGGAAGCCTTTACCACCGCGACCCCTCGCCTGACGCTCAATGAGCTGGCGCAGGCCAGTGGTTTCTACAAGAGCACGATTCTGCGGCTGATGGGCTCGCTTGAGCACTTCGGCTATGTGGCGCGTGACAGCCACGGCATCTACTCCATCGGCGCGGCGCTGGGGCGTTTTGCCCAGCTGGCACCGGCGCTGCCGGCCCGCGAGGCTCAGCTGCGCGGCTGGCTGGCGGCGCTGAATGCCGCCAGTGGCGAGACGGCCAGCCTGATGCTGGTCGAGCATGGCCCGCTGGCCGAGGCGCGACCGGTGGAGGGCGTGACACGCCCGCGTCAGGCGATGTGCCAGTACGCGCATGTCAGCCAGTGGCCGCTGCGTCATCAGCTGGAGGAGGGCGAGCTGGTCGATGAGGCGCTATCCGCCTTGCTGCAGCAGTGTGTCGACAGTGGCGAGATCGAGACCGGTGAAGCCGCCGGCCTGTCGGTGGCGGCGTTGGCGGTCAGCGTCGCCCAGCATCACGACGAGGGGCTGGCACCGGCGGAAGTCATCGTGCTCAGTGGCCCGACGGCGCGCCTGACGCCTGCCCAGGCCCACCGCCTGCTCGCGCAGTGGCAGCAGGGCGACTGATGCGCGCTCACCAGTGACAGGAGTCTTGAAGTGCTGAAATGACATCGCCCCCGCCGGTCTTGCCGGCGGGGGCGATGTCATTTCAGAGCGCTGTCATTCAGAGCGCTGTCATTCAGGGCGCTGTCATTCAGGGCGTGGCACCTCATGAGAGGCGCGGACCCTTGCCAGGATCAGGCGTCGGTGGCGGCCTTGGCGGCGCTCATGCGGCGACGCAGGATGGGGCCGACGATCACCGGCAGCAGCAGACCGGCGATGGCGATGCACCACAGGGTCACGGCCAGCGGGCTGCCGATCAGGATGGTCCAGTCGCCGTCAGACAGCTGCATGGCGTGACGCAGGTTCTTCTCCATCTCTGGCCCAAGCAGCATGCCGAGGATGACCGGCACCAGCGGGATGTCCAGCTTGCGCAGGAAGTAGCCGGCGACCCCGAAGGCGACCATGAAGTACAGGTCGAAGGTCGAGTGGCTGATGGAGTAGATGCCCACGAAGGCGACCATGGTCACCACCGGCAGCAGGTACTTGGGCGGCACGGACAGCAGCTTGACGAAGATACCGACCATCGGGATGTTCATCAGCAGCAGGATGACGTTGCCGATCAGCAGCGCCGCGATCACGCCCCACACGATGTCGCCGTGCTGTGTGAACATCAGCGGGCCCGGGGTGATGTTGAGCGAGATCAGCATCGCCAGCAGCACCGCGGTGGTACCGGAACCCGGCACGCCCAGCGTCAGCATCGGCACCAGTGCACCAGAGGCGGCACCGTTGTTGCCGGCTTCCGGGGCGGCCACGCCGCGCGGATCACCTTCACCGAAGTTGCCTTTCTTGCCGAGGATCTTCTTCTCCAGCGTGTAGCTGATGAAGCTGCCCAGCGACGCACCGGCGCCCGGCAACACGCCGGAGATGAAGCCCAGCACACCGCCGCGGAAGGAAGTCGGCAGGATGGCGACGATGTCCTTCAGCTTCAGGGTCATCTTGTTCATGGCGATCATTGGCTTGCCTTCACCGGCGTGCTGTTCGATGAAGAACAGCAGCTCCGAGATGGCGAACAGACCGACGATGGCGATGATGAAGTCGATGCCCTCGAACAGCTCCAGCACATCGAAGGTGTAGCGCTGGGTGCCGGTGGAGCCATCGATGCCGACGGTGGCGATCATCAGGCCGATGGCGGCGGCCATCAGTGTCTTGACCGGGTTCTTGCCGGTGATGCCGCCCAGGGTGGCGAAGGCCAGCACGAACAGCGCGAAGTATTCCGCCGGGCCGAAGGTCAGCGCGAAGCTGGCCAGCCACGGCGCCATCACGATCAGGCCGATGGTGGCGATCAGGCTGCCGATGAAGGAGGCGATCGCCGAGATGGCCATCGCTTCGGCGGCCTTGCCTTTCTGGGCCATCGGATAGCCATCGAGACAGGTCATCATCGCCGGCTCATCGCCCGGGATGTTGAGCAGGATCGAGGAGATGCGCCCGCCGTACATGGCACCGGCGTAGACCGAGGTCAGCAGGATCAGCGAGGTTTCCGGGCTCAGGCCCAGGGTGAAGGCCAGCGGAATCAGGATGGCCACACCATTGGCCGGGCCCAGGCCCGGCAGTGCGCCGATCAGGGTGCCCAGGAAGGCCCCCAGCACGGCGAACATCAGATTCTCTGGCTGCAGGGCGATGCCGAAGCCCTGCATCAAGAAGCCAAGACTTTCCATTACGCCACCTCCAGGATGCCCAGCGGCAGTGGTAGCTCAAGCACGAAGTTGAACAGGGCGAAGACGACGATGCCGCCGAGCAGGCCTGTCACGTAAGCGCGAACCGGCTTGGAGCCCATGCGCCAGCACAGGGTGCCGACCGCTGCGGTGGTCGTGACGATGAAGCCCAGCGGCTCAAGCAGTGCGGTGTACAGGCACAGGATGACGATAGCCAGCACCATCTCGGCGCCGGTGCGGCTCCACGGCCATTGCTGGTCCGGGTCGGGGCGCACGATCAGATACAGGCTGCTCAGCGCCAGCACGATCGAGAGCACCGTGGGGAAGGTTTCGGGCCCGATGGACTCGGCCCCGCCGAAGGGTTCGGGGAACTGCTGGGCACCCCAGCCGTACGCGACGGCCAGGGTGAGCATCAGCAGACCAAAGATGCGGTCATTCATCAGCGAATCAGCCCAATGTCCTTGGAAAGGGTCTGGATGTCCTTGATCTGTGCCTTCACGAAGGCATCAAACTCGGCACCCGATTTGTGGAACGGCATCAGGCCGCTCTTGGTCATCACGTCTTTCCATTCTTCGCTTTCATAGACGCTGTCCAGCGTGGTGGTCCAGTACTGCTCGGCATCGTCGCTGACACCGGCCGGGATATAGAAGCCGCGCCAGTTGGGGGCGACGGCATCGATGCCCTGTTCGCGAGCGGTCGGCACCTCAGCCAGCTTGCCTGGCAGACGCTCTTCGGAGAGCACGGCCAGCACTTTCAGGTCGCCGGATTCCATGAAGCCCTGGATCTCGGAGATATCACCGGTGAAGGCCTGCACGTGGCCGCCGACGACCTGGGTGATGGCTTCGCCGCCGTTGTTGTAGGACAGGTAGGAGACCTTGGGCAGGTTCTCGACATCGGCTGCCTGGGCAGCGATCAGCACCTTGAGGTGATCCCAGCCGCCTGCGGCACTGCCGCCGGCGAACTTGACGGATTTCGGGTCTTTCTTCAGCGCGTCCATCACCTCGCTCAGGGTGTTGTATGGCGAATCCTTGGAGACGGCGATGGCGCCGTAGTCCGCGCCCAGTGCGCCGATCCACTCGACCTGGTCCTGATTCATGCCCGGGAACTGGCCCTGGGCCAGACGGGTGGTGGTCGCGGTGGAGGCGGCCACCAGCAGCTGCTCGTCACCGGCACGCTTGGAGACGGTGTGCGCGAAGGCGACGCCGCCACCGGCACCGGCCATGTTGATGGTCTGCACGTTGCCCGGCACGAAATCGAGCTCAGACAGGATCTTGCCGACGCTGCGGCAGGTGAAGTCCCAGCCGCCGCCCGGGTCAGCCGGAGCGATGCAGTCAACCTTGCCTTTCGGTTCGAAGGCGAAGGCCTGGGCGGACATGGCGGTGACCACCGCGGCTGTCAGGAGTTTGAGTGTCATATGACGTGTCATGGCGACCTCTAGTGTTATTGGATTGTGGTAGCGGCACATGTCGTGGGTCAGGCGCTGGCAGCGGTCGAGCGAGAGACTCGCCCTGCGGCCGCGAACCTGACAGCAACCTTACAATTCTGTAAGGCGGAACTTTATTCTGTATGGTGAAATTAGACTGCCGCCCGATGGCTCGCAAGATACCCATTCGTCGCACCGACCTTGGTCGAAAGGCATATTTACGCACCTTTGCGGTGCATTTTTGTGAATGATCTGGCTGGACGTCGTGCCGGAATCTGGCACTGTCTGGCGCTCTCTTGCTTCTCTCTCGCTGCTCTTGCATGCCTCCCTCGCACCTCTCACAGCAGGCCTGAGCGGGGCGCTTGCGTCGCCTGCGTGAGCTGTGCGTTCACGGGCGTCATGGCTTGCTTGTCGTGTTTGAAACGTTATGCGGCGTTGCAGCAGAAGCGTGGCCATTGGGCTTTGGTCTAGCGTGTAGCCGGTGGCCAGACTGCGTGCTGACCGGGTGCCATCGGCAATCGTGCAAGGGGACAGGGGAGGTGAGAAGACTCATGGCCAAGGTGTTGGGCAGTGTGTGGGCGTTGTTGCTGGGTATCGTGCTGATCATGCTCGGCAATGGCATGCACTTCACGCTGATCGGTCTGCGTGGCGGCATCGAGGGCTTCTCCTCGGCGGAGCTGGCGATCGTCACCTCGGGCTACTTCGTGGGCTTTCTCTCCGGCGCGCGCTATACGCCGGTACTGATCCAGCGGGTCGGGCATGTGCGGGTGTTCGCGGCACTCGGCAGCTTCATCTCGGCGGCCTTGATCGCCTTGCCACTGCTGACCGAGCCCTGGGCCTGGACGCTGCTGCGCCTGCTGATCGGCTTCTGCATGTCGGGCATCTATGTCACGGCGGAAAGCTGGCTGAATGCGGCTGCCAGCAACGAGACGCGCGGCAAGGTGCTGTCGGCCTACATGATGGCGCAGACACTGGGCATCATCGGCGCTCAGGGCCTGTTGACGCTGGGCGACGCCGCGACCTCGGTGCTGTTCATCTGTGCCTCCATCCTGGTGTCGATCTCCTTCGGGCCGATTCTGCTGTCGGCGGCCGTGGCACCGGCGGTCGAGGTGTCGCGCGCCATGTCGTTCGCGAAACTGTTCAAGGCGTCACCGCTGGGTGCCATCGGCATCTTTCTGCTCGGCAGTGTCTATGCGACCCAGTCGGGAATGGGCGCGGTCTTCGGCACCCAGGTGGGCCTGTCGGGCTCACATATCGCTCTGTTCATCGCCATGCTGTTCGCCGGTGCGCTGGTGTTGCAGACCCCGATCGGCTGGCTGTCGGACCGCATGGACCGCCGCGTGCTCATCTGCGGCCTGTCCGCCGCCGGGGCAGGCTCGTGTCTGTTCGGCTGGATGGCGGGCGATGCGCTATGGCCGTTGATCGCCTCGGCCTTCTTTGCCGGTGGCGTGACCACACCGCTGTATGCGCTGCTGCTGGCCTTCACCAATGATTCGCTGTCGGCCGAGGAGATGCCGGGCGCCTCCGGCGGGCTGGTGTTCGCCTTCGGGCTGGGCGCCATCGTCGGGCCGCTGGCGGCAGGTGGCGCGATGGAGGTGATGGACCCCTACGCCTTCTGGCTGGTGCTGGCGACCACCTTCGTGGCCATCTCGCTGTATGCGCTCTATCAGATCACCCAGCGCGAGATGGTGCCGGTCGAGGAGACCGACAGTTACCTCAACATCCTGCCGACGGCGTCACCGATGGCGGTTGAGGTGGCGGTGGAATGGGCACATGAACACGCCGAGGATGAGCAGCTGGCCGCCGAGGCAGCCGAGGCGGCGGCGCAGGAAGAGGCCTTCGAGGTCGCACTGGAAGAAGCCTTCGAGGAGGCATTGGAAGAGGCGCTGGATGAGGCGTTCGAGGCCAACGTCGCACCGCTGGAGGAGGCGGAGCTGGTGGAGCCGGACCACGAGTACGTGGCAGAGCCGCTGCTTGAGGCTGACGCAGACACGGAAATCGCGTTCGAGACGGAGCGGTTGTCCGAGCTGTTGCCGGGAGCGGAGCTGGCAACTGAGACAGAAGCAGAGCAGGAAGCAGAAACAGAGCCTCGGTCACAGACAGATTCAGAGAGAGATTCTGAGCCGCACGAAGAGCGCGACCAGGCATCGCCCTATCAGTTTGACTCCGAACATCAGCCGCCCAAGGGGCCCTGGCCCTCCATGCCCTGAGGTCGCTGGGGCAAGCCAGTCAGTCGCCAAAAGCCGCCACCTCGGCAAACGGGGTGGCGGCTTTTTTAGGGCTGCCATGAGCTATTGTCAGCCTTGAGGTTTGCCAGTCTTGAGCTCTCGCCACAGACGAGCGCGGCGCTCGGTGTCGCAGGGAGTCGGACCTCAGGCTTCAGTTGATCACTGCAGGCCCAGCTCCTGCGACATCTGCTCGACATCGCTGACCTGCTGGGTGATGAAGCGATCCAACGCCTTGCCGGATTTGTGGAACGGCATCAGGCCGTTGTCCTGCATCACCTGCTGCCACTCGGGCGTCTCGGCCATGCGGTTGAGGGTCTGCTCCCACCAGTCGAAGGCGGCATCCGATGCGCCACCCGGCAGGTAGAAGCCGCGCCAGTTGGGCGCGACCACATCGATGCCCTGCTCACGCGCGGTGGGGATGTCGCTGTACTGACCGGGCAGACGCTCTTCACTGAACACTGCCAGCAGGCGCAGGTGGCCGGATTCGACGAAGCCGCGGGCCTCGGTCATGTCGCCGGTGAAGGCTTCGAGGTGGCCGCCCATCACCTGGGTGATGGCGACGGAGCCGGAGTCGTAGGCGAGGTACGGCAGGGCGCGCAGGTTGTCGATACCCGCCTCACGCGCCGCCATCAGCACCTTGAGGTGATCGAAGCCGCCCGCGACATCGCCACCGGCGAAGCGCACCGCCTTGGGGTCTGCCTGCATGGCGGCCAGCAGCTCGTTCAGCGATTGATAGGGCGAGTCCTCGGCCACGGCAATCACACCGTAGTCGGCGCCGAGGGTCATCAGCCAGCGTACGTCGTCGACCTTGCCGTCCTGATAGGCATGCTGGCCCAGGCGGGTGGTGGTCGCGCTCGAGGCGGCGACGATGACCTGCTCATCGGCGTGGCGCTTGGACTTCACATGCGCGAAGGCGACGCCACCGCTGGCGCCGGGCACGTTGAGGGTCTGCATGCCGGCAGGGATGAGGTTCTGCTCATCCAGCAGGCGGGCCACGCTGCGACAGGTGAAATCCCAACCACCGCCGGGCTTGGCTGGCGCGATGCACTCCGTCTTGCCCTGCGGGGCGAAGTCGGTCTGTTCGTTCTGCTCCTCTTGGGCGGCGTTGGCGCTCAAGGGTGCCAGCAGGCCAAGGCTGAGCAGCAGCGCAGTGGGCAGGGCGCCAGCGCGCTGTCGAGCATGCTTTCTGCGTGAGAAGGGATGGCGGGCAGGGGATATGGCGTGCATGGCAATCATGTCCTTGGTGTTCAGCGTCGATCGTTATGGTTATGTCAGTCAGCGCGGCATGGGGCTGGGCGTTGCTGGCTGTCGCACGCTCATGACTGTTGTGGTGAGCTTGCGAGAGTGCGAATGAACGAAAATAGCCTATTTCGGAGAGTCGCGAAAAGGCACGGCAGGCGGGCATCGCGCAGAGAAATCGCATTTCCCGCGCCGTCACTCCTCAAGGTGGTCTCGGGATTGCTAGAATTGCGCCATCAGGCTGTGGTGAGCGCTCCGCGATCTTCCAGCCGCCGCCTTTCATTGAGGAGACGGGCCATGACCCTTACCCCGCGCATGCACGACTTTCTCGCCCGCCTGCCCAAGGTGGAGCTGCACCTGCACATCGAAGGCTCGCTGACGCCGGCCTTGATGTTCGAGCTGGCGGCGGAGCAGGGCATCGAATTGCCCTACGCCACCCTGGAGGAGGTCGAGGTCGCCTATGACTTCGCGGATCTGCCTGCCTTCCTCGCACTCTATTACCAGGGCATGGGCGTCCTGAATGACGAGTCACACTTCTACCGCCTGGCGCAGGACTACTTCCGCCGTGCGAGCGCCGATGGCGTCAAGCATCTGGAGCTGTTCTTCGATCCGCAGGCGCATCTGGCGCGTGGCGTGAGTCTGGAAACCCAGTTCGCGGGGCTGGAGCGCGCCTGCCGTGAGGCGGTGAAGGAATTCGATATCACCTCGGCGCTGGTGCCGAGCTTCCTGCGTTGTCATTCCGCGGCGTCTGCGCGCGAGCTGTTCGATGCGCTGATTCCCTTCGAGTCACGCTTCGTGGGTGTCGGCCTGGACAGCGCCGAGATCGGCAATCCGCCGGAGAAGTTCACCGAAGTCTTCCAGCTTGCGGGGGAGCGCGGCTGGCATCGTGTCGCGCACGCAGGTGAGGAAGGCCCAGCAGAGTACATCCGCACGGCGCTTGAGGTGCTGGGGGTGGAGCGTATCGATCACGGCGTGCGCTGCCTGGAAGATGCCGCTCTGGTGGCGGAACTGGCCGAGCGGCGTATCCCGCTGACGGTGTGCCCACTGTCCAATGTCGCGCTCAAGGTGGTGGAGCGAATGGAAGACCACCCGCTGCCGAAGCTGATCGAGGCGGGCCTCAATATCACCCTCAACTCGGATGACCCGGCCTATTTCGGCGGCGGCATGCTCGACAACTTCATCGCCGTGCAGCAAGCGCTGGAACTCAGCGAGGCGCAGTGGCTCACTCTGTGCCGCAACGCCATCGACGCCGCCTTCCCGCAGCGCGGCGAAGGCCTCGGCATGAGTGACGCCCGCCGTGGCGTGCTGCTGGCGCAACTCGATAGCTGCGCAGCCTGAGAATTATCACTGGCGCTTGAATACTGAATGCAATCAACGGCTTGGCCACCAACATCGCCAGTACGACGCCGCCTGCGGCAACCGCTCCATCAGATGTTGCTTGACCGCGCTAAGTCGTTGAGTACAATGCAGTTCTGGCGTGCGCAATGCACCGCCCTGCGGGTGTAGCTCAATGGTAGAGCAGAAGCTTCCCAAGCTTAAGACGAGGGTTCGATTCCCTTCACCCGCTCCAGATTCTTCAAAAAAGCCTCCCGAAAGGGGGGCTTTTTTGTGTTTGGAATATCGATATCTCCTATTTTGGCTTCTACTCACTGTTCGCGATTATCAGGCACACTGTGTCAGGAGGTTGACTATTCGATGCCATTTGACCCACGTAAAAAAGAGAGCAATATTTAGCGATAAGAAAATAAGGGGTACTTCATGATTCTCGAGTAAGGTTCATGCTGTGATATATGTGAGAGTGGATAGCCTTGACTACTGGTATGCCTTTATTTAGGCCGACTTCTCTGACCCACTTTTCATCTTCGCTAGATATTCTGGAGCCTAAAATTATTCTGCTTGGTGTAGGAGTGGTTATTACTCTGTTATCGATTCTTGGGGCAACTATCCGCCATTCCTTTTCATATGCCCAATCTATGCTCTTGTTAACTGCAGGCTTGATAAATATATGGTTGAGAACATTTTGAGTTGTTTGTTGAAATATAGAGTCAATGGCTAGTTGTGTCGCATCAGCCATGATGTTGCTATAAAGTACAGGGTACATCCTTTTATTGAATATAGAATATATGTCGCCTTTGAGGTTATCAAGATTGTATTCTATGCAAATACCTTTGTGTTCATTTGCATAATGTGACCACATCAGTGTTGAGGTGTAGCATTCAGAAAAGCAAGAGATGAGAATATCATCTCTTATGTTTTTAATTATATTGCTATAGTCTGGAGTTTCATGATGCTCATCCTCGTACTTTTTTAAATAACTTCTCGTGTAGTGAGAGCAATTAGATATTAGTAAGCGGTAGTCTAATTTATGCTTGCTAAAAACAGGTTTCTTCCAGCGTGAAAATATGTTCAAGTAATTATTTGTGCAGTAGTAGTAGATGATAAGATGATTGCTAATTTTACAGGCGCAGTCATACGGATCATTAAAGTTCTCTGGAGACGATAGATATAAGTTGTCATTTTCGAGATTTTGTTTTTCGCGCAGTTTTTTTTCTAAACTTCTATAACGATATAGTTTATTAGGGAGGTGCTTGTTTTTGTAATCATAAGCTTTTTGCGCAGCTTCATCATTTAATGTTTCTGAAAACGATAATCTCTGGTAAAAATCATCTTTCCACGATCTTGTCATTTTAGTGAGCTCCTTGTTATTAATTATATTTTTATTTCTGAATTTGAGTATAACTTTAGTGGTCTTTAGATGCTATGTAATATGAGTTTCTTATAATGGGTGGTTTTTGTCAATGTTAACCTGTGATTTTGTATCTATAATTTGAGGGGACATTTCACGTCTCGGAACATCATGCGAAAATGCGATGTGTTCAAGATGTTTGAATGTTCGATTTGCGTGAATATTGTTTGGAAGAAGTGATTGTCAAACACATATGTAATGCTATATAAATTTAAGTTTATTTGATAGTGGTATATGAGACCGTATTTAGTTTTTCAGAAGAAATTAAGTTGACAATATGGCAATGATACTAGTGGTTTTACTGGGCGCTTTTCACTTCAGCTTAATGGCTGTTTGAGTATCTATGCCGCCAGTGCCGCTAGTTGCGTATCGTCCCCGCACGGGCCATCGGCGCTGACGACGTAGCCATCGTATTCGGTCATGTAGTACTTCATCTTCGAGTTTCTGGCCTGCCATTCGCCTGGCTGTGTGCCATGCAGCGGGATTAGCTTGGCGTGCAGGTGGTTGACGCCGTAACCCTCGAAGATGATGGCGGTGCGTGCTACCCCGAAGTAGGCGTCGAGCTTGTGTGCCACGCGGCGCGTGAAGCGCATCAGGCCGATAATCACCTCATCATCTTGTTCATACACGCAGCTGCCCAGGTGGCGTTTGGGAATGACGACCGTGTTGCCCGGAGTAGAGGGGAAGATGGAGAGAAAGGCCAGGAAGTGCTCATCTTCGGCCACGACATGGCTTTGACTGTGGCCTGCAACGATCTGACAAAACACGCAGTCACTCATGGTTCTTCCCTGGTAGTTAAGTGTCGCCAGATTCGTCCTGAATCTGGGGCAGAGTTCTGTGATCAGAGCCCTTGTGATCAGAGCTTTTGTAAGCAGGGCCCTTGTGAGCAGGCCCCTTGTGAATAGCGCCCTTGCAAAGAGAGCTTGGCAGTCTCCTTGCTTGAGTGAAGTGTGATGGAGACTGGTTGTCAATGCCTGGCAGCCCCCGCAGAAGTGGTTACCGGCAGCAACAACATGCTCAAAGAGGGGAGCGGCTGTCTTGCCGAGCTGATCGGAGCGAAAAGTGTTGCTGGCGTGGCGTAGAGCCGCGATATTGGCAGGTCACCTTTCAGCAGTTCGTCACTCGTTGAACGACAAGGAACCCCAGTGGAACTCACCGTCTGGCTGGCATATGTCAGCGTCATCACCGCCTTGATCACCTTTCCCGGACCGTTTGCGTTGCTGTGCATGGATCATGGTCTGCGCCACGGCCGACGCCGCTCGTTCGCGACGGTGGCGGGCGGGGCGGCGGCGTCACTGGTGTTGATGGCCTTGTCGTCGCTGGGCCTCGGCGCGGCATTGGCGGCCTCCGAGACGGGGTTTCTGGTGCTGAAGATCGTTGGGGCGCTCTATCTCATCTATCTGGGCATTCAGGCCTGGCGGGCGCCATCCCAGCCGGTGGTGTTCGATGCTGTGGGGGAAGACGGGCAGATGCGCGCCCGAGCCACGCGTTGGCAACTGTGCCGCAAGGGCTTCAGTATCGGGATCAGCAACCCCAAGGACCTGCTGTTCTTCGGCGCGCTGTTTCCCAACTTCATCGACATGGCCCAGCCGCAGCTGCCCCAGTTCGTGGTGCTGGCGCTGACCTGGCTGGTGGTGGACCTGCTGACGATGAGCACCTACGCCCATGCGGGTTCCAGCATCAGTCGCTGGTTTGATAGCCATCGGCGCGTGCGGCTGTTCAACCGCACCACGGGCAGTCTGTTCGTCGTGGCCGGCGCGGGGCTGGCGGCGTCGCATCGTTGAGCCGAGCCCTATTGCACAAGACGTGAAGCGCACGCAGACGACAACGGCACCCGAGGGTGCCGTTGTCGTGTCTGGAGTCTGTCGATCATCAGTGCTTTCGGGCTCAGCGCTCAGGGCGTGATTCGAGATACCTGCTCAGCAGTTCGCGATCTTCACTGGTGACCTTCTGCTTCCAGCTTTCCACCACATGCTGGCTGGCTTCCTCGAGGGCATCCTGCAGCTCAGGTGGGGCCGGGGTGATCAGCTTCGCGCCGTTCTCCTGCAGAGTGGCGTAGGCCTCGTCCAGCACGCTGTGGGTGGCCGTCCAGCCGGCAGACTCGGCGGCATGCGCGGCATCGATCAACGCCTGCTGCTGCGCCTCTGTCAGGTCGTCGAAGCTATCGCGATTCATGTGGATGATATTGAGCGGCATCGCGTAGTTGAGCGTGGTGAAGTGGGGCATGTAGCGGTAGAGCTCCGCACTGACACCGCCCATCGCGGAGGTCAGCGCGCCGTGGAAGCTGCCACTGGGAAGCAGGGGTTTGAGCTCTCCCCAGCTCATGACCTGAGGCGCCGCGCCCAGATTGAGCAGCACACGCTGCGTGTTGCGGTCGTAGGTGCGGATCGGCATGTCCTTCAGGTCATCACCGTCAGCGATGGGCGCTTTCGACCACAGGCCGCTGGGCGTCCACGGCAGGGCATACAGCAGGATCTGGTTGTACTCGGCGAGCAGTTCCTCGTAGCGCGGCTTCGCGACCACGTAGAGGCGGTGAGCTTCATCGAGGTCGTAGGCGATCGCCGGCAGCGAGGAGATGCCGAAGAAGGGGGCTTCCTCGGCGAGCGCGCCACTGAGTGTCGCGGCGATGTCGATGACACCGCCGGTGGTGGCCTGCAGGTGACTGGCGGAGCGAATGTCCGAGCGCAGCGTCAGCGTCAGGTCACCTTCGGACTGGCTGGCGACCTGCTGGCTGAATTCGGCAGCGCGTTGGCCCATCATCGTGTCGGGCTCGTAATCGCTGCTCATGCTGAGGGTCGTCTGAGCGTGCGCGCTGAGTGCGCCGATCAGGCCTGCCGCTGCCAGGCCAGCGGACAACAGGGTGGAGATACGTGAAGAAGGCGTCATGGGGAGTCCTTTCTTTTTGTCTTTTATCTATGCCCGCTAGGGTAGAGCATGCCTGCGTTTATGCTCAGCTGAATCGTGTCTACGCGGTTTTTTCAGCGTTGCCGGGGAAGGTGGCCGTCGTGGCGGCGGCCGTCATGGCCAAGGTTGGAGGCACGGGCGCGCGCCTGACTCAGAGGGTATCGCGTTGTGCGAGATAGCGATCCAGCAGTTCGCTTTGATCGAGGTCAACCTTGCTGCGCCAGCTCTCGATCACGCTGACACTGGCGCGTGCCAGTGAGCGCTTGAGTTCGGGCGAGAGCGGATTGCTGACCGTCACGCCGGCCTCCTCCAGCTGGGCATGGGTCTGCTCCAGGACGCTGGCGATGGCGTTCCAGCTGGTGTCTTCAATCTCGGTCGCGGCGCTGAGAAGGGCCTCGCGCTGGGTCTCGTCGAGCGCTTCGAAGCGTGACCGGCTCATGTGAACGATATTGAGCGGCATGGCGTATTGCAGCGCGGTGTAGTGATCCAGCGTGCGGTTGAGCTCCGCCGTCAGGCCGCCCAGGGCCGAGGTCATCACCGCCTCGATACGGCCTTCGGCCAGTTGCTGTTGCATCGACTCCCAGCCGAGCACGGTGGCGATGGCGCCAAGGTTGAGCAGCACGCGTTGGGTATTGCGGTCGTAGGCCCGCACGGGCACGCCCCGGAGGTCATCGCGTGTGGTGATCGGCTTGCGCGACCACAGCCCGCTGGGCGGCCAGGGCAGGGCATAGAGCAGAATCTGGTCATGCTCTTCCAGCTGCGCTTCATAGCTGGGGCGCGCCAGGCGGTAGAGTTCGCGCGCCTGATGCGGGTCATCGACCAGGGTCGGCAGCGAGCTGAGGCCGAACAGCGGCATTTCGGCGGCCAGCGCGCCGCTGTGGGAGTCGGCCAGCTGGATGATGTCGGCGTTGATGGCCTCGAGATGATTCACCGAGCGCAGCCGACTCAGCGGGCCTTCTCCGAAGGAGATCTCGAGCTCGCCCCCGCTGAGCGATGCCACCTGATCGACGAACTGCTGGGCGCGCTGGCCCATCATGGTCTGGGGGCCGTATTCGCGGCTCATGGTCAGCTCGACAGGCTCCGCCTGGGCGGGCGTGCCCAGGGCGGAAAGCCCCAGCGCCAAGCCCACGCCGAGCGCTCTCTTGATGCCGAAAATTCTCTTCATGTCGAGCACTCCCTGCATGACAAGCACTGCCTTCATGCCGCTACGCTGTCCGATTGGCATTCGTCGTCATCCATCCATCCATAGGGGGTAAATCAAGTATCTCTCAAAAGCGCAGGGCGTGCTGTCGCTGTCTCGGTCAACGCTTCCTGGTTGGCCTGTTTCACGCCTGCACCGGCACGATTCGGAAGGGGCAACGGGCGTTGAACTGCCAGTTGGCGCAATGTGGTCTACGCTCAGAACATGGCTGTGCAACTGCCCTGACACGAACTCCGCGCCGGGACCGCATGGCCGGATTGTCGACGACTGTCAACGGGAGGTAGACCACATGCTGACCCACGTATGGGGCTTGATGGCGCATCCGCAACGGGAATGGCAGACCATCCGCAAGGAACACGAATCCATCACCCACCTCTACGCACATCATGTGCTGCTCATGGCGCTGGTGCCTGTCATCTGCGCCTATATCGGGACCACGCAGTTCGGTTGGAGCCTGACGGAAGGCCATGCCATTCTTCTGGAGCCACTGGATGCCTTCTTCGCCGGTATCGCGTTCTATATCGCCATACTGACAGCGATCGGCTTCATGGGCACTGTCATTCACATGCTCTCGCAGCGCTTCTCGGGGCACCCCAGTCGCCGGCGTTGCATCATCTTCGCGGGCTATGTCGCCACGCCGATGTTCCTCGCGGGGCTGGTCGCGCTCTATCCCGTCATCTGGGTGTGTATCCTCGCGGGCACCATTGGCCTGTGTTACAGCGCATACCTGCTGTATCTGGGCATTCCGCCACTGCTCGACATCTCCAACAAGGAAGGCTTCCTCGTCACCGGGTCGACACTGGGGATCGGGGTGCTGGTTCTCGAGGGCCTGCTGGCGGTCACCGTGCTGCTGTGGGGGTATGGCGCACGCTGGTTCATGTAGTCCTTCGCGGCACGCCGGCGTCTGTCAGCTGATGCCATCGGCGCGAGAAAAGCGCCTCTGCAACGCCTCGCCTTCATCGGCGGGGCGTTGTCGTTCTGTGCGCGGGTTGGCGCGTGGCACTTGTGCTCGGTGGCGGCGGCGTGGAAAGTGTTGGTCTCAATCGACAGTGTGGAAGAAAGCGCATGGACAAGTTTGAACAGCGACTGGAGCAGGCTGCGCGGGCTGCATGGTTGTCATATGTCGGTGGACGGACCCAGGATGACATCGCGGTTCAGCTGGGGGTGTCGCGCCCCGGCGTGCAGCGCCTGCTGTCGTTGGCGCGCCAGGAGCGGCTGGTCAAGATCTCCATCGATCATCCCGTGGCCAGCAGCATGGCGCTGTCGGATACGCTGGTGGAGCACTTCGGGCTGAGCTTCTGCGATGTGGTGCCCTCGGACACCCAGTCACCGGAGAGCATCGCGGAGTATCTGGCGGTGGCGGGTGCCGAGCGTCTGGCGTTCTATCTCGGTCGCCAGCAACCGCAGACCATCTCGCTGAGTACCGGGCGTGCGGTGCGCGCGGCGGTGGAAGCGCTGAGTCGCAGCGAGCGCCCCCAGCATCGCATCGTGTCACTGGTCGGCAATGTGGCGCTGGATGGCTCCTCCAACCGCTATGACGGCGTGATGCTGCTGGCGGACAAGATCGGCGCTGATCGCTTCCTGCTGCCCGCGCCCGTGGTGGCGGCCAGCATCGAGGAGAAAGAGTCGCTGCAGGGGCAGAATCTGGTCAAGGCGGTGTTCAAGGTCGCCTGTGAGGCCGATGTGGGCATGATCGGCATCGGGCGTCTCGATGCCCAGGCGACGCTGTTCCAGGATCAGTTCATCAGCGCCGCCGAGCGCGATGAGCTGATGGAAGTCGGTGCCGTGGGCGAGCTGATGGGCTGGCCGCTGGACACCCATGGCCGGCTGATCGATTGCCCGCTGGCGCAGCGCATCACCAGTGTGCCGCTGACCTCGCTCAAGGCGCAGCCGCTGATCGGGCTGGCGGGCGGGCACGACAAGGTGCCGGCCATCCTGAGTGCATTGCGCGGTGGTTGGCTGCAAGGGTTGATCATCGATGAGGTGGCTGCCCAGCGGGTCTGTGCGGCCCTCAAGGAGTGAGCAGAGAACTGCCGTCTTCGTATGATTTCATCGTGATGTCTGCAGCCTGATGGTTTTCTGCTGATGGCTTGCGCTTGACGAATGACTCCCGATGACAGGCTCCCGTGGATACGCGTCGTACAAGACGCCGTACAAGGCGCCGAGCGAGTCATCGGGAGCAGGGCAGGGCGTATGGCCCCATGCCTTGCTCCTGGTGTCGTTCTTTGTGTCGTTCGCGGTGTCGTTATCGTGGTCAGGGTTCAGCATTGTCGTTGCCCGCGCGATGCCGGGCGTTTCCGTCACCATTCCTTTGCTATTTCTCCGCGATACCTGGGTTTTTTCTTTCTCTTTGCTCTCTCTTGGTTCGCTCTTTGTTCTCTCTTTATTTCCCCTTGGTTCTCCCATCCTTGCGTCGGAGCCACGACTTTTGGGGCGAACGCTGTCTTCTCTTGTCTGACAATCGAGCGCGTTTGTTCGCCTCAATGCTAAAGAATCGGGGCGGCAATCGTGGCGTGCGTTGTTTCGTTTAACGCTAATATCTGTCTATGCTGAATTGCACGCAAGCTCAGTGGCCATGCCGCCTTGTGGCCTACACCCAAAGGATCAGATCCCAAGGTTGTATAGCCCAAGGTATAGCGCTTCAGGGTTTGCTTTTTCACAGGTCTGATCCGATCATTTGTTCACTGAATGACGTTTTGATCGAACGTGTTTGCGTCGCGATGTCTCGCCAGGACATCCGTTCACCAAGCCGGTTGATGGGAAGGTATCGGTGCCCAAGGCGCCGCTGCCCTCGAAAAGAACAATGCCAATAACGCCCCGATGGAGTGCCCTCATGCGCCTACCTCACATCACCAAGTCCCGCCGTCATCTGCTCTCGCTCGCCAGTGTCGCTGCCCTGGCGCCGCTCAGCGCCCAGGCCAGTGCCGAGACCATCACCGTCGCGACCGTCAACAACGCCGACATGGTGGTCATGCAGAGCCTGACCAGCGAATTCGAGAAGGCGCATCCGGACATCACCCTCGACTGGGTGGTACTGGAAGAGAACGTGCTGCGTCAGCGTCTGACGACCGATGTGGCGACTCAGGGTGGCCAGTTCGATGTCATGACCATCGGCACCTATGAAGTGCCCATCTGGGCCAAGCATGGCTGGCTGACCAAGCTCGACAACCTGCCGGAGGACTATCAGGTCGATGACCTGATCAAGCCGGTGCGTGATGGTCTGAGCGTGACCGAAGGCGAGAAGAAGGGCCTCTACGCGCTGCCGTTCTATGGCGAAAGCTCCATGCTCTACTACCGCAAGGACCTCTTCGAGCAGGCCGGTATCGAGATGCCGGAGCAGCCGACCTGGAGTCAGGTCAACGACTGGGCCGCCAAGCTCAACTCCGCGGATGAAGGCGTCTACGGCATCTGCCTGCGCGGCAAGCCGGGCTGGGGCGAGAACATGGCGGTGCTGGGCACCATGGTCAACAGCTTCGGTGGCCGCTGGTTCAATGAGGAGTGGGAACCGCAGCTGGATTCCCCGGCCTGGAGCGAGGCCATCAACTTCTACGTCGACATGATGGGCAAGTACGGCCCGCCGGGCGCGACATCCAACGGCTTCAACGAGAACCTGGCACTGTTCTCCAGCGGCAAGTGCGGCATGTGGGTCGACGCTACCTCGGCGGCCGGCAAGCTCTACAACCCGAAGGAATCTTCCGTGGCCGACAAGCTGGGCTTCGCGCCGGCACCGATCGCCAAGACGGAGAAGGGCTCGCATTGGCTGTGGTCCTGGGCGCTGGCGATTCCGGAATCCTCCAAGTCCAAGGATGCCGCCCAGACCTTCATCACCTGGGCCACTTCCCAGGAATACGTGAACCTGGTCGGCGAGCGTGAAGGCTGGGCCAGCATCCCGCCGGGCACCCGTGTCTCCACCTACGAGAACCAGTCCTACAAGGACGCCGCACCCTTCGCCGGCTTCGTGATGGACGCCATCACCAGTGCCGACCCGACTGACCCGACCCTGGAACCGGTGCCCTATGTCGGCGTGCAGATGGTGACCATTCCGGAATTCCAGTCCATCGGTACCCAGGTGGGTCAGATGATCGCCGCGGCGCTGGCCGGCCAGATGTCGGTCGAGCAGGCACTGTCCTCCGCCCAGCGTTCCACCGAGCGCACCATGCGCCAGTCGGGTTACTGATCTGATCCAACCGGTCTGATCCCAACCGATCTGATCTGAACGTTGCAACGGCCTCCCGTCTTGCCTAGAGCCTCAACAGAGATTGACTCGAAGCACGGCGGGAGCCCCGTCCGGCGCCCGCGGTACCCCCTTCCTCTCGAGACTCCTGCAACGCCCTCGCGGCGTGGCATGGGGAGCCTCGGCCTGAAGCCCGCCGCATTGCCGGACTTCCTCACCGTATCGAAGGACTCACCATGCGCACGAGAGCATCCGGACGCACCGTCGGGGGATTGCGAACCCTGTCGCTGCAAGCCCCAGCCGTAAGCCTGTTGTTGATGTGGATGCTGGTACCACTGGTCATGACCCTGTGGTTCTCCTTCCAGCGTTACAACCTGATGATGCCGTCGGTGTCCGGCTTTGCCGGCGTCGACAACTATTACTACCTGCTGACCGACCCGTCCCTGTGGACCGCCATGGGCAACACCTTGCTGCTGGTGGGCTGGGTACTGGTCGCCACCGTGGTCGGCGGCACGCTGCTGGCGGTATTGCTGCAGCAGGAATTCTTCGGCCGCGGCGTCGCGCGTCTGTTCGTGATCGCGCCGTTCTTCATCATGCCCACCGTGAGTGCCCTGGTGTGGAAGAACATGATGATGCATCCGGTCAACGGCATTCTCGCCTGGGTCGCCGGGCTGTTCGGTCTGCCGGCCATCGACTGGTTCGCCAGTCTGCCGCTGACCTCCATCGTGATCATCGTCACCTGGCAGTGGCTGCCGTTCGCGGTGTTGATCCTGCTGACCGCCATCCAGTCACTGGATGACGACCAGGTCGAGGCGGCGCGCATGGACGGGGCAGGGCCGGTGGCGATCTTCTTCTACATCACCCTGCCGCACCTCAAGCGTGCCATCAGCGTGGTGGTGATGATCGAGATGATCTTCCTGCTGACCATCTTCGCCGAGATCTTCGTCACTACCTCCGGTGGTCCGGGGCTTGCCTCGACCAACCTGGCGTACCTGATCTACATCCGCGCCCTGCTGGACTTCGATGTGGGTGGTGCCTCCGCCGGTGGCGTGATCGCCATCATCCTGGCCAATATCGTGGCCTTCTTCCTGGTGCGTACCGTCGCCAAGAATCTCGAGAACTGATGACAAGCGCTCAGCACAGGGAGACTCAATGATGTCGACTTCAACTTCCAATTCCGTGGCCGCCGCCAGCGCTGCCGTCAGCGCCAGTCGCGCGCGTCGCAGCGTGATCAACAAGAAGCTTGTCCTGACCCTGGTGGCCTGGACCATCGCGCTGGTGATGTTCTTCCCGATCTTCTGGATGATCCTCACCAGCTTCAAGACCGAGGCCGAGGCGATCGCCACGCCGCCGAGCCTGTTCTTCACGCCCAGCGTCGAGGGCTATATCGAGATCCAGGCACGTGCGGACTACTTCAAGTACGCCCTCAACAGTGTGGTGATCTCGCTCGGGGCAACGCTGCTGGCGCTGCTGATCGCGATTCCGTCCGCCTACTCGATGGCCTTCCTTCCCACCAAGCGTACCCAGGGGACTCTGCTGTGGATGCTGTCGACCAAGATGCTGCCGTCCGTGGGCGTGCTGCTGCCGGTCTACCTGATCTTCCGCGATCTGGGCCTGCTGGATAGCCGCACCGGCCTGATCATCATCTACATGCTGATGAACCTGCCGATCGTGGTCTGGATGCTCTACACCTTCTTCAAGGACATCCCCAAGGACATCCTCGAAGCCGGGCGCATGGATGGCGCCAGCACCCTGCAGGAGATCTTCCACCTGCTGCTGCCGCTGACCCTGCCGGGCATCGCTTCCACCGGTCTGCTGTGCGTGATCCTGAGCTGGAACGAGGCGTTCTGGAGTCTGAACCTGACCACCTCCAACGCCGCACCGCTGACCGCCTACATCGCGTCCTTCTCCAGTCCGGAAGGGCTGTTCTGGGCCAAGCTGTCCGCGGCTTCCACGCTCGCCATCGCGCCGATCCTGATCTTCGGCTGGATGACCCAGAAGCAGATGGTACGCGGCCTGACCTTCGGCGCCGTCAAGTAATCCGCGCCAGTCAGAGACATGTAAGACGCACACGCAAGACGCAAAAGCCACAGAGAGGTACGCCGCCTGAGCCACATTGGCTGATGAACATTGCCTGATGAACATTGACTGATAGCAGATCAGCGCAGGCGGCCGAGAGCCACACGCATGTTGCACCCTTGCCATGCCACCCAAATTTGCCATCACCTGCCCTCGGGCAGGTGCGGATAAGGAAACTTCCCATGTCCACACTCACGCTCAAGAACATCGTCAAGGAATTCACCTCCGGCAGCGGCGCCAGCGCCTCCACCACCCAGGTCATCAAGGGAGTCGACCTGGAAGTGAAGGACCAGGAATTCGTGGTCTTCGTCGGCCCGTCCGGTTGTGGCAAGTCCACGCTGATGCGCATGATCGCCGGTCTCGAGAACGCGACCTCCGGTGACATCCTGATCGATGGCAAGCGCATGAACGATATCGGCCCGGCCGAGCGCGGCCTGGCGATGGTGTTCCAGAGCTACGCGCTCTACCCGCACATGACGGTGGGCGAGAACATGGGCTTCAGCCTCAAGCTCGCCGGTGTCTCCAAGGAAGAGCGCGCCGAGAAGGTCAACGCCGCCGCCGAGGTGCTGCAGCTCGGGCCGCTGCTGGACCGCAAGCCCAAGGCACTCTCCGGTGGTCAGCGCCAGCGTGTCGCCATCGGTCGCGCCATCGTGCGCAATCCGAGCATCTTCCTGTTCGATGAGCCGCTCTCCAACCTGGACGCCGCACTGCGGGTGCAGATGCGCATCGAGCTGGCGCGCCTGCATGCCGAGCTCAAGGCGACCATGATCTACGTGACCCACGACCAGGTCGAAGCCATGACCATGGCCGACAAGATCGTCGTGCTGCAGGGTGGCGTGGTCGAGCAGGTCGGCTCGCCGATGGAGCTCTACCATCACCCGCGCAACCGCTTCGTGGCCGGTTTCATCGGCTCGCCGAAGATGAATTTCCTCGATATCACCGTCACTGGCGTGGCCGGCGAGGGCGTCACGGTGCGCCTGCCCGACGGCAGCGAGCGCCTGATTCCGGTGGTGAGCCAGACCGAAGATGGCGCCTCGGTCATCGTCGGCGACAGCCTGACGCTGGGCGTGCGCCCCGAGCATCTGATGCTCGACGCGCAAGGCCCGTTCAGCGGCCAGGTTCAGGTCATCGAGCGTCTGGGCGGGGTGACCTCCCTGTACCTGGCGACTCCGGATGGTTCCGGCGATACGCCGATCGGCGGCCTCAAGTCCGACGAGCAGTCCGACAGCGGCTGGATCCTGATGGCGGATGGCGACGTCAACAGCCGCGTGGGTGACAGCATCCGCTATGGCTTCGATACCGAGCGGGCGCACCTCTTCACCCGTGAAGGGCTGGCGCTGCAGAATCTCAACCGTCACCCGCTGACCAGCCTGACGCGTCAGGACAATTCCCTGTCCAGTGCCAGCGCCGCACAGGAAGCCCGCGCATGAACCGCGCAGCCGCGAATCGGGAAGCCAGAGAGGATGATGAGATGAGTACACCCTTGCAGCAGGTGATCTTCGATTGTGATGGCGTGCTGGTGGACAGCGAAGTGCTGGCCGAGGAGGAGCTGTCGCGTCAGCTGGGTGAGTGGCTGCCGGACCTCGACACCGAGGCCGAGCTGCGCGCGGCGCTGGGCATGACCACCGAGGCCATCCTGGGGCATCTGGAGGCCATGAGCGCTCACACCCTGCCGCCGCAGGCGATGGAGCGCATCGACCACGCCATCGAGTCACGTCTGGCAAAGGAACTTGCGCCCATCAGCGGCATGGCGGAACTGCTTGGCGGGCTGTTGGCGAATGGCGTGGCCGTGGCGATCGTCTCCAACAGTGCCGAGCGGCGAGTGCGTGCCTCGCTGGCCGCTACCGGTCTGGATCGCTGGCTGGGCTCGGTGCCGCTCTTCACGGCCGAGCAGGTCGCGCGCCCCAAGCCCGCGCCGGACGTCTATCAGCTGGCGCTGCGTCAGCTGGGGCGCGATGCCCTGGAGTGCGTGGTGATCGAGGATAGCCTCGCCGGCGTCAGCGCGGCGGTCGCGGCTGGTCTGCGCGTGATCGGCTTCACCGGCGCCGGGCATATTCCGCCGGGCCACGCCCAGCGTCAGCTGGAGGCGGGTGCCTGGCAGAGCCGTGCAAGCATGGAGGAGGTCAGTGGTTTGATCAGTCAGCTGCGTATCGGTCAGGCCAGCGACCTGAGCGCCACATGAGCACCGTCAGGGGGTGACAACATGCAGACGCTATCCGAGTCGGCCAATAATAGTGAGCCGCTGACCTCGCCGCGCAGCGCCCGGCTCGCCGGCAAGGTGGCGGTGGTCACCGGCGCTGCAGGCGGTATCGGCCTGGCCATCGCCACCCGCTATGTCGCCGAGGGCGCCTATGTGGCGCTGGCGGACATCAATGGCGAGGCGGCGGAGCGCGCCGCCCAGCAGCTGCGCGAGCAGGCCGGGCCGCAGGCACGCGTCCTGGCGGTGACGCTGGACGTGACGTCGAGCGTCTCGCGTCAGAGCATGCTGGAATGCGTGCAGGCACAATTGGGGCCGATCGATATTCTGGTCAACAATGCCGCCGTCTTCGCCATGGCGCCGGTGCTGGAGGTCAGCGAGGGCATGCTGCGCCACCAGCTGGCGGTCAATGCCGAAGGGCTGTTCTTCACCCTGCAGGCGGTGGCCAGAACGATGGTCGAGCGCGGGCAGGGCGGCAAGATCATCAACATGGCCTCGCAGGCCGGACGACGCGGCGAGGCGCTGGTCAGCGCCTATTGTGCCTCCAAGGCCGCCGTGATCAGCCTGACCCAGTCCTGCGGGCTTGATCTCATCCGCCATGGCATCAATGTCAATGGCATCGCGCCGGGCGTGGTCGACACGCCGATGTGGGATCAGGTCGATGCGCTGTTCGCCCATCATGAACAGCGCCCGCTGGGCGAGAAGAAACGTCTGGTCGGTGAGGCGGTACCTTATGGACGCATGGGGCTGCCGGATGACCACGCCGGCGCCGCGGTATTTCTGGCCTGTGAAGACAGCGATTTCGTCGTCGCCCAGACACTCAATGTCGACGGTGGCAACTGGATGAGCTAAGGATGAGAGACACCTTCCGTCCCGCTGCAAGGGTGCGCATCCATGAATGAGGTAGTCACGTGACATCTTTACCCGATTCTCGCCTGGCCCACATGTCGCCCTCATTGGACGACATGGCCAGCCGTGTGCTGGCGGAACACGCCTCCAGTCAGCGCACACGTACCATCGTGGCCCTCGCCGGCCCGCCGGCGGCGGGCAAGTCGACGTTGTCGGAATCCCTGTGCGAGACCCTCAATGCGCTGGAACCCGGCATCGCCGTGGTGGTGCCGATGGATGGCTATCACTACGACAATGCCGTGTTGGCGCCGCAGGGCCTGCTCTACGTCAAGGGCGCACCGGAGACCTTCGATGCGCGCGGGCTCTATCATGATCTCGTCAGGGTGCGCGCCGATGATGGCCCGGTCGCCGTGCCGGTCTTCGATCGCCCGCTGGACCTGGCGCGTGCCGGTGGCCGCGTGGTCGAGACCCACCATCGCATCGTGCTGGTCGAGGGCAACTATCTGCTGCTGCGCCACGCGCCCTGGGACGCGCTGCTTGGCTTGTTCGATATCAGCATCTTTCTGGATATCGAGGATGAGGTGCTGGTGCCGCGTCTGCTGCATCGCTGGCGCGAGATGGGCCAGGACGCTCGCGGTGCCCACGAGCGCACCCATCACAAGGACATGCTCAACGCGCACCTGATCAAGCAGGACTCGCTCAGCGCCGACTGGCGTTGGCGCCTCGCGAATGCCCCCATCGGCCCCGATGGGGAAGACCGCTGAATGACGGATGGCAGGGAGAGCCCCATGTGGGTAGGCGTTGATTGTGGGACTCAGAGTACCAAGGTGGTGATCGTCGATCCGGCCTGCGGGAGCATCGTGGCCCAGGGCCAGCGCAGTCATGCGCTGCAGGAAGGCGCCAACGGACGCCGCGAGC
This sequence comes from Cobetia sp. SIMBA_158, assembly GCF_046566945.1. Lineage (NCBI taxonomy): Bacteria > Pseudomonadati > Pseudomonadota > Gammaproteobacteria > Oceanospirillales > Halomonadaceae > Cobetia > Cobetia sp. SIMBA_158. The sequence goes on from NZ_JAWJYL010000001.1 coordinate 734,415, forward strand.
AGGACCCGCAGGACTGGGTGGCGGCGCTTGAGGGCGCCTTCGCTGATGCACTGGCTACCTCGCAGCTGGACCCGCAGCGCATCGCGGCGATCGGAGTGTCCGGTCAGCAGCATGGCATGGTGGTGCTGGATGCGGCCGGCGTGCCGCTCCATCCGGCCAAGCTGTGGTGTGACACCGAGACCAGCGAGCACAATGCCACATTGATTGAGGCGCTGGGAGGTGAGGCGGGCTGTCTGGAGACGCTCGGCCTGGTGCTGCAGACCGGCTACACCGCCTCCAAGCTCGCCTGGCTGCGTGAGCAGCATCCCGAGCGCTACCAGCGCATCGCCAGCATCCTGCTGCCGCATGACTATCTCAACTTCTGGCTGACCGGCGAGCGCGTCGCGGAATACGGCGATGCCTCGGGCACCGGCTATTTCGATACCCGGCGGCGCTGCTGGCATCAGGATGTCTTCGCGCAGATCGCCCCGGAGCTCGACGCCCGGCGCGTGCTGCCCCGATTGATCGAATCCCATCAGCCGGCCGGACGCATTCGCCCCGAGATCGCCGCGCGCTTCGGGCTGCGTGACGACGTCATCGTCTCCAGCGGCGGCGGCGACAACATGATGAGCGCCATCGGCACCGGCAACATCGCGCCGGGGCGGGTGACGCTCAGCATGGGCACCTCCGGCACGGTATGCGCCTGGTCGGCGGACTATCCGGCCGGCTGCGATCCCCAGGTGGCCAGTTTCAGCGCCAGCGATGGTGGCTGGCTGCCGCTGGTGTGCACCATGAATGTGACATCGGCGACCACGCGGGTACGCGAGATGTTCGGCTTCGACATCGCCACCTTCTCCGCCCAGGTGACAAGTGCCCCGCGCGGAGCCGAGGGCGTGCAGGTGCTGCCGTTCTTCAATGGCGAACGCGTGCCGATGCTGCCGCGTGCCCAGGCCAGTTTCCATGGGCTGTACAGTCGCAATGCCACCCCGGCCAACCTGTGCCGCGCGACCATGGAAGGCGCAAGTTACGGCCTGCGCTACGCACTCGAGTGCATGGGGCCGCTGGGCAGTGAGGCGCGCCAGATCCGCCTGGTGGGCGGTGGTGCCAAAAGCCCGCTGTGGCGTCAGATGCTGGCCGACATTCTCGGCCTCGAGGTGGTCTGCCCGCAGGTGACCGAGGCCGCCGCCCTGGGCGCCGCGATTCAGGCGGGCTGGTGTCTAGGACAGTCAGGCGCAGATGGACAGGGCCGCCACGGCGAGACGCTTGAGCAACTCTGCGAGCGGCTGGTCGCGCTGGATCACGCGACACTCGCCCGGCCTCAGGCCGAAGGAGTGGCCGCCTACCGCAAGGGCTACGCCGATTACCGCGCGCTGCTCGCCAGCGAGCACGGCATTGCCGCCGGCGGCTGAGCACGTTGTCAGAGCTCGTTGTCAGAGCACGGCGGCTGAACTCAATACATCAGCACGTCACGCCAAAACACATCGCCCCCGTCGAGTCTCACTCGGCGGGGGCGATGTGGTTCACGCGCTTCACTGCATCAGTCGCGGCTCAGGCACGAGCTCAGGCATTGGACGAGCGCGCCCACAGATTGACGCCGCCATCGACGGCGTAGCGATCGATCTCGTCGAGCTCGGCCTGGGTGAAGTCGAGATGATCCAGCGCCTTGACGCAATCGCTGACCTGTTCCGGACGGCTGGCGCCGATCAGTGCGGTGGTGACGCGGTTGCCACGCAGCGCCCAGGCGAGGGCCATCTGGGCCAGCGACTGGCCACGGCGCTCGGCGATGGCGTTGAGGGCGCGCACCCGCTCCAGATTGTCCTCGGTGAGGTGGTCTTCCTTGATCGCTCCGCCGCGTGCCAGGCGACTATCCTGTGGCACGCCGCCCAGATACTTGTTGGTCAGCACGCCCTGGGCCAGCGGCGAGAACACGATGGAGCCGATGCCCTCGTCATCGAGGGTGTCGAGCAGGCCGTCTTCCTCGATCCAGCGATTGATCATCGAATAGCTGGGCTGATGGATGATGCACGGCGTGCCCAGCTCGCGCAGGATGGCGGCGGCTTCGCGGGTACGCTGGGCATTGTAGGAGGAGATGCCCGCATAGAGCGCCTTGCCGGAGCGCACGGCACTGTCAAGCGCGCCCATCGTCTCTTCCAGCGGCGTGTCCGGATCGAAGCGGTGCGAATAGAAGATGTCGACGTAATCGAGGTCCATGCGCTTGAGGCTCTGGTCCAGACTCGAGAGCAGGTACTTGCGGCTGCCCCATTCGCCGTAGGGGCCAGGCCACATGTGATAGCCCGCCTTGGTGGAGATCACCATCTCATCGCGGTAGCCGGCGAAGTCGCGCTTGAGCATGCGACCGAACATTTCCTCGGCGCTGCCCGGTGGCGGCCCGTAGTTGTTGGCCAGATCGAAGTGGGTGATACCCAGATCGAAGGCGGTCTGGCAGATGGCGCGCGCATTATCTTCGTGGGCGTTGTTGCCGAAGTTGTGCCAGAGCCCCAGTGACAGGCGGGGCAGTTTGAGGCCGCTCTTGCCGCAGCGCTGGTAGTGCATGCGTTCGTAGCGATCTTCAGCCGGGGTATAGCGCATGGCGGAGTCCTTTCGCGAGTGGAGGCGTCGATGTCACCTAGGGGTGAGGCGACATCGCATGACGCCTTCAGTCTAGGTCGCGTCTGCAGGTCTGATAAGCACATGCGAACGAATAGATTGTTCGTCAGAACGTACAATGCTGTGGCAGGCTCGTTCACTGAAATCCCGGGTGACTGACATGAGGAGCAGGCAGGATGCGGCATCACAAGCAGGTGGAGCGACTGATGTTGTTCGCTCAGGTGGCGGAATCCCTCAGCTTCACCCGGGCGGCCAAGGCGCTGGGTGTGTCGCGTGCTCATCTCTCCGAGCAGGTGCGGCGGCTGGAGCAGGACATCGGGGCGCCCTTGCTGATCCGCACCACGCGGGCGGTACGTCTCACCGAGGAGGGCGAGCGCATTCGCCAGCGTATGCAGTCGGTGCATGGCGAACTGCTGGCACTGGAGCGCGAGCTTGAACACGACCTGGAGCAGACGAGTGAGTCGGAGCGTCAGGGCTACAGCGGCGTGTTGCGCATCACGGCGCCGGTACTGTTCGCCGAGCGTTATCTGGTCGAGGTCTGCAATGCCTTTCAGGCGCGCCATCCGGCAGTCGAGCTGCGTCTGGACGTCAGTTACGAGAGTCATGACCTGACCCGCGAGCCATTTGATGTGGCATTCCGCGCCACGCGCACGCCACCGGACAACATGATCGCGCGTCGCCTGCTCGATTACGTCCACTGCTGCTGCGCCTCGCCCGAGTACCTTGCCGCGCATGGCACGCCGCACACGGCCGCGGCACTTGGTGATCATCGCTGCCACGTCTGGTCGGGGCAGTCCGGCTGGCCGCTGGCCAGTGGTGAGGTCAGTCTCGCGGGGGGATTGGCCATCAATGATCACCGCCTGCTCAAGCAGCAGGCGCTGGGTCATGCCGGCATCATCCGGGCCGCCCATTACCTGGTCGACCGTGAGCTGGCCGAGGGCCGTCTGGTGCGTCTGCTGGCGCACGAGGAGGGTGAACCCAACAGCATCTACATGCTCTATCCCCAGCGCCTGCCGCAGTCGGGCAAGCTGCGTGCCTTCATGGCCGCGGTGGAAGCCGCCATGCCACCTCGCGGTGCGTGACCGAAAGACCCAGACGCAAGAGTGGCGTATGCAAAAAGACCGCCGTGCCCTGATGGGCGCGGCGGTCTTTTTATTCGCCTCTTTTATCCAGGCTGGCGGGGCCTCTTTATCCAGGCTGGCGGCGCCTCAGAGGCCCAGCGCGGCGACCCCGGCCTTGGCGATCTGGGCATCCTGCTCCGGCTTGACGCCGGACACGCCGATGCTGCCGGCGATCTGGCCTTCGACCATCACCGGCACGCCGCCGCCCAGCATGCCTTCAAGCTGCGGCGCTGACAGGAAGGCGGTGCGTCCGCCGTTGATGGAGTCCTCGAACAGCTGGGTCTCGCGGCGACCCAGGGCAGCGCTCTTGGCCTTCTCCTGGGCGAAGTAGCCGGTCATCGCCGGGGTGTCGTCGAGGCGACGCAGGCCCAGCGGGTGGCCGCCATCGTCGGCAACGGCGATGGAGACGGCCCAGCCATTGGCCTCGGCTTCCTTCTGGGCGGCGTCCAGCATCTGATTGACGTCAGCGAGGGTCAGTACGTGGCGAGTGATCATCGGGCTTCCTTGGCAGTGGTGAGGGAAAAGAACAGTGAAAGAGATAGTGAAACAGATAGTGAAACAGATAGTGACGCTTCATTTCTGCGGGAGCGTCTCGGGCAGGGCGTCATCCACCAGTTCGATCCAGTGACTCACCGGCGTGCGTCCGGCGCTCGAGAGATGCGTCTGGCAGCCGATGTTGGCGGTGGCGATGCGCGCAGGCCCGTTGGCCTCCAGCGCCTCAAGCTTGCGGTCTCGCAGCTGGCGTGACAACTCCGGTTGCGTGATCGAATAGGTGCCGGCGGACCCGCAGCACAGATGGCCCTCCATGACAGGCGCCAGCGTGAAGCCCAGTTGCGACAGAATCTTCTCCACCTCGCCGCCCAGCCCCTGGGCATGTTGCAGGGTGCAGGGGCAATGGAAGGCCAGCGGTTGTTGGTCGGGCGTGGCCGCGAGACTCTGTCGATCATCGCGGGCTATCTCCTCGCCCAGCACTTCGACCATGTCGCGGGCCAGGGCGCTTACGCGCGCGGCGCGCTCAGCATAGTCGGGGTCATCGGCCAGCATCTCGCCATATTCCTTGACGAAGGCCCCGCAGCCACTGGCGGTCTGCACGATCGCTTCCGCACCGGCCTCGATGGCCGGCCACCAGGCATCGATGTTGGCACGCATGCGCGCGCGACCGGCCTGCTGGGCGTTGAGGTGATAGTCGATGGCACCGCAGCAGCCGGCCTCCTGAATGGGCGTGACGCCGATGCCGAAGCGCGCCAGCACACGGGCAGTGGCGGCATTGATGTTGGGGGCCAGGCCCGGTTGCACGCAGCCCTCAAGCATCAGCACCTGGCGAGACAGCAACTGATCAGAAGGCGTCGCGGTGACAGGGGCGGTCGGGGGCTTGGCTTGACGGTCGCGCTCGCGGGCCAGCGGGATCTTGTCGGCCAGCGCGCCAGGCGCGAGGGGACGAAAGCGCACGCCAAGTGCCAGCAGGGCCTTGAAGCGCGTGGGTTCGACCAGCGCATGGCGCAGGCCGCTGCGCAGCAGACGCTCTCGCCACGGACGGCCGACGCGACGCTCCAGTTCCTGACGCCCGATATCGAGCAGGGTGTGATACTGCACGCCCGACGGGCAGGTGGTTTCGCAGCTGCGACAGCTCAGGCAGCGATCCAGATGCCGCTGGGTTTCGCGGGTGATCTCGCTGGCCTGCTGGCGGGTGCTTGCGTCTTGGCTCTCGGGGTCGCTTTCCAGCAGCTGCTTGATCAGATAGATGCGCCCGCGCGGCCCGTCGCGCTCATCGCCCAGCAGCTGATAGGTGGGGCAGGTGGCATTGCAGAAGCCGCAATGCACGCAGCTGCGCAGGACCTTGTCGGCCCGCTGGATATGCGGTCTGGCAAGCGCGGCGTCACTGAAGTGAGTCTGCATTCAGGTGCGTCTCCTGTCGTGGCGTGAGTCACATCTCGGCATACAGGCGACCGGGATTGAGGATGCCGTGGGGGTCCAGCTGCTGCTTGAGCTGAAGGTGATAGCGGGCATTGGGGGCGGCCAGCGGCATCAGCGGGCTGTCCTCGGCGGCGACGGTGCCCGGGGTATAGCAGATGGCGTGGCCGCCCAGTCGACTGGCCAGCGCGCGGATGCGCTGGGCCGGGGCATCGCTTGCAAGCCAGCGCTGGGCACCCGCCCAGTCACACAGCAAGTCGGCATCATCCAGAGGGCCCAGCAGTTCGCTAACGGCGGCTTGCCACTCGAGGTGGTCCAGCGCCAACGGCAGCGACAGTCGCCACAGTGCCTGATGCGGCGCGCGCGCACTGAAGAAGGGCAGGCGGTGCTCACGCAGCTCAGTCCAGTGCGCCGTCGCCTGATCCGTCGTCAGGACCTCGCCGCCCAGCTGCTCGCAACCGGCCTGGACCGAACGCTCGCCTCCTTCCAGGCGCAGGGTGAGGTGGCCGTCATACCAGCTGGTCGCCGTGATCGGCAGCGGCGTGCGGCCCCAGGCATTCAGGCGAGTCAGCGCCTCGGCGAGGCTGAGCGCCAGACACAGCGATTCGCTTGCCACCGGACGCGGCATCACCTTGAGCGAGACTTCACTGATCACGCCCAGCGTGCCCTGAGCGCCGCACATCAGGCGCGACAGGTCATAGCCCGCCACGTTCTTCATCACTTCCCCGCCGAAGCGTAGCGCCTGGCCGTCGGCACTGATGATGCGCGTGCCCAGCACCAGGTCGCGCAGACTGCCGCTCCAGGGGCGGCGTGGGCCGCTGAGTCCCGAGGCGAGCGTGCCGCCAACGGTCGCCGCGGGCCCGAAGTGGGGCGGCTCGCAGCTCAGGTGCTGACTCTGCTCGGCGAGTACGGCCTCGAGCGTCGCCAGCGGCGTGCCGGCGCGCACCGAGACCATCAGCTCCACGGGGTCGTAGTGGGTGATGCCATGATGCGCGCGCATGTCGAGCACTTCCTCGGCGGCCACTTCGCGGCCTAGAAAGGCCTTGCTGCCACTGCCGGCGATGCAAAGCGGGCGCTTCGCCTCATGGGCGGCGCGGACCTGTGCGCGGAGTGCCTCGCTGGCATCCTGTTGCTGCGGGGGCTGGCTGGCGGCAGGCGTAGCGCACTCGGCATGGCTTGGCACCTGATCCTGGAGCGAATCATCTGGCTCTGGCATGGCATGTCTCTATTGAAGTGGCGATGAAGTGGCGAGCGTCAGGTAGCGAAAGGTCAGGCGGTGGCGAATCTAAGAGCCGTCCAGCCACGCGGCGGCTGTCCAGCCACGTGGCAGCTGTCTAGAAACGCGGCAGATCGGGATGCGGCAACTGGTTGTCATGCACATGCATGGCACCGAATTCGGCGCAGCGCGCCAGCGTCGGGATGTTCTTGCCGGGGTTGAGCAGCCCAGCGGGGTCGAAGGCGGCCTTCACGGCATGGAAGACGCTGATCTCCTCGTGGTTGAACTGGGCGCACATCTGATTGATCTTCTCGCGGCCCACGCCATGTTCGCCGGTGATGCTGCCGCCGGCGGCCACGCACAGTTCGAGAATCTTGCCGCCGACCTCCTCGGCCAGTTCCAGCTCGCCGGGCTGGTTGGCATCGAACAGGATCAGCGGGTGCATGTTGCCGTCACCGGCATGGAAGACATTGGCCACCGCGAGCCCCGATTGGCGCGAGAGCTCCGTGATGCCGTTCAGCACGGCGGGCAGCTCGCGACGCGGAATGGTGCCATCCATGCAGTAATAGTCCGGCGACATGCGACCCACGGCGGGGAAGGCATTCTTGCGCCCGGCCCAGAAGCGCGCGCGCTCGGCCTCATCCTGTGCCTGGCGGATCTCGGTGGCGCCGGCGCGCTCCAGCACCTCACGGACTCGCGCGCAGTCATCGATGACATCGGCCTCGGCGCCGTCCAGCTCGCAGAGCAGAATGGCGGCGGCATCGACCGGATAGCCCGCGTGGATGAAGTCCTCGGCGGCGCGGATCGCCAGGTTGTCCATCATCTCGAGCCCGCCGGGGATGATGCCGCAGGCGATGATGTCGCCCACCGCGCGGCCGGCCTTGTCGATATCGGCGAAGCTCGCCATCAGCACCTTGGCGGTCTCGGGCCTGGGCAGCAGGCGCACCGTGACTTCCGTGACCACCCCCAGCATGCCTTCGGAGCCGGTCATCAGCGCCAGCATGTCCAGGCCGGGCGAGTCGAGGCTGTCGGCGCCGATCGTCATCGCCTCGCCTTCGATGGTCAGCATCTCGAGCTTGAGAAGGTTGTGCACGGTCAGGCCGTACTTGAGGCAGTGCACGCCACCGGCATTCTCGGCCACGTTGCCGCCGATGGAGCAGGCGATCTGCGAGGAGGGGTCAGGCGCGTAGTAGAGCCCGAAGGGCGCGGCGGCCTCGGAAATGGCGAGATTGCGCACCCCGGGCTGCAGGCGCGCGGTGCGGGCATCGGGGTCGATCTCGAGAATCCGCGCCATGCGCGACATCACCAGCAGCACGCCTTGCGCCAGCGGCAAGGCACCACCGGACAGCCCGGTGCCGGCGCCACGTGTCACCACCGGCACGCCCAGCGCATGACATTCACGCAGCAGGGCGGCGACCTGCTCGACCCGCTCCGGCAGGGCGACCAGCATCGGCATGACGCGATAGGCGGACAGGCCATCACATTCGAAGGGGTGCAGGTCCTCCTCGCGGTGCAGCAGCGTCAGGTCCGGCAGCAGGGTGGTGAGATGCGCCAGCACCTGGCCCTTGTCGTGCTGGGCCAGCGGTCCATCCAGCGTCGGGTCATAGAGGATATTCATGCACTGCCTCCCGGGAGGTTGGGGTCTGCGCGGCTGCTGTCTGTCGTTTCTGTCGGCTGGTGCGGGGTACGAGCGAGTCGCCTGTCGACTCCGCCGGCGAGAGGGCTCTGCCTTTACTGGCAAGCCTTGACTGATATGCCTCACCTGACCTTCCGCACTTGATCTGCCCACAATCTGGCCTGCCTCCCCGGCCTTGTCCATGCTTCACCTCAGTGGTCTGACCAGACATTCGTCTAGTGTTTGTGCAAGGAAAACCACGCTTTACTGGCCTCACACCCGCTGCCATCAGGTGGCTTTGCGCCCGCTGATCGACAGGTCTGACCAGTCGGAAATCGCCAGGCGCTGCCAGCGGGTTGATCAAGGCCGAGCACACAACGGTTGAGCACCAAAAGGGGAGGGGCAGGATGCTGCGAACCATCGCCGAGTCAGGCGCTGACCCCCGCGCCGCGGATCAGGCGGCGGCACGCCTGGAGCAATTGATTCTGGACGGCGTGCTCAAGCCCGGGCAGATGATCCCCTCGGAGCGCCGGCTATGTGAGCGGCTGGGCATCTCGCGGGCCTCGCTGCGCGAAGGGCTCAGGCTGTTGCGTGGCAAGGGCATCATCGAGACGCGCCATGGCAAGGGCTCGAGCGTCGCGGCGCTGTTGCCGAGCGGCGATATCAGCCCGCTGATGCACCTGTTTCGAGATCAGCCGCGCACCCTGTATGACCTGCTGGAAGTGCGGGCTTTGCTGGAAGGGCAGTCGGCGCGACTGGCCGCCCAGCGCGGCACGCCGGCGGATAGAGTGTTGATCCGGCGTCATTACGAGGCGATGGCGGCCTGCGTGCGCGAGTATCCGCCTGATTTTGAGTCCTCAGCGCCGGGCGATGAGGCGCTGCCGGATGCTCAGCAGCTGGCGCGTCACGACCACGCCTTCCACCACGCCATCTGTGAGGCGTCCCACAATCCGGTGCTGGTGCATACGCTCAAGGGCATCAATGACCTGCTGCTCAGCTCGGTGTTCGCCTCGCTGCGCAATCTCTACCATCGCCCGATTCCCCGCGGCCAGATCAATGCCCAGCACACGGCCATCTACCGTGCGGTGATGGACCAGCAGCCGGAGGCGGCGGAGAAGGCGGCGCTGGAGCATCTGCACAGCATTCGCGACAACCTGCGCGAGCTGGAGGCGGAGGACGAGCGGCTGGTGCGCTCGGCCATGCGGCTGGAAGGCTTCGAGTAGCGCGTCAGGGTTTTTGGCTCAGGCTCAGGCGTGCTGGACTGGAGTGCGCGCTGGCGGACAAGCAGGCTGGCAAGCGGGGCGGACTCAAGGCAAAGTGGTCAGCTCATCGCCCAGGACAACGTGCTTCCTTCATGTGGAAACTCTCTTCCGCGAGTGATTGGCTCGACCGCCTCAATCACTCTCGCCACGCCATGCTGTGGCTGTTCATCGCCTCGATGCTGGAAACCCTGCTGATCCCGATTCCCATCGAGGTCGTTCTGATCCCGTGGATGCTGCGCCACCCCGAGCGCCGCTGGCGCGTGGCCGCGGTGGCACTCGCCGGCAACCTGACCGCGGCATTGCTGGGCTTCTATCTGGGAGCCTACGCGCTGGCGACGTGGGGCGATGGGTTGATCGGCTTCTTCGGCGGGCAGCAGGCCTTCGAATCCTTCCAGCAGCGTTTCAGCGAGCAGGGCTTCCTTGCCATCATGCTGATCGGCATCGTGCCGATTCCCTTCCAGAGCGCCATGCTGGTCGCCGGTGCCAGCGGCTATCCGGTCGCGTTGTTCCTGCTGGCGGCGTTGGTCGGGCGCGGGGTGCGCTATTTCGGGCTGGCAGCCCTGGTGGCACTGGTCGAGGATCAGGCGCTGGCGCTCTGGCAGCGCTACTCGCGCCCGCTGGGAGTGATCGGGCTGGCGCTGACCGGCGTGTGGCTGTGGCAGGCCTTCATCGCCTGATCGCTCACTTTCGCCGGTTTGCGCCGGCCTGTGACAGCAACGCCTTGCCGCGCTGATAGTCGGCCTGCCAGATCGCCTCTGGCACCATGCTGCCGCCGGTGGCCCAGACGACATGGGTGGTATTGGCCTGCACCTCGCCGTCATCCAGCCCGTTGGCCGTCCGCCAGGCGTGCCACTCGGGGGCGGCATTGCGCAGTACGTGGCGGATACCGGGCACGCCGGCCAGCGCGGACGGCTCAAGCATGAGTCCTTCACTGTCATATGCCAGCGCGAGCAGCTCGAGCAGATGCTCGTCACGCACGGTATGGATGCCGCTGAGCAAGGGGGCCATCACGCGCCCGACGAAGGCCGAGGCGCGACCCACCGCCAGGCCATCGGCACAGGTGCGATTGTCCAGCCCGATATCCTCCACCGCGATGCCGTCATGTTCGCCGGTCAACATGCCCAGCAGCATGCAGGGGGAGTTGACCGGTTCAGCAAAGAAGCAGTGCACGGCGTCACCGAAGACCTGCTTGAGGCCGTAGGCCACGCCGCCCGGGCCGCCGCCGACGCCACAGGGCAGATAGACGCAGAGCGGGTGGCGGGCATCCACCGGGATGCCCTGCGCCGAGAGCTGCTCCGCGAGGCGGCTGGCCGCCGTGGCGTAGCCCACGAACAGGTCCCGCGAGCTTTCGTCATCGATGAAGTGGGCGTTGGGCTGCTGCGCTTCCTGGCGCCCCGCGGCGACGGCCTTGCCGTAATCCCCGCTGTGCTCCACGACCTCTGCACCCCGCGCGCGCAGCAGGTCCTTCTTCCATTGCTTGGCATCCGCCGACATGTGCACGGTGACGCGAAAGCCGAGCCGCGCGCTCATGATGCCGATGCTGAGCCCCAGATTGCCGGTGGAGCCCACCACGACCTGTTGGCCGGCCAGCAGATCACGTATCTCATCACGCTGGAAGGCGCGGTAGTCGTCTTCCTGACACAAAATCCCTGCGTCAATGGCGAGACGCTCGGCATGCTTGAGCACCTCATGGATGCCGCCGCGCGCCTTGATCGAACCCGAGATGGGCAGGGCGTTGTCACACTTGATCATCAGGCGGCCTGGCAGCGGGGATTCGGTTGCGCCGAGGGGAGAAGCGGTCGAGGCTATGCCGCTCAGCGCCTGCTGCAAGCCGGGCGCTGCCACCAGCGGCGATTCGATGCGCCCTGACGCGGCGGCGGTCTCGGGGAAGGCTTCGGCAATCCAGGGAGCGAAGCGCATCAGACGTGCGTCGGCGTCCTCGATGTCCTGGGCTCCCACGCCACTCGCCTGCAGCGCCGGTGAGTCGAGCGCCTTGGCAGTCGCGACGCGTTCAGGGTTGAGCCAGCCGATTTCGCGGCCGGCCATCAGGCTGGCGATTTCCGGGTGACGCTGCGTCAGGGCGTGGAGGTCATGGGGCGTGGCAGACATGCGGTGTCCTTGTGGGGGCTCGATCCAGCGATCAGGTCAGATCACAGGTTAGCGCGTCTTCCACTGGCAACGCACGTAGCCCAGCTTTCACATTCCGTAAAGGTCAGTGACAAAAAAGGCCGAATTTTTTGGCAGCCGTCGGGATAGAAATGCAAAAGGTGCAGTCATAGTAAGCAAGGACATGATGTTATCGCGATGTTATGTCTGGCTTTAACTGTTCTTTGGTCCGCCACGGTTTTCCTGGCGGATTTTTTTATGCCTGAAATACGCGGGCTTTGGCAGGTTTTCGCCTGGGGCGTTTGGATTCTCCCAAGGTTCAGCGACTTTCACTGTGGCCAGAGGTCCTGGCGGCAGGGTGCGGCACAGCGCTTCCCAGCGACTGTCACCGCCTCGGGTTGCGGCGCGTAAATTGTTGGGCGTCAGGCTGGCAGCAGAGATTGATTAGCCATTGGGTAATCTTCGAGGCGTTGGCCTGCTGGTGCAAGCATGCTGAAGGCGCTCTCGATGCACTCGGTTTTCTCAGCCATCACGCACAGAGCCCCCAGCGGCGATGACCGCTGGGGGCTCTGTGCGTTTGGTCTGGCTCTAAGCAGTTTCTTGATGGGTGAACTGTCTCAACAGCCGTTCTGCATCACCAGCAGGGCACTCAGGACATCGCGGCGGGTGACCATACCGATCAGGCGGCCCTGCTCGACCACCGGATAGACCTTGGGACGCTGGCCATTCATGTGCTGCGCCAGATCCGTGATGCTGTCATTCGGGCCGACGCTGAGGACTTCGTGACGCATCAGGTCGCCGACCTGGGCATGCTGGCCGCAGTGATAGGCACTGTCGAGCAGCTTGCCGAGGATGTCCTGTTCGGAGATGAAGCCGATCAGGCGGTCCAGGTCATCCACGACCGGCACGCCGGGCAGACGGTGGTGGGTCAGGCCCTGGGCGAGTTCGAGAATGCTGGTGCGCGCCTTCACGCGATAACAGTCGCGGGACATGATGTCGCGAAGGGTCGAGGGCACCTTGAGCTGGGTGGCTTTCATGGGCAGGTCTCCTGCGTCACTGCTCTTCGACTCTCCGATGAGGGAGCCGTGCGATGAATGCCGGCAGCCACTTTCGTGACTGCCGGCGACATTCAACATCTGTTCAGAGCATAGGGCATCACTGCGTGAGCTGCGCGTCCCGTTGCCTTGAGGGGGTATCAGTCACCCGGACCGCATTCCATGCAGCGCTCGACGATGGCCGGGCCCAGCTGCAGGTTGGCGTTGAGGTCACGCAGCGCAGTGCGCAGGCCTTCCTCGATCACCGGGTGATAGAAGGGCATTTCCAGCATCTGCTCGATGGTCATGCGTTGCTGATGGGACCAGGCCAGCAGGTGGGCGAGGTGCTCGGCACGCGGGCCGAAGATCTCGGCGCCCAGCAGCAGGCCGGTGCCTTGCTCGCCATAGACACGCAGCATGCCCTTGTTCATGCGCATCACGCGGGAGCGACCCTGGCCGGTGAAGTCGACTTCGCCCACCGCGTAGCAGTCGCAGGCACCGTAGCGCTGTTCGATCTCGGCGGTCGAGAGGCCGATGGTGGCCATCTGCGGATCACTGAACACGACGGCGATGGTGCTCTTGCGCTGACCGGCACGCACGTCGGGGAAGCGACCGGCGTTGTCACCGGCGATACGGCCCTCATCGGAGGCTTCGTGCAGCAGCGGCAGGTCGTTGTTGGCGTCGCCGGCGATGAAGACATGGCTCGGCGTGTCGTCGCTCAGACGAGTCTGCAGGGTGTGACGATTGAAGATTGGCACGCCGCGCTCGTCCAGCTTCAGACCCAGCGCCTCGATATTGAGGCGATCGACGTTCGGGCGACGGCCGGTGGCCGCGAGCAGGTAGTCGAAACGCTCGGTGAGACGCGCTTCGCTGCCACGCTCGATGAAGGTGATCTCGACACCGGCGCCGTTCTCGTCCTCGACGCGTTCGATCTTCTCGACCTTGGCGTCCGGGTCGAGATAGAACTCCTCGTTGAAGACGCGATCGGCATTGGCACGCAGCTTCTCGTCACGTAGCGGGCCGATGGCACCGCCGACACCGAACATGCGGATGCGCACGCCGAGACGCGTGAGCGCCTGGCCCAGTTCCAGCCCGATGACGCCCGGGCCGAAGACGGCGACAGATTCCGGCAGGTCGTCCCAGTCGAAGACGCTGTCGTTGATGATCAGGCGGTCACCGGCATTCTCGAAGAAGCCCGGGTAGCTGGGGCGTGAGCCGGTGGCGATCACGACACGCTCGAAGGTGACGCGGGTCTCGTTGTCGCCGATGATCAGGCTGTTGGCGGTCTCGAAGCGCGCATTGCCGCGCAGCTTGTCGTGGGAGGGGATGCCTTCCACGGACTCGACCACGAAACCGACGAAGCGGTCGCGCTCACGCTTGACGCGGTCCATCACGGCGCGGCCATCCACCTTGACCTCGCCTTCGATATTGATGCCGAACGGTGCGGTGTCACGGGCGTGATGCGCGGCTTCGGCCGCACTGATCAGCAGCTTGGACGGCATGCAGCCGACACGGGCACAGGTGGTGCCGTAGGGGCCACCTTCGATCATGACCACGGAATCGGTGTGTGCCTTGGCGGCGCGATAGGCACCCAGACCGGCACTGCCGGCACCGATGATGGCGACTTCAACCTGGCGTTCGTTCACGTCGTACTCCTCAAGGCGCGCCAGCGGCGCACCTGACAATGGGGTCTCAGGCGCGAGCGTGGCCCGCGCGTGATGAAAAGAGAAAGTTATCGGGGCCTGTCAGCGTGATGCGTTCAAGCGCTGGTCAGGCTGCCGAAGTAGCGGGCGACTTCATCGCTGCCGCCGACATGCTCGCCGTCGATCCAGACCTGCGGCACGGTGGCCTGGCCGGTCATGGCGCGCAGGGTGCGTGAGGTCACGCCGCGGGTGCCGACTTCGATGACTTCGTAGCTGATGCGCGCTTCGTCGAGCATCTGCTTCGCACGTGCGCAGTACGGGCAGCCCGGCTTGCTGAACAGGGTAGCGAAGCTGGGACGGCCGGCGTCCGGGTCCAGATAGTCGAGCATGGTATCGGCGTCGGAGACTTCAAAGGGGTCGCCCGGCTTCTGCGGCTCGATGAACTGCTTCTCGACCACTCCGTTGCGTACCAGCATGGAATAGCGCCAGCTGCGCTTGCCGAAACCGATGTCGCTCTTGTCGACCAGCATGCCCATGCCGGCGGCGAAGTCGCCGTTGCCATCGGCGATCAGGCTCAGGTTCTCGGCTTCCTGATGCTCGCCCCAGGATTCCATGACGAAGGCGTCATTGACGGACAGGCAGACGATCTCGTCGACGCCGACAGCATAGAAGCGATCGGCCAGCTCGTTGTAGCGCGGCAGGTGAGTGGAGGAACAGGTCGGGGTGAAGGCGCCCGGCAGGGCGAAGACCACTACGTTGCGGCCCGAGAAGATCTCCTCGCTGGTGCGCTCGACCAGACGGCCGTCGCGGCGGATCTTGAAGCTGACGTTCGGGACCTGCTGGCCTTCGTGTGATTCGAGTTGCATGAAATTGGCTCCGGTCTCGATGAGACGTATCTAAAGGGGATGGCAGGCGACTGAGGCTCGATGACGCTGTCGAGTGCATGAGAAATCAGTGCCTTGCGAAACTGGAGCCAGTCTAGGGGCAAGCCTCTTGCGGGTGAATTTGATTGCATCAAGCGAGGCGATAGCTTTTCTTGATGATGGTGCTGACAGTCAGTCGTGGGCTGGCTCATGGCCTTGTTCTCGGCAGGAACGTGCTGGCCGGCAAGCGGCTTTTTTGCCGGAAATAGTTATACAGACTTGATATTTGCCCCTGTCAGCCATAGGTAGTGGGTACGTCACAGCATCGTCAGGCGTCGAGTCTGGCAAGCGAGGCAATAGATGAACGCACGAGAGTACATGGCGAAGCACGGCCTGGACGGCGACAAGGACAAGGAGGAGGACAAGCCTCAGAGTCTGGAAGAACATGCCTGGGCACGTGCACGTGAGTCCGGCAGCCATCGGCCACGCACCGGGACGCCGCATGACTGGGAAGACTGGGAGCGCTACCACGAGCAGCTGGCCGCGGACTCCGAGAAGCTGTCCCAGAAGATCGATCGTCAGGCCCGCGCCGGCGGATCCGCCTCAGCGCACGACGATGACGTCGACAAGGCCAACACTGATCGAGAAGGGCAGTGATCAAGAAAGTCAGTGATCAAGACCGTCAGTCCTCAAGACGGGAGCTGATATAGAAAGACAGTGATCAAGAGGGACACTGATCAACACGAGTACCGAACATTCATGACCTCCGTGGAGTCACGGTTGTCACAATCGCAAGGAGCAACTCATGGATATCATTCGCATCATTCTGGCCATCATCCTGCCGCCGCTGGGCGTTCTCATGCAGGTGGGTGTCGCCAACAAGCATTTCTGGATCAACATCATCCTGACCTGCTTCGGTTTCCTGCCGGGGATCATCCACGCGGTGTGGGTCATTACCAAGTTCTGACCGCCGCTGAGCCCCACAGGCTCTGATATGGCTGCCCACCGCGGGCAACCCAGAGTTGAAAGGCCCAAAGCCCCCGCTGCCTTGTGTGCAGCGGGGGCTTTTCAGTGGGCGCTCACCGGGGAAGCGCCATGTGGCGTCGGTGATTCAGCGGCGGTGCTTGCCGAGGGCCCTCGGCGAATGGCAGGCGACGGTAGTTCAACATGTAGACTTTCGCATAGCCTGATTTCAACGCTTTTCAGCGAGCGCGGCGCTTGTCGCCTCTCGCTTGCCCCCGTAGGGTCAAATGGGACTGAGGGCAGCGATCAGGGCCGGTTAAGCCTGTTCGATCACATGCTCCACGATAACAACAACACGTATGGATACCACGCATGGTCACGACTGCTGAGCCCGACGCGCCGCAGGAGACCAGCTCCTGCTTCGCGATCTTCAATGATGTGCAAAAGAGCTATGACGGCGAAACGCTGGTGGTCAAGGGCTTCAATCTTGAAGTCCAGCGCGGCGAGTTCGTCACCCTGCTGGGGCCGTCCGGTTCCGGCAAGACCACCTGCCTGATGATGATGGCAGGCTTCGAAACGCCGACCCACGGCGACATCCTCCTCGACGGTACCCCCATCAACGACTTGCCACCGCACAAGCGCGGTATCGGCATGGTCTTCCAGAACTATGCACTGTTTCCGCACATGAGCGTGGCCGAGAATCTGGCCTTCCCGCTGGAAGTGCGCGGCATGAGCAAGGAGGAAATCTCGACCAAGGTGGCCAACGCGCTGGACATGGTGCGACTCGGCGAATTCGGCGATCGCCGTCCGGGGCAGCTCTCCGGCGGGCAGCAGCAGCGGGTCGCCCTGGCGCGCGCGCTGGTCTTCGAGCCGGAGCTGGTGCTGATGGATGAACCGCTGGGGGCGCTGGACAAGAATCTGCGCGAAGAGATGCAGTTCGAGATCAAGCGCATACACCAGCGCCTCGGCGTCACCATGCTCTATGTGACCCACGATCAGACGGAAGCGCTGACCATGTCGGATCGCATCGCGGTCTTCAATGACGGCATCGTCCAGCAGCTGGCAACCCCCGAGGCGCTGTATGAAGCGCCGGAGAATGCCTTCGTCGCCTATTTCATCGGCGAGAACAATCGCCTCAACGGCCAGGTATCGCAGCTCGACACTCAGGGTGAGCATTGCACGGTGACCCTCGACAGTGGCGAGCAGGTACGGGCACTCAAGGTGGCCGTCAATGAGGTCGGCGAGCGCACCCAGCTGTCACTGCGCCCGGAGCGGGTGCGCCTGCTGTCGGCGGAAGAGCCAGGCGCCGCGGGCACGCAAAGCCCTCCCGACAATGTCTTCTCCGCGGAGGTGCTCGAGGTGATCTATCTTGGAGATCATCTACGCACGCGCGTGGCGGTATGTGGCAGTGACGAATTCATCATCAAGACACCCAACGCCGAGGGTTATCCGCCCTTGCGGCCCGGGCAGACCTTGCAGGTGGGATGGGACGCCTGCGATTGCCGGGCGCTGGATGCCTGAGGCCAGCAAAGGTCAGAACAGGCCAGTTAAGGACAGACTAGAAAAGGACAGGCGAGGAAGGACAGGCGAGTAAAGACAAGGCAGCACGGGAGGTGAAGCACGCTTCCTCAGCAGAGCAAGAGCAGATTTCGCGACAAGAGTGCAGCACAACAACAAGAAATCAGGGAGATTCATCCATGTCAGTCATCAATCAGTTCACCGCGTCATTCACTACCTCGCGCCCGGGCATGCCGCTGCGCAGCCTGCTGGCGGTTGCCGTGGCAGCGGCCGGCATGAGCGCCGGTGCGGCCCAGGCCGAGACGCTCAATATCGTCTCGTGGGGCGGCGCCTATACCGACAGCCAGAACAAGGCCTATCACGAGCCCTGGGAGGAGAAGAGCGGCGACACCGTCGTCAATATCGACAAGTCATCCAATGCGCTGTCCGGACTGCGCGCACAGGTCCAGGCCGGCAACGTCACCTGGGACCTGGTCGACATGCTGCCCAGTGATGCCTTGATCGCCTGTTCGGAAGGCCTGATCGAGCCGCTGGACCCGGACACCCTGTTCGCGGCAGCGCCGGATGGCACGCCGGCCAGCGAGGACTTCATCGAGAATTCGCTCAGCGAGTGCTTCGTGCCGCAGATCGTCTACTCCAACATCGTGGCCTTCAATACCGAGATGTTCCCCGAGGACAAGCAGCCGGATTCCATCGATGACGTCTTCAATCTCGAGGAATTCCCCGGCAAGCGTGCGCTGCAGAAGAAGCCGATCAACAACATGGAGTGGGCGCTGGTAGCCGATGGCGTGGCCCCGGAAGATGTCTACGAGATGCTGGATTCCGAGGAAGGCATCGAACGTGCCTTCGCCAAGCTCGATACCATCAAGGACAGCGTGATCTGGTGGGAAGAGGGCGCACAGCCACCGCAGCTGCTGGCGGACAAGGAAGTGGCCTTCGCCTCGGCCTACAACGGACGCATCTTCGATGCCGAGGTCAACGAGAAGCAGCCATTCTCCATCGTCTGGGATGCCCAGGTCTTCGAGCTGGATGGCTGGGTGGTGCCGACCGGCAAGCTCGACAAGGTCAAGGATTACCTGATGTTCGCCACCGATACCCAGCGTCTGGCGGATCAGGCCAAGTACATCTCCTACGGGCCGGCGCGTACCTCCTCCGCGGCACTGGTCTCGACCCATGCGGACACCGGCATCGACATGAAGCCGCACATGCCCACCTATGGTCCCAACTTCGAGACCGCCATCCCCAAGGATGACGAATTCTGGGCCGATAACCTCGATGAACTGAGCCAGCGCTTCAACGCCTGGCTGGCACGCTGACCCCTGCACTGACCCGCTGGCCCCGGTGGCGCACACCCGCGCGCCGGGGCCTTTTTGATCATGCCTGATGGCCCGTCGGCCATGCTCGATTCCGCCAGGTTGGCTTCCGTCACTGTCACGCGGAAGCCGGCTGGCGACTCAGGCATCCTCGGATAGCCGATCAAGGAGTGCAGGATGAGCGATTCCTCCGCCCCGGCCACGTCCGGAAGCGCAGCACATGACCCCAATGGTGCCCCCGGCGCGGCGCTGACCACCGCCGATGGCGTACCGCTGAAACAGAGCCTCAATCGCGCCATCCGTCGCAGCCGCATCAAGGCGTTGCTGCTGGTGGCGCCACTGCTGGTCTTCATCGGGCTGGCATTCGTCATGCCCATCTTCGACATGCTGTCACGCAGTGTCGACAACCCGGAAGTCTCCACCTATCTGCCACGCACCAGCGAGGTGCTGGTCGACTGGGACGGCGAAGGGTTGCCGGAAGAGGCCGCCTACGCCGCCCTGGCGCAGGACCTGGCCGCGGGACTCAAGGCGCGCAATCTCGGGCGCGTCGCCTCGCGTCTCAACTACGAAAAGTCCGGCATGCGGTCGCTGTTCATGAAGAGCGCCCGCCGTGCCGGTCGCATGGAGGCTCCTTACAAGGCCGCGCTGATCAAGGCCGATGAGGATTGGGAGGACCCGGATATCTGGCGTCTGATCAAACGCGAATCATCGCCTCTCACCGCTTCCTACTATCTGGCGGCGGTGGATCGCCAGTTCTCACCGACAGGCGAGATCGTCGAGAAACCGGAGTATCTGCAGATCCACGTCTCGCTGTTCATTCGCACCTTCTGGATGAGCGCGGCGATCACCGGGCTGTGTCTGTTGCTGGCCTATCCGGTGGCCTGGCTGCTGGCGACCCTGCCGGCCAGTCGCGGCAATCTGCTGATGATTCTGGTGCTGCTGCCGTTCTGGACCTCGCTGCTGGTGCGAACTACCACATGGATCGCGATCCTGCAGCAGCAGGGGGTGCTCAATGACATGCTGGTGGGCGTCGGGATACTCGCCGAGGAGGCGCGTATCCAGATGATCTACAACAAGACCGGCACCATCATCGCGATGACCCACATCCTGCTGCCGTTCATGATCCTGCCGCTGTACTCGGTGATGAAGACCATCCCGCCCAGCTACATGCACGCGGCGCGCTCGCTGGGCGCCGGGCCGATCACCGCCTTCCGGCGCGTCTACTTCCCGCAGACCCTGCCGGGCATCGGGGCGGGCTCGATTCTGGTCTTCATCCTCTCCATCGGCTACTACATCACGCCGGCACTGGTGGGCGGGCAGTCGGGCCGCTTCATCACCAACTTCATCGCCTATCACATGCAGACCTCGCTCAACTGGGGGCTGGCAGCGGCCATTGGCTCGATACTGCTGGTCGTGGTGATCCTCTTCTATCTCGTCTACAACCGTCTGATCGGTGTGGACAAGGTCAAACTGGGGTGACAGATGGCCATACCTTCCTATGCAACTCGTGGTGAGCGGATCTGGCATTGGGTGTTCTGCGTGCTCTGCGCGCTGATCTTCCTGTTCCTGATCGGGCCGATCCTGGTGATCATTCCGCTCTCGTTCAATGCCGAACCCTACTTCACCTTCTCGGAGAAGATGCTGTCGCTGGACCCGGAGGGCTACTCGCTGCGCTGGTATCAGGAGTTCTTCACCTCGGATGAGTGGATGCGCTCGATCAAGAACAGCATCATCGTGGCGGTGTGCGCGACGGTGCTGGCCACGGTACTGGGCACGCTTGCCGCACTGGGGCTTTCCAGCCGCTTCATGCCGTTTCGCAATACCATCATGGCGATCCTGATCTCGCCGATGATCGTGCCACTGATCATCAGCGCCGCGGCGATGTTCTTCTTCTTCTCGAAACTGGGGCTGACCCAGACCTATCTGGGCGTGATTCTGGCGCACACGGCGCTGGGCATTCCCTTCGTGGTGATCACGGTGACGGCGACGCTGTCCGGCTTCGATCACTCGCTGACACGTGCGGCACACTCGCTGGGGGCCAGTCCGAGCCGCACCTTCTTCCGCATCATCCTGCCGCTGGTGACGCCGGGAGTGGTGTCCGGTGCGCTGTTCGCCTTCATCACCTCGTTTGATGAGGTGGTGGTGGTGCTGTTCATCGCCGGGCCGGCGCAGACCACCATCCCGATCCAGATGTGGTCCGGTATCCGCGAGGAGATCAGCCCGACGATTCTGGCGGTGGCCACGCTGCTGGTTCTGGTCTCGATCCTGCTGCTGACGACACTGGAGCTGATTCGCCGCCGCAATGAACGTCTGCGCGGCCTGACGCCGAGCTGAGCACTGTCCTCGACCCTCAGCCCTCTGCTCTTGAGCGCTGAGCGCTTGATGGCTGTGAGAAACAGGAGTCGCAAGAAACGCCCGCGCCCCCGCAGACAGACTCTGCGGGGGCGCGGGCGTTTCAGGGCCAGGGCTTGGAGACAGGGCTTGAGGAAAAGCCTGCTGCGTCAGGCCGCGCCGAGTCGCTTGTAGAGCGTGGTGCGACTGATGCCCAGCTCCCGCGCGAGACGCGAGACGTTGCCGCCCAGCGAGTCCAGCGCACTCTGCAGCTCCTCGGCGCTGGAGAGATCATGCAGCGAGGGCTGGCCGCTGGTTTGCGAGGGCTGGCGGGCGATCTGGCCCTCTGATGCGGGACAGTCGCCCTGTGAGGCGAGACAGTCGCCCGCCAGCATCACATGGCACGGCTCCAGGGTCGGCCCATCGCACAGTGCCAGTGCCAGGCGCAGCACGTTGTCCAGCTCGCGCACGTTGCCGGGCCAGTCATGCTGGGTGAGGCGATCGAGGAAGGCGGGCGTGAGGCGCGGTAGCTCACGTTGCTGCTCCCGGCACAGCCGTGTCAGCAGGGCACGACTCAGGCCGGCGATGTCGTGACGCTCCCTCAGCGGCGGTAGGGCGATGCTGGCGCCACACAGGCGATAGTAGAGATCTGCCCGGAAGCGCCCGGCCTTGACCAGCTCGCTGAGGGGCTGATGGGTGGCGGCCACCAGTTCGAAATCGACCCGCTGCGGCTTGCCGCCGCCCAGCGGGGTGACTTCACGCTCCTGCAGCACGCGCAGTAGACGCGCCTGCACATGCAGTGGCATGTCGCCGATCTCATCCAGAAACAGGCGCCCGCCATTGGCCTCGAGCAGGCGGCCTTCGCGTCCGGCGGGGTCGGCACCGGTAAAGGCACCGCGCCGATAGCCGAACAGCTCGGCCTCGACCAGCTCATCAGGCAAGGCGGCGCAGTTGATGGCGACCAGCGGCTGATGGGCGCGATGACTGGCCTGATGCAGCGCCTTGACCACTTCCTCCTTGCCGACGCCGGTCTCGCCCTGCAGCAGCAGTGGCAGGCGGGCGTTCACCAGCCGCGTCAGCAGTTCGCAGACCCTGGCCCAGCCGGCATCGCCATGATGCAGGCGCGCAAGACTCGGGTGGCACGCAGTCTCTCGAGCGGCGGTTTCGGCCGGTGGCTGGCTTTCTGGGTGCTTGGCTGGCGCGCGGGGCACGACCCGTGGCCTGGGCGGGGCTGCACACAGGGCGTAGCCCGTGAAGCGCGGGTGCTGTGTGAGCGTCACACACTGCGCCTCGGCGAGCTGGGCCAGCGGCGCCCAGTCCAGCTGCCAGCGTGCCAGCGGCTGGCCCAGCAGCAGGTGGATGTCATCGCGGGTGGCGCAGCTGTCGCTGTCCGCTGCATGGGCTGTGCTGTTCGATGCATTGGCTGCGTTTTCGGAAGCGGGCGTGAGTTCAAGGTGAGCCGCCAGCAGCTGCAGTCCCCGGCGACTGGCAGCCGCGACCTGACCTTGCGGCGTGATGGCCAGCAGGGCCGCGCTGGGCGAGTCCAGCTGCGAGCGGTTGAGATGCAGGCGCAACAGGTGATGGTCGTGCCCATGCGCCTCGCCCAGACGGCGTTGCTCGATATCATCCGCCAGTACCCCGAGCATGCCGAGGCTGTACTGGCGCACACGGTAGGGATCGCAGATCAGTCCCAGGCACCCCTCGCAGGCGCCGGGCGCCAGGCCGCGACTGGCACTCCAGCTGGCGGGCGCCAGCAGTGCGGCACTGGCGCTGGCCAGCCCCTTGAGGCATTCGGCGTCATGCGCCTCGAGGGCGATGCGTGCCAGGCGATTGGCGCGCGGCGCATTCAGGGTCTCGGCGATGGCGTTGTGACCCAGCGACTCCTCACGCCAGCGCGCGCCAGGGTGCAACAGGGCGGCGTCATTGCCCAGCAGCTGTTGATGGCCGTAGCTTGCCAGCACCACGCCGTCGCGGTCGGTCAGTACCAGACACGCCTGCCAGTGTTCGAGCAGGTTGAGGGTATGGCCGGCCACCGCTGACGCCACCGTCGCCATCAGGCTGGCGGCCTGACGCTGACGCCAGACGAGCTCCTCCGGCGGACACCGGAGGGTTGAGGGCGGCAGCGCCGAGGGGAAAGAAGAGGGAAGAGAAGAGGAGGGAGCAGGGGGAAGCGCCGCCGCAGGCGTTGTGCAGGCGGAGCCTCGATCGAGCGCCTGATCCTCAGCATGGCGAGCTGAATGCTTGGCCGAATGGTGGGCAGCGTGGCGCGCTGAGTGCTTGGCGGCGTGGGGTAGTGGCATGCGACGTCCCTTGTGCGGCGGGCCTTTCAGGCCTCTGTTGTTATGGGTGCTGTTATCGATGCTGTTTTCGGTCTGGGGGAGTGTTCACGGCAATGTTCACTTGTGCGTGGTGAGTGTTCAGTTCCGAGGACTCCAGTGTTCAGACACTGTTCATCAGAGTAGCGGCAGACGCGGCGGATGACGGGCTAGACCATGGTCTGCCCCTGCCTTGGTCGCATCCGGCAAGTAACTGAATGATCGACAGAAGAGCGGAATCCGGCGCCCTCCGAGGGCTGAAGGAGGGTGTCTGTGGGCAGGGGGTTGCGCGCGGCTGGCACAGGGTTCGCTTGAGGATAGTCACCAGGTGGGTGTGAACACTCGGCAGTGGTTGGCCGTGTCCTTGCCCCGATGACTTTCACCAGACGAGACAGCGCCATGTCCTTGAGCCTTGAGGCGGTCACCCGCCGGGTTGGCCGCGAGACCCATATCGACAGGGTGGACCTGACCTTCGAGCCCGGCTCCTTCAATGTGCTGCTGGGACGCACCCTGTCCGGCAAGACGTCGCTGATGCGCCTGATGGCGGGTCTCGATGTGCCCAGTGACGGGCGCATCGTGATGAACGGCGAGGACGTGACCGGTCGTCCGGTGCGCGAGCGCAACATCTCGATGGTCTATCAGCAGTTCATCAACTACCCGAGCCTGAGCGTCTACGACAACATCGCCTCGCCTTTGAAGCTGGCGCGCATGGCGCCCGAGGAAATCCGCCGCCGCGTGCACGAGATCGCCGAGATGCTGCATATCGAGCAGTTCCTTGCGCGTCAGCCGGCGGAGCTGTCTGGTGGCCAGCAGCAGCGCACGGCCATGGCGCGGGCGCTGGTCAAGGACGCCGACCTGGTGCTGTTCGATGAGCCGCTGGTCAATCTCGACTACAAGCTGCGCGAAGAACTGCGCCACGAGATGCGCAGCCTGTTCGCGACCCGCAACACCATTGCCGTCTACGCCACTACCGAGCCCGGCGAGGCGCTGGCACTCGGCGGCACCACAACGCTGATGCATGAAGGGCGGGTGCTGCAGTCCGGGCCTACCGAGGCCGTCTACCATCATCCGCTGAGTGTCGAGGCGGCGAAGCTCTATTCCGAGCCGCAGATCAATCTGTTCGAGGCCGAGGTGCGCGGACGTGAGCTGGCGTTCTCCGGCGCGGCCAGTGCCGGCGAGCAGGGCAGTCGTTTCGTGCTGCCCACGCCACTGGCGGGGATCGAGAGCGGGGCCTACCGCTTCGGTATCCGCCCCAGCCATCTGGGGCTGGCACCGCTGGCCGATGATGATCTGGAGTTCGCCGTCACGGTGGATATCGCCGAGATCTCCGGCTCCGAGACCTTCCTGCATGTCAGCAATGCCGATCACTCGCTGGTCCTGCATCTGGCCGGCATCCACGACTTCGCCGTGGATGATGCCATCCGCGTCTATGCCCCCGCCCACAAGCTGTTCGTCTATGCCGCCGATGGCGGTGGCGGGGCGGAACAGCATGGCGATGGGGCACTGATCCGCTCGCCCGAGCGACCCACCACGACTGGCGGAGGGCTGGCCTGATGGCGGAAATACACCTCAAAGATCTGGCGCACAGCTACCTGACGGCGCCCACCGCGGACAGTGATTACGCCATCCGGCGCATGAATCATGTCTGGCAGCAGGGCGGCGCCTATGCACTGCTCGGCCCGTCGGGGTGTGGCAAGAGCACGCTGCTCAACATCATCTCCGGGTTGCTGGCTCCCTCCGAGGGTGAGGTGCGCTTCGATGATCGCGTGGTCAATCGGCTGCCGCCGGAAGAGCGCAACATTGCTCAGGTTTTCCAGTTCCCGGTGGTCTACGACACCATGACGGTCTTCGACAACCTGGCCTTCCCGCTGCGCAATCAGCGCCAGCCGGAGCACAAGGTGCAGTCCCGGGTGCGTGAGATCGCCCAGGTGCTGGAGCTGGAAGACCTGCTGACGCGGCGTGCCAGCAACCTGACGGCCGACGAGAAGCAGAAGGTCTCGATGGGCCGTGGCCTGGTGCGCGATGACGTGGCCGCCATCCTGTTCGATGAACCGCTGACGGTCATCGACCCCCACCTCAAGTGGAAGCTGCGCCGCAAGCTCAAGCAGATCCACGAGCAGTTCAACATCACCATGGTCTACGTCACCCATGATCAGCTGGAGGCCTCGACCTTCGCCGACAAGATCGCGGTGATGTACGAGGGCCGCATCGTGCAGTTCGGCACCCCGCGCGAGCTGTTCGAGGACCCCGCGCACACCTTCGTGGGCTACTTCATCGGCTCGCCGGGCATGAACCTGGCCAGCATCACGCTGGAATCGCAGGGCGTGCGGCTCGGCACGGGGGAGGATGCACCCTTGCTGCATCTCCCACGGCCGCTGCTGGCGACACTGGCGGAGCGCAAGGGCGAGTTGAAGCTGGGCATTCGCCCCGAATTCGTCGAGCTCGAGGCCAGCGACGGTTCACCAGCGGCGGCGGTTCCCGACACCCGCGAGCATTGGCTGAGTGGTCAGGTCACGCTGGTGCAGGATCTTGGCACCTACAAGGTGGTAGATCTCGACATCGGCGGCGGCTGCCTGTTCAAGGCGCGCATCGAGGAAGATGCGCCGCTGCCGACAGGCCGCGTGCGTCTGCGCTTGCCGGCCCGCTGGCAGCGCTTCTATCTCGATGAGCATCTGCTGGATCTGTCGCAGGCCGGCGCACACGACAGCGGCGAGGCGGAAAGCCTTGCCAGAGGGGAGAGTGGCGGCTCTGTCAGAGGGGAAGATGACCAGCGGCCGGGAGGAAACGCCTGATGCAACGCACACACAACAATCGCGCCTGGTGGCTGGTGCTGCCGGTGGTCATCGTGGTGGCGTTCTCGGCCATCATCCCGATGATGACGGTGGTCAACTACTCGGTGCAGGACATCTTCGATCCCTCCACGCGCTTCTTCGTCGGCACCGAGTGGTATCGCGAGATCCTGCGTGACGAGCGCCTGCACGACTCGCTGATCCGTCAGTTCGTCTATTCCTTCGCGGTGCTGGCCATCGAGATTCCGCTGGGGATCGCCGTGGCGCTCTCGATGCCGCGCAAGGGCTTCATGGTCTCGCTGTGCATGATTCTGCTGGCCTTGCCGCTGCTGATTCCCTGGAACGTGGTCGGCACCATCTGGCAGATCATCGGTCGTGAGGACATTGGTCTCTACGGCTGGGCGCTGGGCCAGCTGGGCATCGACTACAACTACGCCTCCAATCCGGCAGACGCCTGGGTGACGGTGCTGGTGATGGATGTCTGGCACTGGACGTCGCTGGTGGCGCTGCTGTGCTATTCGGGGCTGCGTGCCATTCCCGATGTCTATTACCAGGCCGCGCGCATCGACCGTGCCTCGCCCTGGGCCGTGTTCCGCTACATCCAGCTGCCCAAGCTCAAGAGCGTGCTGTTGATCGGCATCATGCTGCGCTTCATGGACAGCTTCATGATCTACACCGAGCCCTTCGTGCTCACCGGTGGCGGGCCGGGTACCACCACCACCTTCCTGTCCCAGACCTTGACCCAGATGGCGATCGGCCAGTTCGATCTCGGACGTGCCGCTGCCTTCTCGCTGATCTACTTCCTCATCATCCTGCTGGTCTCGTGGCTGTTCTATACCGCCATGACCCATCAGGACAGTGACGACGCCTGAGGAGACGAGTGATGACCACACGCAAGCGTCTGGTAATGACGATCTATCTGCTGTTCCTGCTGGTGCCGATCTACTGGCTGCTGATCATGTCCTTCAAGTCGAATCAGGAGATTCTCGGCGGCTTGACCCTGTGGCCCGAGAACTTCACCTTCGACAACTATCGGGTGATCTTCACCGATCCCAGCTGGTACATGGGCTACCTCAACTCGATGAGCTACGTGGTGCTCAACATGCTCATCTCGCTGGCGGTGGCGCTGCCGGCGGCCTATGCCTTCTCGCGCTATCGCTTCCTGGGCGACAAGCATCTGTTCTTCTGGCTGCTGACTAATCGCATGGCGCCGCCGGCGGTCTTCCTGCTGCCGTTCTTCCAGCTCTATTCCTCGGTGGGGCTGTTTGATACTCCACTGGCGGTGGCACTCGCGCACTGTCTGTTCAACGTGCCGCTGGCGGTCTGGATTCTGGAAGGCTTCATGTCCGGCGTGCCCAAGGAGATCGATGAGACGGCCTATATCGATGGCTACAGCTTCCCGCGCTTCTTCCTGACGCTGTTCATTCCGATGATTCGCCCGGGAATCGGGGTGACCGCCTTCTTCTGCTTCATGTTCTCGTGGGTGGAGCTGTTGCTGGCGCGAACCCTGACCTCGACGGAGGCGAAACCGATAGCGGCGGTGATGACGCGAACGGTCTCGGCCTCGGGCATCGACTGGGGCGTGCTGGCCGCCGCCGGTGCCCTGACGCTGATTCCCGGCATTCTGGTGATCTACTTCGTGCGCAACCATGTCGCCAAGGGCTTCGCCCTGGGCCGGGTGTGATCGGCACCAGGCCGAGCGCCGCTGTCATTGCCGTCAGCAAGTCTCTGCTGACGGCCCACAAGAGGACATGATGATGGAATGGATGGCCTGGACACTGCCCACGTCACTCTTCTTTGCCGGTATCGGCACCCTGCTGCTGGGCATGACCGCCTGGCAGTTCGTGACCCCGACGCTGAGTCGTCAGGGATTTCTGCCCATCGCGACCACGCGGGGCGACAGACTGTTCATCGGCCTGCTCTCCAGCGGCTGGCTGCATCTGCTGTGGTTGGGCTTTACCGATCAGGTTTTGTGGATGATCAGCATCGTGTGTGTTGTCTGGATGCTGGTGTTGATGAAGTGGGGATGAAATGCGGGGGGGAGATGTGGAGAGGACAGAGCGCTGACGACAGGCAGCGTCGCCCGGTGGCAACACGGAACCGGACAGCCTGAGGGGAGTCCCAAGCGGTTCTGGCTGGCATCCGCCAGTGTCATTCGCCGCTCTGGAATCTCGTTGCATGTCGTCATCTCGCTCACCGCATGGCTCGTCTACAGGTAGTGCTTCCAAGGGTGCGTCACATGGCGCTTCACAAGGCGACTGTCCCTCGCCGGGCCGCAAGAACCGCCGTCGCCTCTGGGCGGGCGTGACAGGGCTGAGCATTGCCTGCGTTGTCGCCCTCGGTTGGTGGGCTGGTACACCGCTCGACAATCCGGACGCCGCGACGCCTGATCAGCAGGTCGGGGATGGCGAGGCGGGGCAATCAACATTGTGGCGGCAGTATCAGCGCGTGTGGCAGGCCAATCAGACCCGCCCACCCGAGGCGCGCAAGCCACTGCCACTGCCTGACGTTTCCCGCGCCGGCTACCGCCAGGGCGAGGCACTTCCGGCGCTTGAGCTCGAGTCGCGTGACGAGGGTGAAGCGACTGGAGCGGGCACGGCAGGTGAGAGCGAAAAGGGCGCGCTGCGCCGGTTCGATGTCACGGCCTACGGCGCGGATGGCAGTGACACCCTGAGTGATCGCCGCGCCATTCTCGAGGCGCATGCCGCCATGCGTGACTGGCAACGTCAGGGCAATGATGACGCTGACCGCCCGGCGCGGCGCGGCGTGCTGTATTTCCCGGCGGGGGATTACGTGGTGTATGGGGTGGCCGAGCGCGACTGGTTTCACTCCCGCCTGGTGGCACTGAAAGCCGCGGTGGCGGATGCAGAACGCCAGCAGGCGCTGCGTGAGGCATTGCTCAAGATGCAGGGTTTGAGTCTGGCAGGCAGTCATTGGACCTTGATGGGCGCGGGCAGTGATGTCACGCACCTCAAGCAGACCCGGCCGATGCTGCCGTTGCACGCCAGCTGGTACTGGAGCACTCCCTGGCTGCTGCATCTGGGCAATCTGGCCGAGGGTGGCAAGCAGGAAGAATGGCAAGCCATCACGCCGACGAGCCACCGGCAGTCGGCGGATACGCAGGACACGATCACGCTGGCGGATGAGGCGGGTCAGTCGGATGAGACAGATGGCGCAGCGCTCGCGCCAGGCGACGAGGTGTTGCTGGAGAGTATCGACAAGCGACCTGAGGCAGTGGCTCGCGCCCTGGCGCCCTATCAGATGGAAAAGGACGCCAGCACCGGCGAGTCACGCTGGTTGATCGAGCGTGACGGAGTGATCAAGCGGGCGCGCTATCGCGTGGTGGCACGTGACGGCAAGCGTCTCACGCTCTCGTTGCCGGTGGTGCATGAACGCTTTCCCGGTGAGCAGTGGCGCATCGCACGCCTGCACCCGGCGCGGGAAGTCGGGGTGCAGGGCATCACGCTCAAGGGCAACTGGCGGGGGCACTTCAAGCATCACCGCAGTGCCGAGGATGACAGCGGCTTCGGCCTTCTGGACCTGGATGGCATCACGGATGGCTGGGTACGTGACGTACGGCTCGACAGTTTCAATCAGGGGGTGAAGGTGCGCCACAGCTCACAGCTGACACTCGAAGACGTGACGATGACCGGCAAGCCCGGGCATATCGCGATGACGATCAGTGACAGCAATCAGGTACTGGCCCGCCAGGTAGTCGACCAAAGTCATGCCTGGCATGCGCCCGGGGTGGCCCGCTACGCGACCCATAACGTCTACCTTGAACTGGAGCACGCCGGTGACAGTGGTATCGAGCTGCATGGTCAGCAATCGTGCGACAACGTGTTCGATCGCAAGCGTGGCGGTCATGTGCGTGACCGCTGGGGCGCGAGTGTCGGCCATCAGCCCAATCATCTGCGCGGGCTGGTGCTGTGGAATCCGGTCAATACCGGCAAGCCGCATGCTGCCTGGCCTTTCATGCGCGCCGATTCTCACTTCGGCAAGGTGATCATGCCGACGGTCGTCGGGGCGACCGGACATGCGCTGGGCATCGCCAATCGCCATGACTATGCCCGGGTGATGAATGCCAAGGGCGTGACCGAGTATGACCCCTTGCCGCCGATGGATGCCTTGCAGGCCCGCGTCGAGTCGCCGGGCGAGGCCGTGAAGCCCGCCTCGCTCTACCGCGCCCAACGCGAGCTGCTGCAGGAGACGCGAGAGTGACAGCAAGCCGCTGAGCGTCAGTGCATCAGCGCAGCAGAGCAATCAGGGCAGCAAGGACAACAGAGCAGCAGCCAACGACAGCCGATCGCAACGGCAGGAGGACGAGCAGCACCGATAGCAAGCAAGGCGGCGAATCGCGCCGCGCGACACGTGATTGACGGAAGTGGTTGTTGGAAGACGCGACACAACAATAACGCCAATGAAGGGACATCCCATGAGTCAGCACATCATTCGACCCGCACGCCTGCGTTACGCCATCGCCTTCGCCACGGCGGCGGGGCTCGCCGGCCTTTCCAGTCAGGCTATGGCCGATCAGTATCAGGATGCGGCAAGGAAGTGGATCGATCAGGAGTTCTCACCCTCCACGCTGAGCAAGGACGAACAGATGTCCGAGCTCGAATGGTTCATCAAGGCCGCTGAACCGCTGCGCGGCATGGAAATCAAGGTGGCCTCGGAAACCCTGACCACCCATGAATACGAGTCCAAGGTGCTGGCCAAGGCCTTCAGCGAGATCACCGGCATCAAGCTGACCCACGACTTGATTCAGGAAGGCGACGTCATCGAGAAACTGCAGACCCAGATGCAGTCCGGGCGCAATATCTACGATGGCTACGTCAACGACTCCGACCTGATCGGCACGCATTTCCGCTATGGCAAGGTCGTGCCGATCAGCGACATGATGGAAGGCGACGGCAAGGCCTTCACCTCGCCGACGCTGGATCTGGACGACTTCATCGGGCTGGATTTCACCACCGGCCCGGATGACAAGCTCTATCAGCTGCCGGACCAGCAGTTCGCCAACCTCTACTGGTTCCGTGCCGACTGGTTCGAGCGCGAAGATTTGAAGAAGCAGTTCAAGGACAAGTACGGCTACGAGCTGGGGGTGCCGGTCAACTGGTCGGCCTATGAGGACATCGCCGACTTCTTCACCAATGACGTCAAGGAAATCGACGGTGAGCGGGTCTATGGCCACATGGATTACGGCAAGAAGGACCCGTCACTCGGCTGGCGCTTCACCGATGCCTGGTTCTCCATGGCGGGTGCCGGTGACAAGGGCCTGCCCAATGGCCTGCCGGTGGATGAGTGGGGCATTCGTGTCGAGGAATGTCAGCCGGTGGGCTCCTCGGTGACGCGTGGCGGCGCGGCCAACGGCCCGGCGGCCGTCTATGCCACCACCAAGTATGTCGACTGGCTGGGCAAGTACGCACCGCCGGAAGCCCAGGGCATGACCTTCTCCGAGTCCGGTCCGGTGCCGTCCCAGGGCAACATCGCCCAGCAGATCTTCTGGTACACCGCCTTCACCGCCGACATGACGCGGGATGGCCTGCCGGTGGTCAACGACGATGGCACCCCGAAGTGGCGCATGGCGCCGTCGCCGCATGGCCCGTACTGGGAAGAGGGCATGAAGCTTGGTTATCAGGACGTGGGCGCCTGGACCTTCTTCGATTCCACCCCGGAGAAGAACCGTCACGCGGCCTGGCTGTACGCGCAGTTCGTCACCGCCAAGACCGTCTCGCTCAAGAAGACCCTGGAAGGGCTGACGCCGATCCGCGAGTCGGATATCCAGTCCCAGGCGATGACCGATGCTGCGCCGAAGCTGGGTGGCCTGGTCGAGTTCTATCGCAGCCCGGCGCGGGTGCAGTGGTCGCCGACCGGCACCAACGTGCCGGATTACCCGAAGCTCGCCCAGCTGTGGTGGCAGTACATCTCCCAGGCCGCCAGCGGCGAAGCCACGCCGCAGGAAGCCCTCGATGGCCTGGCCAAGGCGCAGGACCGCATTCTCGAGCGTCTCGAGCGCGCCAAGGTGATGGACAACTGTGGGCCGAAGCTCAACGAGGAGCGTGATGCGGAGTACTGGTTCGCCCAGCCGGGTGCGCCGAAGGCCAAGCTGGACAACGAGAAGCCCAAGGGCGAGACCATCGCCTATGACGAGCTGCTCAAGAGCTGGAAGGAGTAAACGCGACTGGCGCGACACTGCGCCTTCGAGCAGTTTCCTGAAAGACAGCAGCAACGACAACGCCCCTGCCGGTTTCCCGGCAGGGGCGTTTTTGTGCCACAGCGATCAGCGACAGCGTTTCATCACTTTCTCATTGCTGGCTTACCGTTACGGCTTTTAATTACCGCGTTCAGTCACGGCTCTCAATCACGATAGAGATCGATGCTCGGGCAGGAGCAGATCAACTGACGATCGCCGTGCACGTTGTCAACCCGGTTGACCGCCGGCCACTGCTTGGCGGCCTTGACGTGCTCGCTGGGGAAGGCGCCGATCTCGCGGGAGTAGCTGCGCGTCCACTCGGCGTCCATCAGGTCGGCCTGGGTGTGCGGCGCGTGCACCAGCGGGTTGTCTTCCAGTGTCCACTCGCCTTGCTCGACACGGGTGATCTCGGCGCGAATCGCGATCATCGCCTCACAGAAACGGTCGATCTCGTAGAGCGACTCGGACTCGGTGGGCTCGACCATCAGGGTGCCCGCCACCGGGAACGACATGGTCGGCGCGTGGAAGCCGTAGTCGATCAGGCGCTTGGCGATGTCTTCCTCGCTGATGCCGGAAGCGGCCTTCAGCGGGCGGATATCGATGATGCACTCATGCGCCACGGTGCCGTTCTTGCCGCGATAGAGCACCGGATAGTGCCCATCGAGACGCGTGGCGATGTAGTTGGCGTTGAGGATCGCAAGCTCGGTGGCTTCACGCAGCCCCTGCGCGCCCATCATCTTGATGTAGGCCCAGGAGATCGGCAGGATCGCCGCGGAACCGAAGGCGGCGGCCGAGACGGCGGTGCATTCCGGCTTCACGCCTTCCAGCGGGGTGACCACGTGGTTGGAGACGAACGGCGCCAGGTGGGCCTTGATGCCGATCGGGCCCATGCCCGGGCCGCCGCCGCCGTGGGGAATGCAGAAGGTCTTGTGCAGGTTGAGGTGCGAGACATCGCCGCCGAAGTCACCCGGGCGGCAGATGCCGACCTGGGCGTTCATGTTGGCACCGTCGATGTAGACCTGGCCGCCGTGATCGTGAACGACCTGACAGGCCTCGCGCACGGTTTCCTCGAACACGCCGTGGGTGGACGGGTAGGTGATCATGATCGCGGACAGCTTGTCGCTGTGCTGCTCGGCCTTGGCACGCAGGTCGGCGATGTCGATGTTGCCGTTGGCGTCGCACTCGACCACCACCACCTTCATGGCGGCCATCGCGGCCGAGGCCGGATTGGTGCCGTGGGCGGAGCTGGGGATCAGGCAGATGTCGCGCGCGCCCTCGCCGATGGAGGCCTGATAGCGACGGATCGCGACCAGCCCCGCGTATTCCCCCTGCGCGCCGGAGTTCGGCTGCATGGAGATGGCGTCGTAGCCGGTGATCTCGACCAGGAAGGCCGACAGCTCATCGATCATCTGCTTGTAGCCGACTACCTGATCCGGCGGTGCGAAGGGGTGGACGTTGGCGAATTCGGGCCAGGTGACCGGGATCATCTCGGTGGTGGCGTTCAGCTTCATGGTGCAGCTGCCCAGCGGAATCATCGCGTGGGTCAGCGACAGGTCCTTGTTCTCCAGACGCTTCAGGTAGCGCAGCATCTCGGTTTCCGAGTGGTAGCGGCTGAAGGTCGGGTGGGTCAGGAAGTCGCTGTCACGCTGGCAGGTCGCCGGAATCGCGCTTGCGCCCTTGGCCAGCAGGTCCTGATCCAGCGCGGCGACGGACAGGCCGTGCTCCTCGCCGAGCAGCACGTCGAACAGCACGCCGACATCAGCGGCGGTGGTGGTCTCGTCGAGGTTGATGGTGATGCGGCCATCGCCGTGGTGGCGCAGGTTGATCTCGTGGGTCAGCTCGCGACCGTGGATCTTGCCCTCATCCACGCCGGTCACGGTGATGGCATCGAACCAGCTGTCGTGGGCCAGCGCCATGCCGCAACGGCTGATGCCCTCGGCGAGAATGCTGGTCAGGCGGTGCACGCGGGTGGCGATGCGCTTGAGGCCCTCGGCACCGTGATAGACGGCGTAGAAGCCGGCGATGTTGGCCAGCAGCGCCTGGGCGGTACAGATGTTGGAGGTCGCCTTCTCGCGGCGGATGTGCTGCTCGCGGGTCTGCATCGCCATGCGCAGAGCCGGGTTGCCGCGCGAGTCCTTGGAGACGCCGATGATGCGGCCCGGGATGGAGCGCTTGAGCTTGTCGGTGGTGGCGAAGAAGGCGGCGTGCGGGCCGCCGAAGCCCATCGGCACACCGAAGCGCTGGGAGGTGCCGACGACGATGTCGGCGCCGAGGCTGCCCGGCGACTTGAGCAGCACCAGGCTCAGCAGGTCGGCGGCTACCACGCTCATCGCGCCATTGGCGCGCGCGGCGTCCAGCAGCGGCGCGAGGTCGCGCACCTGGCCGGTGTTGCCCGGATACTGGAAGAGGGCACCGAAGATGTCGTGCTCGCCGACGTTCTCGGCGGCATCGATGATCAGCTCGAAGCCGAAGTAGTCGGCGCGGGTGCGCATGACGTCCAGGGTCTGCGGCAGCACGTCATCGGCGATGAAGAAGCGCTTGCTCTTGCTCTTCTTGTTGCCGCGCTGACACAGCGCCATGGCCTCGGCAGCGGCGGTGGCTTCGTCCAGCAGGCTGGCGTTGGCCAGCTCCATGCCGGTCAGGTCCATCACCGCCTGCTGGAAGTTGAGCAGCCCTTCGAGACGACCCTGGGCGATTTCCGGCTGATACGGCGTATAGGCGGTGTACCAGCCCGGGTTTTCCAGCACGTTGCGCTGGATGACCGCCGGCAGGTGGGTGTTGTGGTAACCCTGGCCGATATAGGTCTTGAACACCTTGTTCTGACGCGCGAGGCGCTTCAGGTAGTCCAGTGCTTCGGATTCCGTGCGTGGCCCTTCGAGATCCAGCTCACGGCCCAGACGAATGGCGGTGGGCACCGTGCGGTCGATGAGTGTGGCGATGCTCTCTTCGCCCAGCGTCGCCAACATGCGCGTCACATTGGCATCGGTCGGCCCATTGTGGCGGGAGATGAAATCGTCGTGTCCGGCCAGCTGGGCCAGGGTAAGCGTCTCGTGAGCCATGCAAGAAATCCTGTGCTGCAACGGGGACTGCAAAGGGCAGTCCGCGGGAGGAACATCACCGTGCCAGCGAGGAAGCGGCGGGCAGGGCGTCGGGAATCATGGGGGCATCGACATCACTGCCGAGCATGCTGCAGTTGCTTCACTCGCCGCGCGACCTGCAAGGGCAGTCGCGTCAGGCGGTGTCGTGCCATCGAAACGGGGTGGCGCAGTCACGAAGGTGGCTGTGCGCGAGTGCGATTTTATGCGAGTGCGGCTATATGCGAGCGCGGAAAGGCGCTGAAACCTCCTGCCCAGAGCGTCTGCGGCATGGACAGGAGGTTGACGGCGATCAGGCTTCGCTTTCGACCAGCTGAGAATAGGCATCAGCGTCGAGCAGCTTGTCGAGTTCGGCGCTGTCAGCGACCTTCATCTTCAGAATCCAGGCATCGTCATAGGGGCTTTCGTTGACGGATTCCGGCGCGTCTTCGAGGCTCTCGTTGACGGCGATGACTTCACCGGCCAGCGGCGCGTACAGATCAGAGGCCGCCTTGACGGACTCGATGACCCCGAACTCTTCTTCCAGCGCCAGCTCACGGCCGACTTCCGGCAGTTCGACGAAGACGACATCGCCCAGCGCTTCCTGGGCGTGGTCGGTAATCCCGATGGTCACGGTGCCATCACCGTTGTCCTGAACCCACTCGTGACTCTCGGTGTACTTCAGCGTGGCGGGAATATTGCTCATGAGTGTTTTCCTATGTGAAAAGATTTTCTGATTCAGGGAATCGGTACGTCATTATGCCCCAAGGTCCCGGCGTGTGGCAGTGGCAGACTGCCGCGTGATGCTACGACTTTGGGCGTGTATTGCTGACGGCCGTACCTCTATCGTGGTCTGTCACTCTTCGGGCGTCCAGTGTCTTGCGTGGTTCACTCATGAAGCCCGCCATCACGGGCCTGCCTGGCCCATGGCTGTGCATCGCTGGCCAGGCCGCCCAGCGCCTTTCCAGCGCGCCGTGACACCTCGTGAGAGGTTGAGTGCATTGCAGCAGCGCGGGAGATCGGTCGCGCCAGTGGGCGAGGATGTCCGGGTCACTGTTGCGAGGCGCTCAAACTCGCGTTATGGTGCCGACAGTTTCTTATCGGAAACTTGTTTCCATGTTGTGTCGTGAAGACCCGGCTGTCAATGCCTGATGCGTTCAAGCAGAGCGAACTTTATGAGAGCGCATGAGAGCGCTGGTGGCGCTGAGAGAGTCTTTACCTGAGGGTTACCGCGCCGGGCATGCGGCTCGGCTTTTGGTTCGGCATTCGGCTCGGTTTGTTGTGAGACTTTTTTCGCCAGTCTCGAGATCACCCGGCGCAGGATCTGCTGCCAGAAGACACGATGAGGCGATGAAACATGCGAGTTGGCGCAGTCTCATCGTACTTTTTACGCAATGATTGCCTCACCTGCCAGCGTAAAGCACTGTTGGGCTAGTGAAGTGAGATAGCTTCCGCTAATGTGAGCTGTCCCAACGGTGAAAATGCCGTGGGAGGCTCGTCGCGGGTCGATCACCCGCCTGGGGATGGCACCGCCACGAGTCACTGCGCATCGTGTGATAACAACAATTCAGCGGAGGAAATCTGCGTGGAAATGATCAGTTCCGTCTTTAGTGCCATCAATGGCGTCGTCTGGGGCCCATTGATGCTGATCCTGCTGCTCGGGGTCGGCTTCTATCTTCAGGCAGGCCTCAAGGGCATGCCGCTTCGCAAGTTGGGTACCGGCTTCAAGCTGTTGTGGAATGGTCGTGCGCCGGGCAAGGATGGCGACGGCGAGATTTCTCCTTTCAACGCCCTGATGACGTCGCTGTCGGCGACCATCGGTACCGGTAACATCGCGGGCGTGGCAACCGCCATCGCGCTGGGTGGCCCGGGGGCGATCTTCTGGATGTGGATCACCGCGCTGGTCGGCATGGCGACCAAGTACGCCGAGGCCGTGTGTGCCGTGCGTTATCGTGAAGTCGATGACACCGGCAACCATGTCGGTGGCCCGATGTACTACATCCGCAACGGTCTGGGCGCCAAGTGGGGCTGGCTGGGCGGTGCCTTCGCCTTCTTCGGTTGCTTCGCGGCCTTCGGCATCGGCAACACCGTGCAGTCCAACTCGGTCGCGGATGCGCTGGAAACGTCCTTCGCCATCCCGCACTGGGTCTCAGGTGTGGTGATGATGGTGCTGGCCGGCGCCGTGATTCTCGGTGGTATCAAGCGTATCTCCAGTGTGGCGGGCAAGCTGGTGCCGTTCATGGCCATCGCCTACTTCCTGGCCGGCATCATCATCCTGGTGATCAACGCCGACCAGATCGGCCATGCATTCGGTCTCATCTTCACCTATGCCTTCAATCCGGTCGCGGCTACCGGCGGTTTTGCCGGGGCAGCGGTGATGGCCGCCATTCGCTTCGGTGTGGCGCGCGGTATCTTCTCCAATGAAGCGGGCCTGGGCAGTGCGCCCATCGCCCACGCGGCGGCGCAGACCAAGAACCCGGTCCGTCAGGGTCTGGTCGCGATGCTGGGGACCTTCATCGATACCATCATCATCTGCACCATCACGGCGCTGGCGATCATCACTTCCGGCCTGTGGTCTTCCGGGGAAACCGGCGCGGCCCTGACCTCGATGTCCTTCGATCAGGCGCTGCCGGGCGTGGGTAATCACCTGGTGGCCATCGCGCTGGCGGTCTTCGCCTTCACCACCATCCTTGGCTGGTCCTTCTATGGTGAGAAGTGCTTCCAGTACCTGTTCGGTACGCGTGCCATCATGCTGTATCGCATCGTGTTCGTGATCGCGATTCCGCTGGGCGCGATGGCCAAGCTCGACCTGATATGGCTGATGGCGGACACCTTCAATGCGCTGATGGCGATCCCGAACCTGATCGGTCTGGCGCTGCTGTCGCCAGTGGTCTTCAAGCTGACGCGTGAT
Organism: Cobetia sp. SIMBA_158; assembly: GCF_046566945.1. Classification (NCBI taxonomy): domain Bacteria; kingdom Pseudomonadati; phylum Pseudomonadota; class Gammaproteobacteria; order Oceanospirillales; family Halomonadaceae; genus Cobetia; species Cobetia sp. SIMBA_158. Next base: position 773,182 of record NZ_JAWJYL010000001.1, read on the forward strand.
TATTTTGATGGCAAGGAAGTGCTGGCTGGCGAAGATCGCTGAACGACCTGATGACTCGCCTGGCCCTACCGTGCCACTGACTGCCTTCTGCATCGCCCGGGTCACCTGACCTGGGCGGTGCAGGCGCAGGGCGCCCTGTTCAAGTCGGCAGGGCTCCTGAAAGCAGTGCCCATGACAACAAGCCTCCAGAGAGCGTGTGCCGTTCGGGTGCCATCTCTGAGAGTCATCGCAAGCCAACCTGGAGAATGACGATGTCCGATTCCGCCGCAGTGACGGGTCTCAAGCAGACCGCCCTTCATGACCTGCATGTCGAGCAGGGGGCCAGGATGGTCGAGTTCGCCGGCTATTCCATGCCCGTGCAGTACCCGCTTGGCGTCAAGAAGGAGCATGAACACACGCGCGCCAAGGCAGGGCTGTTCGATGTCTCGCACATGGGGCAGTTGATCCTGCGTGGCGAGAATGTGCAGGCGGCGCTGGAGGCCTTGGTGCCGACGGATATCATCGACCTGCCGGTGGGCATGCAGCGCTATGGCCTGCTGACCTCCGACACCGGAGGTATCCTGGATGACCTGATGATCGTCAATGGCGGTGATCACCTCTACGTGGTGGTGAACGCTGCCTGCAAGGATCAGGACATCGCGCATCTGCGGGTCGGCCTGCCGATGGATATCGAGCTTGAGGTGCTGGATGATCGGGCGCTGCTCGCACTGCAGGGGCCGATGGCTCACGCGGTGATGCAGCGTCTGTCGCCCGAGGCCTGCGAGCTGACCTTCATGCATCATGCCCACGTCACTATCGAGGGCATCGAGTGTTGGGTCAGCCGCAGTGGCTATACCGGCGAGGATGGCTTCGAGATCTCCGTGCCCGATGCCGATGCAGAGCGCTTCGCGCGTCTGTTGCTGGCGATGGAGGAGGTGGAGTTCATCGGTCTTGGCGCGCGGGACTCGCTGCGTCTCGAGGCGGGGCTGTGCCTGTACGGTCACGATCTCGATACCACCACCTCACCGGTGGAAGGCAGCCTGATCTGGGCATTGGGCAAGGTGCGTCGTCAGGGCGGCGAGCGTGAAGGCGGCTTCCCAGGGGCCGATGTCATCCTGACCCAGATCGCCAACAAGGATCACACCCGCAAGCGGGTGGGGCTGGTCGCGCACGGGCGTGCGCCTATCCGCGAAGGGGCTGAGCTCTATGATGCCCATGACAACCGTATTGGTGTGGTGACCTCCGGCAGCTTCGGGCCGACCTATGGCAAGCCGGTGGCGATGGGCTACGTGAGCATCGCTCACAGCGCACTCGAGACCGAAGTGTTTGCCGATGTGCGTGGCAAGCGTCTGCCGATGACGGTGACGAAGATGCCGTTCGTCGAGCAGCGCTACTATCGGGGGTAAGCGCGCCGTGGTCAGGTGAGCCACAGTCAGGCTCGCTGCGAGGCGTGACGCTCCGTCGCGGGTAGCAGCGCCTTGAAGAGATGCGAAAAAGGAAGAGGAACGAAAAAGGGACTGCCCAGGCAGTCCCTTTTTTCATGTCTGGCACTCGGGCATGCGGAAGGATGCGATACCCCGCGGCGTGCGCGAACGCCAGACGCAGAAAAGCCCGCCGAAGCGGGCTTTTCTGTCGGAGGAGGGGTTAGCCTCTTCCAGCTAAAATCAAAGCTTAGTCGATCAGCTTGATGTTAGCGGCCTGGAGGCCTTTCTTGCCCTGGGTGACGTCGAAGGAGACCTTCTGACCGTCTTGCAGAGACTTGAAGCCTTCAGCCTGGATTTCGGAGAAGTGTGCGAACAGGTCGTCACCGTTGTCGTCCGGAGAAATGAAGCCGAAACCTTTGGTGTCGTTGAACCACTTGACTGTGCCAGTTGCCATGATCGTAATTCCTTACTGATGATATTGCCGGGAGTTACCCGATAAACGTGGGTAAAACAAGGAGGATATACACCAGGTACCGAAGTGCTTCGATCACGACTGACGATATTCGACTTGCTAACCAACGAGAGCAATACTGCGCTGCTCGGGCGGCAAGGTCAAATGAAATATCAAAAACTTATCCTTTTGCCTAATAATCGTGCGCAGAATTCGCCCGCAAAGCCGTGCCAATAGTGCTGAGAATTTCGCCACACCGAGGGCAAGGAGTCCGCTTGTTTTTTATCCCGTTATCTTGATGTGAGCGATGACAGCTGTAGGAAAAAGACCATAGTGCGGCTTTGCTTGTATAGGGGGTTGAATGGCGCAAAGCCCCGTATGGCGGGCGATGGACACAAAAAAGCCGGCAGCGATGGCAGCGCTGCCGGCGGATGGCGTCGAAGCCATCAAGGCTCTCGGAGAGAGGATGTGATGCGCCCATCACATCATGAGAGATTTTCCTCAAAAGAGTCGGCAAAAATCCGTGGGATGTCGGGGCCGCGATTCGCCACCCTCGAGCGCAATTGTTTCGTGAGTCAAAAGTGGCTCGATGGTCAAAAGCGGCGCGAGGGTGGCCAGTAGTCCATGCGCAGAAAGTGCCTCAGGCGTCCAGCTGCATTTCCGGCACGTGTTCGGGGACGACCAGCTTGCCTGCGGTCAGACGCTCGATTTCCTCGACGCTCACGCCTGGCGCGCGCTCCAGCAGGTGGAAGGCACCATCCTTGATCTCGAGGAAGGCGAGGTCCGTCAGCACGCGACGGATGCAGCCGGCACCGGTCAGCGGCAGTTCGCACTGGCTGAGCAGCTTGGATTCGCCGTGCTTGGAGGCGTGGGTCATGGTGCAGATGATGTTCTCGGCACCGGCGACCAGGTCCATGGCGCCGCCCATGCCCTTGACCAGCTTGTTGGGGATCATCCAGCTGGCGATGTTGCCGTTCACATCCACCTCGAAGGCGCCGAGCACCGTGAGGTCGACGTGGCCGCCACGGATCATGGCGAAGGATTCGGCCGAATCGAAGATGGCGGCGCCATCGATGGCGGTCACGGTTTCCTTGCCGGCGTTGATCATGTCGGCGTCGACTTCGTCTTCATAGGGGTAGCGGCCCATGCCGAGCAGGCCATTTTCGGACTGCAGCATCACCTCGATACCGTCGGGGATATAGTTGGCCACCAGTGTCGGGATGCCGATTCCCAGATTGACGTAGGAGCCGTCCTGGATTTCCTGAGCCACTCGCTGGGCCATCTGTTCGCGTGTCAAAGCCATGATTGTTTCCTTGTCTTGGGTGCCATCAACCATGAGGCACTGTGCCGTGTCGTGAAGGCGGTCGAGAAAGTTCGCCGTGGGGCCTGTCGCCCTGATGGCGGCGATTCATGCCGGCGGAGCCCTGGGCTCAACGCGAGCGGACGGTGCGTTTCTCGATGCGCTTCTCGAAGTTGCCCTTGATCACGCGATCCACATAGATGCCGGGCGTGTGGATGTCGGCGGGGTCCAGTTCCCCCGGCTCGACCAGCTCTTCGACTTCGACCACGGTGATCTTGCCGGCGGTGGCGGCCAGCGGGTTGAAGTTGCGCGCGGTATGGCGGTAGACGACATTGCCGTAGCGGTCCGCCTTCCAGGCCTTGACGATGGCGAAGTCGCCCTTGATGGACTCTTCCAGGATGTAGGGGCGGCCATCGAACTCGCGCACTTCCTTGCCTTCGCCGATCGGTGTGCCGTAACCGGTGGCGGTGAAGAAGGCGGGGATACCGGCGCCGGCAGCACGCATCTTCTCGGCCAGCGTGCCCTGGGGGGTGAGGATCACTTCCAGATCGCCGTCGAGCAGCTGCTTCTCGAACAGCGCATTCTCGCCGACGTAGGAGCCAATCATGGTCTTGATCTGACGGTCTTCCAGCAGGATACCGAGCCCGAAGCCATCGACGCCGCAGTTGTTGGATACAACGGTGAGGTCCTTGGCACCGAGGCGCTTGATCTCTGCAATCAGGTTCTCCGGGATACCACACAGGCCGAAGCCACCGGCGATTACCGTCATGCCATCTTCGAGACCTGCCATGGCCTCCGCGTAGCTGGTCACCACCTTGTTGAATCCTGCCATGCGAATCTCCTTGAGTATCCAAGCTGTTGTTGTCGGGATGTCTTCATCATTGCCGACAATCCTGAGTCTGTATATATTTAATAAGTTTGTTTTTTCTATCCATTGATCAGTTTTTGATAAGAATTGATCTGCTGTTTATCGAACCTGCTCGCAAGGAAAAAGCCTGCCAAACCCCATGCTGACGCGGTAGCGGGGCGGAACGGCCTGAGCTGAACGGTCAGTCATGTGAGAGCTTCGTGGCTGTCATCTATGACCAATGGCCTAGATGCCCTGCAAGCGCCTGACCTGCAAGCGCCTGACCTGCGAGCGCCTGCCCTGCGAGCGCCTGCTCTGCGAGCGACAGACGACGAACTGCGCCGCATCACTTCTTGTGACATCTCTTGAAACAACCCCGGGACAGGACACGACATGACTCTTAAACAGCTGAAGGCCTTCGTGGCCGTGGCGCGCACGTTGTCCTTCGCCGAGGCGGGCACGCTGGTACATCTCTCGCAGCCAGCCCTGTCGTTGGCGGTCAAGAATCTGGAGGAGTCGCTGGGCGGGCGCCTGTTTCAGCGCTCGACCCGACAGGTCAGCCTGACGCCGGAGGGGCGCGCCTTCTTCCCGCTGGCCAGGCGTCTGCTGTCGGACTGGGAGCATGCCGAGGATGAGATGCGCCAGCGCTTCAGCCTCGGGCGCGGTCGGGTGGCCCTGGCCGCGATGCCGACCTTTGCCGGTAATCTGCTCCCCGGGGTACTGGCCGATTTTCGCCGCCAATATCCGGAGATCACCATCGAAGTGAATGACGTCATCGCCGAAGAGGTGGTCGAGCGGGTCACCGATGGTCGTGTCGAGCTGGGGATCTGCTTCGACCCCGGCGTGCGCCAGGACCTGGTGTTCGAGCTGCTGTTCGAGGACCGCTATGTGGCGATCATTCCCCCCGGCCACGCCTTGCTGGCAGAGGCGCCGACCTCCATCGAGTGGTCACGGCTGCTCAAGGAAGACTTCATCACGCTGCAGCGGCCCTCGGGGGTGCGTCGCATGCTCGAGAAACGCCTCGAGGATGCGGGCATGGCGCTGCATGTCGCCTTCGAGACCCACCAGCTGGTCACCTGCGGGCGCATGGTGGCGGAAGGTCTGGGCGTCAGCGCGGTGCCGGCGATGAGCGCGGCGCAGATGAGTGCGCTGGGCTGTCAGTGCCTGCCGCTGACAGGCCCCGAGATTCAGCAGCGGGTCGGGGTGATCCGTCGCGGCCGCCATGAGCTGTCGGTGGCGGTACAGGCGATGCTGGAGACCCTGCGCGCGCGTTATCCGTCGGCGGATTGAGTCCGGGGCGCAGTGACGCAGGGAGCGACAACAAAAAGGGACAACAAAGAAGGCGTTAGAGCAGGAAGTGGGGAGGAAGAGAGCAGGAAGAGGGCAAGAGGAGAGCGAGAAGAGAGAAAGCAGAGTGCACAAGAAAGATGGCCTCAGCGCGAGGGCGTCAGCAGCTGGCGATAGGTCAGGCTGATGCGCAGTCCCTCCAGCTTGCGCGGCGGCAGCGCATGATGGAGGCGGTCCTGGCAGCCACGGCCCATCACCAGCAGCGAGCCGTGCGGCAGCCACAGATTGAACGCCGGCGTGTCGGCATAGGGGCTGCGCGGATGGCCCTTGAAGCGCAGGGGGCGCTCTCGTCCCAGCGAGATGGCGAGCACGATCGGGCGTGTGCCCAGTTCCGGCTCGTTGTCGCTGTGCCAGCCCATGCGGTCGGCGCCATCGGCGTAGCGATTGGCCAGCAGGCTGTTGAAGTGCTCCGGGATCACGGGCTCGCTGCGCCCCAGGTCATCGCGTTGCGGGCTGAGCTCCTGATTGATGGCATGACGCGACAGCTCGCCCAGCTGCCAGGCCGTCAGGTGCCAGGGGTTGGGTTCGAACAGGCTGCCGGAGTAGCGATAGCGGGCGCCGACATCGCCCATCCACACCTGGCGGCGTGGAATCGGATGCGTCTTGCCATGCACGCTCAGGCTGGGGCGCTGCCAGTCGAGATCGCCCTCCAGCGTGACGAGGGCCTGATCGGCCTGCAGCGGCGTCAGGGCGCGCGGCTTGAGATACAGCGGATGCAGAGGATGGCGGTACCAGCCGTGTGCGAGGGTAAGCCAGTCCTCGGGCAGCTCGCGCGGGCGAGCTGCCAGGACCGAGCCATGCGCCGCCTGGCGCGCAGCCCCATCAGCCGCGGACGTCGAATCAGAGGTCGAGAGGGCGGCGAAGAGATCGTCGCCAGCAGAAGGAGTCGTCATGCGGCGAGAGTGCCAGAGCCGCGTCAGGTTGGGCAAGTGGCTCTCGATTCGCGCCGACCCCGGGCTGACGCATGCTTCGCGAGCGTCAGGTCGTCAGCAGCGCCTCGAAGGTCAGGATGGCCACCTCGGCAAGGCCCAGCCCCAGCAGCGCGCCGGCCAGCACATCACTGACGTAATGCAGACCGAGGATCACCCGGGAAAGCGCGATCAGCAGCGCCAGCGGCGTGACGAGGATGGCAAGCTCCGGCAGCTGCTGAGCGGTCAGGCTGGCGAAGAGGGCGGCATGCAGGGTGTGACCGCTGGGAAAGCTGTAGCGGTCCAGCGGCGGCATGGTGCAGTTGATGGTATTGAAGGTGATGAACGGGCGTTCCCGACATAGCCGTGTCTTGAGCGCGCGGTAGAGCAGGGCCCCGGCGCCGGCCGCCAGGCCGAATTCCAGAAACAGCCAGCCGCCCATGGCATGGTGCAGCGGCAGGCTCAGCGTCAGCAGCGCCCATACCGGCCAGTCGCCCAGGCGCGAGACGATACGAAACAGGGTGAGTATCGGCCGGAACAGCGCCAGGCGTGCGACCTGGCGGCACAGGCGCCACTCGAGAAGGTCCAGTCGCTCAAAGACGGGAAGGCTGCGATCGTGCATCGGGCTTCTCCTCGGCGTGACGCAGGCAGGTCAGAAAGCCCTCGGCGATGCGGCTCCAGCCCAATGGTTCGACGCGCACGCGGGCGGCACGTCCCAGTCTGGCGATGCGGGCCGGCCGCTGGCAGGCCTCCACCGCCTGTTCGATGAAGCGCTCCGGCTGGCTGCAGGGCGCCAGCAGGCCCTGGTGATCGTCGCGGATCACCTCGGCTGCCGCCGCGTAATCGAAGGCGATCACGGCCAGACCGCTGGCCATGGCTTCCAGTACCACATTGCCGAAGGTCTCCGACAGTGACGGGAAGACGAACAGGTCGGCACTGGCGTAATGGGCGGCCAGCGCCTCACCGGTCTGGAAGCCGGCGAAGATCGCCTCGGGCAGGCGCTGTTCCAGGCGCTCGCGCAGCGGGCCGTCTCCCACCAGCACCAGGGCGAGGTCCGGTTGCACGGCCAGCATGGCCTCATAGGTGCGGATCAGCAGCTCGATGTTCTTCTCTGCGGCCAGACGCCCGACGTGCAGCGCGACGGGTTGCTGTGAGCTGACGCCCCATGACTTGCGCAATGCTTCGCTGCGATGACTGGGCGAGAAGCGCTCGCAATCCAGGCCGCGTCCCACCACCTGCACATGCTCGAAACCTTGCTGCATCAGGCTGTCTGCCTGGGTGCGGGTCGGTACCAGCGTCATGTTGGCGGCATTGTGGAAGCGGCGCAGGCCGCGCCGCACCAGCGGGCGTAGCGCCTTGAGCCGGTAGTGGGTGCTGTATTGATCGAAATTGGTATGAAAGCCCGCGACCACTGGCAGGCCCAGACGGCGGGCGACCATCAGCGCGCTGATGCCCAGCGGGCCTTCGGTGGCGATATAGACGACGGAGGGGCGATGCTCGCGCCACATGCGCATCAGGCGCTGCGGTGCCGGCACGCCGACCTGCACGGTGTCATATCCGGGCAGGCGGAAGCCGCGTACCTGAAGCTCCTGCTGGACACGCGGCTCCAGGCTGCCATCTCGGGTGGCGGGACGAATGAGTTGGAGCTCACAGCCGCGTGCGATGAGTTGATCGCACAGATGACTCAAGGTATGAGCCACGCCATTGATCTCCGGATGCCAGGTTTCACTGACGAAGGCAATGCGCTCCATGACGTCTCCCTAGATGACTATTGTGGTCATTATCGAGAGAGGGAGTGACGGCGGCATAACAAGCAGGTGACGAAGCGATGACACACCCTCAACCCCTCACAACCCAGAGGTATGAGGGTTGTCTCATGAATCGTCAAGCAAGGACGACAGCCACCGGCGTGGCACCGGCGCTGTCGTCATCTGGCGGGTATTGGAAGTGGCGCCATATCGGGCTGGCGCCTTGAAGCAACGCTGGTTCAGCGCTTCTCGAGAATCTCGCGCGGGTCGATCGGCTTGCCGCCGTGGCGCACATCGAACAGCAATTCATGCTGACCGTTGTTGCCGCGTGCGACGCGACAAAGCGGCGTGCCCGGAGTGACCTGCTGACCCACCTTGACCAGAATCTCGCCGCATTGGGCCAGCACGCTCTGCAGGTTGCCGGAGTGGTGCAGGATGACCACGTTGCCCAGTTGGCGCATGGAGTCGGCGAAGCGCACTTCGCCCCGCGCCGGTGCACTGGCGATGCCGCTGGCGGCGGTACGAATCTGCATGGGCGCCAGCTGGCCATTGCCGTTGGTGCCGAATTCACGCGTCACGCTGCCGGCGGCAGGCCAGCGCCATGACTGGCCCGGCTTCTGCAGCGGGCCGGGGTCCGGGCGGGCGACCAGGCTGCCACCGCTGGCACGCGCGGCTGGGGCGCTGCGGCTCGGGCCACCGTTGAGCGGCACCGAGATCAGCATGCCGACATCGAGATCATTGGGGTCCTTGCCGGGGTTGGCGGCCTGAATGCGCTGCGGGCTGGCACCGAAATAGCGCCCGACCTTGGAGTAGGTATCGCCGGGGCGCAGCTGATAGCGATACGGGCCGCCGGAGGGCGCCCGCTCACGCGCGGTGGGCACCAGGATGCGCTGACCGACCTTTAGGTCGCGAATCTTGACGCTCGGGTTGAAGCGCGTGAGGCGCAGCAGGGGAATATCGGCATCGCGTGCGATCTGCCCCAGGGTATCGCCCTTCTGGATGGTGACCCACTGGCCGGCCGGCGAGCCGGAGTAGCTGCCGGTCGCGCAGCCGCTCAGCCACAGGCCGAGGCAGATCAGCGCCAGCCAGCGCAGCGCGAGGCCGGCACGCTGCAGAAGTGGACGGTTCACGTCAGGTTCGGCCTGCGCTCGTGCCGAGAAGTCCACGGCATTCAGGCCGTATTCAGTGTTCATCAATGTCATTCCCTGCACGTGACAGTCGGGCATCCTTGTCCTTCCAGACCTGATTGAGCCATTGCTGGAAGCGCTCGCGATAGGCGGCGTCCGCATGATAGTTGCCGTCCAGCATCCAGGGCTCCAAGGGCCGCTGAGTGATGACGAGCGTGATGTCGCCCCCGTGACCGCACAGGAACTGCCAGAAACTGGCATCGGCATGCCGGTAATCGAGGGTGGCATCCAGAATACCGGAAAGTCGATCGCCAAGCGTGTTGATCACCTGGGCACTGCCGCCGGCACGCGGCTTGAGCAGATGCTGGAAAGGACTTTGCTGCTGGCTGTGCTTGGCGGGCGTGAAGCGAGTGCCTTCCACGAAGTTGAAGATCGCCATCGGCGCCTGACGCGAGCGCTCGCACATGCGTCGCGTCGCTTCGCGATCACGCTCGGCGAGCCGCGGATTGCTGGCCAGTTTCTGCTGGCTGTAACGGCGCATGAACGGGAATTCCAGTGCCCACCAGGCAAGGCCGATCACCGGCACCCAGATGAGCTCCTGCTTGAGGAAGAACTTGGGCATCGGCGTGCGGCGATGCAGGGCGTACTGGAGAACGAAGATGTCAGTCCAGCTGCGATGATTGGCGATCACCAGCCACCAGCGACGTCTGGCAGACCCATCGCGCAGCGATGGCGGCACGTGGATGTCCCAGCGCGGGCGCAGTACGTGGCGAATCCACAGATTGTTGGTGCCGATCCAGCCCATGGCGAGGCGGTTGAGCCCCTCCAGCATGTGCAACTGCAGGCGGCGCGATGGCGTGATCAGCTTGAGTACGGCCAGCAGATACAGTGGCAGCGCCCAGCACAGGGTATTGATGATCAGAAAGACAAGGCTGATGACACCTCTGATACTCGACATGCATGACTCCTTCATCAGGTGGCGCCATCGTAATTCACCCAAGAGTGGATGCCCACCCCGCTTGCGTGGGGGATGGCAACCCTGCGTTGCACGAAGCGAACGCCCCTCAGGTCGAATGGCGGGGCGCACGCAGCTGTGATGAGATGCATCGCCGGTCGTGTGACGGGTCGGTGCAAGGGAAAGGTCGTGGCAGGGTTCACGTTGAAGTCACGCCGGGCACCGTCAATCATCGCCGCCGCTGCGCGGCGATATCTCAGGGAGTGATAGTGGCATGTGGTTGCAGGGACTGTTGATCGGGCTGGCGCTGGCCGCCTTCGTGTTGATTGCCATCGAGGATGTGATCCATCTCAACAAGGCCAAGACGACCTTGTTGCTGGGCACCTTCAGCTGGTTGCTGCTGTTCATCTTCGGCCCCGCGGCCCTGGCGGTGGATGATGTCCCCGAGGCCTTGAACGAGAACCTGCTCGAGATCGCCACCTTGTGGCTGTTTCTGATGGCGGCGATGACCTTCGTGGCCTTTCTCAATGCCAAGGGGCTGATCGCCAATCTGATCTACCGCCTGCTGCCGAAACGCATCGGGGAGCGCGGCCTGCTGTATCTGACGGGACTCTTTGCCTTCGCCTTTTCATCGCTGGCCGACAACATCACCGCGACGCTGGTATCGCTGACCCTGGTACTGTCGCTGGGCCTGGCGCCGAAGAAGACGCTGCGCTTTGCGGTGCTGGCGGTATTCGCCGTCAACTCCGGCGGGGTGGCGCTGATCACCGGGGACGTGACCACGCTGATGATCTTCCTGGCGGGTAAGGTGCGCATCAGCGAGCTGATGCTGCTGGCGCTGCCGTCCTTCCTCAGCGTGATGCTGCTGGCGACGCTACTGCTGCCCGGGCTGGGAGGCGAGGTGAATCTGGTGCGCGAGCCGCGCGAGACCCGGCGTCTTGATCGTCTGATCGCCTGGCTGTTTCTGGCCACCATCCTGTCGACCCTCGGGCTCAACGTGCTGTTTGGCGTGCCGCCGCTGCTGACCTTCCTGTTCGGGATGTCGTTGATGTTCCTGCTCGGGCATGTCGCCGAACGACGCAGCGACAGCGAAGAGCGCCGCATACTTGATTACATTCGTATTATCGAATTCGATACATTGCTATTCTTCCTCGGCATCCTGCTGATGGTCGGGGCGCTCAAGGAAGCTCGTCTGCTGGAAGGCCTGGCACAGCTCTATGCCCTGATGCCGGCGATGCAGGCCAATTATCTGGTCGGGCTGCTTTCGGCGCTGGTGGACAACGTGCCGCTGACCGCCGCAGTGCTCAAGGCGGATGTCAGCATGAACGATGCGGAGTGGCTGGCGCTGACCTATGCCGCAGGCGTGGGTGGCTCGCTGCTGGTGATTGGCTCCGCCGCCGGGGTGATCGCGCTTTCCAAGGTGCGCGAGGTGAGCTTCATGAGTTATCTGCGCTTCTTCCCGGCGTTGTTGCTGGCCTACAGCGTGGGCTATCTGGGGGCATACTGGCTGGGCGGGCAGATCACGAACACGCCAGTGACATTGGCGCTGTCGTCTCTGATCTGATGTGGGTAATTGCTGGGGGTGTTCACTACGGCCACAGCCGCTGCCACAGCGGCCGTTTGATCCACTGTCAGATGCACCGCCAGATGCGCTGGCGGGAGGTGAATTGGCGCTGTTTGCAGTCGACTGATCATTTTTTGATCAATCTGTCTGCGCTCGCCTGATCTCGATGGCGATACCTAGATGTACAGAGATTCTTCACAGCTTTTTCCACAGCTTCTGTTGATAACCTGTCTGCGACGTTAGGTTTAGAGGCTCAGACACAAGGCGCAGGCATGGCGGGGGAAAGCGGCGGGGGAAGCGGCGAGTCGTGCAGTGATGACATCATGAGGTGATGCCATGAAGGGTATGGCATGACAGGTCATGTCACCCGCTGAACACAAGAGCCCCCTACGCATGCGCAGGGGGCTGAATGCGACTCATCTCATTGCGCAGTGCTGCCAAGAGGCCATTACGCGCTGAGCTGGCACAGCGTATGTTCCGGCAGCAGTTGTTCTGCGGGACGCTGTTTTCCTTCTTGTTGAGTCGTCACCGGTGCCGTCGCCAGCAGGGCGATGCCGCCCAGTACCACCATATGCTCGTCACCGTCCGCGAACACCATGCGCTGGGCGTGGGCCGGGTAGTAGTGATACTGCAGCTTGGGATTGATGGGCAGTACCGCATGATGGCGCCCGGTCTGCGGTGCCATGCCGTAGGCCAGCATGCCCTCGCAGACCGCTTCCAGCGTTTCGCCAAGCTCTTCGGCATTGAAGCCGACATGGTGCAGGCGCGGCCCCATCACGGAGAGCCAGGCAGCCAGCGGGTTGGCCTCGAGCAGTCGCTCGAAGGTCGGCCAGTCCGGCATGTCCCACGGACGGCAGGGCGCGAGCAGGTTCTGTCCCTTGCAGTCATCACGATGACTCTGACTGATCAGGCGCTTGAGCAGGTCGCGGTGCATCGGCGGCAGGCTGTTGGCTTGCAGTTCCGCCAGCATGACGGCAGCGCCACCATCCGGGGGAAGCAGCAGATCGACCAGCAGGCCGCGGTCAGCCATGGCGTACTGTTTCACGCGGCGATAGCCCTGGTGATACAGGCTGGGTAACAGTTTCTCGCTTCTGAAAGGCCCCTGATTCAGCGTCAGGAACATCAGATATTCAGGGTTGATGCTGTCTGGCCAGATATCCAGCGCCCCGATGTCGGGATGGCGATGGACGAAGTCCAGCCATAGCTGCTGTTGGAATTCCTTGCGTTGCATGATGCCTCCTTGGACGGCCCCTATGACCTCAGTGCTGGAGCGATTATAGGTAGTCGTGCAAAGGGGTATTCAACGCCATTATCCGTTTTTTCGCGTTTCTTGATCGGAGAGTAAAAATGCCAGTGCTGGTGGCGTATTGCGTGGTTCTCATGGTGTGGTCGACGACACCGCTGGCCATCTCGTGGAGCGCCTCGGGCTGGCTGCCTGCCTGGTCGGCGATGGGCAGAATGTTAATTGCCGCATGCCTTGGTTACCCATTGTTACGCATGATGGGGCTGAAAATGGATCTTTCGCGTGGGGCACTGCGCAGCTACTCGGCAGCCGCTCTGGGTATCTGGGGTGGCATGTACTTCGCCTACCTCTCTGCAGCCTGGTTACCAAGCGGTATCATGTCGTTACTGTTTGGACTGGCACCTTTGCTATCAGGGCTTTATGCACGCTGGTGGTTGAAAAGTGCTCCACTTGACAAGTTGCAGTGGATGGGGTTTGCGTTGGCATTGAGTGGACTGGCCGTCGCGGTCTCGGATTCCCTGGCGTTGCCGCCGGGCAGCTGGAAGGGAGTGCTGACCATGCTGCTGGCCGTCAATTGCTTCGCCGCCTCGGGAGTACTGGTGCAGCGCGAGCGGGCAGGGCTACATCCGCTGGTCCAGACGGAGGGTGCGTTGCTGGTCTCGCTGCCGCTCTATCTGGTGTGTGCGCTGATCGTCGATGGCGTGCCGCAGGCCCTGCCGGAGGGGCGTCCGATGGCGGCCATCCTCTACCTTGGCATCTTCGGCTCGCTGATCGGCTACCTGTGCTACTACTTCGTGCTGTCACGCCTGTCGGCCAGTACGGTGGCGCTGGCGACCTTGATCACCCCCATCTTCGCCATGAGCCTGGGCGCGGTGCTCAATGATGAGCTGATCTCCAGCCGCGTGCTCGCCGGGGCCTTGCTGATCGTGATCGGGCTGTGCGCCTATCTGTTCGGCCCGCAGTGGCGGGCGCGCCTGACGTCCCGCCGTCTGTCGCAGGGCTGAGCATGCCTCGGGCCGCTCGCCTTTCGAGGAAGCGGGTCTGCACGCAAGGCCTTGCCGAGTGCCCCAACGACAAGGGCCGCCCCTGCCGGGGCGGCCCTTGTGTCTTTTCAGGCGCCACGTAGCGCACTGGCAAGTCGTGCGACGTCAGTCCTGATTGTTCTGGAACAGACGCTTGAGCTCGACCATGGCGGCCTGCTCGCTGTTGACGAGCGCTTTCTGGTCGTGGCGGTGCTCATAGTTCTGTTTGAGCATGTTGTCATCCATTTCCCGGAACGCACGCGCCACTTCCGCCGCGCGAGCACTGGGGTAGCCCATCGCCACCAGCAATTCTCCGCCCATCTCCAGGCTGCTGGCATAGGTGTCACGAATCACGTGCTCCACGCCCAGTTCCATCAGCTCCCAGGCGTGGTGGCGGTTGCGGGCACGCACGAACAGCTTCAGGTGCGGGAATTGATGGCGCACCATGCGCACGATGCCTGTCGAGGTCTCGGCATCATCGACCGCCACCAGCATGATCCTGGCCTGCTCGGCACCCGCCGCCCGCAGCAATTCGGCGCGGCTGGCATCGGCGTAGAAGATGCGCGACCCGAACTGACGCACGAACTCGACCTGGGTGATATTGGGGTCAAGGGCGGTGAAGTTGATGCCCTGGCTCTTGAGCATGCGCGCGCTGATCTGGCCGAAGCGGCCAAAGCCGGCGATCACCACCTGCGGCGTCTCCTCACCGAAGTCCTCATCATAGGGACGCTTGGCTTCGCTGGTGGCGCCGAGGTGGCGGGCATAGCGATAGAGGAAGGGCGTGGCAGCCATCGACAGGGTCACCGCACTGATCACCAGGCTGGTGAGGGTCTGATCGAAGATGCCGGCGGCCATGCCGGCGGTCAGCAGCACGAAGTCGAACTCACCACCCTGTGACAGGACCGCCGCCAGCGGCAGGGCCTCGGCCATCTTGAGGCGTGCGACGCGTCCGACCAGCGTGATGACGATGACCTTGCCGAACATCAGCGCCAGCGTCAGCGCCAGCACGGTCAGCGGACGCTCCATCACCAGCGACACGTCGACCGACATGCCCACGGCCATGAAGAACAGCCCCAGCAGCAGCCCCTTGAAGGGCTCGATGTTGGCTTCCAGCTCATGGCGGTAGACGGTGTCGGCCAGCAGCACCCCGGCCAGGAAGGCGCCCAGGGCCATGGACAGGCCCACCCACTCCATCAGCAGCGCCGTGCTGATCACCACGAACAAGGCCGCGGCGGTGAAGATCTCATGGATCTCGCTGCGCGCGACCATCTTGAGCAGGCGCGGCACGACAAAGCGGCCGACGATGATGACCGCCGCGATCATGCTGATGCCCTTGGCGATGCCGATCCAGTTGGTGCCGGTGGAGGCATCGAAGTTGTCAGCGAACAGCGGCATCAGGGCCAGCAGCGGAATCACCGCCAGGTCCTGGAACAGCAGGATGGCGAAGGTCGACTGGCCGTGCGGCGTCGCCAGCTGCTGATTCTCGCTCAATACCTGCAGCGCGAAGGCGGTCGAGGACAGCGCCAGAATCAGGCCCAGCAACACGGCGGCGGGCAATTCCAGCCCCAGCCACAGGCCGACAGGAGTGAGCAGGGCGCCGCACAGCAGCATCTGGGCGCTGCCCAGGCCCGCAAGCTTGAGGCGCATGTCCCACAGACGCTTGGGCTCCAGTTCCAGTCCGATCATGAACAGCAGCATGACGACCCCGAATTCGGCGAAGTGCAGTACTTCGCCAGGCTCCGAGATGAAGCCGATCAACGACGGACCCAGCAGTACCCCGATGGCCAGATAGCCCAGGATGGAGCCGAGGCCCAGGCGTTGGAAAAGTGGCACGGCAACCACCGCGCACCCCAGCAGCACGGCGCCTTCCATCAACATGTTCATGTGCGTGTCCTTGTGCATACACGGGCGGAGAAGGCAGCGATTGTCGCTGCCCCCTCCTTTTGTCGCAAGCGGCAAGGTGCGCAAGACGCGACCTTGCGCACAGCGTGGTGGTGCGAGTGAGTGTCGTGACCAGGGGCGGGAGGCGGTGACGCAGGCACAAAAAAGCCCCCGCCAATGGCGAGGGCTTCAGCAGTGAAGCGGCTGATGGCGGCGATCAGGCCTGCGGCATCAGAGCTTCGTCCTGCACGTACTGGTTGAACTCGGTGAAGCCACCGATGTGGGTCTGATCGACGAAGATCTGCGGCACGGTCTCGACCGGCTTGCCGATGGTCTTTTCCATGTCGGCCTTGCTGATGCCTTCGGCATGGATGTCGATGTAGCGGAAGTCGAAATCATCGCGCTTGGCGGTGAGCTCTTCCGCGAGGTCCTTGGCGCGGACACAGAAAGGGCAACCCGGACGACCGAAAATGACTGCAAGCATGAGACTCTCCTAAGGTTCGTGACTCTCGTTCAGCCCGTACTGGGTGGGCCGAGAAAATGGCGCCGGCACTGCCGGTGAGTAATCGATGACCGCCATTGTGCTTGAGCCTGCCCGGGTTTGCCAATTGAGCCGTACTACCAAAGTCATTGGGGCAATCAATCACTGCCGTGCTGTGGACTAGCCCATCAGCAGCAGATTGGCGCCAAAGCCACCGACGATCAACAGCGTGAACAGGATCAGCGCGAGCAGGAAAGGCTTCATGCCCAGTGAGCGCAGACGATCGATGCGAGTCTCGACGCCCAGGCCCGCCATGGCCATGGTCAGTGCCACGCTGCCGAGGGTAGAGAGGCTTGAGTGCACTGCCGCCGGGATCGCGCCGGTGCTGTTGATGCCGGCCATGGCGATGAAGCCCAGCGCGAACCACGGAATCGTCATGCTGCCGCCGGTCTCGCGGTCATCACCTTCGGTGCGGGCACGCATGGCCCACAGTTTCGGCAACAGCAGCAGGAAGGGTACCAGCATCATCACGCGCATCAACTTGACGATCAGCGCATTGGCCAGGGCGTCCGGGCCGACCGCTTCACCGGCGGCCACGACCTGAGCGACCTCGTGGATGGTGGAACCGATATAGATGCCGAACAGGCCTTCATGCATGCCGCTCAGCGGGTAGAGCAGCGGGTAGACCAGCATCGCCAGCGAGCCGAACAGCACCACCGTGGCAACGGCCATGGCGGTGGCCGCCGGGCGTGCCTTGATCATCGATTCGGTCGCCAGCACCGCCGCGGCGCCACAGATGGCGGAACCGGCACTGGTCAGCAGTGCGGTGTCGCGGTCCAGCCCCAGCCAGCGCGTGCCGATGAAGTAGCCGCTGCTCAGCACCGCGGTGATCACCAGCACATCGAGGAAGACGACGCTCCAGCCCAGGCCGAGAATCTGCTGCAGGGTGATGGAGAGGCCGAACAGGATGATGCCGAGACGCAGCAGCTTCTTGGTCGCGATATGCAGCCCCGGGGAGAGCGCCGCGGCGTGCCGGCTGGTGATCGGCAGGTTGCCGACCACGATACCGCACAGCAGGGCGAAGACCAGCGGGCTGATGCCGGTGGAGGCCAGCGCCGGAATGGAATGCAGTGCCAGTCCCACCAGGGTCAGGCCGCCACACAGGGCGAGGCCCGGCAACATGCGGCGCAAGCGCTCGGCAGTGGCGGGGGGAGTCAGGGTCTGTGCGTCCATGAGCATTCTCCTTGAGGAAAGTGGCCTATCCCGTGCGGAACATGGCCTGTCTTGTTATGGGTCGTGCGCTGGCGTGGGGTGCACGGCTGTCATCGGCAAGGGCGCTTGTGTCTGCGTCACTTGCTTAGTGTCTCTGGTTTGATGATTAGTCTATTCGGGAATATTATTCGGCAGTTAGTCGATTATTCTTTTATTACATACCGGAAAAACCGATATGCAGATCCACATCACGCTGCGCCAGTTGCAAGTGTTCGTGGCGGTGACCCGCCACGGCTCCGTCAGCGCCGCGGCGCGCGAGATCGGCCTGTCGCAATCGGCGGCGAGTCAGGGGCTATCCGAGCTTGAGCGTCATCTCGAGGTGCAGCTGTTCGAGCGCCTCGGCCGTCGCCTGGCCCTGAACGCCAATGGCCGCCGCCTGTTGGCGCGCGCCGAGCAATTGCTGGAGCAGACCCATGCGCTGGAATTGGAGGCGCGTGAACCCGGCGTGGTGGATGGCAATCTGCGCGGCGAGCTGGAAATCGCCGCCAGCGCGACCATCGGCACCTGGTTGTTGCCGGGGCTGGCGGGGGCCTTCATGCGCGAACATCCGGGCACCGAGCTCAACCTGCGTCTGCGCAATACCCATCAGGTGGTGGAGGCGGTGCTCAACTATGACGCCGAACTCGGCCTGATCGAGGGTGACTGCCATGCGCCGCGCCTGATGAGCCAGACCTGGCGCGAGGATGAGCTGGTGGTGGTGGCGCCGCCGAGCCATCCGCTGGCCGTGCGTGGCGTGGCGCTCAGCGACGAGGACCTCGCCACGGCCGACTGGATTCTGCGCGAGGGGGGATCGGGCACGCGGGCGGTCTTCGAGCGTGCACTGCACGGGCGGATCGAGCGCCTCAAGGTGCGCATGGAGCTGGGCCAGCACGAAGCCATCAAGCAGGCCGTGTTCGCCGGGCTGGGGCTGGGATGTCTGTCGCGGCTGTCGGTGGCGGCCGAGATCGCGCGTGGCGAGCTGGTGGTGCTGGCCACGCCCCAGCTCAACCTGAAGCGGCGCTTCTCGATGCTGTGGCACCCGGAGCGTTACCGCAGCCCGCTGTGGCAGGCGGTCAAGGTCTATCTGGAAGCCAGCCCGCGCTGAGCCGTCGAGGACGGAGCCGCCGCGCGCTTGATAGTTTGCTAACATAGGCGCTCCCCGCGAGCCGGCTGCCGCCGAGCCACGCCATTGAGCCACGCCACTGAGCCACGCCGCTGAGCCTGAGCTACTGCGCCTGAGCCACGGGGAGCGTAACGGTCTGTCTAGCGTCCATGGAGATGATGATGAGCACAACGGTCGAGCTTTATTACCACGAGAGCGATGCTCGTGATGGCGCCGAGGAACAGACAACGAGCCAGCAGGACGCGACGCCGCTGGTCATTCTTCACGGCCTGTTCGGCAGTGCCGACAACTGGCGTTCGCATATCAAGTCATGGTCGCGGACGCGCCGCGTGATCGCGGTGGATCTGCGCAACCACGGCCGCAGCCCGCACGTGGCCGGCATGAGCTACCCCGAGCAGGCCGCGGATGTCATCGCGCTGCTCGACCGCCTCGCCATCGAGCGCTGTGACCTGCTGGGCCACTCGATGGGCGGCAAGGTCGCCATGCAGGTCGCGCTCGAAGCGCCCGAGCGTCTGCGCAGCCTGCTGGTCGCTGATATCGCGCCGGTCGCCTATGGCCACGGGCATGACGATATCTTTGCCGCCTTCGAGGCGGTGCGTGACGCGCGCCCGGCCTCACGCAAGGAGGCCGACACGGTGATGGCGCAGCATGTCGATACCCCGGCCATTCGCCAGTTCCTCGCCACCAATCTGGTGCGTCTCGACGATGGCGCCATGGGCTGGCGCGTCGGGCTGGACCATATCGCGGCGGGCTACCCGCAGATCGTCGAGGCGCCGCACGGTCAGGGGCCGGTCGAGTTGCCGGCATTGCTGCTGTGGGGCTCGCGCTCCAACTACGTGCAGGCCGAGGGCCTGGCGACGATGCGCGAGCACTTCCCTGCGTTGGAAGACGACTCGCTGGAGGCCGGCCATTGGCTGCACGCCGAGCGTGCCAGCGAGTTCCAGCAGGCGGTGGTGGCGTTCCTTGATCGCGTCGCATGCGCTTGAGTACGCCGAGCCGCCACTCCGAAAATCGTCAGCCGGCCGCGAGCGAGCGGGTCATCCCGCCCGTGACCACCCACGAGCGCCTGGTGGTGGCGCTGGTCACCCTGCTGCAGTTCGCCGTCATTATGGGCTTCACCATGGTGATGGCGCTGGGCCCCGACTTTGCCACTTCGCTGGGCATTCCGCTGGACCACCTCGGCTATATCGTCGGCAGTTATCCGCTGGCCGCCGCGGTGGGCACTCTACTGTGGACGCGACACGCCGATCGCTTCGACCGGCGCTGGGCGGTGCTGGGCTTCCTGTTCGGCGCGGCGCTCTGTCACCTGATCGCCAGCTTCGCCACCGACTTCGAGACCCTGCTGGCGGCGCGCATGCTGGGCGGCCTGTTCGGCGGGCCGGCGGCGGCGACGGCGCTGGCCATCGTGATCGACGTGGTGCCGGGAGTACGCCGGGGGCGCGCCATGGGCCTGGTGATGGGCGCTTTCTCGGTGGCCTCGGTGCTGGGGCTGCCGTTTGCGCTGTGGCTGTCGCAGGGCTTCGGCTGGCAGGCGCCATTTCGCGCCGTGGCGCTGTTGGCACTGCTGGTGTGCGGGCTGCTGGCCTGGATACTGCCGCCGATCCGCGGCCATCTCGATAACCCCGAGACGCGTCAGCGCAGCCGCAAGGGCACCACGATCCTGAACATCCTGGCCCAGCCCGACCATCGGCTGGGGCTGGCGCTGATCGCCACGGCGATGTTCAGCAACTTCCTGGTGATTCCCAACCTGGCAAGCTATCTGCTGTTCAATCTGGGCCTGCCGCGCGAGGATCTCGGTGGGCTCTACATGATCGGTGGCGGGCTGTCGCTGGTCGGCATGCAGCTGACGGGACGGCTGTGTGATCGCTATGGCTGTGTCTGGCCGGGCACCATCACCTGCCTGATGACGGCGCTGGTCGGCTGGGCCTTCCTGCTGCATTCGCCGGGGCCGTCGCTGATCTGGATCGGCTTCGGCGCCTACATGCTGTTCTCGTCGGCGCGGCGTGTGACCCAGAATACGCTCAACAGCTTCATTCCCGCCGACCACGAGCGAGCGGCCTTCACCAGCACCCAGAGTGCCGTGCAGCATCTGAGCTCCGCCGCCGGCAGCTATGTGGGCGCCGGACTGTTGGTCAGCACCCCGAGCGGCGCGTTGGAAGGCATGCCGTTGCTGGTCGCGGTGCTGATGGTCGCGCTGGTGATTCAGCCGCTGCAGATCCTGTGGCTGTCGCGTCGCCTGGCACGCCGCTAGCGCTTGTGGAATAGGCACAAGACGGCGAGAGCGAGCCGCTCCTGAACCCAAAACGCCCTGTCGGAATCTCCGGCAGGGCGTTTTGCATGGGGCGCGCAAGCGCTCAGCGTTTCAAGAGCTCTGGGCGCTCAACGCCTCAGGGCGCGTTGACGTCGACGGCCAGATGGCTCAGCGACTGGCGCTTCTTGATCATGCCGCGTTCGAACAGGAAGTCCTCGAAGTCACGATAGCGGCCTGCATCCAGCGCGGCAGGACGCAGCGCGAAGCGCGGCAGGGTGGCGTACCAGGCTTCCTTGTTGAGCTCGGTATCCAGTGCCGGGTCGGAGTCGCGGAACATCTCCCAGCCCTGGTCAGGATGGTTGATGATCCAGGCGGTGGCTTCGCCGACGGCGGCGAGGAAGCCTGCGTACTGTGCCTGCTTGCGCTCGTAGCTGTCGCTGTTGGCGACGAAGATCAGCTCGTCATAGGTCGGCACGCCTTCTTCCTCGATGTAGAAGGCGCGGCCCTTGACGCCTTCCTGGGCCATCTGGGCCAGCTCGAAGTTGCGGAAGGCGCCGGTGACGGCATCGACCTTGCGCGTCAGCAGTGACGGCGTCAGCGAGAAGTTGACGTTGATCAGCGTGATGTCATCCAGCGTCAGGCCGCTGTGCTGCAGCATGGTGGAGAGCAGCACTTCCTCGACACCGCCCACCGAGTAGCCGACCCGCTTGCCCTTGAGGTCGGCGACCGACTGGATGTCGCTATCGGCGCGCACCACCACCACATTCAGCGGCGTGGCGACCAGGGTGCCGATACGCACCAGCGGCAGGCCCTGATCGATCTGCAGGTGCAGCTGCGGCTGATAGCTGATGGCGATGTCGACGCGCTCGGCGGCGGCCAGCTTGGGCGGCACGCTCGGATCGGCGGGGGCGATCAGCTCGACATCAAGGCCGTGCTTCTTGAACAGACCCAGCTCCTGCGCCAGCACCAGCGGGGCGTGGCCGGGGTTGGTGTACCAGTCGAGCATGACCTTGAACTGCGTCAGCGGCTGCTCGGCGGTGGCGGCGTCCTTGGTAGCGTCATTGGCGGCGCCCTTCGAGTCACCATCAGCGTTCTGTTCGTCGCTGGCGGCTGGCGGGGCATCCGCGGCCGGTTCAGCACCGTTCTTGGCCTGCTCAGCGGCGCCGGCGGTCGCTTCCACGGCTTCCTGGCTTGCCACCGGCGCCGAGGCGGCCGAGTCGGCCGAGTCGCCGTTCACTCCGACCTCGGCCTGTTGAGCGACGATTTCCGGGGCTGACTGGGTGCTGGTGGCGGGTTCTGCGTCGGCGGCGTGGGCCGACATGGCGGTGGCTGGCAGGCTGCTCAGGCACAGCGTGGTCAGCAGGGTGGCGAAGGCGGTGGACAGCAGCGAGGCACGCGGTGAACGTGTCGGCTGCGCTTTGCGCCGTGGCGCCGATGACGAAAGAGACATGGCGGAGTTCCTTGTGATCACAGGGTAGTGGTGCTGCCGTTCGTGGGCGGCAGTCGTCAGGCTCATGCAATTTGTGTCGAGCGTCGTTGCGTCTTTCGGTTACGCGATCTTGCGGTCTTGCGGTAGTTACTCGAAGCCCAGGCGTGTCAGCTCAGATGTGTCAGCCGGTCGCGATGCCAAGGCATCAGGACGCGCAGCAGCGCATCCAGCGAGAAATAGAGCAGCAGGGAGAAGGCGACCAGCACCAGCAGGGCGGCGAACATCAGATCGATCTCCATGCGCGCGTTGGCGTTGAGCATCAGATAGCCCAGCCCCTGACTGGCACCGGCCCATTCCCCGATGACGGCGCCGATGGGGGCAGCGGTCGCGGCCATGCGTATGCCGGAGGCCAGTGCCGGCAGCGCGGCGGGCAGCTGGATGTGGATCAGTCGGCGCCATGGGCTGGCACCCAGGGTATGGGCAAGATCCAGCCAGCCCTGCTGGGTCTGACGCAGGCCGTCGTAGCCGGTAGAGGCGACCGGGAAGTAGATGATCAGTGTCGCCATCACCACCTTGGACAGCATGTCATAGCCGAGCCACAGCACCAGCAGCGGCGCGATCGCGAACAGCGGTATCACCTGGCTGATCAGCAGCATCGGCAGCAGGGTGCGGCGCAGGCGGGGAATGAAGGCCAACGCCAGCGCGGTGGCAAGGCCGAGCAGAATGCCCAGCACCAGCCCGGCCAGTATCTCGCTGATGGTGACGCCAGCGTGATGGGCCAGCAACGGCGCCTTCTGGATCAGCACCTCGAGCACGGCCTGCGGCGTGGGCAGAATGTAGGGCGGTACGGCGGTAACGGCAATGATCAGCTGCCAAAGCCCCAGCAGGAGCAGCGCGCTGATGACGAGGTGACGCATGGCGTGCAGACGTTTCATGCGGCCTCCTCGCTATCACGCAGGCGGGCTATCAGTTGCGCCTGCGCCGGTGGCAGGGCCGGGTCATCCAGCGGCACCGGGCGTGCGGCGCCAAGCCCTGGCAGGCGTTCCAGCTCGGCGCCGTGGCCCGGGAGGCTCGAGGGGCGCAGCACCAGCAGCTGATCGGCGAGGCGCAATGCCTCAAGCGGATCATGGGTCACCATCAGGACGGTGCGGCCCTTGAGCAGGCGGCTGGCCAGATCATGCAGCTCCAGACGGGTGATGGCATCCACCGCCGAGAACGGCTCGTCCATCATCACGACCGGCGCCTGCTGGTAGAGCGTGCGGGCGAGGGCGACGCGCTGGCGCTGACCGCCGGAGAGGGCGTCCGGCCAGGCCTGCTCACGGCCCTCAAGCCCGACCGCGGCCAGCAGTTCATGAGCGAGTTCGCGATTGCGCGGCCGCCGGCGCAGGTCATCGCCCAGCCACAGGTTGTCGATGACGCGCCGCCACGGCAGCAGCAGGTCCTGCTGCGCCATCCAGGCCACGCGGTCGGTCAGCGGCTGACCGTCATCGGTGACGAGGTCGAGCTGGTGGAGGTCTGACATTTCCAGACCGGCCAGCAGGCGCAGCAGCGAACTCTTGCCGCAGCCGGAGCGCCCCAGCAGTGCCGTCCAGCTACCGGCCTCCAGACGCGCGGAAATATCGCGGAACAGCGTGTGGCCGGCGTAATCGATTCGTGCGTTGTTGAGGGTGAGTCCCAGCGACACAGGCAATTCCGTGGTCAGGCGGCGTGCCGGCAGGAGGAAGCAGGTGACGCGCCATGCAGGGCACGCGTCGGGGATTCCCTCCGCCGGTATCAACCGGATCAGGTTCCAGGGGTTGTCGCGCGACGTATCGCTGCGGCTCTCAGCCCATCCTCGGGCACCCCCATCCAGGCCGACAGTGTAACGTCACTGTCTTGCCGGTGTCTTGTCCGACGCGGGTCAGGGGGCGGGTCAGGTGGGCAGAGCAGAGGTGGCGTGCGAAACGGACTATGCCGATGTGCCACGCCTTGGGTATGCTGAGGATTACTGTAACAAGACGTGTAGCCCAAGGAGATCATCATGCCCGACACACCGGATCTCTCGACCTGTTCCAGTTATCCCGTTCCCCCACGGCGGCCGAGCACGGCTGAGGCCATGGGCGAGCCGCGCCCCGTGCCCAGGGGCTGGCCCGAGGAGTCACTGACCCGCCGGCTCTCGACCTATCTGGGTCAACCGCTCGAGCCGTTGGCACTCGCCTGGCCGGATAGCGCCAACTGGCTATGGCGCCAGCGTGGCGGCACGCCCGGCCTCATCAAGCTGGCGCGCACCGGCCCAGACCATGACCCCTTCTGGCGCGCCATGCGCGGGGTCTTCGGCGCCGATCGCTGGGCGACGCCGGAGGGGCTGACGCGACTGGCGGGCGCCTTGCCCGCGCGTCTGCCGATTCCGCCACTGCCCCTGACCTTTCTCGGGCGCCTCGATGGCGCGCCCATCTGGCACCTGCCGTGGTCCAGCGGGCAGCCGAGTGATCTCAGCATCACCTTCTGTGAGCTGCTGGGCGACCAGCTCGGTCGCCTGCATCAGGATACGGTGTCGGGCTTCGGTCAGCCGCTGGCGCAGCCGATGCCGCTATTGCACTGGAATACCCGCGTCACGCGCTTTCTCGCCCATCACCCGCGTCGCGCGGAGCTTGGCGCGCTGCTCAAGCGCACCTTCCCGGCACCGACTCGCGCGGTGTGGTGTCTGCCGGACATGCGCGCCGATCAATATCTGTGCGCCGCCACTGGCTGGGTATGGAGCGATTGGGAAGCGCTGGTGTGGGCACCGATCGAGTTCGACTGGGCGCTGGTGGAGTTGCTGCTGGAAACGCCGGAGCAGCGTCAGGCCTTCATGAAGGGCTATTCGCGCCATGGGCGCATGATCGATCTCGATGGCCAGCGTGAGCTGTGTCGTGCGCTGCTGTGGGCGATGGAGGCCTTCGGTCCGCGGTCCTATGCTGAGCTTGCGGCAGCCCCAGCCTGGGTCTCGCCGCGCAGCCTGGCGTGAAATCCGCGTGCTGCACGCTGCAAGTACATGAAAGGTGTGAAATTTCTCTGCAGCCCCATCGCTGACATGGAATACTGTGGGTGAGTCGTCGTGGACGTCACTCGAGATCTGATGTAGGGCTTGGCGGGGGAGCACTCGTGGTAGAGAACCTGAATTATTATTTCTTGCTGGCAGGCACGCTGATCGCCTTGAGCGTGTTGGCCAGCCGCGTCTCGGCGCGTCTTGGCATGCCGCTGCTACTGCTGTTCCTCGGCCTTGGCATGCTGGCGGGTGAAGATGGCGTGCTGGGCATCCAGTTCGACGATGCCTCATCCGCTTACATGATCGGCAACCTGGCGCTGGCGCTCATCCTGCTCGACGGCGGCCTGCGCACGCGGCTGTCCACGTTTCGTGCCGGCCTGAAACCGGCACTGGTGCTGGCCACCGTCGGGGTCTTCATGACCAGCGGCCTGGTGGGCCTTCTGGCCATGTGGCTGTTTGACCTCACCCTGATCGAAGGCCTGCTGGTCGGGGCCATCGTCGGCTCCACCGATGCCGCGGCGGTCTTCTCGCTGCTGGGCGGCCAGGGTGTCCACCTCAATGAGCGTGTCGGTGCGACGCTGGAAATCGAGTCTGGCACCAACGACCCGATGGCGATCTTCCTGACCATCACGCTGGCCGAGATCCTGACCGGTCAGCTCTCCGGCGTCGCGTCGGGCATCATGAGCTTCCTGCTGCAGTTCGGTGTCGGCGCCGCCATGGGGATCGCCGGTGGCTGGCTGATCGCCCGTCTGATGCGCTATCTGGACCTCGCGCCCGGCCTCTATTCGCTGCTGGCGCTGGCGCTGGGCCTGAGCCTGTTTGCCACCACCAACGAGATGGGCGGCAGCGGTTTCCTCGCCATCTATCTGTGCGGTCTGATGATCGGCAATCACCCCGGCCGGCATCTGGAGCACATCCTGCCGGTGCATGATGGCCTGGCGCACCTCTCGCAGATCGTGCTGTTCCTGATGCTGGGCCTTCTGGTCTCGCCCTCGACCATGCTGCAGTTCGCGCTGCCGGCCGCCATCCTCAGCGTGGCGCTGATTCTGGTGGTGCGCCCGCTGGCGGTCATCCTGTGTCTCAAGCCGTTCTTCCGCTTCCGCTGGCGTGAGTTGTGGTTCATCAGCTGGGTCGGGTTGCGAGGGGCGGTGCCGATCGTGCTGGCGATCTTCCCGGTGATCACCGGGGTCGAGAATGCCGGTCTCTACTTCAATGTCGCCTTCTTCGTGGTCATCATCTCGCTGCTGGTGCAGGGCTCGTCGCTGGCGCCGATGGCCCGCAAGCTGCGGGTGGTGGTGCCGCCGGGCGCACAGCCCAGTCGCCGCAACCTGCTCGGTATCATGCCGGTCAATGACTACGAGATGCTGGTCTATCGCGTCGACAACACGGCGCTGGAAGGCGTGGCGCTGCGCATGCTGCGCTTCCCGTCGGGGGCCAAGGTCGGGGCGCTGTTCCGCAACAAGGTGTTGATCCACCCCAAGGGCAGCACCTGTCTGCATCAGCAGGATGTGCTGTGCGTGGTGGGGCGCTCGTGTGATGTGCCGAGCCTCAATCGCATGTTCAATGGCGAGAGTCTGCAGCACGAGCAACGTGCCTTCTTCGGGACCTTCACGCTGGAAGGCGATGCCAACATGCAGGATATCGCCGATGTCTACGGCTTGACGCTCTCCCAGGGCGAGCACCACCTGACCATCGCCGAATTCATTACCCGGCGAGTCGGCGGGGTGCCGGTGGTCGGCGACGATGTCGACTGGCATGGCATCCACTGGGTGGTGAACGAGGTGGAAGGCAATCGCATCACCAAGGTCGGCCTGCGACTGCACTGAGCCTGAATCTGTGTCAGGACCTGCGCCTACGCTTCACACACTACGACGCCCCCATTGCACTGCGTGTAATGGGGGCGTCGTGTTTGGACTCATCAATATCGTATTCTGTTGATGTCAGGCCAATTTGTCCGTGACAGCGCCTGGCCACCGATTGTGGCCAGCGACAAGGAGGTGACTACATGGCCAGCCCACATCCTCATCTCGCGGGCTTTCTGCGACGATTCGAGCAATTCCCGCCCGGACTCACGGCGGATGAGAAGACCTTTCATGCCACCTTCAACGTGGTCTACGTGCTGGCGGTCAGCTGCCATCTGCTCTACGCCATCCTGCTGTTATGGCTGGGCGAGATGGGCATTCTGGCGCTGAATCTGGCGATGCTGATCGTCGATCTGGTCTGCCTGCAGCTGCACCGTGCTCGCCGTGAAGCCCTGGCGGCCACGCTGATGGCGCTGGGCACCTGCGCGCAGATCAGTTTCTCGTTGCGCTATTTCGGCTCGGAGGCCGGGTTCGACTACTTCTACTTCGGCGCCTTGCTGTGCATCTACTCGATCCGCATGTCGTTCATGCGGCGCGTTCTTCTGTGCGCCGCCTGCCTGAGCATGCCGCTGCTGGCCTACATCATCCTGATGCTGGAAGGGCCGACCAATCCGCTGCCCGCCGGCTGGATGCTGGCATTTCGCATCATCAATCTGGGCGTCTTGACCATCTTCTTCACGCTGGTGCTGGTGCAGATGGGCTGGTCGGTGGAGCGCCTGCAGCAGCGTTTCGAGACGGGAGGGCGCTTCGATGCGCTGACCGGCGCCCTGAGTCGCGCCGAGCTGGTCGACAGCGGGCGTGGCATGTTGATCAACAACGGGGCGCTGAGCGTGATGATGGTGGATGTCGACCATCTGGCGCTGATCAACGAGACCTGGGGTCGCCAGGCCGGCGATCAGGTGCTCAAGGAGCTGGTGCGGCGCATGCGCAGCATCCTGCGCGGGGAGGACCTGGTCGGGCGCTATGGCGGCGAGGAGTTCGTGCTGTTATGCCCGGGGCTGCATGGCGAGCGCGTCGATCAGGTGGCAGAGCGCCTGTGCAAGGGCGCCTCGGCATTGCCGTTTGTCATCAATGACGGCCTCAACAGTCTGGATGTCAATCTGTCGATCGGTGTCGCCCAGCGCCAGTCCGGCGACAAGGACCTGGAAGGCCTGATCGCCAAGGCTGACGTCAATCTGTTCCGCGCCAAGCAGGACGGCGGCAATGGCTTCGTCAGTGACACCCAGCTGGGCCCCGTGGGTGGGCCGGGCATCGCCGCCATCAATTGAGCGCAATTCACTGCGCGCAGAGTTTTGTGCACAGAGGTTTGCGCATAGAGATTTGCGAACAAAGCTTGGTATACAACCCAGCACGCCCCCGGAGAATGACATTCCTGTCTCCGGGGGCGTGCGTGTGTCAGGGCGTTATCAGGTCTGCGCGAGGGGGGCATCAGGCTTGCCCTGAGAGGTGTCAGCGGCGGTTGGGCTGGCGACGACGGCTCTTGCTTGCGGACTTGGGGGCGTAGTCGCTGTTCGAGGCCGGTACCGCGAGCTTGGGCGCAAAGCCTTCCACGACTTCGCGTGTCACGAAATAGCCCAGATGCTGCTCGATGGCGCACAAGTTGCGGAAGTCATCACGCGAGACCAGCGAGATGGCTTCACCGCTGGCTCCGGCGCGACCGGTACGCCCGATGCGGTGGACATAATCCTCGGCGGCGTCCGGCAGGTCGTAGTTGACCACGCGTTGCAGGTCATCGATGTCGATGCCCCGCGCGGCAACGCCAGTGGCCACGAGATACTTGATGGTGCCGGCCTTGAAGTCGGCCAGCAGCTGCTCGCGCATTGCCTGGCTGCGACCGCTGTGGAAGGACTCGGCGGCGATGTCACGCTTCTCCAGCTGACTCACCAGCTTGGCGGCGCCACGCTTGGTCTCGATGAAGATCAGCGCCTGCTGCCACTGCTTCTCGTGAATCAGATGGCTCAGAAGGGCAGACTTGAACTCCTTGTCGACCGTGATCAGATACTGGCTGATATCCGGCGCGGTGACGTTCTCCGGTGCGACCATGATCTCGACGGCGTCCGTCACTGCGGTCTTGGCGAGCACACGCACCTGGGCCGAGAGCGTGGCCGAGAACAGCAGGTTCTGGCGCTCCCTGGGCAGTTTCTCGACGATCTTGTTGATGTCGGCGATGAAGCCCATGTCGAGCATGCGGTCCGCTTCGTCGATGACGAGGGTGCGTGTCTCGTCGAGATGGATTGCGCGGCGGGTCAGCATGTCCAGCAGGCGGCCGGGCGTCGCCACCAGGATGTCCACGCCCTCGATCAGACGCTGTTGCTGGGGTTCGATCTCCACGCCGCCATACATCGCCATGGAGCTGACTTCCAGATACCTGGAGTAGTGCTGGATGTTGTCTTCGACCTGAATCGCCAGCTCCCGCGTCGGCGTCAGGATGACGGCATGTACGCGCTTGGCGCGTACCTTGGGCGCCTGCTGCAGGGTCTGCAGGATGGGCAGCACGAAGCTTGCCGTCTTGCCGGTACCCGTCTGGGCGGCGGCGATCAGGTTGTCACCGGCCAGCACGACGGGGATTGCCTTCTCCTGGATGGGAGTCGGGGTCTGGTAGCCTTGCTCGGTGACGGCCTTGACGATGGAATCGCTCAAACCAAGGGCAGAAAATGGCATGGTGTCTCGACTTGTCTAAAGGGGGAGGGGCAAGCGCACATTCTGCGGCAAGGAATGTCTGGCGCAGTGATGCTCACTGTAGCCGAAAGTCCGCTGACGGCCCGGCGCATCATTGGCCATCGCTGCTCAGGCAGGGTAGCGAAGTGGCGGCGATGGGCGCTGCGCGGCAACAATGAAAAAGCCCCGCCTACCTGAAGTAGACGGGGCTTTCGGAATTCAAGGTGGTGGAGGGACAGGGATTCGAACCCTGGGTAGGCTATTAACCTACGCCGGTTTTCAAGACCGGTGCATTCAACCGCTCTGCCATCCCTCCGACTCACGGAGCGAAATACTACCGAACCTGATGAGAATAGCAAGGGGTAGGCGAAGAAAAGTCTTCGGAAAAGCCATCGCTGACAATCACTTGCAGCAGGATGGCGCCGGGGTGAGGCCGCCGGAGCCGCCTGCTGGCACCAGACCATGAATCAGGTCATGTGTCAGGCCACGAAAAAGCCCCGTCTACCTGAGGTAGACGGGGCTTTCGGAATCAAGGTGGTGGAGGGACAGGGATTCGAACCCTGGGTAGGCTATTAACCTACGCCGGTTTTCAAGACCGGTGCATTCAACCGCTCTGCCATCCCTCCGACTCACGGGATGAAATACTACGGATTTTTCAGTCAGGGTCAAGGGCTTAGCGTAAATTTCCTTGTCGTTCAGATGCTTGAAAGGTCCTACATGCCACAATGGCTGCGGAGACTGACGATGTCGTTGCCTTGCACGCGCCGGATGGTTGCCTCAATAGGGCTTTTCATCGTTCTGTCTCTTGATTAGGCAAACCCCTGAGGGCATGCTGGGGTCAAATCGATGAATCCATCGTAGCAACCTGAGGATAGACACCATGGCTAACAGCTCCTGGCAGGTCTCGCAGGATACCGCGAGCCGCTCGCTCAGTACTCACAAGGTACTGCGCAACACTTACATGATGCTGGCAATGACGCTGCTGTTCTCCGCGCTGACCGCTGGCGTGGCGATGAGCATGGGCGTCGGTCGCATGAACATCTTCGTGCTGCTGATCGGTGCCTACGGCCTGATGTTCCTGGTCCACAAGACCGCGAACTCCACCGCCGGCATCTTCGCGACCTTCGCCTTCACCGGCTTCATGGGCTTCACGCTCGGCCCGGTACTGAACGCCTACCTGAGCCTGCCCAACGGCGGCCAGCTGGTGATGACCGCGCTCGGCATGACCGGCATCACCTTCGCCGGCCTGTCCGCGGTGGCACTGGTGACGCGCAAGGACTTCTCGTTCCTGAGCAACTTCCTGTTCGCCGGCGCCATCGTGCTGATTCTGGCGATGCTGGCAGCGATGATCTTCAACATCAGTGGCTTGGCACTGGCTGTCTCCGCCGGCTTCGTGCTGTTCGCCTCCGCGGCGATCCTGTTCGAGACCAGCCAGATCATCCACGGCGGGCAGACCAACTACCTGCTGGCGACGGTGAGCCTGTACGTCTCCATCTACAACATGTTCGTCAGCCTGCTGGCCCTGCTGGGCTTCGCTTCCGACGATTGATCGTCAAGCGAAGGAACATGAGACCTGCAAACGACCCCGCCTCGGCGGGGTCGTTTGCGTTCGGGTGTCAGGTGGCGTGACACGCGCTAGAATGGCGCCCATTCATGAGCAGTCACACGAGGTTCGCATGCGTTATGCTCTGGCCGTCTACGGCGGCCCCTACAGCCAGCAGGCCAGCCATTCGGCGCTGCGCTTTGCCGATGCCCTGCTGGCGCGCGGCCATCAGTTGACCACGGTGTTCTTCTATCACGACGGCGTCTACAACGCCGCCAACATGATGGCGCCGCCCCAGGACGAGCCGCATCTGCGCGATCGCTGGCTGTCGCTTGCCGAGAATCACGCCACCCGCCTGCAGGTGTGTGTCGCGGCGGGCCTGAGACGCGGCATGCTCGATGAGCGCGAAGCGGCGCGGCATGGCAAGCAGGGGCATACCCTCGAGGCGCCGTTCGAGCTGACGGGGCTGGGCCAGCTGGTCGAGGCGACGCTGGACAATGACCACCTGATCACCTTTGCATGACGTCATTTCTTGTCGTCACTGATGATGTCACTTATCGAGTGAGGAGCAGACCATGAGCGATGTGATGACGGCAGTCCCAGCAGGCGATGACGCCGGGATAGCCGCCGGTGATCTGCTGGTCATGCTGCGCCATGGCCCGCATGGCAGCAGCTGGCTGCGCGAGGGGCTGGAGGCGGCGATGGTCGCGGCGGCCTTCGGGCGCGAGGTCGGGCTGTTGTTCACCGGCGATGGCGTGATGGCGCTGCTGGAAGGGCAGCAGGTCGGGCCGCTGGGGCAGAAGGGCAGTGACAACCTGCTGGCGGCGCTTGAGATGTATGACGTCGAGCGCTGCTACGTCGATGCGGCGGCGCTGCGCGCACGGGGCCTGACAGCGCAGGATGTCACGCTGTTGCCGGTCACGCTGCTCGAGCACGACGAGGTGGTCGCGCTGACCACCGCGTTCTCGCGCGTGCTGAGCTTCTGACACGTCACTGCCGCGAACGCTGGCGACTGATATGCTCGCATCAGTTTCCTGATGCCATGTCATTGATATCTCTTGATTGATGGCCAGTGGCAGTCCCAGCTTCCCCTGCCTGGATAATTGCATGAATCTACATCTACTCAATCGTTCGCCATTCTCCAGCCGCATCCATGATGATGTGCTCAATGCCATGGGCCCGGAAGACCAGCTGCTGTTGATCGAGGATGGCGTCAATGGCGCCCTCGACAACGCCGAGCAGCACCTTGCCGGGCTTGAGGGGCGGCTGTTCGCGTTGCGCGAAGACCTCGAGTCCCGCGGCCTGCTGGGGCGCTGCGCGGAGAACGTCATCGTGGTCGACGTCGACGGTTTCGTCGCCTTGACCGAGGCCGCCGACAAGACCGTCAGCTGGTTCTGAGGCGCCAGGCGCTTCTCCCTTTCAATTTTCATGCAAGACAGTGAATCAGGATCTGTATGGCCAGTAGTGAAGCGGTGCGCACACTGACGCTTGATGGGCGTGATATCGGACTGGATGCGGAAGGCTATCTGGTCGATCTGGATGACTGGAGCCCGGCGCTGGCGGAAATGCTGGCCGCCGAGGAGGGGCGTGAACTGACGCCGGAGCACTGGGAGGTGATCGAGGTGTTGCGCGACTTCTATCAGCGCTTCTCGCTCTCGCCGGCCATGCGCCCGCTGAGCAAGGCGATGACCCAGCGGTTTGGCCCCGACAAGGGCCGCTCGCTGCATCTGATGCGGCTGTTCCCGGACAGCCCGCCCAAGGTGGGCGCGCGCATCGCCGGGCTGCCCAAGCCGACCAACTGTCTGTGACGGTCAGCCGCATGCATGAGATGCCTTGCCCGTCGTGGTGCGCTGCGCTCAACGCGCAAGACCCGGCAGGGATGGCGACGTACAGCGTTGTCTGCGTTACTATTCGTCACAGCGTTGCGGTGTCGGCCAGGAGGCCGATGCTGCTTCAGGTCCCGCGACATGGTCGCAAGGGCATTTGAATTCAGGCGGACAAGAGTCGACTTGCATGGGAAGAGCATTCCAGAACCGTAAAGAATCAATGGCGCGTACCTCTCTCAACAAGGCACGCGTGTATTCACGTTACGGGCGCGAGATTTACGTCTCGGCCAAGAGCGGTGGCCTCGACCCCAACGGCAACCTGAGCCTGCGTCGTCTCATCGAGAAGGCCAAGAAGGACCAGGTGCCGACTCACGTCATCGACAAGGCGATCGACAAGGCCAAGGGCGCGGGCGGCGAAGACTTCGCTCTGGCGCGCTATGAAGGCTTTGGTCCGGGCAACGTCATGGTCATCGTTGATTGTCTGACCGACAACAACAACCGCACCTTCGGCGAAGTCCGCACCTGCTTCAACAAGGGCAAGGGCAAGCTGGGCGCGCAGGGTTCGGTGTCGCACATGTTCGACCACCGCGCCATCCTGGCCTTCAAGGGCGCGGAAGAGGACGAGGAAAAGGTCCTGGAAGCGCTGATGGAAGCCGACGTCGATGTCAGTGACATCGAGCTCGACGAAGGCATCATCACGGTTCTCGCGCCGACGACCGAGTACTTCAAGGCCAAGGGTGCGCTGACCGACATCTACGGTGAAGACCTCGACTTCGAAGTCGATGAGATCAGCTTCATTCCGCAGATCCATACCGAAGTCGGCGGCGATGACGCCGAGCTGCTCAACAAGATGCTCGAGCTGTTGGATGATTGTGAAGACGTGCAGCAGGTCTATCACAACGGCGAGTTCGTCTAAGCCAGCGTCTTGAACGTGATGCGACTGACGGCTTCACGCTGACTGGGATGCGAATGTCAGTGTGAGAGGTCAGTCAGAGAAAAGCCCCGTCGGCATGCCGACGGGGCTTTTTCATGTCTCGACACTCTGCACGTATCGATAGTACCCGCGTCTCAGCAGTGCGCGCGCTTCAGCAATGTGCATGGTGCTGCGCTTGCGGGTCCGTCTCGCGTGGGTCCGCCATGCCCCCCTTGACGCCGTGTTTCACCAGCCAGACGTTGACGGGCCAGGCGGCGAGCAGCCCCAGACTCAGGGAAATGATCAGCGAGTTCCAGAACAGCGGCTGATGCATGCCGGCGCCGCCCGCAAGCCAGAGGTCCACGGAAATCGCCACCACTTCCATCACCACGATGGAGGCCGTCTCGCTCTTGAAGGCATCACGAATTACCTGCGGCTTGTCATCACTGCCGCCCTGCAGCATCGGGCCGACCGTCAGCAGGAAGCCGAACAGGTAAGCGAAGAGGAAGGTGATGATCGCGGTGGAGATATTGCCCATGGCCAACAGGCCCACCGCCAGGCTGACGCCGACGAATTCCCCCAGTCCGCAGCCCGAATAGCAGTGCGCGACGCTTCTCAGCCCCTTGCGGGCATCACCGTTGGCGGCGATCTGGCGACGCCCGGCGAAACGATAGACCAGCAGTCCCACCACACCGGAGTAGAGCGTGGTCAGCCCCCACACCCACTTCATCATCGGGGCCAGGTGAGCATTCTTCGTGGTCAGGTCACGCACGACCCAGATCAGCGCCGGTACCATCAGCAATAGCCAGCACAGCAGCAGGCTCCAGTGGGAAAGTGACTCACGTAATAGATCTTGCATGGTGACCTCCTGTCGAGTGGATGTCGCAGATGGCCGTGCGCCGATAGAAGTACGCTGATAGCAGTATGCTGATGGCGCGGCCCTCCTTGATAGCTGGTGGGGGCAGCGCGCCATATCAAGGGTGGCTTGTCATCGCCTGCTCGCAACCGGCCGTTGCTTCCGTCTGACAGGGTGGCAGGCGAAGGTGTGTTCTCACGCCTTGTTAACCTTGCCGCAAGCCTCCATGGTGAAGGATGTCGGGCATTGCCCTTGCAATGCCGCCACTTTTCCCAGGAGTCACCATGTCGAGACACGCTGCTACATCCCTTGCGCGCGCCGCCCGTCAATTCGTCGGTGTCGGCTTGATTGCCTCGCTCGCCGCGCCAGCCGTGGCCCAGGCGGCAGACGACAAGGTCTTCGGCTGGGTGGAAAAGGCGACCATCGAGCCGTGGGGCGTGATGGTGAAGGCCAAGCTGGATAGCGGCGCGCTGACCTCCTCGATGCATGCCGAGAATATCGAGACCTTCGAGCGTGATGACGAGGAGTGGGTGCGTTTCGATGTGGAAGTCGAGGACGAAGCCAGGGGTGACAAGGTCGAGAACACCTTCGAGCGCCCCCTGTATCGCGACCTGACGGTGTCCGGCGCTGGCGGACGCG
Source organism: Cobetia sp. SIMBA_158 (assembly GCF_046566945.1). Classification (NCBI taxonomy): domain Bacteria; kingdom Pseudomonadati; phylum Pseudomonadota; class Gammaproteobacteria; order Oceanospirillales; family Halomonadaceae; genus Cobetia; species Cobetia sp. SIMBA_158. The sequence goes on from NZ_JAWJYL010000001.1 coordinate 808,817, forward strand.
ATACGCGCCCGGTGGTGCTGATGACGCTGTGCATGGGCGGCGAGCGCTACGAGGAGCAGTTCAGTCTGCGCGATCGTGACGGCATGAATTACCCGGTGCTGCTGGGGCGCCGCACCATCCAGAGCCTGGGTGTACTCGATGTGCGCAAGACCTTCCAGACCAGCCCGGACTGTGTCGAGGACGCGCCGCTGCATCGCTATGAAGACAAGGAGTATTCCGACCGCATCGGCGCGGCGTCCTGATCTTATGCCGCTCTGAACGCTCATTGCGCTGCGGGCTGCGCGCTGAGAGCAGCACGTCGAATAAAGCGTACCGCGCACATTCATCACAAGAGGGAGGCCAGCATGTCGGACACCGCCAGCCAGCAACCTCAGCGTGACGGTTTGCCACTCATCAGGATCTACTACGACGCGCGCTGCCCGGTGTGTCGTCGTGAACGTGCCCGCTACGAGCGGCTGTCGCGCCAAGACGCCAACGTCGAGTGGTGGGATGCGACGGATAACGCCGAGCATCTCGCCGCTCGCGGCATCGGCCTTAAGCAGGCATTGCTGTCGTTGCATGTCGAGACAGCGCAAGGGCAGATCCGTGAGGGCATGCCAGCGTATCGCCTGCTGCTTGCGCGCATCCCCGGTCTTGCCTGGCTGGGGTGGCTGATCACGCGGCCGCTGATCGAGCCGGCGCTGACGCGAGTCTACGATGCCTGGGTGCGTCGTCGGCTGTGTCGAGATGGCAGGCTGTGAGTGCCGGCGAGCCCGACGCAGCGAGCTGGAAGCCCTGCTGGTTCATCATGCTTTTTTGATATGCAAATGCTAATAGTTTTCGTTAGTATGTGAGGCACTGTCTGTTTCTTCACGTCTGCGAGCTTCCCGATGATCGACGCGCTTTCCCCGCTCTTTGCCGGTCCGATGGTTGCCTATCGGGACCTGATCACTACCTACACTCAGGTGCAGGCAGATGATGAGGCGTCGCTCCAGCGTGTCGTGCCCGCGCGCGATGTGCTCAGCCCCGGGTGGCTGGCGGCGTGCATCGCCGCGCATGGCATGCAGTACGAGGCCAGCCCGGCAGACGCCGCCTCTCACCACAGCGCCCCCGATGAGCAGGCGCTGCTTTCCCAGTGGTCCAAGTACCTGTTGTCCTCGATGGTATCGCTGCCGCTGGCGGCCAACCTGTTGCTGGACCATCAACTGCCGCTGGAGCTGCGGCATCTTTCGCTGCGCCTTGGCGAGCATGGTGTGGTCACGCAGCTGATACTCGATGATGCGGCGGGGCAGGGCACAAGCCTCCCGGCGGAGATCGAGTCGGCCGATGAGGCGACGCGGCTCCAGGCGCGTTTTCAGGGCTACCTGGCGCATCTTGAGGCCGTCATCGAGCGCCTGGTGCCGCACACTGCGCTGGGGCCCAAGGTCTTCTGGAGCAACGCGGCGCATTACTTCGTCTATATCGTCGGCATGCTGGAAGAGCAGGGCTGGGTCGCGCAGGCGGCGCCGGCACGTCAGCTGATGGCGACCAGAATTCTGGCCGACGGGCGGCGCAATCCGCTCTATCAGCCGGTCAGCGACGTGATGGACCGTCATGGCGAACGGCATACGCCGCGCAAGGTGTGCTGCGTGCGTTATCGCATCGAGTGTCTGGGCTATTGCAGCAATTGTCCGCTGAGCATCGAGCGCGCCACGGCCCGCCGCGCCCAGACGCGTCGGGTCGATCAGCGCGCCAACTCGCGCGCGACGCTGATCGGTAGCGACCTGTCCTGATAGGTAGCTTCCTGGGCGGCAGCGGTCTGTGTTGATCGGCGCCCTCTGGTAAGATGGCGTCCCCTGTCATTGTCCGGTATGTCGTCATGTCCTCGTCTTCGCGTCGCCCACGCGGTGCTTCCCTCGCCAAGTCCGGCGCATCCTCCCGACACGACTCGGCTGACAGACGTCAGCAGGCCGCCCCGGCTGACCGTCGTGATCCGGCCGCCCGCGAGAAGCCCAGCGCGGCCAAGGCACCTTCCGTCCAAGCGCCTGCCATCAAGGCGCCTTCTATCAAGGTGACCCCGGCTCGCAAGGGGCAGCTGCACCCCCGCAACCCGCATCGTGGGCGCTATGACATGGCCGCGCTGGTCAAGGCGAGCCCGGCACTGGCGGCCTTCGTGATCAAGACACCCGCTGGCAGCGAGTCCATCGACTTCGCCGATCCCGTGGCGGTCAAGGCGCTCAATCGGGCCCTGTTGAGTCGCCATTACGGCATCGCCCACTGGGACATTCCCGCCGGCTATCTGTGTCCCCCCATCCCCGGGCGCGCCGATTATCTGCATTACCTGGCGGACCTGATCAGTGAAGCGAATGGCGGTCAGCTGCCGGCGGGTGAGCACGTGCGCGCGCTGGATATCGGCACCGGTGCCAACCTCATCTACCCCCTGCTGGGCAATCGCAGCTTTGGCTGGCAGATGGTCGGCAGTGATATCAGCGCGCAGGCGATCGACTCGGCTCGCGCGATACTGTCCGCCAATGCGCGCCTCAAGGGCCAGATCGAGGTGCGCCTGCAGGCCGATCGCACGCGCCACTTCGCTGGTATCTGGGGCGCGGATGAGCGTTTTGATCTAGTGCTTTGCAATCCGCCGTTCCATGCCAGTGAAGCCGATATGGCGCGGGAATCGCAGCGCAAATGGCGCGGGCTCGACAAGTCGCGTCAGCAGCGCGGCAATGCCTCACGCAAGGGGCGTGCACGCAACGCGCCTGCGCTGAATTTCGCGGGTCAGGCGGCCGAGCTCTGGTGTCCGGGCGGGGAAGAAGCCTTCGTCACCCGCATGATCCAGGAGAGCCGCAACGTCGCCACGCAGTGCCTGTGGTTCACCTCGCTGGTCGCGCATTCGGCGAGCCTGACCGGTATCAGGAAAGCCCTCAAGCGCAGTGGTGTCAGCGAGGTCAGGGTGGTCGAGATGTCCCAGGGGCAGAAGGTCAGCCGCTTCGTCGCCTGGTCGTATCTCACGCCCGACCAGCGTCGGCAGTGGGGGCGGGATCACTGGCAAGGGAAGTGAAGCGTCTGTCATAGCCGTATCAAGAGAGTCTTCGACTCAATGATGTCTTTGCATTGAAGCCCCCGTCGCCCAGCGCGACGGGGGCTTCTTGCATTGGCGGTTGTCATCCGCGCTTCACTTAAGCCTGCCTTAATAGTTTGCGGGCAAACTTTCTGCCAGAAACGCGCAGCCTGCCGGTTCCGATCGCTGCAGGATCTGACATCTATCCGGCTTGCTCGACGCCCAGTCATTGCTCAGGAGTTATTCCATGAAGTCCGCGATCACCATGACATCGCCTGGTCCAGACCACCCCTTGGCGCAGGGCGAGGAGCCCTTGTGCGGAGGAGTTTCGGTGTTGATACCGGCTCGTGATGAGCGTGACAACTTGCCGGGCCTTATTGCCGAGGTGCATGAGGCGCTTGCGGGGCAGCGCTACGAGATCATCGTGGTGGATGATGGTTCCAGTGATGGCAGTTGGAGTTGGCTCAAGCAGGCTGCGCAGGAAGATTCACGATTGCGTCCCTATCACCACGGCACCAGTTTCGGACAGAGTACTTCGCTGTGGCAGGCTGCCCGGCTGGCGCGCGGTCGATGGTTGGCGACCCTGGATGGCGATGGCCAGAATGATCCAGCGGACTTGCCGGACATGTTGTCACTGGCAACGCTCGAAAAGCTCGACCTGGTAGCTGGTCATCGCACGCAACGCCGCGATGATGCCGTCAAGCGTGTGTCATCACGCTTGGCCAACGCCATCCGACAAGCGCTGCTGCACGATGACACGCCAGATACCGGCTGCGGAATCAAGGTCATGCATCGTGACGTCTTCCTTCGGCTGCCGTATTTCGACCACATGCACCGTTTTCTTCCGGCGCTGGTTCGCGCCCAGGGTGGCAAGGTGCAGTCATTGGCAGTCCGTCACCGCGAACGAGTGGCAGGAGTATCCAAATACGGCTTCTTCGATCGGCTCTGGGTCGGTATTGCCGATATTGTCGGAGTGATGTGGCTTGTGCGTCGCTCGCGTCTACCGTCACCGCTCGAGAATATCTTTGGCCATGCTGCCAGTGAGGCCATCGACCATGGTTCGCTGCCGTTGGTGGGGACGCACGTGTCGACGCCCTCTGCATCCGCGCCAACAAACCTGTTTGACTCCCCCTCTAGATATCAGGCTAACGGTCACGATGCAGCAGCAGGTGACAGCAACCCGGACCAGGCCGACGTGGCGCGGGGTGCCTGCTGATGGATGTCAGTCCGTGGTGGGTCGCTGTCGGTTTTGGAGGCCAGGCGCTGTTCTCGGCGCGTTTCATCATTCAGTGGCTGGCCAGTGAGAAGGCACGTCGTTCCATCGTTCCGCGTGCCTTCTGGTGGTTCTCGCTTGCCGGTGGCATGACGCTGCTTGCGTATGCCATCCATCGCGAGGACCCGGTATTCATTGCCGGTCAGGGGGCAGGGCTTTTCATCTATCTGCGTAATCTGAGCTTGATCAAGCGGGATCGCCGGTCACTCACGTCGCCTGGCAGCGAAGCGTCGTCCCAGGCACCGCAGGAGTCCACTGTCGTCGAACACGCTTGTGGCAAGACGGAAGAATGCGAATTGGGCACTGACGACTCCCTGAAGGCCAGGCTCGCGTCGCTGGAGATAGAAAACGCCCGACTCAAGACTGAAGTGGCACACCTCCATGCCAATTCCGTTCGGCACCAAGGGACAGGCGCATGAAGGCAATGACGCCAGCTGGCGGTGTGTACCGAAGACTTTCCCGCCATCCCTGGTGGGTCCTGGGGGCGTTGTATCTATCTGTCTCTGCCATCGGGCTTGGCATGCGTATGCCGTGGCCTGCCGATGAGCCACGCTTCGCGCTCAATGGTCTCGAGATGTGGATCACGGGGGACTGGTGGTTGCCACACCGCGCGGGAGAGCTTTATCCCGACAAGCCGCCGATCTTCATGTGGCTCAGTGCCTTGTCCACTGGCTTGGTGGGGGATATCCGCATCGGCTTTGCCCTTCCATCGCTGGTGGCCGGGGCCGCGACTCTGGGGCTGAGCGTGGACCTGATTCGCCGCCTGCATGGCCGGCACACAGCCTTCATTGCCGGGCTGTGGTTGCTCGCGTCAGTGCAGTTCATCTTGCAGGCTCGTACGGCTCAGATCGACATGCTGGTCACGGCTTTCATCCTGCTGGGTAGCTGGGGATTGTTGCGGCATGCATTGCTCAATGATGGCGTGCGCTATTTCTATCTCGGCTGCTTTGCGATGGGGCTTGGCATCCTCACCAAGGGGGTCGGGTTCCTGCCGTTGCTGATGTTGCCTTTCTGGCTGATGGCTGCGCGTCACGCATCGACTTGGCGCAGCAGTGGTCGTCGCGCAGGGCAGCTGACATCACGCGAGCTGTTGATCGGACTCTGCTGGATGCTGGCGGCTCCGCTGCTCTGGGTAGGGCCGATGCTGGTGATGTCCTTCGTGTCCGGCGATTCGGAGCTTGCCGCCTATCGCGACAACATCCTGCTCAAGCAGACCGCTGAGCGATATACCGACAGCTGGCATCATCTGAAGCCTTGGCATTACTTCCTGACCAGTGTGATTCCCTGGGCATGGATGCCGCTGCTGCTGACGCTACCCTCGTGGCCGAAGGCACTCGCTCGCCGCTTCTCGCGCCGCGATCTACGAGTCTGGCTGCCCCTGGTGGGTGCGGCATTGATGGTGGTCTTCTTCTCGTTGTCTCCAGGCAAGCGGGGAGTCTATATCCTGCCGGCGCTGCCGCTGTTGGTGATCGGCCTGGCACCCATGTTGCCGGGGTTGTCACGTAAGCCCCATGTCTCCTGGCTGGGGTTTGCACTTTGCGCCGGACTGGCAGGCATCTTCCTGATCGCGGCACTGCTCGGTGTCTTCGGGTACCCGGCATTGGTGACGCTTGCTGCAAAGGAGGGGGTGGTGCCGTGGGGGTGGTGGGGGCTGCTGGGTGTCAGTGGTATCGCGCTCTGTACCTGGCTGAAACCACGGAACGGCTTGTTGGCCTTGGGGATTTGGCTCGTGGTGTTCTGGAGTCTGTGGGGCACCTGGGGGGCACGATTGATGGACCCGGTTCGCAATCCTGCCGTACTGATGGCGCAGGTTGCCGAGAAGAGCGATTACCAGGCATTGGCCATTCCCGATTTTCGTGAGCAATACATCCTGCAGGCGCGTCAGCCATTGTGGCACTTCGGTTACAAGACGCCGGAGGAAGACCAATTCTCGCGCCTCTATGCATGGCTGAAGGAGGCCCCGCAGAACCGCTGGGCTTTGTTGACACCCCGCAAGCTCAAGCGGCATGCCTGTCTGGATGGCGCACAGGCCATCACATTGAATGAGCCGGATGAGCAATGGGTACTGCTACCTGGCAGCGCGGCCGTGAAATGTCAGGGCAATCCCGATGCTGCGCCGATGTATCTGGCACCGACCTCGGTCTCGAATGAAGCGGCACAGCTGATCGGACTTCCCCAGCGACATACTCTGATGCCGGAGGTTCAGCCATGAAGTATCAGAAGCAACTTTCATGTGCGATATCCCTGGTGGGAAGGGGCTCCCATTCGTTGATCAACCTGAATGCCAGCGAGCGAATATGTTGGACGCTATGGGGAGTGTTGCTGATCTCAGCAGCGCTGGCACGACCCTATCTGCCCATCGATGAAACTCGCTATGTCTCGGTGGCATGGGAGATGTGGCATGCCGGCAGTGGGTTCGTCTCGACCATGAACGGGGCGGCCTACGCTGACAAGCCGGTACTGTTGTTCTGGTTGATTCACGCCGGATGGGTGGTCTTCGGAGTCAATGATGTCTGGCCAAGATTGGTGATGCCGCTGGTCAGTCTGCTGGGTATCTGGCAGATAGGGCGTGTCGCCCGCACCCTGTGGCCGGCCACTGGCCTGGCCGATGCCGAACGGCAGAGACATGAACTTTGGGTACGCATGGTGCGTTGGATGCTCGCCGGTTGTCTGATGTGGGTGCTCTATAGCCAGGCCTTGATGTTCGATGTGCTGTTGACGACGTGTCTACTGGGCGCGTTGCGGCCCTGGTGTACACCACAGGGAGGGAAGCCGTTCAGCCTGAGCGTCGTGCTCGAGAGTGGTGTGTGGCTGGGGTTGGCCTTGCTGGCCAAAGGGCCGGTCGCACTCTTGTGGTTTCTGTTGGTGGTCGGCTCGCGCCCCTGGTGGACGCAAGCACAAGCCCGCGAGGTGTGGGTCTGTGAGTGGCGCGGTTGGGTGTTGAGCCTGCTGCTGGGCATCGCGGTGTTGTGCATCTGGTTGCTTCCCGCCGTCATCACTGGCCCTCCCGACTATGTCGAGGATCTGCTTTGGGGCCAGACGGCAAACCGCGTCGTCTCCGCGCAGGATCATGCTCGACCGCCATGGTGGTATCTACCGTGGCTGGCGGTGTTGATCTTCCCGCTCAGCCTGCGCCCGCGATTGCTGATCGAGGGGTTTCTGGCCTCGGTTGCTCGGCGGCCAACGTCAGAGCAACCCTTGCTGAAGCTGGGACGCTTCTGGGCACTGGGCGCACTGCTGGTCTTTTCACTTATCTCCGGCAAGCAAGTGCATTATCTGATGCCGCTACTGGTACCGGTGAGTCTGCTGCTGGCCTGGGCTGCTCTGCGCCAGCCTCCGGCTCGCACATCGCTGAAACTGCTGGCGATGATCAGCGGTGGCTTGGGACTGACAAGCCTGGCGTTGGCGGTCATCGTCATGCCCGCAGGCTGGCTGACTGATGCCTCATTTCTGCCGACCAATGCAGCGCTGGTGGTTTCGGGCAACGCAAGCCTTGCGTGTCTCATGGCGGGAGCTAGCTTGCTGGCCTTGATGGTATGGCTATGGCCTTCCGTGGATGAGGCGAGACGCTCCATCACGGCTCAAACACCTGCCGCTGAGTCACTGGGCAATAGCGCGCTGAATGCTCAGCGGCGACTGGCGCTGGGCAGCGTGTTGCTGGTGACCTGCTTGCTGGCCCTGACATTGCGTCCGTTATGGCCACGTCTGGATCAGACTGCCCTGGCTCAATGGGTTCAGCACCATCAACAGGAAGGCCAGCAGGTGGCCGTCGTTGGCTGGGACTATCAGGCAACCTGGCAATTTCTGGGGCGACTGACCCAACCGCTGAAGCAGTTGAAGCGCGATTCAAGTCAGCTGGATTCCTGGCAGACAGCGCATCCCGATGGCTGGCTGATAATCGAGGCTGACAAATGTCTGCGTCTACCCGACACGCGAGGCCCTCTGGCCGGCATGCGTGATTGGTGTCAGGCGGCAGTAGACGATGGAGCCAATGCCACGCCGGTCTTTCATCAGGGACGCCACCGATTATTGACGGTACCCGCAGCGGCATTGGGCGGCCCCTCATCAGCACCAACGGCGTTGGTCATGACCGCTCAGGAGAAACGATGAGCATGAAGATACTGGTAACTGGGGCTGCAGGTTTCATTGGTGCTGCTCTGTGTGAGCGACTCTTGACGGAAGGCCTGCAGGTCGTCGGTCTCGACAATCTCAACCCCTACTATCCGTTGGCGCTGAAGCAGCACCGCCTGACACGTCTCGAAGCACTTGCCGGGCAGTGCGTTGCTGCCCCCGGGAATGCACGCCGGCTGGGCAGCTTTCGCTTCGTCAAGCTGGATCTTGTCGAACGTGAGGCGCTTCGCACATTGATGCAGGAAGAGGAGTTTGATGTCGTCGTCAATCTGGCGGCCCAGGCTGGGGTGCGCCACTCCATCACTCAGCCTTTTGATTATGTCGACAGCAACCTGGTCGGCTTCGTCAATCTTCTTGAGGCTTGTCGTGACAAGGCCCCGAGCCATTTGCTCTATGCTTCCAGCAGTTCCGTTTATGGGGATGATACCCGTCAGCCTCTGCAGGAATCCCAGGCGGGTGTACGCCCGCTCTCGCTGTACGCTGCCACGAAGCGCTCAAATGAATTGATGGCTTACAGCTACGCGCATCTCTATGGTTTACCGGTAACAGGGCTACGCTTCTTTACCGTTTATGGCGCCCGCGGGCGCCCGGACATGGCGCCACTTCGTTTCGCACGCAAGCTGCTGGCCGACGAGGTGATCGATGTCTACAACCATGGACAGATGGCACGTGATTTCACCCATGTCAGTGATATCGTGGAGGGCATCTACCGGCTTATGCACCTGCCGCCGACGCAGGAAGTGAATGCCGCTCCCTCGCGTGTCCTGAACCTCGGGCGTGGCGAGCCCATCGCATTGGGGAACTTCATCAATGGCCTCGAGGCAGCGCTGGGTGTCCCGGCTCGCAAGCGTCTGCTGCCGATGCAGCCAGGGGATGTCGAGCGTACCTGGGCAGATACCTCGACACTCGAGACGCTGACCGGCTTTCGCCCCAGTGTCAGTCTTGCCACAGGGCTTGAGGAGTTGGCTGAGTGGGCGCAGCAGTATCCGTCATTGCTGAGAGAAACCGATGATGAGCAATTGCCCCGGGTGAGATGTTTTGACGAAGCAGGCGTCGCTGCAGGTGGACATTCTGGACGCATGACAAAGGCCGGCATGTCCACCATGACGGCCTTGGCCTTCAGTAGTGGAACTCTCTTGAAGGCCTGAGTGGGATTCAGCGGCTGTATATCTGAGTTCAGGTCGAGGAGCGTCCAGCCTACCAACGCAAGGAGCCCCGCCAGTGAACTGGCGGGGCTCCTTGCGTCTTGCCTGTCAGCCGCTATCAGCAGCGACCCTCGCAGTTGGCAGGCTTGTCATTGGCGATGCGCCAGTCTTCCTCGTTGGCCAGCGTGGCCAGCGGCGACAGCATCGAGAAGTCGAACTCGGTGAGGCAGGTGCCGCGTTGTACGCGCTTGGGCCAGTCATGATTGGCCAGCGCCGAGCGACCGATGGCGACCAGGTCCGCGTGCTGCAGGGCGACCTGCGCCTTCGCGACGCTGGCGACATTGCCATTGGTGATCAGACTCACCTCGGCGGCCTTCTCGCTACGCACCTGTGCCGCCAGTGCGGTCAGGCTGAGGCTGCGCTCACGCTCGTCGTCTGCCTCGGGGAAGGCGGGAGCATCGACATCGCTGCCGGTCAGGTGCAGGAAATCCAGCCCTGTCTCCATCAGCTTGGCGAAGCGCTCGCGGGCCTCGTCAGGGCCGCCCTGCCAGGTGAGCTCCGGCTCGGTCACGGTGCCCTGGGACAGGCGCATGCCGATGGCGAAGTCGGCGCCGACCGCCTCACGCACGCTGCGGATGACCGCCAGCGGGAAGGCCAGGCGCGCGATGGCGTCGCCGCCCCAGGTATCGTCACGCTGATTGAAGCGCTCACTGATGAACTGGTGGATCAGGTAGCCGTTGGCACCATGCAGCTCGATACCATCGAAGCCGGCTTCCTTGGCGCGACGGGCGCTGGTGGCAAAGCCGGCGATCGCGTCGTGGATCTCCGCTTCGCTGATCTCGCGGGCCAGCGGGAAGGGGCCGGAGCCACCGTAGAAGCTGAGCATCTCGCCACTGGCGCGGCTCTCGGAGGGGGCAACGACCTCATCCTTGAAGCGGTTGTGCTGGGTTTGGGCGCCGGCATGCATCAGCTGGGCGATGAGGCGCCCACCTTGTTGATGCACGGCGTCGACCACCGGACGCCAGCTGTCCTGCTGCGCCTGGTTGGCCAGCCCCGGCTGGTTGGCGTAGCCCTGACTGAAGGCTTCATCGGTGTAGATGCCTTCGGTGATCAGCAGCGAGAAGTTGCCCCGCGCGAAATCGCGATAGTAATCGACCATGTCGAAGTGCACCTGGCCGTCATCCTGCGCGCTGGTACGCGTCATCGGGGCGAGCACCAGGCGATTGCTGAGCTCCAGCCCTGCGAAGGCATGGGGGGTGAACAATGCGGTGGTGTCTGTCATCTAGTACGTCTCCCGCGGAAAGCATTCCGCTGTCGTATCCGGTCGTAGGCCCTGAGCGTCTGCGTGCACAAAGAGGTGAAGATCGACGCAGTGCGGTGGCCTGAATGAATGATCGACGGATCATCTGCATGTCCTATATCGTGCCTGCCGCACCTGGGTGTCACAAGCCGGAACGCTGGAAGGAGAGTGTTGTCGTTTTGACAACCTGTGCATGTAATTGACTGAATTTGCGAGATTTTTTCTCAAATAATTCAGGGTTGCTGCATGAAGTGGCAACGCAGTGCTGCTTTCCATGCACATAAGCATATGCGCGCAACGACGCAGGCCCCGCAACCGTGGGTTGCGGGGCCTGCGTCATCAGCGCCAATCGTGCCTATGGCGAGTGCTCAGTGCTGGCGATCACTTGCCGTCGCACTGGGCGTTCTGCTTGCTGCTGCCGGAGGGCGGGCAGCCGAACCAGTTCTCGGTCGGCTTGGCCTGGCCGGTATTGGCGTGTCGGCCGCCCTGGCTGCCGATCTCGCCGCCATCGAGGCTTTTCTGTACCTGGCGCGTGGCGTTGTCCTTGGCTTGCTGACTTGCTTCGGGCTGTTCGTTCTGTTGATAGTGCGCGCCGTTGTCAGCTGCGCCGTCCGCGGTGCGCTTGGAGTGGCTGGGCGTTGGCTGGCCCTGCGAGGAATGCTGGGAAGAGGCCGCGCCGCTGGTCCCTGTCTCGGTGTTCATCTCGTCGAAGGCCTGGGTCGGGGTGAGGCCCAGCAGGCCCAGCATCACTGCGGCGGCGCCAATGCCACGGCGCAGGCGGGTGCTCGCGGCAGGGCGCTTGCCTGAGAGCAGACCATGGAGAGAGGCGTTGTCGTCAGTGATGTCTGTCGAGGTCTTGTAGAACATGATGAGGGGACTCCTTGCGGGTCTGGCTGCCGGTGTCGGCAGCCGCGCGGGTGAGGGATTCACCGGCGACGTATGAGGTGTCGGCGAATGCTGCGCCAGCTTGCGAGCGCACGATGCCAGACATGATAAGATGATGTGAGTGACTGCAACTCGGCGTTGCGCGCCAGGTAATCGATAGAGCAGTTATCGGGGCGCACGGCGGGAATTCAACTCTTGTTCAATAATTGGCCGTGGCGACGGGCGCACTCGCCGGGGTGGGTGGCGTGTCTTGCTCACACAATTGATAGGCAGCCGGCACGCGATCGATCAGACACTTGTGATGGCAAAAGGGCAGACGCCCCTTGAAGTCGCGACGCGCCATGACAATGTGAGTGGTACAGGGCAACGGCCCTGAGTGTTCACCCAGGTCAAGGAGACAGGCATGACGATCAAGAAAACCGGTTCCGCGCATTGGGAAGGTAGCGTCAAGCAGGGTAAAGGCACTGTCAGCAGTGAAAGTGGTGCGCTCAAGGATCAGCCTTACGGCTTCAACACGCGCTTTGAAGATGGCGCCGGCACCAATCCCGAAGAGCTGATCGGGGCGGCCCACGCCAGCTGCTTCTCGATGGCACTCTCGATGATGCTGGGCGAGGCGGGTCATGAGCCCAAGGCCATCGATACCACCGCCACCGTCCATCTGGACAAGGACGACAGCGGCTTCAGCGTGACCAAGGTCGCCCTGGTGACCAAGGCCGATGTGCCGGGCATCAGCGAGGCAGACTTCCAGTCCACTGCCGAGAAGGCCAAGGGTGGCTGCCCGATCTCCAAGCTGTTCACCGCCGAGATCTCGCTGGAAGCCTCGCTGGTCAACTGAGGCGTCGCTTGCAGGCGAGCCGTCGCAGATGAATAGCCATCAGGCATCGACCACGACAGAAACGACTCACGTGACCGCAGTCATCATCTCTGCGACGTGAGCATAAAAAACCGCCCCGAGGGGCGGTTTTTTTCGTTGTGTGCGGTGAGCTTTCCGAGCGCGTGTACTAGCGCTTGTCTGAGCCGTTTGCTGAACCGCTTTCTGAGCCGGTTTCTGAGCCGGTTTCTGAGCCTCTGCCTGACCCCCTGTCTGGGTTCATTGCCAACTCATCCTCCTCGCTGACCTCGCCGGCATGCTGCATGGCATTGCGGCGCGATTGCAGCCGCGTCAGTGGCTTGCGATCCGGCGTGCGGTACCAGCGAATGTTCTCGCGTGAGCATTGCTCCAGCTCGGCGATCACCTGGGCGCCGAGCAGCAGGATCACGGCACCGATCTCCAGCCCCAGCAGCAGCACGATCAGCGTCGCCAGTGAGCCGTAGACGGCGCCGACGAAGGAAAGGTGGGTGAAGTACCAGCTCAAGGCGAGGCGTGTCAGCTCCCACAGGGTGGCCGCGACCAGGCCACCGACCAGCGCGCGGCGGGTAGAGACGCGGGTCTGGGGCAGTATCTTGTAGATGGCGCTGAACAGCCCGAACATGCCGACGATGCTGATCAGATAGATTACCTCGCTGCCGGCATCACCCAGCGTCAGCTCGATACCGGTCAGCAGCGTCAGGGCGTCATTCATCGCCGAAGCCAGCGCCACTAGCAGGGTCAGCGCCAGCAGGCCCGCGCCCAGCACCATCACGAAGGCGTAGGGCAGCAGGGCGGAAATCCACGCGCTGCGCTTACGAATCACCGGATGCTGATGGAAGATCAGCGCGATGGCGTCTTCCAGCATGCGAAAGGCCAGTCCGGCGAAGAACAGCAAGCCGCCCATGCCGATCCAGCTGATCACCTCGCGATTGGCCAGCAGCTTGCGCACCGCGTCCAGCAGGATATCTTCCTGGCCCGGCCCCAGATGCTGGACCTGAATGGCGATGATGCTCATCAGGCGCGTTTCATCCACCAGGTGCGTCAGCAGCACACAGAGCAAGGCGAACAGCGGTACGCTGGACAGCAGGATGTTGTAGCCGACGCCACCGGCCAGCAGTACGCCACGGTTGGCGATGAACTGTCCGATGACGCGCAGGGCGAAGGCCAGCAGGCGCGGCAGAAAGCGCAACAGGCGGCTGCTCACGGAGTCTGCAGCAGGGTCTGGCATGGCTGGGCATCCTCGCTTTGGTTCGTGGTGTCAGTTCAAGGGTGATGTCAGCCGCGCTGTCGGGCGCGATGCTGGAAGAACGTCGAGGCGGTATAGAGCGCCAGACCACTCCAGATCAGCACGAAGGTGATCAGCATCGTCGGATGCAGGGCTTCCTTGAAGATCAGCAGCGCGATCAGAAACTGCATGGTCGGGTTGATGTACATCAGAAAGCCGACCGTGGCGAGGCGCAGGCGACGCGCCGCACCGGCAAAGGCGAGCAGCGGCAGCGCGGTGAGCACGCCGCTGGACATCATCAGCACGCTGGCGGGAAGCCCCAGCGGGCCGACATCGCTGGCCGCGAAGTGCGATTCGCCGGAGAACCACTGGCCGCCGATCAGCAGCAGCGCGAGTGGCGCGAGCATCATCGTCTCGACCAGCAGGCCCGACAGGCCATCCAGCGCGATGCGCTTTCTGAGCAGCCCGTAGGTGCCGAAGGTGACAGCCAGCGAGAGCGTGATCCACGGCAGTTTCGTCAGGCCGATCAGCTGCAGGCTCAGACCGAGAACGGCCAGCCCCAGCGCGAACAGCTGCACGCGCGTCAGACGCTCCTTCAGGAACAGCATGCCCAGCCCGACATTGACCAGCGGCGTCATGAAGTAACCCAAGCTTGCCTGCAGTACCTCATGCACCTCCACCGCGTGGATGTAGATGCCCCAGTTGAGCGCGATCAGGATCGAGCAGGCCAGCACCGGCACAAGCTTGCGGGGTTCGGCGAAGGCGGCGCGCACCGGCGACCAGCGCCGGATGACGCTGATCAGCAGCACCATGAACACGCAGCTCCACAGGATGCGGTGCAGCAGCACTTCCCAGGCGGGAATGCCCTCGAACAGCGCGAAGTAGAGCGGAAAACAGCCCCACATCACATAGGCGCTCAGCCCGAAACCGACACCCTTGGCGCTCTCGCGGCGCGCCTGCGCCAGACTCTCGGCGCAGGGGCCTGCCTGCTCCCGCCTCATGCGGAGTCGCTCGAACCATCCTGCGCCAGTGGCTTGCCTGCGATGTAGTAGCCAGAAAGCTCAAGGGCGATGAAGAAGCTTTCGGCCTCCGGATAGCCGGCCTCATTCATGGCATGCGCGATGGATTGGGCGCACAGATCGCGCACCTTCTGGCCACGTTCGAACCACAGCACCTCGACGAAGGGGAAGGCATCGACGAGCTGACCATCGAACACATACTGGGTGGTGATGCATTCCAGCGTGAATTCGTCGCGCGCGGTGGCGGTCGCTTCGCTCAGCTGATCGATCAGTGCGCGCGAGACAGGGGCAAGACGGGCAGGCGTGACACCGTGGAAGCGAAGCTGAGGCATGAAGCTCTCCTGTGAGTCGGGATGGGGAGTGGGCGAGCAAGATCGCGGTGAACTGGCGTCGCCGCAACCTGGCGTGGCGACTTTGCGTTCATCGCCAATATATCACTGGCTTCTGATGCTCACACCCGCCGCCAAGGATTCGTGCGCGTGCTGAGCGGTGCGGCGATGACAGATCATGCTTTGCCTCTCACATCTGATCGCCACAGACGGTAGAATGAGCGCTTTCAAGACGTGGCACGACCAGCGGCAGGGTGGGCAAGGCTCGCGCCGACGCGAATCCGCCAGTCGCCACTCAAGCGTCCATTCAGTCAGCAGGGAGGCACGACGACCATGACGACACAGCCACAGGCGACTTCCTCGCAAGCGAATGCTGGCGATGCCTCGCGAGGGGCGACACTGCGTGTCAGCTTGGTGCAGGCGGACCTGCGCTGGGAAGACCCGGCGGAGAACTGCCGTCTGCTCGGCGAGCAGCTGGATGCCGCTGGCCTGGTCATGGGCGCGGATGGCCGCACTGCCGAAACGGACCTGATCGTGCTGCCCGAGATGTTTGCCACCGGCTTCACCATGAATTCGCGTGAGATGGCGCAGCCGATGGAGTCCAGCGAGAGCGTCGACTGGCTCAAGGCACAGGCCATCACCCGTGGTTGCGTGATGACCGGCAGCATCGCGGTGCTGGATGACGGCGAGTGTTACAACCGCATGCTGTGGGCCACGCCTGACGGCGAGGTGACGCACTATGACAAGCGCCATCTGTTCCGCATGGCCGGTGAGCATGAGCGTTATGGCATGGGCTATGAGCGGGTGCTGGTCGAGCTCAACGGCTTTCGGATTCAGCTCTCGGTCTGCTATGACCTGCGCTTCCCGACCTGGCTGCGTCAGCGTCCTGTCATCGGTGGCGTGAGTGCCGCCGAGACCGCCGCTGACAGCGCCTTTGAATATGATCTGCTGCTGTGCGTGGCCAACTGGCCGGGCGTACGGCGTCATCCGTGGCGTACGCTGCTGCAGGCGCGCGCCATCGAGAATCTGGCCTACGTGGTGGGCGTCAACCGTGTGGGTGACGACGCCAACGGGCTGCACTATACCGGCGACTCCATGGTCTGCGACTTCAAGGGCGAGCCCATCCTCGACCCTGCGCCAGACCAGCCCTTTATCGAGACCGTGACGCTTGAACGCGGCGCGCTCGACGAGTTTCGAACCAAGTTTCCGGCGTGGATGGACGCCGATCATTTCACTCTGGAGGCCTGATGCGCCTGGACAAATTCCTTACCGAAACCACGGATCTCAGCCGTAGCGATGCCAAGAAGGTCGTGCACCGCGGCGATGTCACCGTGGATGGTGAGGTAGTCAAGAACACCGCGAGCGCCGTCAAGGATGGCATGCGCGTCGAATGGAATGGTGAGCACCTGGAGCTGATGGGGCTGCGCTATCTGATGCTGTACAAGCCGGCCAATGTGGAATGCACCAGCAAGCCGGGCCTCTATGAGCGCGCGCATGACCTGATCGATCTGCCCAATGTCGAGCGCCTGAGCATCGTCGGGCGTCTTGATGTCGACACCACCGGTCTGGTGCTGATGACAGACGACGGCCAGTGGAACCACCGTGTCACCTCGCCCAAGAAGGCCTGTGCCAAGCGCTATCGCGTCACTCTGGCGCGCCCGCTGGAAGGCGATGAGCTGGCGCGCGCCGTGGAGGACTTCGATCACGGCCTGATGCTGGATGGCGAGGAGAAGCCGACGCGTCCGGCGCGCCTCGAGATGGAAACCGCCACCGTGGGTCTGCTGTGGATCACCGAAGGCCGTTACCACCAGGTGAAGCGCATGTTCGCGGCCATCGGCAATCACGTCGAAGCCCTGCATCGCGAAGCCATCGGGGCTGTCGAGCTGGACCCGGAGCTGGAGCCGGGCGAATGCCGCTTCCTGCGTCCGGAAGAGATCGCCAGTTTCTGATCATTCGCTTCTGGTCGCTAGCTTCTGATTCATCAGCGCATGCGTCATGAAAAGCCCCCGTCATTTTTCACGAATGGCGGGGGCTTTTTCATGCGCGTCGTTGGCCGCCGAGCCTTGTATCGTTCCAACGATCGCGCTTAAGGTAGTGATTCGTCTGCTCGTATTGTGAATTCTTTGCGGGAAGCGCGTTTTGCAGAAGAGGCATTTATCAAGATGTCATCTTCGCTCAGCGTCTGATTCGCGCATTTTCATGACAATGGCGTATTCATAACAACAACGAGGAAAGTCCACTATGTCGTCCCCCTTCACCAAGTCCCACCTACTGAAACCTCTGCCACTGCGCATGGCGTTGGCGGGCAGTGGTCTGCTGCTGGCAACCCTGTCAGCGCCGGCGACTGCCGCGGAAGATGCCAGTGTCGTGTTCGCGGCGCCGCCATGGCCGGGCGTGACCATGAAGACCGAGATTGCCTCCGAAATCTTCGAGGCACTGGGCTATTCTCCCACCACCCGCCAACTGGGCGCGCAGATCACTTACGAAGGCATCTCGCTCGGGGAAGTCGATGTCTACCTGGCCGCCTGGTTGCCGGGGCAGAGCACCATGTACAAGGCGGCTATGGCAAAGGATGCCATGGTCGACTTCGGCAACAACGTGGATGGCGCACGTGCCAATTTCGCCGTGCCACGTTACGTGGCCGAAGCCGGTGTCACCTCACTGCATGATGTCGACAAGCCGGAATTTGCCGACAAGTTCGAAAAGACCATCTATTCCATCGAGATCGGCTCGGGCTCCAGTGAAATCGCCAACCGTGCCGTCGATGAGGATATCTATGGTCTCGGCGATTGGGACCTCAAGGAGTCTTCCACTGCCGGCATGCTTGGGACAGTCGCCAATGCCATCAAGCGTGATGAGTGGGTCATGTTCGTCGGCTGGACTCCGCACTGGATGGGCGTCGAATACGACATGGTCTTCCTCGATGACCCGGAAGACCTCTGGGGCCCGGGTGGTGGCGCCAGTGATGTGAAGACCTTGGCCAACAAGGCGTGGTCGGAAGCACATCCCAATGCATCCATCTTCCTGGATCAGATCTCCTTCACCTCCGAGGAGCAGAGTGAACTCATCTATGGCTATGGCAAGGAAGAGCGCCCGCAGGAAGAGGTGGCGGGTACCTGGATGAAGTCCAACCCAGCCAAGGTCAAGGCCTGGCTGGAAGGTGTGACCACCCGTGATGGCGAACCTGCCTGGCCGGCCGTCAAGGAGGCTCTCGGCCTGCCGGAGGCATGATCGACAGCTTGAAAAGGTGCCACTGATCTTTGTGGATGCAGCACCTTGAATATTGTGGTCAGTACACGAAGCCCGCTCATTGAGCGGGCTTCGTGCGTTCTACAGCAGCTAACGTGCCAATAACGTGCGCAGCGTCAGGACAGAAAATGACCTCTGGCGTGCCGCCCATCAGGGGGAGAATTCGTCGTCATGCAAATCTTGCATGGAAAATCCAAATAAAGAATTGGTCGCGGGATAGGGGCCTGTATCACCATCAGTCTGCACTCTGCGCTGCTTCCACGCGTAGCCAACAATAATGACAAGAAGGAAACACTCATGGCTGATTCAGGCTCTTCCTCCGCCCCGATGCCTCGCTCTCCCGGGCCCATTGCGCGCTTTCTGTCTCCCTGGACACGTCTGGCGCTGTGGAAGCAGATCTTCATCGCCCTGGTTCTGGGCCTAGGGCTGGGTATCGTGCTCAACCAGACCGGGCGCGCCGATATCGCCGCCGATATCAAACCGCTGGGTGACCTGTTCATCCGCGGCATCAAGATGCTGATCGTGCCGCTGGTCTTCATCTCGCTGGTCACTGGCGTGGCCTCGCTCAACAACCTCTCCAAGATCGGCCGCCTGAGCGTCAAGACGCTGGTGCTCTATCTGGGCATGACGGCAGTCGCCATCACCATCGGCCTGGGGCTGGCCACCGTCTTCCAGCCGGGCGTGGGGATCGACCTGGGCAGTGCGGCCAATGTCGAGGTGCGTGAAGCGCCGACCGCCGTCGATACCCTGCTCGGGCTGGTACCGACCAATGCCGTCGAGGCCTTCGCCGAAGGCAATGTGTTGCAGATCATCGTCTTCGCGATCCTGTTTGGCCTCTCCATCACGCTGGTGGGTGAGAAGGCCCGTCCGGTGCGCGTGTTCTTCGAGTCCGCGGCGGAAATCATCTATCGCATGACCAGCATCATCATCGCCTTCACGCCCTACGGTGTCTTCGCCCTGATGACCTGGGTGGCCGGCACCTATGGCCTGGCAATGCTCGCGCCGCTGGCCAAGGTGATCGGCATCGTCTATATCGGCTGCTTCGTGCATGCCATCGTGGTCTATGGCGGCATGCTGCGCTTTCTGGCGCGCTTGAACCCGCTGCGCTATTTCCAGGGCAGTGTCGAGCCGATCATGCTCGCCTTCACCAGCACTTCCAGTTCCGGCACCTTGCCGGTGACCATGATGGCCGCCGAGCAGAACCTGGGCGTCAAGCGGGGTGTCTCGAGCTTCGTGCTGCCGCTGGGCGCGACCATCAACATGGATGGCACCGCGCTGTATCAGGGCGTCTGCGCGCTGTTCATCGCCCAGGCCTATGGCGTTGATCTGGGCATGACTGAATACGTCACCATCATCATGACCGCGACGCTGGGCTCCATCGGTACCGCCGGTGTGCCGGGTGCCGGCCTGATCATGCTCTCGCTGGTGCTGACCTCCGTCGGCTTGCCGCTGGAAGGCGTTGCCATCATCGCGGGCATCGATCGTGTGCTCGACATGGCGCGTACCGGCCTGAACGTGGCGGGTGACTGCGCCGTCAGCTGCCTGGTCGCCAAGAGCGAAGGCGAGCTGGACGAGGAAGTCTTCAATACGCCCCATGTCATGCGCTCAGAGCTCAGTTGAGCGTTCTTGTCTGAACACCAGCAGCGTCATCATCATCGGCTTGTCGGCATCCGCGTGATAAGCGTGTCAAAGACATCAGGAGAACATCGTCATGGAACGCCCCAACGCACCTTCACATAAAGCCAGCCCCTCTGTCGTTCGCTACGGCGTCGTGGGTGGCCTGGGGGCGATCGGCAGCGCGGATGTCCTGCTCAAGACGGTGCGCGCGGCGCAGTACTGCAAGCCGCCGGGCGGGGTGGATATCGCCTTCGAGCAACGCCACTTCGATGATGGGCCGGGAATCGCCGCGGAGGCCTACGACCCGCTGCGGCGCAAGTTCTACGTCTACAACGTGCTCAAGGATATGCAGGGCAAGGTCGAGAACGCGATGGTGCCATGCTTTCTCTCCCACACCTTCCTGGCCGAGATCACCCCGGAAATCAGCTTCAACGTCGTCGATATCTTCGATGCGCTGCTGGCGCGCATTCGCCGCGACTATCCCGAGGTGCGCAAGATCGGCGTGCTGACCTCAAGCTACGTGCGCGCCTCCGGCATCTTCGAGCAGCGCTTCGGAGCGCCGGATGCCACGCAAGACGGAAGCCTCGCGACAGCTGGCGGTCTCGAGGTCATCTACCCCGATGCCACGCTGCAGCGTGATGCCCTGATGCAGGCCATCTATGGGCCGAGCGGCATCAAGAGCGGCCATCATGGAGGCGAGTGTCTGCAACTGTTGCTCGAGGCCTGTGATGACCTGGTCAGTCAGGGCGCGGAGATCATCGTGCCGGGCCTGAGCGAGATTCCGGTGCTGATGGAGTCGCTGCAGCCGCTGGTGCCGGTGCCCTTGCTCGACTCCAATCTCATCTACGCCGAGTACGCACTGGGCGTGGACCGCGAGCGCGAGAATCGCAACTTCAAGCTCGGCGTGCTTGGTGGAGTAGGGCCGGCAGCCACGGTGGACTTCATGCGCAAGGTGGTCAGCCTGACGCGTGCCGAGCGCGATCAGGACCACCTCAAGATGGTGGTGGAGCAGAATCCGCAGATTCCCGATCGCACTGCCAATCTGATCGGCAAGGGCGAAGATCCGAGCATCCCGATGCTCGCGACCTGTCAGCGGCTGGAGGCCGATGGCGCCAATGCCATCGCGATTCCCTGCAATACCGCGCATGCCTTCGTGGCGCGTATCCAGCCCTATATCGGCATCCCGATCATCAACATGCTGACGGCGGTGGTTGACCATATCGCGGCGATGCAGACGCCGGTGACGCGGGTCGGGTTGCTCGCGACCAGCGGCACCGTGACCAGTCGGGTCTACCACGACATCATCGAGGCCTCGGGGCGTGAAACGCTGGTGCCTGATGCGCGCTGTCAAACCCAGGTGATGGAGGCGATCTACGGGCATCACGGCGTGAAGGCGGGGCATACGACAGGGGAGTGCAGCGAGCATCTGCAGGCTGCCATTTCCCACCTGCTGGCGCGGGGCGCAGAAGTGATCATTCTGGGCTGTACCGAGCTTCCGTTGATCGAGCTTGATGCGGCACTGCGTGAGCGGGTAGCGCTGCTCGACCCCGCGGAAATTCTCGCGCAGCGCTGTGTGGCACTGGCGCAAGCCGAGGCTTGATCAGCGCTGCATCCATCCGGTAAGCCAGTGAAGAGAGCTTGAAGAAAAGACACCCAGCGACGCGATATACTGCGCTCACGCAGGCCCGCTGTGTGCCTTTGCCTCATTCATGCCTCTCTTCAGGTGCTCGCCGTGGAAATGAACTGGCTGGAAGACTTCCTCACCCTGGCGGTGACGCGTAACTTCTCGCGCGCCGCCACCCTGCGCAACGTGACGCAACCGGCCTTCAGCCGTCGTATTCGCAATCTGGAATACTGGGTCGGCGCCACCCTGATCGACCGCAGCCTGTTCCCCGTCGGCCTGACCCCTGCGGGCGAATCCTTCCAGCGCACCGCCCAGGATGCGCTCTCGGTATTGCGCGTCGGCCGCGATGAAGCGCTCGGTTTCGTGCCCAAGATAGAGGAAGTCGTCTCGATTTCCGCCTCGCACACGCTGGCGGTCAGCTTCTTCGTCGACTGGCATGAACAGCTGCAAAACCGACTGGGCAATCTCAAGGCACGCATCGTGCCCGACCACGTCGCCGGCTGTGTCGATGCCCTGATCAGCGGCAACTGTGATCTGATGCTGGCCTACAACAGTCCGCTACTCCCGACGCTCACCGACATCGTGCGCTATCCCTCCATCGTGCTCGGCTCCGAGCGACTGGTGCCCGTCAGCGCCGTCGATGACACAGGCCAGGCCCTTTACTCCCTCGATAGCGACACGCCGCAGCCCTATCTCTGCTACTCCAGCGACAGCTATCTCGGGCGCCTGACCGCACTGATCATTGGCCGCCAGAACCTCGCCGCGCGTCTCAACTTCCGCTACGAATGCTCGATGTCTGACGTGCTCAAGCGTGGCGCACTCGCCGGTAGCGGCATCGCCTGGGTACCGGAGCGCGCTGTACGTGACGAGCTGGCCGCCGGACGTCTCGTCATCATCAGCGACGATAGCCACACCGCGCCGCTGGACATCTGCCTCTTCCGCCACGCCGAGCATGATCAGCGTGTGGCCGAACGCATCTGGCAAGCCTGCCTGACCGCCGAAGACGAAACCCTCGAGCCAGGCCAGTAGTCTGCTCGCGGCGTGCCAGAGAAGGGATAGGTAAAGAAAGGGCCCAGAGAAGAAAGAGTCCAGAAAGGGCACGCAACGGAAAGGGCACGCAAAGCAAAGAGCAGGGCAATGAACTGAAATCATCGCCAGTGCATAACGCAAGACGGGAGCCACCTGGGCTCCCGTCTTGCGTTATGGCATCTAAGCGCATCAGACCATATCTGAGCGCATCTCAGCTCACAGCCTATCGACCGCAGCTGCAAGTCATGCAACGCCTCTCACGACAGTCGACGCGAGTTGGCCGTCGTGCGCTTGTGCAACGGCTTGATGAAGAGGGTGCCCGTCGTCCACCACGGCGCCACCTTGCCGCCCGTCATCGCGTTCATCCACGCCTTCTGCATCACGAACCACATCTCCCAGCTGGCCGCGATCTTCTCCGACACCATCTTCTGGTTCTCGGTGATCATCTTCGGGTCCAGCGGTGACTGGGTTCCCCACAACTGAGTGCGCGACATGATGGTCGACATGGCCGTCGACCACATCTCCACCGACGTCGTGCCCAGTTTCCAGACATCGAACATCGCAGCCGGCGTCGTCGGGACCAACTCTGACCAGGCAGGTTGTTTAGCCATTGTGCTCTCCAAGTAAGGAACCTGAGTACATTGATACGCCTGTTTTTGCTGCAGTGCAATATGAGTTTTGGCTGTGGGGTGAGATAGGGCGATTCGGAGCCTCCCTTATCACCAGTTTCTATATAAATCAGTAAGTTATCGATAGGGTGGGCCAGAAAAACCGGAATTTTCCGGGCTTAAGCGGAAATTTCCCATTGGGCTGGGGGAAGTGATTTTTGGGATTTGTTAGCAATGTCTTACTTAGGCGTATGAATTTTATGAAGCTCGGTATCAGTTCAATTAGACAGGGCGCGTAGGAGTTGGCGAATGGCGCGGAAATTTCCGGCATGGTGTTGGGAGGCGATAGAGCGGAGGGATTGGTGAGGCGCGCTGGGGTACCGAGACAGCGTACCGTTCAGGCGACGCAGGGTGTCGCATTGAGCTGACGATCTATACCCGCAGATGCACCAAGTCGGCTACCATTAGGTTTCATGAAATTTCACATATTCGGGTTTACGGTTGTTGACTGACTCAGCAGGATGCTGGGTCGTATGATCCCTGGACGGAGCTTGCCCTGCTGCAGCGCCGTGCGGTAGCCGTGTCAGAACTACATTATATATCTCATTCTAAATCGCCAGTGCTGGATGGTTGAGCTAGGACCTCTTGTTACTGTTAAAGCCTTCTATTAGTAATAATATTAGGGTTTGATTTGGCTTCAACAAGAATTATGGTGCCGGTGTTGTTTAAACCATCCAGTGTGCCTAACTAGAAAAGTTTTTGGAGCTAAGCCAAAATGTGAAGTATATATATTGAACTGATGTTGTTTAGATATGTGATCAGCCAAACAGAAAAGTTGTTCAGTTTTAATTTAATTGTTTTGCTATGCGAAATAATGTTTCATATATATTTTTTATAAGAGGTTGTGTTTATGAGTAAATCTAAAAATTTAGCTGATGAGCTATTTCCTGAACCAGAAAAGTACAGCAGTGACGAGGTAATGGAAATACCACCTAATCAGAGGAAATTACACACTGAATCTTACGATTATTCCATTTCAACTATCAAAGAGCATTTGGATAGTGGTCATATTTATATACCTAGTTATCAACGTTCTTATGTATGGAATCGTGCTCAGGCTTCGAGGTTGATTGAATCATTAGTTATTCAGTGTCCTGTGCCGATTTTATACTTGAATCAATCATATGATTCAAAGTTTTCTGTGATCGATGGTAATCAAAGACTAACAAGTATTAAGTTGTATTTAGAAGATGAGTTTTCTCTCAAAGGGCTGACAGCCTATCCAGAGCTCGAGGGATTATATTGGTCTGATTTAGACCCTAGAATTCAACGCCATATCAAAAATAGAACCCTTCGTTGCATAGCAATTCTCCCTGATACCCACCCTCAAATAAAATTTGATGTTTTTGAAAGATTGAATACGGGGTCTGTACAATTAAACGCGCAAGAATTAAGGCATGGAATTTATCAAGGCCCCCTAATTGATCTTGTTGAAAAAATAGCCAAATCTTCGTATTGGAAAGATATAACTAAAATTAAAGCCGATAAAAGGATGAAGCGTTCGGAATTAGTGCTAAGATATTTAGCTATGTCAAATGATCTTGAGAATTACTCAAAACCACTAAGTGGTTTTTTAAATAAGTTTGCTGAAAAATATCAACATGCTGATGATGAGTTACTAGAAAAATTTGAGTCAGACTTTAATCGTTCTGTTCAAGTAATGCACTTATTATATGGTGATTTATCATTTAGAATATTTGACAGTAGTCTAAAACCACAATCAACTATAAATACAGCATTATTAGATGCACAGATGGTTGCTGTACATAATTATGGGAATGACCTCCAAAGCTTTTCTGAAAAAGAAAGAAATAAGTTATTAATAGCTACCGCAAAGTTATTTAATGAAATAGAGTTTTCAAAAACGATAGGCTCAGGCACTAGTTCTAAAACGTCTGTAGTAGCTAGAATTCAAAAGTTCTCTAACTTTCTTAATTCTCAGATATAGGTTGTAAGATGGCTTATTCTAAAAGTACATCTAGGAAGTCATTTGAAGAAAAAGTTGATCATTTATTGCGTACAGCACGTCTTGCAAGCCTGAAAAGAGCTAATAATTCTGCGTCAGTTATAGAGCTAGTAATGCATGCTGCAATTTTCGAGACATCGGCTGCACTAGAAGAGTATATAAAAGATTTTTTTGAACACTATGAATTTGTATTGCATCGCAATGAATGCTTAATTAGTAACCTACCGCAAAATACAATAGCCTTTTTGTACCTGAAAGCGAATAAAGTTTCATCGTCATTATATATAGAAAAGAGAGATGAGAGGAAAGCAATAGAAAAAGTATGTATTGATGAAAATAGCCTTAAGCTCTTAAATGCAAATCAAATTTTTACTAGGGGGCTAGGCCTTAAGAATATAATTTCTGATAAAAAGTATCCTACACCGAAAAATTGGAAATTGCTTTTTAATCGTTTTGGTATAAATGATTTTCATGTGAAAGTAGATCCTATTTTGAAAGGATCATCTAGAAATATAATGGACTCATTTAATGATATTAGGACAGCGATAGCTCATGAAAACCCTCCAGCTTTGACATTTTTAGATATAAGTAAGCATTTGGATAATATAGTTAAGCTTGTAAGTGCGCTAGACAGAATGCTACATACACATGTGTGCTCCCATTCAGGAAAACCTTCTTGGCCAAATAGACAGATGTTATCTTTTAGTGCATAAAAATCTTCTTTAGTTCTATATCCTAAGTAAAATTATAAGGAGGGATTATGACAATTGCGACAGCTTGGGTACGAACCCTAGTTAATGGAGCTGAAGAATTAGTATTTTGCTCGGATAGTCGACTGAGCAACGGGAAAAGGTTTGACCACTGTCAAAAGACTTTTTGTTTTTCTAGAGATGATGCGGCTGTTTGCTTTGCTGGAAGGACTGATTGGGCATACCCCATGATTATCGCGGCCATTAAAGCTGCTAATTTACATTTGCCATCCCAGAGTCGAGCATTAAACCTTACAAAATTCAAGAATCACCTTGTAACTTTGCTTAATCAAATGCAGAAAGAGGTTCATAGTTTTGCACCGGGTGAAGATGTTCCAGACGTTACCTTCCTTCTTGGAGGTTATGATTGGATGCAGCGATGTTTTCGTATTTGGCGAATAATTTTCGATATTAATAACCGTGAATTTGTTGCTCACGAGCGAAATGATAGTAATAATTATGGTGGGTTAGGGAAGATAGAGATCGCGGGTGATTCAGAGTGGGTTTTGGCTATGCGTGTACGTCTTAAAAAACTCGCACAACAACGTCACGGATTGGATATGCGTCAAACGGAAAAATCGCGGTTCGATATGGAACCGTTCGAAGTTATTAGAGACCTCCTTCGGTCCTCAACTCCAGAAGATAGCATTGGTGGAGCTCCTCAGGCGGTAAAAGTGTATCAGTTTATGAAGTCGGTAGATGTGGCATTTTTCTGGCCGACGGTTGTAGATGGAAGGCTATACTTATCTGGTCGCCCTTTACTAAGTTACGAGAGAGCAAGCGTTAACTCAATAGTTGATCCCGACACTACGGTATCTACTTGGAGTAGCGGCAATACTAAGGTTGCAGTGAGCCAAATCCAGGCAGCTATAGAAAAGAATATTCAGACAAACTATTGGCAAAAATAGGGCGGATACAGGCTCTGAGTACAACGCCCTATTGAAGTGAGGGTGGTGCTTCATTGTGCTTTGCCATCAGTTCACTCATCACCTCGATAGGGCATTTGAAGTCGAAGCGTTTTCGAGGCCGAATATTTAGCTCAAATGCTATGGCATCCAGCTCTTCCTGACCGGTCACTGATAGGCCCGTTCCCTTGGGGAGGTACTGGCGAATCAGGCCATTGATATTCTCGTTGCTGCCTCTTTGCCAAGGGCTATGAGGATCACAGAAGTAGATGGCGACGCCAGTATTTTGCGTGATAGCGGTATGTCAGGCCATTTCTCGTCCCTGGTCATATATCAGAGTTATTCGTGCTGCCGACGGCATTCTGTTTAGGACGGCATTGAAACCCCCTACAGCAGAAGTCGCAGTCGCATTATGCATTTTCGCCAGTATCAAGTATCCGCTACTGAGCTCTACAAGAGTGCCAACGGCTGAGGCATTTCCTTTGCCCTTGATCAGGTCGCCTTCCCAATGCTCAGGCATCTCGCGCTTGTCCGCCTCGGGCGGGCGGAGGTGAATGCTGACCATGTCGGGGATCTGTCCTCGCCGGTCCGTCTTACCACGACGAGGTTTACAAGTACTTTTGCCTTGCCCCAGACAGTGGATGAGCTCTTTGCGCAGTTGCCCAACCGGCAGCGCATAGATGGCGGTTTAAATCGTCTCGCGACAGACGTAGGCGTCTTCAAGCTTGGGTAAGTTCATGTGTTGCAGCTTGCCGGCGGTCTGCTTTGGAGACAAGTAGCGACGAAGAAGGTACTCGACAAGCCCGAACCGCTCGCTATCGATGGATAGCTTTCGTTTGGACCGGCAAAAACGCCGGCGCTTGAGTCGTGACGCTTGCGCGGGTTCAGCCCGGTAGTCATTGCTCGAACCAGTATTTCGGCGAATTTCGCGGCTGATAGTGTATGGTTGAACTTGAGGTAGACTACTCAGCTTATGATGGTGATATCATCTCTTAATGGCTACTTGAAGCAAAGCTACATCGATATTGAAGTATTAAATCCTAAATACCCACAGATCATAAAGAGTTGAATATGCGTATGAGCAAGGAGATGTTGAAAGAGCAGCAAAGGTTTCTCGAGTTTATTAAGAGCTATGAATATGTCAATGAAGACGGACGTCTCGACTTAGAAGCTTTCTGTCTAAACCTCTCAATGTGTTTCTATTTCGACGGGGTTCACGATCGAACACCTCAGCCCCAAGAGATATTTGATTTGCTAATTGACATCTTAGAAACTAAGGCTAACGAGGAGGAGATGTCCTTATGGGTGCAGAAACAAAATCTGATCGACTGGTCCTCCGAGGTTGCACATGTATACCCGAATGGCTATAGAACTTATATTCATGCAGCTGGCTTAATTTATGCACAAAGTATTTGGATATATAATATTGGTCATTCTTTATTGGAAATTCCTGAGCCCGATTCGCCACAAAAATATTTCTCTTGGGTTCCCCATACATGGGTTTTTGTTTATGCATTTATAAACGGTTTTCATATCAAGTTTTACGAGTTTTTAAAAGGTATCGATAAGAGTGACGTCAGTAAAAGAGGGTATTCATTATTCGAGGCATTACACAAGTCGAAATCTATAAATTGCTCCTTTGAAGATGCGTCTCAAGAGTTAAAGGACAGAGGTGTGGCGCACCGAGAAACAATAAAGAGAATTGAGAGAACTATTGAAGCTGGGTTTAATCTAGAGGCCATTACCTTGCAAGAGTGCTTGATTAGCAATTGTCTTTTCAATTACTTAGAAAGTCTTGGCGTTAAGGCTAAAGGTTTTTCCTTCCAAAAGCTTTTGAGTAACAGCATAGAACGCTGCAGCAATCATGTAGGCCTTTTGGGTGAGATTGATTCTTGGAGAATTAAAAGAAATAATGCAATTCATGGGTTCGTTGGGTCAACCTTGGGTTCATTTTCCGAATCCCAAGCAAAATTTGACCTCTTTGCCAGAGAGACTGCCTTGGAAGGTGGAGTTCTCTCCAAAAGAACTTGTGACTGGTATCTTGAAATGTCTATTGATTTTATTCCTACTGAATTTCCTGAGAGTGATAAAAAACTCAATTAGAGTGATATATAGAAGCTAGCTGTTCTTATACATTTTCATGACCAGTATAGGCCCCCAGAATTGTCGTCATCCTATTCGGTATTTACTAGAGAAGTGGCTGAAAAGTGATTTAATTGAATGATAGTCATGAACATGAAATTGATGTCTTACAGTGTGTTTTAGTGCCTAAGCAGCTGAATGCAGTGTTATGTTATAAAATTCTAAATGTTTCTCTTGTCCATAACCGGTCAGCATGCATTCAAGAGAAGCAATCTTACGTCTCATCAGGGGCATGCTGTCCGAGAGAGGAGGCCTTGAGCGGTACACTACCGGTACACACACTAGTATCCATAATCATGATCCTCTAGAATCTTACTCCTAGAAAAATAGGAAGCTGATATTCTCAATGGAATATCAGCTTCCTATTTTTCAGTTCATTCTGATGACCCAGCCGATTGAAGAGCATCTTCATCGCGTGAAGTAAGGCCGATGGTTACAGCGAAGGCTGTTTCCTGGCGTCTTTATGCACGAGGTGTAGGAAAGAATACTAAATGTCAAGGAAAGGACACATGAAAAAGACCCGCGCCTCATCGAGCCGAGCCAATGTACCCCACGCGTTGGGGCGATATCGAGGAATCCTTATCGGTGTCTTGGCTGCCAATATTCTTGCCGGATGTTCCGAGCCAACCCCAGAAGAGCGCTTGGCTCAGGCACAGGAGCGCCTGAACCGGGCGACTGCTCAAGGTGATGCCGATTCAGGGTTTTACCCTTATTGCATTCGCGGTGAGGATATCGAGCCAGGCGATTGCTATAACGTTAGAGATGCTGGCGGACACGACTCACATCAGGCACAAGTTCCGATCAGGTTTCAGGAGCAGGTCGAGGGGCGTCGTCTAACCATTAGAAGCCTTGAAGGTTCGTCAACTTACTTGAACAGCATTGCCTATGCTCCCGGTGGGGCGCTTGTTGCTGTGGGAGGACCTGGGCTGCAGATCGTCAAGGCAGATAGCGAGCAGGACAAGGAATGGGATGTCTCCAGGTACTCGCGTTTTGCGGATAGCTTCAGAGATGTCGCATTTAGAGATGCTGACAATGGCCTTGTCACAGGAAAGGGAAGCATCATCTATCGAACACAAGATGGTGGCGACCACTGGCATGTGTATAACGAAACCTATAACTCTGCGGATCGTTCGGTGAACATGGAGCTAAGGCTTGAGGGGGAGGCCTACGCCGTCGATTATGCTGATACCTCGACGGCGGTGGTGGGTGGCAATAGCCGAATGCTGCGGACTACAGACGATGGACAGCACTTTCGTGTGACTGGCCCAGTCCTGGAAAGAAACGCTATCCAGGAAATTGACTTCGTCGATGATGCTCTGGGATGGGCCGTCGGTGGACCCGGTCTGGTGCTGAAGACACAGGATGGAGGCGCTTCATGGTCTTCTCAGCGCATCGTCAGTGACGACACATTTCTACTCGGGCTGGACTTCGTTGGTCAGCATGGTTGTATGGGGGGGAGTTGGCAGGTCTGGTGCAGCAATGATGGAGGCGAGACTTGGCAGGCTGCCGATATCCAACTTCCTGATTCTTCCAGGCGACACCCTGACTACGACATCACAAGGCTACGCTTGGAGGACGAGAAATTTGGCTGGTTCATTACGCAGTATGGGTGGATCTACCAGACGCGAGACGGTGGAAAAAGCTGGAAGCCTTGGGTCAAGGTATCTCAAGCGACAGACAGTACCGTCCATGGGCTGGAACTATGGGGCATGACCGTCGGTAAGGATAACGTCTGGGCAGTAGGGCGGGCCAACTTTACCTCTCCCGTATCACAGGGCGAAGATGGCACCACGAGATATACGATGGGCAGCACCGCCACGATTATCTCTTGGCCGAGAGCCAATCCTGAGAATTGAATCATTCTAAAGCATTATCGTACTGCACGACCGGTTACTGGGTGTACTCCCTGCCACCGACGAGGCTTATCTCGTAATACTCGGTCGTAGGGAGGTAGTTATCTGAGCATTGCTCCATGGAAATCTCGGAGGTCTCGAACTCTTAAATACTGAGTAATCATGGATTCATGACCGAAGCAAAAAGCCACAGATGAACAACACCATGAATCCAGTACTGATTTTCCCAATGAGTCTATGCGTGAACTTGTGCATAGAGATGCTTCAAAGCACAAGATGGCCTTCAGTGAATGTCACTCAGACGCCGCCAAGCCCCCATACTTCCCTTTGAAATACAACAATGGCTGCGCCGTCCCCGCAACATCCAAGTTCAGCCCCTTCACTTCCCCGATCACGATCAGGTGATCACCTGCGGGGTGCTCAGCGTGAATCTTGCAGTCGAGCCAGTGCAGGCTGTCATTGATGACCGGGTTGCCGAGGGGAGAGAGCTGCCAGTCGATGCCTTGCCATTTGTCCGCGCCACGCATGGCGAACTGGTTGGAGACATGGCTTTGCTCACTGGAGAGAATGTTGACGGCGAAGCGCTCTGCCTGGCGGATCTTCGGGTAGCTGAACGAGCTTGCCTTGACGCTGAAGGAGACCAGCGGCGGATTCATTGAGACGCTGTAGAACGACTGGCAGGTGAAGCCGATGGGTTCGTCATCGACCTGGGTGGTGATGATGGTGATGCCGGAGGCGAAGTGGCCGAGGGCTTCACGGAAACTGGCGGGGTCGATGGTGGTGTCAGCTTTGGTGTCAGTATCGGAGAGTGACATGGCAAATCCTGGGAGAGTGGGGAGGTGGTAATGATCAGCCGTGGGGGAGGGGCTGCAGCGATAGCGCGAGACTGGGGGCTTGAGTGACAAGGATGTGAGTGATGAAAAATGGCCGTCGTGAATCCTTCACGATGGCCATTTTTGTTTGCGGCGGTGTCAGTCGCGTCTGCTTTCACTCTCGAGCACTATCGACGGGCCAACTCGGTTCGGAACTAGCCTGGCGCTATCTGTCAGTGCTGTGTCCTAACCCGTGCTCTGTCTCGGTCAAGCGATCAGCGCTGTGCTTCGAGTTCCTTGCGCACGATGGCGGCGCCGGCGCTGAGTGCCTGCAGCTTGCCGCGGGCGACTTCACGGGAGAGAGGGGCCATGCCGCAGTTGGTGCAGGGGTAGAGCTTGTCGGCATCCACGAACTGCAGTGCCTTGCGCAGGGTCTCGGCAACTTCTTCCGGCGTTTCGATGGTGTTGCTGGCGACGTCGATGGCGCCAACCATGACCTTCTTGCCACGGATCAGCTCGATCAGCTCCATCGGCACGTGGGAGTTGTGACACTCCAGCGAGACGATATCGATGTTGGATTGCTGAAGCTTGGGGAAGGCTTCTTCGTACTGACGCCACTCGGAGCCCAGGGTGTTCTTCCAGTCGGTGTTGGCCTTGATGCCGTAGCCGTAACAGATGTGGATGGCGGTCTCGCACTTGAGGCCTTCGATCGCACGCTCCAGCGTGGCGATGCCCCATTCATTCACTTCATCGAAGAACACGTTGAAGGCCGGTTCATCGAACTGGATGATGTCGACGCCTGCCGCTTCGAGTTCCTTGGCTTCCTCGTTGAGGATCTTGGCGAATTCCCAGGCCAGCTTCTCGCGGCTCTTGTAATGGCCATCGAAGAGGGTGTCGACCATGGTCATCGGTCCCGGCAGTGCCCACTTGATCGGTTGATCGGTCTGCGAGCGCAGGAACTTGGCATCTTCGACGAACACCGGCTTCTGGCGAGAGACCGGGCCGACCACGGACGGCACGCTGGCCTCGTAGCGATCACGGATCTTGACGGTTTCGCGCTTCTCGAAATCCACGCCATTCAGGTGCTCGATGAAGGTGGTGACGAAGTGCTGACGCGATTGCTCGCCATCGCTGACGATATCGATCCCGGCGTGCTGCTGCTCCTGCAGGGAGACGCGCAGCGCATCCTGCTTGCCCGCGACCAGTGCCTCACCTTCGAGTTTCCAGGGGGACCAGAGGACCTCCGGTTCGGCGAGCCAGGAAGGTTTCGGCAGGCTGCCAGCGGTGGAGGTCGGGAGTAATCTCGTCATGATGAATAACCTTGTCCTTGGAATGGTTCAGATAGCGAATGTCGTTCGTCGATCAGCGCGCTGTTTGCGGATCAGTGAGCTGACCAATGAGGGAGTTATCGGTTGGCGGACCAGTTGGCGGACCACTGCTCGAGCAGGTTCTGGTAGGGCTTGATGAAGCTCTCTTCCACGAACTTGCCCTGCTCGATGGCGAGCTGGCTGCGCTCTTCGCGGTCGTACACGATGCGCGTCAGTGAGTGGTCCTGTTGCTTCAGGCTCGCCTGATAGGATTTGCCGGCCACGGAATTGGCGTTGTAGACCTCGGGACGATAGATCTTCTGGAAGGTGTCCATGGTGCTGATGGTGCTGATCAGTTCCAGATTGCTGTAATCGTTGAGCAGGTCGCCGGTGTGGTAGAAGGCCAGCGGCGCAACGCTGCCTGGCGGCATGAAGTAACGCACCTTCAGGCCCATCTTGCTGAAGTAGGCATCGGTCAGGGAGTCATCGTCCTGGCGATATTCCACCCCGAGGATCGGGTGCACACTCTCGGTCTGCTGGTAGGTCTTGGTGGTCGAGACGCTGATGCAGATGATCGGCGGCTTCTTGAAACATTCCTTGTAGGCAGCAGAACCCACGAAGGCCTGGAACAGATTGCCGTGCAGCTCGCCGAATTGCTCCGGCACGCTGAAGGAGTCCTTGCCCTTGTTGTGCTCCAGCAGGCGCACGCTGAAGTCATAATCGCGCACGTAGGACGAGAAATTGTTGCCGGTCACGCCGTCGATGCGCTGATTCGTCTGGTGGTCGACGATGGTGGTCTGCAGGATCTCGATGATCGGCAGCGCGTTGTCGGAGCGCGCGGCATCGAGATTCAGCTCGACGGAGATGATGTCCAGCTCGACGGAGTAACGGTCGCCCTTGGGGTTGTCCCAGTTGGCCAGCGCATTGAATCGGTTGTTGATCATGTTCAGCGTGCTGCGCAGGTTCTGCTGACGGCTCTCACCACGCGCCAGGTTGGCGAAGTTGGTGGTCAGGCGGGTGTTTTCCGCCGGAACGTAGTTCTCGTCGAAGCGCAGACTGTTGATGCTGAAACCGAATTCGTTGCTCATGGCGTTCACCCTGATCCTGAGAGAGAAAATTCACTGTGTCGTCGACATCTTCCCGTGATCTTTCAGGCGTCTCGTGAGCGGGTTGCTCTCTGTGAGAACGCATCCATGCCGGGAGAGGCACGCTGCTCGCCATCACGTTCCGTGTGCTGGCTGTGAAGTGCAGCGTCATGGGAAGTCTTCATCAACGATCTGATGCAGATGAGTATCTAGTTCATTGCTCCATGAGACAAACTGGATTTTTTAATGTTCAAGTTGAGCAGGATTCATGATGGTGGCGAGCGTCATGTCTGGCGCGATGAAAGCCGGCGAATCGAGCGGGGATAGGCGGGCTCAGCAAGTGCGCAATGTGAGCCGTAGAGACGTTGACGTGAGGAGTGGGAAAGGGGTAAGAGGGGCAAGAATGGAGAAACACACACGCTGGCCCGAACTTCCGCTCGGGCCAGCGTGTGTGGCAAGCAACTGACGCTTCAGAGCGCGACACCCTTATGCACTCTTCACGTTCTCCATACTCGGCCATGAAGATGCGGCTGGCTCATGAGGCGAGCGGCTGATGATTGGGGGCCACCAGGCCGTGGCGGCGCATGCGGCGGTAGATGGTGGGCCGCGAGACGCCGAGTTGGCGGGCGACCTGGCTGACGTTCCAATCCGTGTGGCGTAACAGCTCGAGCAGTTCGCTGGCGTCCGCATCAGTCCCCGCATCAGCCCCAGCAGACGCGAACGCAGGAGAGGCCGGGTTCGAGGAAGCGCCGGATGCGAAGGGGGAGGCAGCGGCAAGCGGACTGGCAGCCCCGCGGGTGCTGCCGGTGTGGGTCTGGCAGACCTCCGGCAGATCATGCAGGGTGATTTCATCGCCTTCCGCGGTGGCCATCGCGAAGGCAATCGCATTGCGCAGTTGGCGGATATTGCCCGGCCAGTGATGACTCAACAGCGCACTGATGGCATCGGCGCGCAGGTGGAGTGTCTGGTCGCGTTCGGCCTGCAGCTCCGCATGCAGCTGGCGAATGAGGTAGTGGCGGTCGGCGCGCTCACGCAGTGCGGGCAGCAGGAGTTCGGCGCCGTTGAGTCGGTAGTAGAGGTCTTCGCGGAATTGCCCGCTGGCGATCAGCTCCGTGACATCACGATGCGTGGCAGTGATGACGCGAATATCCACCTTGATGGGCGTCTCGGCCCCCAGTGGCGACACCTCCCGTTCGGCGAGCACGCGCAGCAGGCGCGACTGGAGCGGCAGCGGCATGTCACCGATCTCATCCAGAAACAGCGTGCCGCCGTTGGCCTGTTGGATCAGGCCGCGCATGCCCTTGGGCCTTCCTCCCGTGAAGGCGCCCGGCAGATAGCCGAAGAGTTCACTTTCAATCAGCGATTCCGGAATGGCGGCGCAGTTCACCGCCACGAAGGGTGCCTTGGCGCGTGGTCCGCTGTCATGCAGCGCCCGCGCCAACACTTCCTTGCCGGTTCCCGTCTCGCCACGAATCAGGATGCTCACGTTTTCATGGCGCATGCGGCGCGCCAGCTTGAGCAGCCGGTGCATGGAAGGGTCATCTCCCGCGAGCTGGTCCAGCTCGGGCACCGGGTCATCCTGCTGACTGACAGTGGGGAGGGCCCGCACCGGATAGCCGCGTGGTTCGATCAGCGTCACGAAGACGATGGCGTCATCCGCCCGCAGGCGGAAGGCGCGGATCTGATCCCGGTTGGCGTGCGGAATGCTCAGCAGCTCATTGAGCTCTCCATCAAACAGCTGCGTGACCGCGGGCAGGGTGGAGACCGTCCACGGTGGCCAGCGTTCAAGATGCGCATCGATCAGGCGTCGGCCTTCGTGATTGGCGGCGATCACCTTGCCATCTTCCTGAATGGCAAACAGGCCACGACCATTCAGGTGCACGAATTCCCGCGCGGTGTCGAAGCGCAGGATCAGGCAATCCCGATAGCGATGCAGGAAGTAGGCATCCTCGATCATGCGGGCATGTAGGGTGACCAGGGAGAGCGCAAAGGTCTGGCTCTCCTGTGGGCGGGGCGATTTCAGCGCCGAGATGTCGAGGGCAGCGATTACACGGCCCTGGGGATCGGTGATGGGGGCCGCCGTACAGGTCAGGTCGATGTGGGTAGCATCGAAGTGCTCACGCTGATGGCAGGTGACGGCTGCGCCATCGTGCAGACAGGTGCCCGCCGCCGAGGTGCCGGCATAGCGCTCGTTCCAGTCCGAGCCGAGATAGAGACCCGCGCGCCGCAGCTCACTCAACTGATCACGCTGACCCCGGAAATCCACCGCGATACCGCGTTGATCGGTGAGGATCAGCGCATAGCCATGTTGTGCGATCTGACTATAGAGCCGCTCCACCCCGGCACGCGCCACGTGCAGCAGCTCATCCGCCGATTCCTGATGATCGCGCAGCGCCTGCTGGGTGAGAACGCGGACGGGGCGAGGGCGGCTAGGGTCGAGCTGATATTCCTCCAGACAGCGCTGCCAGGAACGACGGATGACATCGCGCTGCGCCTCAGGGAAGGCGTCGCGGCCTTCGCCCAGCTGCATCAGGGTCTGGATATGCTGCCGCTTGTCGGGCTGCATCGTTTCGAGTTGGCGGATCATGGCTGCCTCGGCGCTGGCCGTCTCGGGACGGCTCTTTTGGTAGTGGCTATGGCTCTCGTGCAAGTGGCGATGGCTCTCGTGCAAGTGGCGATGGCTCTTGTGAAAGTGGCAATCGCGGTTGTCACAACAGCGTCCATAGCAAAAGCGGCGTGTGCTCCTTCAAGCGTATGCGGTGTGGCGGGAGCGTCAATCACCCTGTCCTGCATCCTTGGTCGGGGCGTTACAGGTGTAACGCCCCGTGTCAGGCGTACGGCGTACAGTTGTCACAAGGAAGGTGGAGAGCCCGGCGAGGCGAGGAGGTTGGTGGCGCGGTAGTGGCGAATTTTTGTCATTCACGACAAGTGCTTACGAGCTTTGTCAGTCGTGCATGACAAAGCTGGCATGCTTGATGCCTTGGATGGAAGGCGTGACTACAACATCCAACAACACGCGGAGAGACGCCATGACCGCACGCACGCCAACTCAGATCGCTCAGCAATGGCTCGATGATTTCGAGTCCTCCCTGACTCAGCGCGATATCGCCCGGGTTCTCTCGTTGTTTGGCGAGGAATGCTACTGGCGCGATTTGATCGCCTTCACCTGGAATCTCAAGACGTCGGAGGGCAAGGACGAGATCCAGTCGATGCTCGCGGCGACCCTTGAGCATGTCGCTCCCTCTCGCTGGCAACTGGATGGCGAGGCCAGTGAGGCCGGCGGCATCGTCGAAGCCTGGTTCACCTTCGAGACCGCCGATGCACGCGGCAAGGGCTTGTTGCGCCTGAAGGAAGGGCGCTGCTGGACGTTGTTGACCGCCATGCGCGAACTCAAGGAATTCCCGGAGCCGCTGGGCATGCAACGCCCCAAGGGCGCCGAGCATGGTGCCAACAAGCAGCGTGAGACCTGGCTTGAGTCGCGTCAGCGCGAAGAGGCCGAGCTGGGCTACGAGCGCCAGCCGTATTGCGTGATCATCGGTGGCGGTCAGGGCGGTATCGGGCTGGCCGCGCGGCTCA
Organism: Cobetia sp. SIMBA_158; assembly: GCF_046566945.1. Lineage (NCBI taxonomy): Bacteria > Pseudomonadati > Pseudomonadota > Gammaproteobacteria > Oceanospirillales > Halomonadaceae > Cobetia > Cobetia sp. SIMBA_158. The sequence continues at coordinate 846,575 of NZ_JAWJYL010000001.1, forward strand.
GACAGATGGATGTGCCGACCATCGTGATCGACAAGAATCCGCGTGCGGGCGATGCCTGGCGCAATCGCTACAAGTCCCTGTGTCTGCATGATCCGGTGTGGTACGACCACATGCCTTACATCCCCTTCCCGGCAAACTGGCCGGTGTTCGCGCCCAAGGACAAGGTCGCGGACTGGCTGGAGATGTACACCAGGATCATGGAGCTCAATTACTGGAACTCCACGGCCTGCGAGAGTGCTCAGTTCGATGAGGCGAGCGGCGAGTGGGTGGTCGAGGTGGTACGCGACGGCAAGCCCGTGACCTTGCGTCCCAAGCAACTGGTGCTGGCCACGGGCATGTCAGGCATGCCCAACGTGCCGCACTTCCCGGGGGCCGAGACCTTCGAAGGTGAGCAGCAGCACTCCAGTCAGCACCCGGGGCCGGATGCCTATCGTGGCAAGAAGGTGGTCGTGGTGGGCGCCAACAATTCCGCTCACGACATCTGCGCCGCGCTGTGGGAGCACGATGCAGACGTGACCATGCTGCAGCGCTCCTCCACGCATGTGGTGAAGTCCAACTCGTTGATGGAAGAGGCGCTGGGGCCGCTCTACTCCGAGCAGGCGGTGCAAAACGGCATCGATCACCACAAGGCGGACCTGATCTTTGCCTCGATTCCCTACCGGATACTGCCAGACTTCCAGCGCCCGATCTTCGAGGCGATCCGCAAGCGCGACGCCGACTACTACCGTCGACTGGAGGCGGCAGGCTTCCTGCTCGATTTCGGCGATGACGACTCGGGCCTGTTCCTGAAATATCTGCGCCGCGGCTCCGGCTACTACATCGATGTGGGCGCCTGTGATCTGGTCGCCAATGGTGACATCAAGCTGCGCAGTGGCGTCGGCATCGAGCGCATCAATCCGCGCTCGGTCACCTTGACCGATGGCTCGGAATTGCCCGCCGATCTGATCGTCTATGCCACCGGCTACGGCTCGATGAATGGCTGGGCGGCACGAATCATCTCGCAGGACGTCGCCGACAAGGTCGGCAAATGCTGGGGCATGGGCTCCGATACGCTCAAGGACCCCGGGCCCTGGGAGGGGGAGCTGCGCAACATGTGGAAGCCGACCCAGCAGCAGGCGTTATGGTTCCACGGCGGCAACCTGCACCAGTCCCGCCACTATTCCCAGTATCTGGCGCTGCAGCTCAAGGCGCGGCTCGAGGGTATCCCGACGCCGGTCTACGGCCTTCAGGAAGTTCACCACCTGAGCTGAGGCCAGTGGCGCTGGACCGTGTGCCAGCGCCATGGCAGCAGCGCAGCATTTGTAGATTTCAGTGAGAGATTCAGGAGACGACTCATGCAGCTGAACGACAGGATTGCACTGGTGACAGGGGGTGGGCGCGGTATTGGGCAGGGGATCGCGCTGGCATTGGCCAAGGCGGGCGTGGATGTCGTGGTGGCGGATCTGGATCTCGCCATCGCCCGCGAGACGGCGGCAAAAGTGGAGGCACTGGGTAGACGGTGTCTGGCGCTACAGGTCGATGTCGCGGATGCGGCGTCCGTGCGGCGCTTGATCGAGGAGGCCGAAGTCGGACTCGGCCCGCTCGATATCGCCGTCAACAATGCCGGCATCATCGGCATCCATTCCATCGACGCGCTGACGGTGGAGGAGTGGGATCGCGTCATGAACGTCAACGCCCGCGGTACCTTCCTGTGCACTCAGGCCGAGGTCGCCGTGATGCGCACACGCCGCGTCGGGCGGATCATCAACGTGGCCTCGATGGCCGGCAAGGTCGGCTTTCCTGATCTGTCGCACTACTGTGCATCGAAGTTCGCGGTCATCGGCTTTACCAATGCCGTCGCCAAGGAGGTGGCAGCGGAAGGCATCACCGTCAATGCGATCTGCCCGGGCGTGGTGGGTACCGGCATGTGGCGGGGCGAGAGCGGGCTCTCGGCACGCTGGAGTCAGGAAGGCGAAAGCGAGCCCGCTGCATGGGAGCGCCTGCAGAAGAGCCTGCTGCCCCAGGGAGTCGCCCAGACACCTGAGGACATGGGGCAGCTGGTGGTCTACCTCGCCCAGGCCGGACACGTGACAGGGCAGGCCATCGCCGTCGATGGTGGCTTCACGCTGTGAGTCAGCAATGAGCCAGCACAGAGAGCAAAGTTGAGCTCAGTGGCTGACGGCAAGGGGGGATCGCATGACACAACGCCGCCTTCCGGCAACGGGAGGCGGCGTTGTGGTGTCTGGTCTGTTGCGCAGAGTATTCAGTCCAGCTTCATCCTGCACTGAGCGGCCAGCGATAGGGATCAGTAGAGGTGAACGGCCTCCAGGCGGGCACGCGACACACCTTGCTCATCGGTCAGCGTCAGTGTCTTGCCTTCTATCTGCCAGCCCGACACGTCGTTGAGTGTCGTGAGGAAATCGCGTTCGAGCGTTGCTACTTCACCGGGGCACGCCATTCGCGTGGTGGCCAGACGGCCGAAGCCGAGCTCTTGTTCATCATGGTGATACTCCCCCATCAAGCGATTGCAGCCGGTGGAGCCGGCCACTCGGGAGTCTTGTGTATGTAAGACGATATGGGCTTCACGCTTGCCTTCCATTACGGGGGTCGGCTGCTCATCGAGTGCCACCAGTTTCCAATAGGTGTTCTCCAGCGGCTCGTCGACGCCTTGATAATCCTTAGAGGATTGAGCGCCTGCGCAGCCGCCCAGGGTGAGTGCTGCGCTCATCACGGCGGCCCATGTCATCACTTGCGCTTGTTTCATGCGGATGTCTCCCTCACTAATAGGTTGTCTACGGCGATTTCGGGGCTGTGCTTTTAAGGGCTGTGCTCCGGGAGCGCTGGAGGCTCTCGCAGACAGCAACATCGCCAGCGTGGTCATCTCAAGCATGGTCATCTGAAGCGTTGTAGGCTGAATCAGGAAGACGCGTTACGCATTCTGAAACAATCGCCAAGGAGTTGTCATGCCAGCCACCCGCACGCCCTCGTCCGCCAGGGAGCGGATACATCTGTGGTGGGATCTGTTCATCATCGTGCTCGTGATCGCCAATCTGGCATTGCTGCTGTTCGATAGCCTCTTCCTGATTCCCCCGCTGAACACGGCCTTCGAGGCTGTGACACCCGGGTTGCATGCGGCCTATGAGCAGAACATCCACGCCAATTTCCTCTCCATCGACCTGGCATTCGTCGCCGTCTTCCTGCTCGATGTGCTGGCGGGATGGGCAGTGGCCATCGCGGAGCGGCGCTACCACCGCTGGTTCTTCTATCCCTTCGTGCACTGGTATGACGTGCTGGGGTGTATCCCGTTGAGCGGATTCCGCCTGTTGCGTGTGTTGCGTGTGATCTCGCTGCTGTTCCGCCTGCAACGTCTCGGCTTGATCGATGTGCGCCGCTGGTACGTCTACGGTGTGGCGGCCAAGTATCTCGATATTCTGCTGGAAGAGCTGACGGACCGTATTTCCCTGCGCATGCTCGATAACGTCCAGCAGCAGTTGCGCGACAGCGATGACCTCTCATCTTCGGTGATCGAGCGTGTCGTGGAGCCTCGCAAGCAGGCCTTGATCCGTGAAATTACCCAGCGCCTCGAGACCATGGCGGGGGACGTCTACACCCAGAATCGCGACGATACCCTGCGCTATGTGCGGGGCCTGGTCAGCCGCACTCTCGCCGAGAGTCCGGAGCTCCAGCGTGTCTCGCGCCTGCCGATGGGCACCCAACTGACGAAAGGGCTTGAAAGCTCGTTGTCCGATCTGGCCTGTCACCTTGTCGATGAAGCGCTGGTCGGCCTGCGCTCCAAGGAGTTCTCGGCGTTGGTGGGGCATCTGGCAGAGAGTGGTTTCGATGCCTGGTCGCGCACTGACCCGAGGACGGAGCAGATCACCGAGCAGGTGCTGATCGACATGCTGGATCTGCTCAAGGAGCGGATCGCCGTGAAGAGTTGGCAGAAGAAATACGAGTGACGTGATTGACTAGCGTCATCCTGATGAGCCACTCGCGGCGTTCGGGATGAGATGGGCCGAGGTTTGGCGCACGGGAATGTGTTTGCGAGAATGCTGATACATTCATCCCACGCTGAGAGTCTGCGAGTTGTGGGTGTCGTCGCGCAGCGATAGCGCTGCCTGATGACACATCAGCGTCTCGCCAGCGTGGGAGCCGCGACAGGAGGTCAGTGTCATGGCGAATCCAACACGCACTGAGGTAGCCGAGTCAGCGCCGGGCGTTCCGTTCGACCCGGCTCAGGTGGCTGTCATCGAGCAATTCGGTGGCCGCATCACCCCGTTGGAGCCGGTAGGCGCTGAGGTGAGGGGGATCGACCTATCTGCTCTGGACGCGCCGCCCGCGCCAGTGCTTGAGGCGCTGGAGCAGATCATGGCCGAGCGCGGTTTCCTGGTCTTCAAGCGCGATACGCCTCTGGAGGCCGCTGACTTTCTGCGCGCCAGTTGCTGGTGGGGCGGCAAGGAGTTGCACAGTACCCATGGGATGCATCCGGCTACCCCCAACGGCAATCGGCATATCTTTCGGCTGTCGAACGATCGCCGCCACGGCATCCCCGGTGTCGGGCCGCAATGGCATAACGACGGCAGCTTCAATACCGATACGTTTTCGCACTCGGGCTATCACATCATTCGCCCGGCCGAGAAGGGAGGTGGTACCTGCTTTGCCCATCAGGGTGCGGCCCATGACGCCTTGTCTGCCGAGCGTCAGGCCTTCTGGCGCCGTCTTGCTTCGGTGAATTCCTCCTCCGGGGCCGTACATCCTGTGGTACACGAGCACCCCATCACCGGCCGCAAGTGCATCTGGCTTCATCTGGGCATGACCGGCGCAGTGATCGAGAAGCTACCCGATCAGGACGCCTTCCGGCTGCTGACCGCCGAAGAGCTGACGCAGCTCTGCCGTGAGTACAACGCCATCCTGAATGCCGGCTTCACCGAGGGTTACGCCCTCGACTTCGAGTATCAGGAAAACGACTGCGTGTTCATCGATAACCTGACGGTGGCTCATCGGGCCGCGCCCGGCGCGCACTTGCCGGCACAGGAGCAAGGCCTGCGGATCATGCATCGCAGTACCGTGCGTGGCACTCAGGATCTGGCACCTGGCTTCGGCCTGCCGCTGCAGGTGGATATCCATGGCCCCAGCCCGCTGGACAATGGTGTATGGCAGGGCGGCGGTATCGGCTTTCGTTGGGAAGAGAACATCCCGATGCAGAACTGAGGCTGGCGCGCTCAGGCAAGACACTTGCAGCGACACATTCATCACAGCGAAGTGAAGGTCAGGGCAGATCAGGGCAGATCAGGGCAGATCAGGGGGGAGATCAAGGTGCAGATCTAGTTTTAGAGAAAAGACCAGAGCCCGTGAAGAGTTGGCATCAGCCGCACGAGTGATAGGGTGGGGACATCATCCCGGCCAAGCGCTGTTGGGACAGGAGAGGAGCGTCAGCCGTGCTGGCCAAGAGCCTGTCCGATCACGTTTCAGGGAGAGCACCAGACTCGCAAAGGAAGCCATCATGTCATCTGCCCATGACACCGTCATCGAAAGACCCGATAGCCTGCATGCCAAGGAGTGGCTACGCGCGTACCAGCGGGTACGCGCCGCCACCGAGACGATCTGTGCGCCGCTGCACAAGGAAGACTACATGGTGCAGAGCATGGCAGATGTCAGCCCGCCCAAGTGGCACATCGCCCATGTCACCTGGTTCTTCGAAGCCTTCATCCTGAAGCCGTTTCAGTCGGACTATCAGACGCTCGACCCAGCCTACGACCACCTCTTCAACTCCTACTACGAGACACATGGCGTACCGTTCCCGCGCGCCGAGCGTGGCACGATCTCGCGCCCGACCGTCGACGATGTCTATCGCTATCGCGCGCACGTCGATCAGGCCATACAAGCGCTGCTTGAGAATCCGCCACGGGAACATCTGCCCGAGATACTTCGCCGCCTGGAGCTGGGGCTGCCGCATGAGCAGCAGCATCAGGAGCTGCTGTTGATGGACATCAAGCACATCCTGGCGCAGAACCCGCTGTGTCCGGCCTATCGGGATGATCTGACTCCGGGATTGGCACCGACATCTGCGCAGGAAGTGCCGCCGCTCGGCTGGCTGGCCTATCCTGCCGGGGTTCGCGACATCGGCCATGACGCATCCAGAGGCGGCTTCGCCTACGACAACGAGATGGGCCGTCACCGTCAGTTCGTCGAAGCGTTCCAGATGGCCGATCGTCCGGTGACCAACGGCGAGTTTCTCGCGTTCATGCAAAACGGCGGGTACGCCACCCCCGAGTACTGGCTGGCGGATGGCTGGGCCACGGTCAAGGCGGAAGGCTGGCAGGCGCCGCTTTACTGGGTCGAGCGCGACGGCGTCTGGCATCACTACACCTTGGGTGGCCTGGTGCCGGTGGATCTGAGCGCGCCGGTCTGCCATGTCAGCTTCTTCGAGGCCGATGCCTACGCACAGTGGGCGGGCGCGCGTCTGCCGACTGAAGCCGAGTGGGAAACGGTGGCCCAGGATGTCCCCCTCACGGGCAACTTCGTCGAAAAGGATCATCTGCAGCCAGTCGCGTCTGATAAAGCCGAAGGCATGCCGAGTAAGATGTTCGGCGATGTCTGGGAGTGGACGGGCAGCGCCTATCGTCCGTACCCGGGCTTTCGCAAACTGCCGGGCAGCCTGGGAGAGTACAACGGCAAGTTCATGTCCGGTCAGATGGTGCTCCGCGGAGGCTGCTGTGCCACGCCTGCCGACCATATCCGCGCGACCTATCGCAACTTCTTCCCGCCCGAGGCCCGCTGGGCATTCTCCGGCTTTCGTCTCGCCAAGGATGATGGTGAGTGATGGGGCTTGGCCCTTCATGACTCGCCGGCAAGCGCCTTCATCTGCCGCTTTCATCAGCTACCCCGTAAAGGAGTGTTCATGGCCGACCATCCCGAACCGCGTATCACGCTGCACCCGCTATCCTCGCGGGTGCGAATCCTGGTCGGTGAGACAGTGATCGCCGACACCTGCAACGCGCTGGAATTGCGCGAGAAGAGCTATCCGCCGAGGCTCTACCTGCCGCGCGCCGATGTGGCGATGGCGAAGCTTTCGGTCTCTCACACCGTCACCCGTTGCCCCTTCAAGGGCGACAGCACCTATTACTCGCTACCGGATCTTGCCGATATCGCCTGGAGTTACGATCAGCCCATCGAGAAGGTGCAGTCAATCGCTGGGCGATTGGCGTTCGATACCGACAAGGTCACGTTGGAGGTGGAGTAATTCTTTCGAACGCTTCGCTGCCAATCTGACTCTCTCGTAGGTGTAAAAACTGTCCGTCGTGCCTTGCTTCAGGGATAAATCGATAGAGAACAGTAGCTTGGCGTTTGCCAGATGGTTAGAATCCTGCGCTTGCTGCACCGCGCCCAGCCATCGGGTGCGGTCAGCGTTCATCCGTATTGGCTTGGGGCAAGCGCGCCGCAGCCTTATCGCTCTTTTATCACGACTCAGTACTCTCGGTTGGACGAATCACCCCGCTTGATTCCTTTCCGTAAAGGCTGCACCAGGAGTCAAGACAGTGGTTGTCCCTTCGAACATCGCGCCAGTGATGAGTGTACTACTATGCCTCGTCCTGGCGTCTTTCGTCAGTCGTTACCTCAAGTCCCCCCGCATGAAAGGTCGCATCGGCGAGTGGCGCGTGCGTTGGATGGCGCGTCGCCTCGGCAAACAAGGCTACCGAACGCTGCACAATGTCACCCTCAAGACGCCGAGCGGGACGACCCAGATCGATCACGTCCTGCTGTCGCGTTACGGCTGCTTCGTGCTGGAAACCAAGAACATGACGGGCTGGATCTTCGGCAGTGAGCATGAGGCGAACTGGACCCAGCAGTTTCCTCGCCAGTCGTTCAGCTTTCAGAACCCGTTACGTCAGAACTACAAGCATCTCAAGGCGCTGGAGACGACGCTTGGCGTGCCATTCGAACACCTGCATTCGGTGATCATTTTCGTTGGTAGCGCCAGGCTCAAAGGCGAGATGCCAGCCAACGTGACGCGCGGTACTGACTTTGTTTCCTTCGTACAGTCGTTCAAGGCCCCCATCTTCAGCGAGGCGAAGGTCGAGGCCATGCATGAGGCGCTGCTGACGGGGCGTCTGGCCCCGACTCGGGCGACGCAGCGTGCTCATGTACAGCACCTCAAGCAGCGCAATGATCCACAGGCGAGACGTGAATGCCCGAAATGCAGCAGCCGGATGGTGCTGCGGACAGCCAAGGCCGGAGCGCGAGAGGGCCAACAGTTCTGGGGGTGCTCGGCCTATCCGGAGTGTCGTGCGACACAGGCGGTGTGATGTACGCGCCGTTGTGGAAGCAGCGCGATACCTGTCAGAGCGGATACTGATAGTCACTTGCCCGTTAATCACCCCTTCACCTTCTTCTCGACGATGCTGCAAAAGCCCGCCGTGATGCGGGCGTTATCGACGCTGGAGCGCATCAATTGCATTGGGTGCAACGCACAGTTGCAGGATTACTGAAGAAAGGTGTGCTAGTTTCCAGAACACAAATCGAACCAATTATTATTTGCACTAAGGGAATGTCGATGAAAGTGTCTGGACTCACGCTATCTGTCACCACGTTGTTGTTGGCCTCTCTGCCATTGAGCGCGCAGGCTCACGAGGTTGAAGGAGGCGCGCATGGTCCCTCCGTCGTCAGTCTGGACTGGGGGGCTGCCGATACGCTGGATGAGCTCGGCCTGTCTGAGCATCTGATCGGTGTGTCGCACAAGCCCGCGCCTGCCTACGTGGCGCATCTGGTGGAGGGGCGAGCAGATATCGGCGGGCTCAAGGAGCCTGATGTCGAGGCGATCGCGGGACTGGAGCCGGACCTGATTCTCGTCACCGGCCGTCAGTCTGGATCGCTAGAGGTGCTGAAGGCGGTGGCGGAAACACGCGATGTGACTCTCGCAGAAGGCGACTATTTCGAGGCACTGAGCGGCAAGGTACTGAGCCTGGCATCTTCGTACCATGCGGAGGAAAAGGCGCGTGAGCACTTGGCAGCGCTTGAGTCGGATATCGCGACGGCTCTTGAAAGGCTGGCGGAGGGTCTCGAGGCACTGGTTGTGATCCATAACGACGGTCGCTACATCTTGCGCCAAGAGCCGGTCGTGACGGAGCTTCTGCAGATCGCTCAGCCTGAGCTGCCGGATTCCGTGGAGCCGGTCAGCCGTGGCAAGCGCACCTTCTACCCACTGTCACCGGCAAACATCGCCGAGATGGCGCCGGATGAGCTCTATGTGATCGATCGCAGTGCCGCCATCGGTCAGACCCCGATGGATGCTGAGGCGCTGAGAGCCGCGTTGGCCGACGCTGGCGGTGAGACCATTGGCGTTACCGTGCTCTCACCTGGCCTCTGGTATCTCTCCGGCAGCGGCCTGCAGAGCGTGCGGGCCCAGATGAATGAGATTCTCGAAGGGCTGTAAGATCACGCTTAGACCACTACCAACACCGCTCTGGCAGTCTGCAGAGCGGTGTTTTTCGTTCTATGCATCGCGTTGCATGCTTTGCGTTGCAGGGTGCGGCCGCTACCGGGACAGATGCGCCCGATACGGGGTCTGACGTTCCCGAGAAGAGAACTAAAACACCCTTCTTTGCATCCGCGCTCTGGGAACTGCCGTATCTCATTGCATCAGTCATGCAGGAAGAATAGCCCTGAAGACATCACTACCGGGGAGCATGATGAACGCTGAGGCCGACAGGTTTCGTGAATCGAGATGAGTGGAGTGAGGATGAGGCATGCAAGGTAATCATCAAGAAATCAAGCAGGGCAGTATCGGCTATTACGTTGGCGTATTCGGTGTTGCGTTGCTCTTGCTATGGCTGGGAGTCTACAAATTCACTCCCACGGAAGCGGGCCTCATTCAGCCGCTGGTCGAGAACCATTTCGCCATGGGTTGGCTCTATGACGTGATGTCGGTACAAGCGGTATCGAACCTGGTCGGCCTGTCCGAGATCCTTGTCGCTATCGGTATTCTGATTGGGCTCAAGTACAGGAAGGTAGCGTTCTATTCTGGTCTCGCGGCCAGTGCCATATTCTTGACGACACTGAGCTTTCTGTTCACGACCCCCGACGTGTGGAAAGTGACCGATGGCGTATTGATCGCCAACTTCTTCCTGGTAAAGGATATACTTTTACTGGCGATATCCATCAGCATGATAGAGAGAAATGCCCCAGAAAAGCGTTGATACGCTGAGCGACCTGTTTCGTCGCGGTAGTGAGGTATTCGCACATCCTTCATCCTCGCCAGGTAGCGCTCCAGCGGCTGGAAAATGCAGACTGACGAGGTGGCTCAGGGGCCCGCTGACGATTCAGCGGGCCCTTGGCGTTGCAAGGAGAGAGTCTGTCGTCTATCAGTGCATCATCTATGGATGCCGATCGACGCTGTACAGATTCCAACACGATTTACGATGCTGCGTTGGACCAGGTTATGGAATGGTGTGATTTTTCTCACGCAAAGTATGATCTGATAGGGTTATTACTCTAGGAGTGGTTGCTATGCTGGGGCACGCGCGGGGCTGCCGTGCGTGTTAACAGAAATCACGAAAAGTCGCATGGCAAAGTATTGCTAGGCCAGTAATGTAATGCCGATCTTCCAGGGCAGGATATCAAGAAGGCGAAATCCAGGATGAATAGTGTGACACTTGACGATGTAGCAAGACACGCGGGTGTATCGCCGGCGACGGTTTCTCGTTATCTCAATAATCCTGATATCGTCAGCGAGCGCACCAAGCTCAAGATAGAGAAATCAATCTCGATGACTGGCTACGTCCCGCATGCGGCGGCGCGTGCCTTGGCATCCAATAAGTCACGCATGATCGGTGCCATCGTCCCATCATTGGATAACACGCTTTTTGGCCACTCACTTGAAGAGTTTCATCAATATATTTCCAATTCCGGCTACACCATGGTGGCGGCATCGTCGCGCTATGATGTCGAGGAAGAGCGTGAGCAGATCATCCAGATGGTGGCGCATGGCGTAGATGCATTGCTGTTAGTAGGATTGTCACGAGATGACGGCATCTACGACCTTCTCAACGCTAAGGGGATCCCATATGTCATCAACTGGTCAATTGATACGACGTTGAGGCATCCTTGTATCGGCTTCGACAATCATGATGCAGCCAGTAAGGTAACTCAGTATTTGTTGGACTTGGGGCATCGCGACTTTGCGATGATTTCCGGACGACTGGAAGGCAATGATCGCGCCCAGCATCGATTGCAGGGAATACGGGATACCTTGTCATCACATGGAATTGTAATGCCCGATAGCTCTGTCATACAGAGTCCCTTCGGCGTGCAGCATGGCCAGCAGGGGTTTCGAACCCTGATGTCTCGAGACAAGAAGCCAACCGCCATCATTTGTGGCTCGGATCCCTTTGCTTATGGGGCTATCTTCGAAAGTAAGTCCATGGGGATCGACGTGCCGCGCGATGTTTCCATTACCGGCTTTGATGACACTTGGTTGGCAGAGCATTTGGTACCGGCCCTGACGACGTTGCGAACCCCGCAACGGCGAATGGGGGTACTGGCTGCGGAATATCTGATCGCACGACTGAAGGAGCAGGCGCATCCGGTTCCCGCCTTGCTGGACGTCGAGCTGGTAGTACGCGACTCCTGTGCGCCCCCGCGTTCTTGATCGAGAGGGCAGTTCACTGCAGTAGGTCATTTGTCTCTTGCGCTCCCCATTGCCGCGCTTGCCCGTCACGCGAATGGCTTTCTGACGTCTGACCCTTATTTCACCCCTCAGCCCATGGGGGGAGATATCATTCTCCGGCCATGGCGCGTGGCTGGCTGCTTGAACACGCCTCCTGTTTCGCTACCTGTCGCCTGGTGCGCTTTTCCTCTGATTTCTCATCTGCCAACACCGTCTGTCGCATTGCGACCCTTCGTCTGGTGCTTCCCCATGGCCCCTTGGGCGATCACGAAGAGGGGACGGCTGTGATTTTTTTCATGCTCCCGTGTTACCAGCCTGCCAATAACTTCGCGATTGCAACCTCTTTTCAGGACTGCCTTTCTTTCATAGGGCGATAGCAATTGCTATGTGCCGAATCCTTGCCAGTTTTTTCCACTGGATAACGAGCTTAGTTGATTCCGCGTTGGACTGGGGTTGGAAGTAGGTCATTTGCTTAGAGGTAAAAAAGTGAGCAGGCGTACCTTGTCAGCCCCGGATTCTACTGCTAGAAATGAAAGCGCTTTCATTCATTGTGACGCACGGCCGAAAGACACCGCCCAAGGAACAAGTACAACGCTGAGATGAGCTCGTTCGTGCCGGTAATGTTTGATGTTTTATCAATAAGAACAAGCTGAGGAATATCAATGAAGACACATGCAAAAGTCGTAGTCATCGGCGGTGGGATTGGCGGTTGCAGCACGCTGTATCACCTGACCAAGGAAGGGTGGACCGATGTGGTGCTGGTGGAGCGCAACGAACTGACTTCAGGGACAACCTGGCATTCTGCTGCACAGGTGACCAACTTCGGCGCGGTTCAGACGATGGTGGGGCTGAAGAGCCACAGCATAAAACTTTACAAGGAGTTGTCTCAGGATCCGGATCATCCCATCAATTACCACCATGCCACCGGGGGGATCCGCCTGGCGTCGACCCAGGAACATATGGATGGCTATAAGCACTTTATCTCCCTGGCCAAGGGCATGGGGGTCGACTTTGAACTGATCGATGCTCAGGAGTGTGCCAAGCGTCATCCGCTGCTGGAGGCCGATGAAGAGCTGTTGGGTGGCCTTTGGGATCCACTCGATGGCGATATTGATCCGGCCCAGCTGACCCAGGCGCTGGCACGTGGGGCGCGTAAAGCCGGGGCGGAGATCTATCGCCACAACCCGGTGGAGAATGTCTATCAGAAACCCAATGGCGAGTGGGTCGTACAGACCAAGAATGGCGATATCACCTGCGAGATCATCGTCAACGCCTGCGGGTACCGGGTAAACGAAGTCGGCAAGATGCTGGGTGTCGAGTACCCCGTCATCTCGATGGAGCACATGTATTTCCTGACCGAGTCGCTACCCGAGCTGGAAGCCCGCGAGGAACGTGTCCCGCTGCTACGTGACCCGCGTGATGACTTCTACAGCCGTCAAGAGAAGAAAGGTCTGCTGGTCGGTATCTACGAACAACGCTGCAAGACCTGGGGCATGGACGGTATCGACCCCAACTTCGTCAATGCCCTGTGCCCGGATGATCTGGACCGCTGCTTGGACAACATGGAGCGTGTCTTCAAGCGCATGCCATGCCTGGAGCGCACCGGGATTCACAGCATCATCAATGGCCCCATCACCTATTCTGCCGATGGCAACCCGCTGGTCGGCAAGACCCCGGGGCTGACCAATGCCTATTCCATCATCGGCCTGCGTGCCGGGCTGGGCGAAGGTGGCGGCCACGGCAAGATTCTGGCCGAACTCATTGTGCATGGTGAATCCGAGTGGGACACCTGGTGTCTGGACCCGGCGCGCTTCACCGGTCATGCCAATACCGAGTTCACCGCGCTGAAGGCGATCGAGGACTATCAGAATGAATTCCGCTTCCACATGCCGCATGAGCATCGTGACGCGGGACGTCTGGCCAAGACCACGCCGTTGTATTCCGTGTTGAAGGAGAAGGGCGCCGAGTTCGGCACCGTCAATGGCTGGGAACGTGCACTGTTCTACAAGCCGACGCCGGACTTCGAGTTCAAGCACAGCTTCCGCTTTACCGAGGTGGACAAGATCGTCGCCGAAGAGGTCAAGGCGGTGCATGAAAATGTCGGCCTGATGGAAGTCAGCGGTTTCAACCGCTACGAGATCAAGGGGCCCAAGGCGGCAGAATGGCTGGATAGCCTGATGTGCGGCAATGTGCCGAAGAAGGTCGGCCGTGTGGGGCTGTGCTACTTCCTGACCGACAAGGGCAATGTCGCCGGTGAGGCGACGCTGGCCAAGTTGGCCGATGATCGCTTCTGGTACGGCTCTGCCGCCGCCGCCGAATATCACGACATGGAATGGTTGAAAGCGCGCCTGCCGGATTGTGGTGTCGAGCTGGTCCCCATGACCAATTCACACACCATCCTGGTCGTGAGCGGGCCGAAGTCACGTGATCTGTTGGCCTCTCTCTCGCCTCGCACCGACTGGAGCAACCAGGCATTCCCGTGGCTGACGGCCAAGAAGGTCTATATCGGTCATGCCGAGGCCATGGCGCTGCGGGTGAGCTTCAGCGGGGAACTGGGTTGGGAGCTGCACGTCCCCAACGAGCAACTCTATCTGGCCTACAAGCTGCTGGATGAAGCAGGACAAGCCTTTGATCTGAAGCCCTTCGGCTCACTGGCTACGGAATCCATGCGTCTCGAGAAGAGCTATCGCCACTGGAAAGCCGATCTGATCACCGAATTTGATCCCTTCGAGAGTGACCTGGGCCGCTTCGTGAAGATGGACAAGCCGACCTTCCCGGGCAAGGAAGCGCTGCTGGCCAAGGAAGGCAAGCCGATGCGCCGCAAGTTCGTCACCCTGGTGGTCGATTGCCAGCATGCTGCCGCGCACCCCGGTGATTCCATCTACGCCGATGGCAAGGTGGTCGGCACCGTGACATCGGCTGGCTACGGCTACCGGGTCAACAAGAACATCGCCATGGGCTTCGTGAACCCGGAGCACGCTGAAGAGGGCGCGGATCTGCATGTCGACATCATCGGTGAGCAGCATGCGGCACGTGTAGTGGCGGTGCCATTGCTCGATCCCGACAATGCGTTACTCAAGTCATGACGTTCGCGTGAGGTCTTGAGCCATCACATTGCAGTGCCGTGATGCGTGTTGTTGAGCAATGTTGAGAGCACCTCTCTGTCGTCGTTGTTTGGCGGGCCGTCATGGCCCTGCCGAGAGGTGCTGTCTCTCAATCACTGTTTCTCAAACACTCACTGCCTCTCAAACAATCATCGTCTCGCGCACACCGTTGCTTACAACAATACAAATCGACGCTAGTCGTGGAGGGATCACATGAAGATTCTGGTAGGTGTCAAACGTGTCATCGATCACAACGTACAAGTCAGGGTCAAGGCCGATGGCTCCGGGGTGGATCTCGACAACATCAAGATGGCCATCAACCCCTTTGATGAGGTGGCCGTCGAACAGGCCATCACACTGAAGGAAGCCGGCGTCGCCGAGGAAGTCATCGTCGTCTCCATCGGGCCGGACAAATCCCAGGAAACGCTTCGCCAGGCACTGGCAGTCGGAGCTGATAGAGCCATTCATGTGCCTTTCGACGGGAGTACCGAGTCGCTGTCAGTGGCCAAGGTCTTCAAGGCGCTGGTCGAGCGGGAAGGGGTGGACCTGGTCATGCTGGGCAAGCAGGCCATCGATGATGACTGCAACCAGACCGCCCAGATGTTGGGCGCCATGATGGACTGGCCGCAAGGCACCTTCGCTTCGACGTTGACCACGACGGACGGTGCACTGGAAGTCGTACGCGAGGTCGACAACGGCCTGGAAACGTTGGCGTTGTCCTTACCGGCGGTGGTCAGTGTGGACCTGCGTCTGAATGAGCCGCGTTATGCCTCACTCCCGGCGATCATGAAAGCCAAGAAAAAGCCGCTGGAAACCGTGGAGGCCAGTGAGCTGAGCGTGGACCTCACGCCACGACTCGAGCTGGTGTCGATGAGCGAGATGCCGGCACGCGAATCCGGGGGAGTGTTGGTCAATTCGGCCGGCGAACTCGTGGAAAAACTCAAAAACGAAGCCACCGTCATTTAAGGAGTGCGTCATGTCGATTCTTGTCATCGTGGATCACGATAATCGTGAAATTGCCTCGGCCACTCTCAATACACTGACGGCGGCACATCAGCTAGGCAGTGACATCGACCTGCTGGTCATGGGGCATGACTGTGAGGCAGTCACCCAGGCAGCCGCTCGGTTCAGTGGAGTTCGTCAGGTAATGACGGTAGACGCAGCACAATTCGCGCTGCCGGCAGCAGAAGATATGGCACCGATCGTCAAGGGGTGTGCAGAGGGCTATACGCACCTGCTGGCCCCAGCCAACAGCTTCGGCAAGAACCTGATGCCGCGAGTGGCGGCGCTGCTCGATGTCGCGCAACTCTCCGACATCAGTGCGGTAGTGGACGCCAATACCTTCGAGCGTCCCATCTATGCCGGAAACGTGCTGGCGACCTATCGCAGCCAGGAGGCGACCAAGGTCATTACCGTACGCAGCACCAAGTTCGAGGCCTTCAGTGAAATGGAGGGCAGCGCAGAGTGTGTGGCATTGCCGGCGCCGTCACCGCAAGAGAAAGCCCGAGTCATGGGGCGCTCCGCGCCACAATCCGAGGGCCCGGAGCTCGCCACCGCCCGTGTGGTCATTTCAGGCGGGCGCGGCATGGGGAACGGTGAGAACTTCGCAATGCTCGACAGCGTGGCGAACAAGATGGGGGCTGCCGTGGGGGCCTCGCGTGCTGCAGTGGACGCCGGCTTCGTTCCCAACGACTACCAGGTTGGCCAGACCGGCAAGGTGGTCGCACCTGAGCTTTACATTGCTGTAGGCATCTCCGGCGCCATTCAGCACCTGGCAGGCATGAAGGACGCCAAGGTCATCGTGGCCGTCAACAAGGATCCGGATGCCCCGATCTTCCAGGTCGCTGACTACGGTATCGTCGGTGATCTCTTCGAGGTCATGCCGCAATTCGATTCCGCTCTCTAAGAGCCCGACCCAGGAGCGTAAAAACAACAATCATGAAAAACAAGAATTCCTACATCCTCAAAGTCTCCTGCCCAGGACGTGTCGGCATCGTAGCGGCACTGGGCAACTTTATGTCCGACCGTGGTTGCTTCATCAAGGAACTGCACCAATTCGATGACCAGGAAACCGGTCGCTTCTTTTCGACCATCGAGTTTGTCTTTGAAGGGGATCGCACCTTCACGGTCGACCAGATGAAGGCGGCCTTTGAAGTCACTGCCATGAGTTTCGACATGGAGTGGGAAATCCATGATGCCTCGGAACGCGCCAAGGTGCTGATCATGGTGTCCAAATATGATCACTGTCTGCGTGACTTGCTGTATCGCCGTGCGACCGGCGAACTCATGATCGACATCACGGCCATCGTGTCCAATCACGAAGACCTGCGGGAGATGGCTGAGCGCGAAGGCATCGAATTCATTCATCTGCCAGTGACCAAGGAGACCAAGCCGCAACAAGAATCGCGCCTGCTGGAAATCGTCCGTAGCACTGATACGGAATTGGTCGTCCTCGCACGTTACATGCAGATTCTCTCCGACACGCTAAGTAAGGAGCTGGAAGGGCGCTGCATCAATATTCACCACTCCTTCCTGCCCGGCTTCAAAGGGGCTAAGCCGTATTACCAGGCCTACGATCGTGGTGTGAAGCTGATCGGAGCTACCGCACATTATGTGACGGGAGACCTGGACGAAGGTCCCATCATCGAGCAGATGGTCGAGCGGGTCGACCATGCCCATGATCCGAAGCATCTCACCCAGGTCGGGCGTGACATGGAAGCGCAGGCGCTGGCGCGAGCTGTCAAATATCACGTCTCGCATCGTGTCTTCCAGAATGGGTTGAGAACTGTCGTGTTCTGATGCAGAGGAGTTAAGCAATGAATCAGCTGAGTGCCTCCCAGGCAATCGAAGAGACGTGCAGCATCGTGATCGATGGCAAGGCCTTCGCCAAGCGGCTGCGAGGCGAAGTGGCCGAAGAGGTCGCCTCCTTCGTGGCCGACACCGGGCATCAGCCGGGGCTTGCGGTGGTGTTGGTGGGTAGTGATCCCGCCAGTCAGGTGTACGTTCGTACCAAGATGCGTCAGGCCGAAGAGGTCGGCATCGCCTCATTCCAGCATCTACTGGGGAGTGAGACGACCGAGGCGCAACTACTGTCACTGATCACACTGCTCAATGAAGACGACAGTGTGGATGGCATTCTCGTACAACTGCCGTTGCCTGAGCACATCAATGAAAGCGCTGTCATCGAGGCAATCGATCCTGCCAAGGACGTCGATGGGTTCCATCCCATCAATGTAGGCCGCCTGAGTGCTGGCGAGCCGGGCATGGTGCCCTGCACGCCACTGGGGTGTCTATTGCTGTTGCAAGATCGCCTTGGCGATCTATCTGGCATGAAGGCAGTGGTGGTCGGTCGCTCCAATATTGTGGGCAAACCCATCGGTCAGTTGCTGCTCAATGCCAACTGCACGGTCACCACACTGCACTCGCGTAGTCGGGATATGGTGGCGGAGTGTCGGCGGGCAGATATTCTCGTCGTCGCGGTGGGGTTACCGGAAATGATCGGCGCCGAGCACATCAAACCGGAGGCCACTGTCCTTGACGTGGGTATCAATCGCATCGAGAACGCTAAAGGCGAGAAGCGCCTGGTGGGGGATGTTGATTTTGACGCAGCGGCCAGCAAGGCCGGCGGCTTGACGCCGGTCCCCGGGGGGATCGGCCCGATGACCGTTGCATGCCTGATGCGCAATACCCTGGCGGCGGCGCGTCAGCGTTCACATACCTCGGTGACCGGGGGAGGAAAGACTTCATGAGTCAAGATGATCGCGAAGCCATGGAATTCGATGTCGTCATCGTCGGAGCAGGCCCATCGGGCCTATCGGCTGCCTGTCGGCTGATGCAACAGGCGCAAGCGAACGAGACAGAGTTAACAGTGTGTGTCGTCGAGAAGGGCTCGGAGGTCGGGGCCCATATCCTGTCCGGTGCCATTCTGGAAACGCGTGCTCTTGATGAGCTGTTCCCGGATTGGGAGGCGCGCGGGGCCCCTCTTGGTGTGCCTGTGGCTGAGGACCAGGTGCTTTACCTGCCCAATCAGGAGCGCACGTTGCAGTTTCCCGATTGGCTGGTGCCTAAGACACTTCATAACCAGGGCAACTACATCGTCAGCCTCGGCAACCTGTGTCGCTGGCTGGCAGAGCAGGCGGAGGCATTGGGGGTCGAGATATTCCCCGGATTCGCCGCCAGTGAGGTGCTGTATCACGACAATGGTGCCGTGAAGGGTATCGCCACCGGGGACATGGGGGTCAGTCGAGATGGCCAGCCCAACGACAGCTATATGCAGGGGATAGAGTTACACGCCCGCTATACGCTGTTTGCCGAAGGCTGCCGGGGCCACCTGGGCAAGTCGCTCTATCAGAATTTCTCGCTGGACGCCGAAGCCGACAGTCAGCATTACGGTCTGGGTATCAAGGAGCTGTGGGATATCGCACCGGAGCTCCATCAGCCGGGGTTGGTTGTGCATGGCACTGGCTGGCCGTTGAGCGATGGCACCTCAGGTGGCTTCTTCCTCTATCACGGCGACAAGCAGCAAGTGGTTGTCGGCTTGATCGTCGATCTGAATTACTCCAATCCGCATGTCAGTCCCTTCGATGAGTTCCAACGACTCAAACATCACCCGGCGCTGGCGCAATACCTGACGGGAGGCAAGCGCGTTTCCTACGGGGCGCGTGCCATCTGCAAGGGGGGCTACAACGCCTTGCCAAAGATGACCTTCCCGGGCGGGCTACTGATTGGTTGTAACGCGGGCACACTGAACTTCGCCAAGATCAAGGGCACACATACCGCGATGAAGTCGGGATTGTTGGCGGCAGAGACTGTCTTTGAAGCGCTGCAACAAGGCGATAGCGGCGGCAATGAGCTGCATGAGTATCGCGAGCGCTTCAAGGCGTCCTGGGTACACGAAGAGTTGTATGCCAGTCGCAATTTTGGGCCGGCATTGCACAAACTGGGGCCAGTGCTCGGCGGGGCCTTCAATTTCCTCGATCAGAATCTATTCCGAGGCAAACTGCCATTTCGTCTGCGCGATGATACCCCAGACCACGCTCAGATGAAGCCCGCCGAAAAATGCCGTGCTATCGAGTACCCCAAACCCGATGGCGTCCTCAGTTTCGACAAGCTCTCCTCGGTGTACCTCTCCAATACCCAGCATGCAGAAGACCAGCCCTGTCATTTGACACTGCAGGATGCGTCGATTCCGATCAGCGTCAACCTGCC
The DNA here is from genome assembly GCF_046566945.1 of Cobetia sp. SIMBA_158. Taxonomy (NCBI): domain Bacteria; kingdom Pseudomonadati; phylum Pseudomonadota; class Gammaproteobacteria; order Oceanospirillales; family Halomonadaceae; genus Cobetia; species Cobetia sp. SIMBA_158. The sequence goes on from NZ_JAWJYL010000001.1 coordinate 866,531, forward strand.
CAGATATGAGGAACCGGCGCAGCGTTATTGCCCTGCTGGTGTATACGAAGTCGTGCAGGAAACGGCAGGCAAGCGCTTCCAGATCAACGCGCAGAACTGCCTTCACTGCAAGACATGTGACATCAAGGACCCGGCGCAGAACATTCGCTGGGTCGTGCCGGAAGGTGGCGGCGGGCCCAACTATCCCAACATGTAAGTCACTCATACCAAGACAACAACAATACAAGGAAGCAGTGATGATACCGATGAAACATATCACGTCGACATTGATACTCTCCCTGTCCAGTGGCCTGGCAAACGCTGCAGATGTCACCGTGGGCGTCCCCAACTGGCCAACCGCTGCGGCGACCAGCCACATTCTGAAAGTCGTGATGGAGGATTATCTCGGTCTGGATGTCGGGCTGCAGAATGGCACCAACGCCGTCATCTTCGAGGCGATGGACAAGGGCACTATCGACGTTCATCCCGAGGTGTGGCTCCCCAATCAGCAGAGTCTGCATGACAAGTACGTCAAGGAGCGCGGCACCGTGCTTCAGGACATGAATGGAGTGGAGGCAACACAGGGTATCTGTGTGACCCGAGAGGTATCAGAGCAATACGGCATCTCGTCCATCTATGATCTGACCAATCCCGAGACGGCGAAGCTATTTGATCGTGACGGGGATGGTTACGGCGAGCTCTGGGCGGGGCCGCCTGCTGCAGCCTCCAGCATGGTCGAAAGAATCAAGGCCAAGAGCTATGGCTATGATCAAACTATGAAGCTCTACGAGCTGGACGAAACCTTGTTTGTCGCCGAGCTATCTGCCTCAGACAAGGCTGACAAGCCGATCGTCTTCTTCTGTTATAGCCCGCACCAGATGTTCCAGATGTATGACCTGGTCCATCTTGAGGAACCCCCGCATAACCCGGATACCTGGCATATCATCCAGCCGACTGATGACCCTGATTGGCTGGAGAAGTCCAATGCCGACAGCGCCTGGCCGGAGGCCGCACTTTATATCCATTACGCCAAGAAACTCGAGTCCGAGCAACCTGCTGCCGCGAACCTTCTGAGTCATGTAAATCTGGATCTCGAACAGATCAATGACATGAGTTACGCCCTGACCGTCGACAAGAAAGACCCTGAGGCCTACGCCCATGAATGGGTGGCTGACCACGCGGATCTTGTGGAGTCATGGCTTGCGCAGTGACGCCATGCATGACAATCGACTGACAAGTGAGACGACTCCTGCCTTTCCATGAGGGGAGGGCATCAGTCATGGATTCGCCCACTGGCTTGGCTAGAGTCACGGCGCTGCCGACAGGACAAGGGGTACGCATCATGCAGGAAACGGTCATTCGCCTGGAGGGTGTCTGGAAAATCTTTGGTCAAAACCCTTCGGATGTCTTGAAGGCCATTGAAGAAGAGGATCTGGACAAAGCGAGTGTCAGAGACAGATACGACTGTGTCGTCGGGATCTCTGATGTCTCCTTCAGCGTCGAGCGCGGTGAGATATTTTGCATCATGGGGTTGTCGGGCAGTGGCAAGTCGACCTTGATTCGCCACTTCAATCGGCTCATTGAACCTACCTCAGGCACCATCGAGGTGCTTGGCAAAGACATGGCGACACTGTCGCGCGATGAATTACGTGATATACGCGCCAAGAATATTGGCATGGTCTTTCAGCACATGGCATTGCTTCCCCATCGCAGTGTGCTGGATAACGTCGCCTTTCCACTCGAGGTCCAGGGGATTCCCAAGTCCAAGCGTTGGGATATCTCCCAACATGCCCTGTCCCTCGTCAATCTCGATGGCTATGAGGATTATTACCCCTCTCAACTTTCTGGGGGGATGCAGCAGCGTGTCGGTCTGGCGAGGGCGTTGGCCAGTGACCCAGAAGTGTTGTTGATGGATGAGCCATTCAGTGCACTGGATCCCTTGATTCGCCGTGAGCTTCAGGACCAATTCGTATCACTGACCAAGACGCTCAAGAAGACCACCATCTTCATCACTCACGACCTGGATGAGGCGATCCGTATCGGCGATCGGATCGCCATCATGAAGGATGGTCAGCTGGTGCAGGTGGGAACGCCTGAGCAGATCGTCATGCATCCTGAAGACGATTACGTACGTGAATTCGTCAAGGATATCTCGAACCTCAAACTCATCTCGGCCAGCGCGATCATGCAGGAGATTGATGTCGAGATGCTCAGTGATGCAGATGCGATGCGCCAAGCGCCACGTGTCACACAAGAGACGTCTCTGGAAGCATTGATCGAGGTATCCACCTCCAGCGACTTGCCCGTACTCGTCACTCAGAGCGATGGCGAGGAGGTCGGCATGATTACCAAGGACAGGCTGCTGTTGGGTATCCGGGGAGGGCAACAGGATGAAAGATAACGTGAAGCCATCGACGGTATCAGGAACCGATCATTCGGTTCAGAATTTTGCCGACAGAAACGGCAAGTACTACGAGACAAAATTCCACAAGGTGCAGTCACATACCGGCATGGCGTGGACCTTCAATGTCACCGCTGCCGTCTTTGGCCCACTGTGGGCTGCATCACGACATCTCTGGGGCATGTTCTGGTTGAGTGCGATCGCCTGCCTGTTGGCGATGGTGCAGATCGGCAAGGGCCTCTGGGGGGAGCTTGGGGCAGAACAGATCTCCCGCGCCACTGGCTTGATGGCCAAGTCAGAGGAAATGGCCGAGAAGGCCAGGCTGGCCCTTGAGGCGGGGGCGGCCAACGCGGACTCCCTGCAACGTGCCTCGGATAACCTGCAGCAAGCCGCGGAAAGGATGATGACCGCGGCCAATGCCTCAGCCTCCGGTGGCAATGAGTTGATGCTGTGGGGTGGGGTAGCCCTGGTGGTGATCATGGTCTTACAGGGTCTGGTCGCGATTCCTGTCTATGAGAAGAAGTACTGCCGCTGGCGGGTCAACAAGCGGGAACGTAGTGGTTTCAGCTGGCTGAGTCTCTTCTATGGGGTGCTTGCCCTGGTGCTGATATACCCGGTCACGCTCTATCGCTACACGGTTGAGAAGCCGGTCAGCTGGTTGCTGGCATTCCCCAGCAATCAGGCTATCTACTCCTCTACGGCTAGCTGGACCGACGGTGCCTTTGATTACATCGCCCTTCACGGCGGGAGTGTCTTTGACGGCATCGCCAACGGCATCAGCCTGCTGCTCGACACGCTTGAAGTCATTCTGGTCGATACGCCCTGGCCGGTGATCATGATCCTGACGCTGGTCATGGCCTGGCGTCTGGCGGGGCCCAGAGTCGCCATCTTCACCGCAGCGGCCCTGGGCTACCTGGCATTCCTGGGCTTCTGGGAAAAGAGCATGTCGACGATAGCGCTGCTCGGAGCCGCCGCCACGATCTGCGTGCTCATCGGTGTCCCGCTTGGCATCTGGTGTGCCAAGAACCGGTACGCGCATGCCGTTACGGAGCCCGTGCTGGACTTCATGCAGACCATGCCTGCCTTCGTCTATCTGATACCCATCATCGCGTTCTTCGGGACCGGCAAGCCACCGGGGATCATGGCGACCATCATCTTCGGGCTGCCGCCGGTCGTCAGACTGACGGCATTGGGCATTCGCCAGGTGCCACCCACCATCGTGGAGGCAGCATTGGCCTTCGGCTGCACGCGACGCAAGCTGCTGCTCGATGTCGAGATTCCCTTGGCGATGCCCAATATCATGACCGGGGTCAATCAGACGATTCTGATGTGCCTGTCGATGGTGGTCATCGCCTCCCTGATCGGTGCCGAGGGCTTGGGGTCTGATGTGCTGATGGCGCTGCAGTACGCCGCCAAGGGGCAAGGATTGTTGGCCGGTATCGCCATACTGCTGTGCGCCATGGTGATTGACCGTATCGTGCAGGGGCGCTTCAAGAGCGTGGCGTGACCCGTCATTGCCACTTGGAAAGCGAGAAGGACAAAGAGCGCAGAAGGACGAAGAGCGCAGAAGGACAGAGGTAGACGACAAAGGCCCGCTGCATCAGCAGCGGGCCCTTGTCGTTGTGATGCACTGCTGGCGGGTCAGCGCACCTCTGTTCGCGTCAGCTGCCAGTTGGCATGGCTCAGCGCTGCTTGAGCTGATCACGCAGGCCCGTCGGGACCTGTTTGATGATCAGGCGGTCACTCGCTTCATCGTATTCCACCGAGTCGCCCAGCAGGTGCGAGTCAAAGCTGATCGAGACGCCCGCGGCGCGCCCGGTGAAACGCTTGAACTGGTTGAGCGTCTTCTTGTCCGGCGGGATTTCCGGTGACAGCCCATAGTCACTGTTGCGAATGTGGTCGTAGAAGGCTTGCGGGTGCTCTTCATCGATCAGCTCTGACAGCTGGTCCAGCGTGATCGGCTCGCCGAGCTTGGCCTGATCGGTGGCGTAATCGACCAGGGTGTCGGTCTTCTGCCGGCTGGCTTCCTCGGCCATGTCTTCCTTCTCGACATAGTCGCTGAACGCCTTGAGCAGGGTGCGGGTTTCCTGGCCGGCATCCCGCTGCTCCTGTGCGCCCAGCGTCTCGGCGAAAGCTTCGGCGAGCTTGGTGCGTCCGCGATCGCGCGCCCAGGACAGATAGGGGTGAGACGTCGAACTGCCTTGCCACTGACTGATATCCAGTCGTGCGGCCAGTGACATCTGGGTCATGTTGAGCTGTCGGGCGGGCGTTACCGCGAGGGACTCGTCGATCGCGAAGCCATCACGATGGTGCAGCAACGCCATGAACAGATGACGCGTCTCACCCTGTTGGTGATCCACCACCAGCAGATGGCCGCCTGTCGGGAGGTTGTCATCGATCAACGGCATGAGTCGACTGGCAAGCGTCTGGGTCAGGCTCGAGAAATCGGTATCACCTGCGAGGAAAGACGCCAGCTCGGCGGGGAAGGCAGCAGGCGCGTCTTCATTGAAACGGCCCCAGTTCTTGGCCTTGCCGTGGTAGGCATCATTGAGCCCGGACACCAGATCCTCCAGTGCATCGGATGCCGGCAGGGCGGTGGCGGCAGGCACCAGCTGGGCCGGCGTCTCGCTATTGCCCTTGTCGATACGGTGAATGATGCTGTGCAGGATCGGCATGGAAACCTCCCTCGGCTGCGATGAACGGGCTGGGGATGATACCTGCCACGATTCGGCAGCGGTAGGGCTGTAGTGGTCAACTAGGCTTGGGCAGTATGATCAGGCTCCTCACGGGGGAGCGGTCGAAATACCCGTAGTGAATACTTAAACCCACTGCCAGTTGCAGTAACCTTCCAATCAACTCGCGATGTCTTTTTATCTTTAGTTGTATTGTCTGACGATTCGAATTCCACCCAATAAGAACGGGACGGCGAATGCCGTCCCGTTCTGTTTCACCTGCTCACTTTGATGATAACTTTACAAAGCCTTCTAGGTCCTTAGGTCTCACGATGGCCGTCGACCAAACGATTTACCCCGGCAGGGTTGCCGTCACGCAGTGCTTCAGGTAGCAGGCCCTGTGGCAGGTCTTGATAACATACCGGCCGCAGGAAGCGATAGATCGCTGCGCTGCCCACAGAAGTGGTACGCGAGTCTGAGGTGGCAGGATAGGGTCCACCGTGGACCATGGTGTGGCATACCTCGACGCCGGTTGGCCAGCCGTTAGCCATCACACGACCAGCGCGACGCTCGAGCACAGGCAGCAGCAAACGGGCTGCGCCCAGGTCGTCTTCGTCCATCTGCAGGGTGGCGGTGAGCTGGCCTTCTAGCGATTCCGCCACGTGCTTAACCTCGTCGAGGTCGGTGCACTCAACCACCAGTGAAGTGGCACCGAACACTTCGGCCTGTAGCGTCTCATCGCTCATGAAGTCCTTGGCAGAGGTCAAGAACAGCCCGGTCTGGCAAGCATTTTGGCTCTCGCCAGTTGCGCCGCGGGCGACTTCGCGGGCAGTGCTACTTTGCAGAAGACCATCGACGCCCTGCACGTAGGCATCATGAATGCCTGGGGTCAGCATGGTCTGGGCCGCGGAGTCTTTTACCGCCTCGCTGGCGGCGGCCACGAAAGCATCGAGTGCCTCGCCCTTTACTGCGATGACCAAGCCCGGGTTAGTGCAGAACTGGCCGGCTCCCATGTTCAAAGAGCCGACAAAGGCATTACCCAGTTCCTTGCCACGTGTCTTGAGTGCTTCAGGCAATAGGAACACTGGATTGATTGAGCTCATCTCGGCATAGACGGGGATCGGTTCGGGGCGTTCTTGGGCTGTTTGCATCAGAGCGGTGCCGCCCGAGCGGGAGCCGGTGAAGCCCACCGCCTTGATGCGCGGATCGCGAACCAATGCCTGGCCGAGCTCACGTCCGGAGCCATAGAGTAGTGAGAACACGCCTTCGGGCAGTTCGCTTTTGGCTACGGCGCGTTGTATGGCGCGACCGACCAGCTCGGAGGTGCCGGGATGTGCAGCGTGAGCTTTGACAATGACTGGGCAGCCTGCGGCCAGCGCCGAGGCAGTGTCACCGCCGGCAACGGAGAACGCCAACGGGAAGTTGGAGGCACCAAACACGGCGACGGGGCCCAACGCGATGTGACGCTGGCGCAGGTCGACCCGCGGCATTGGCTGACGCTCAGGTAACGCAGGGTCAAGGCGTACATCGAGCCACTCGCCATTGCGTACGACCTGTGCGAAGAGGCGTAGCTGACCGCATGTACGGCCCCGTTCACCCTCGAGTCGGCCACGGGGCAGTCCGGACTCTGCCATGGCGCGCACGATAAGATCATCCCCGATTGACTCGATCTCCTCAGCGATGGTTTCGAGAAAGCACGCACGGACTTCGAGGCCAGTCTCGCGGTAGGCATCAAAGGCTGTCCAGGCCAGTTCACAGGCATGCTCGACCTCCGCTCTCGAGCCTGCCTTATAGCCGGGTTCGAGGGTTTCGCCGGTAGCGGGGTCCACTGCGTGGATGGCATTGCCATTGCTGAGTACGGCCTGTTGGCCAATGAGTTGTTTGCCTTCCAGGGTCATATTGTCTCCTGACTCATGGTTGAGATAAATGCTAATGGTCGTTCTTGAAGCGCTTTAGTAATGGCCACGTGTGGCGAGATGGGAGAAGAGTGAGCGTAGCCCGTAAGTCCAGGCTGGCAGGCGATCGCTGTGATCGACGTGATTGATCAGGGCGCCGAGACTGGGCGTCGCGATGGTCACGCGATCGTTTAGGTGGTGAGTAAAGCCTTGGTCGGGGCCATCACGATCTTGAACAGGCGAGAACATAGTACCGAGAAACAGCATGAAGCCGTCGGGATACTGGTGATGAGTGCCGTGGGTCTGCGATACCAGCTCCAGCGGATCGCGGCTGATCTCGCGCATGTCACTAGAATCTTCCAGCACGAAGTCATCATCGGCCCCCTCGATGCGCAATGAGACTTGCGCGTGGCGAATGGTATCCATCGTGAAGTGATCATCGAATAAGCGGATGAAGGGACCGATGGCACTGGAAGCATTGTTATCCTTTGCCTTGCCCAAAAGCAGGGCGCTACGTCCCTCTATGTCGCGCAGATTAACGTCATTGCCGAGGCTGGCACCCCGTGGAGTACCTGAGGCATCTACGGCGAGAACTATTTCGGGCTCGGGGTTGTTCCAACGCGAAGCGGGGTGCAGGCCGACGGACTCTCCGAATCCCATTGATGAGAGCGGCTGAGCCTTGGAGAACACCTCGGCATCTTCACCGATGCCGACTTCCATATACTGCGACCAGGCGCCGCGGGCTTGGAGATCGGCTTTAAGAGCCAGGGCCTCGGGAGAGCCTGGCCGTATACGTGACAGGTCACCGCCGATCAGGGACTGAATCTCGCGACGTAGTTCTCCGGCGCGCTGCGGGTCGCCAGCAGCCTGCTCTTCGATCACGCGCTCGAGTAGGCTGACAGCGAAGGTTACACCACAGGCTTTGACTGCCTGCAGATCGCATGGCGCGAGCAAGCGGGGAGCATTGCTTGAGTTGTTCAGCGAGTTCTCGAGTAAAAACTCGACACGCCCCAGCGATTCGCCGTCGACATTTCGAACAAAGGCGACAGGATCTGCTAGGTCGAGCAGGTCGGCGATGGTCGCGATTTGTGTAGAGATGTCTAGCACCTCGCCATCGCGGACGATCACGATTGCAGGGCCTGGGTGCTGCGTCTCACGCCAGACTCGGCCGATCAGCACAGCTCGATCGAGATCATGAGGGAGACATTTATGGATATCGACGTGATGCATACTCATTCCTGGGGCTGGTAGTGTATGGCTGGGTCTGTCACGCGGGGCAAAATTCGTCCGGCGGCCATCAGGTTATCGGGATCGAAAAGTTGCTTGAGATCGGAGATCAACTCGCGTTCAAGCTCGCTGAGACCATCGAGGAAAGCGGTCTGCTTGGTGCGTCCGATACCGTGCTCGGCGCTGATGCTGCCCTGATAATCCTCGACGATGGCGAATAGTTCTGTTTCGAGTGCGTGAAGCAGAACGCGCTTGGCAGTGAGATCCAGCTCGGCAGGCGGCAGCAGGTTGAAGTGAAGGTTGCCGTCGCCGAGATGCCCGTAGGCGATGACTGTGGTTTGAGGAGAGATTGCAGCCATGGCTCGGTTGGCTTCATTAAAGAAGTTACCCAGCGTGGAGATCGGTAGCGCTATATCGGTGCGCAGATGCTCACCATGGAGCTGCTGTCCCTCAACCATGGCTTCGCGAATCCGCCAGAGGCGAGCAGCTTGGGCGTCGCTGCTGGCTAGCACACCATCGAGTACTTGTCCGGCTTGCATGCCACTATCGAAGAGGTGCTCAATCATGGCTTCGAGATCGACTGGGCCGCTGGCGGTTATTTCCAGCAGTACATAGAACGGTGCTGGAGTCTCCAGTGGATCGGGCAAATCGGGTGCTGCCTCGAAGGCGAGTTCTAGGCAGGCACGTGGGATCAGCTCGAATGCGCTCAGGAGTTCGCAGCAACTGCGCCTTGCCAGAGCATAGAGTCCTAGCGCAGCGAAAACGTCTGGCACAGCGACCAGCGCGGTGCGCGTTTCTTGGGGCTGAGGGAATAGCTTGAGAACCACTCCAGTGATGATGCCCAGCGTGCCTTCGGCTCCGATGAACAGCTGCTTTAGGTCATAGCCACGGTTGTCCTTGTGCAGCGCACGCATTCCATTCCAAATACGCCCGTCGGGCAATACTACCTCCAGCCCCAATACTAGCTGGCGCATCATGCCGTATCGTAGAACGTTGAGTCCGCCGGCATTGGTTGCGACGTTTCCGCCGATCTGGCAGCTGCCTTGGGCACCGAGGCTTAGGGGGAAGTCGCATTCGTGTTCTGCGGCCACGTCCTTGACAGTCTGTAGTACGCAGCCACTGTCCACGCTCAGGGTGAAATTTAGAGGGTCGATCTCACGAATCTGGTTGAGGCGCTCTAGACTGATTACCAGTTCTGGTTGCTCGGCATCGGGTAGGGCGCCACCAACTAGGCCGGTATGACCGCCTTGCGCGACCATGGGCACCCGATGACGGTGGCAGAACTCGACAATCCCGGCCACTTCTTCGGTAGTTCGTGGGCGTGCCACAGCTAGGGGGCTGCCGAGCCTATCGCCTGCCCAATCTACTGCGTAGCGCGACATGTCTTGCGACGACTCCAAGATGCCGCCCTCACCAAGTAGCGCGTTCAAGGCGTATATGACTTCTGAAGAACTAATGTTCATACCGAGCTCCTCTTCCTTGATCTGGAGGGGTTAGCGGAACCATAGAACTAATCCGGGGAAGGCCAGGAATAGGGCTAGTAGGAGGAGTAGTGTGGAATAGAAGGGCAGTAGGCTCTTGACCAGGTGCTCCATACTGACCTTGCCGACGCCGCAACCGACGTAAAGCACGGTACCCACTGGAGGTGTGATCAAACCGATGCCAAGGATGAACGACATCAATACACCGAAATAGACCGGGTCGATGCCGAGCTTAACTACTATTGGAGTCATCAGCGGGGCAAGGATGACCATGGCGGGCGTCAAGTCCATAAAGAAGCCGACGATGAGCAGGAATAAGCTCAAAATGCCCAGGATTACGAACATGTTATCCGACAACGCCGAGAGACTAGCGACCAATTGTTGGGGGATCATATTGGCAGTTAATAGCCAGGCCAGAACATTGGCGAAAGCCAACAACAGCATGACGACCCCGGTAAGCTTGCCGGTAGCGATACAAAGTTGGAAGAAACGCTTCAGCGGCAAGCTGCGGTAGACGAACATTGACACTGCTAGAGCATAGAGAAGTGCGATTGCGGCACTTTCAGTAGGCGTGAAGACCCCGCTCAGAATCCCTCCCACGATGATCACAGGAAGCAGCAAAGCCAAAAAGGCGCTCTTTAATGCAGCCAAGAGTTCGCTGGCATCGAAAGGCTGGGCCTTGCCATTCTTTTTCGACTGTAGATAGGTAGTGACGGCAAGCCCCAAAGTGATCAATATCCCTGGAACTATTCCGGCCAAGAACAATGCCGAGATCGATGTGCCGGTAACAACGCCAAACAGAATCATGGGGATTGATGGGGGGATGATGATGCCTACCACCGAGGCAGCAACGATTATCGCAGTTGCCATCGGGGCCGAGTAACCATGGCGCTTCATGGGATCTATCATCATGCTTCCGACAGCCGAGGCATCAGCGACTGCCGAGCCGCTGATGCCCCCGAAGAACATTGAGGTCAGTACTGCAACTTGCCCGAGCCCTCCGGAAATGAAGCCGACCATGGCGCTAGCGAGCCGCACCAAACGCTTGGCGATACCGCCTTCACTCATTACCTCCCCTACTAGGATGAACAAGGGGATCGCTAGCAGTGGGAAGGAATCAAGACCGTTAACAGCCTCCGAAACGATGGGGCTCAGTGCGTAGTCAGCAGAGACGAATATGAACAGGCTGATAGCAGCGAGCCCGAAGGAGATCGGCATGCCGATCACGATGCATAATGCTAGGCCTAGCAAAAGGCTCCAGAGAATCATTTCGGGCTCCGCTTTAGCAGCTGAAATAGGAAGATCGTATTGGCAATCAATGTCAGAACCGCCATGACGGGCATGGCACTGTATAGCAGGGTTTTAGGAAGCTTTAGCAGTGGGGTTGTGCTGATGTAGCCGGCGACCAAGTGCTGGAAGCCGAGGAGGATACAAACGCATACGACATAGATGATTAGTACTGAGAGAATGCCGAAGAATCTACGGATCTTCGGTGGCGCCATGTTCTTGAAGAAGGTAACCGAGACATGCTCGTTGTTGAGGCTGCCTAATCCGGCGCCGAGCAGCACTAGCCAGATGAATAGCACTCGCGATAGTTCTTCGGCCCACACGAAGGAGTAGTTGAGTACGAAGCGACCGAAGACGTTAGATACCACACAGAAGACGACCCCCAGGACCAACAGGCCAATGACGATCTCGAGGCTGCGCTTGAGCAACCCCAGTACTGAAGAACGTGAGGAGATTGAGCTAGCGTTCATGGCGGACTCTTATGACTGGCGCGTTTGAGGTATAGGCGGGACGACGCTGGCCGCCCCGCTACGGCATATCCGCGTTTATTGTGATGCCTTTCGGATCGCATCGATCAGCTCACCGCCGATCTCGTCGCGCCAATCGTCATAAACCGGGGCCAGTTTCTCTTGGAATACTTCGACTTGCTCCGGAGTTAGTTCAGTTATCTGCATCCCGGCCTGCTTCAGCTGCTGCTTGATTTGGTCGTTCAGGGTACGGCTAACTTCGCGCTCGTAGTCACCCATCTGCTTGGCAGCGTCTCGCACCAACTGCTGATAGCCTGCAGGTAGGCGGTTCCAGAAACGTTCGGACACCAGCGTAATAAAGGGCGTGTAGACATGGTTAGTCTCACTGGCGTAGTCCTGCACCTCAATGAACTTAGAGGCTTCGATAGTAATCCAGGGGTTCTCTTGGCCGTCCACCACACCCTGTTCCAGCGCTGTGAATAGTTCGGCGAAAGACATTGGGGTCGGGTTGGCACCGAGCGTTCGCCAGATATCTAAGTGAATATCGTTCTGCATTGTACGAATCTTCAGGCCGTCCAGGTCGTCGGGGGACGTAACCGGTGTAGCGCTATTGGTCAGCTGACGATAGCCATTTTCGGCCCATCCAATAGCGACAAGTCCTTGTCGTGAAGCGTCATCGAGCATCTTCTGACCGATCTCACCGTCCAAGACCTTATCGGCAACTTCTGGGGTGGGGAATAGGAATGGCAAGTCAAAGACGGCAAATTCCGGGAACATTCCCACTAGAGGTGAAGTGGAGGGAGCGGTCATCTCGAGTGTGCCGGACTGAAGGTTGCTGACGGCTTGAAGGTCATCTCCAAGCTGGGCGCTATGGAAAAGTTCGACCTGGATGTGGCCATCGCTGCGCTGTTCGACGATCTTTTCGAAGTACTCTAGACCTCGATATTGGGCACCGGACTGAGTGGTGCCGATACTGAACTTGATCTTGAAATCACCTTCAGCTTGGACAACGTCGCCTTGGACGGCAGGAATTGGTGGAATTTCAGGTGCGGCGCTGGCCTGTAAGGTGGTCAAACCTAGCAGTGTGGCGCCGATCAGAGAAGTCACACGCGTCATTGTGGTTGTGTGCATGCTTGGTTCCTTGATATGGCTAGCGTGTCTACGTTTTGCGGCGTGCCATCCGAGCGCAGTGCGCTACGTGTGGCTGAGAATGGTTGCATTAATTTTGGTTATGTTTGTCAATGCCTCCTGTATGTTCAACTTACACGAGGAGGCATCTGATGAGACTTGGCCATTGGTCGAAGTGCTGCGGATATGTTGAAGGTCAAATCATTGCTGCCAAGCTTCACCACCTGGGAACTGAAAGCGTGCCAGTGATTCGGGGTGCATAGTGATGCTGTACCCAGGGGCCTCTGGCACTAGATAGCGGCCCTTATTGATACGAACCGGGTCGAGGAAGTGCTCGTGCAAATGATCCACGTACTCAAGAAGTCGACCCTCGAGCGAACCGGAAACGGCAATGTAGTCAAACAAGGATATATGTTGGGTATATTCGCACAGCCCAACGCCTCCACCATGTGGGCAAACTGGAACGTCGTACTTGGCTGCGAGCAGCAACACCACGATCACCTCGTTAAGCCCACCCAGCCGTGCAGCGTCTAGCTGACAGAAGTCAATTGCCTCGGCTTGGAGTAGCTGCTTAAACATCACCCTGTTGTGACAGTGCTCACCAGTGGCAACACCGATTGATGGAGCAAGGCGGGCGCGGATCTCTGCATGGCCAAGGATATCGTCCGGGCTGGTGGGCTCTTCGATCCATAGCGGGGCGTACTCTGCGAGGCTGCGCATGTTCGCGATAGCCTCGTCGACATCCCACATCTGGTTAGCATCCATCATCAGGGTGCGCTGCCAACCAATTTCTTCGCGTAGAATTTGTGCGCGCTGCCGATCTTCAGTCAGGTCACCACCGACCTTCTGCTTGAAATGCTCCCAGCCCTCTGCAAGTGCCTCTCGCGCCAAGTGACGCACTTTGTCCTCGGTGTATCCGAGCCACCCCGCTGATGTCGTATAGCCCGGATAGCCGGCCTCTCGCATATACGCCTCGCGCTTGGACTTTCCAGACTCGTTACGCTTGAGGATTGCCAGTGCTTCGCCTGGGGTCAGGGCATCGCTGACGAAACGGAAGTCCAGACAGCGCACTAGTTCTTCAGGGGACATGTCGGCTAACAGCTTCCAGATGGGCTTGCCTTCGCGCTTAGCCCAAAGGTCCCAGATGGCGTTGACGATAGCGGCACATGCAAGGTGGATAACTCCTTTCTCTGGGCCCAACCAGCGCAGCTGGCTATCTCCACTGGTTAGGTCTCGCCAGAAGCTACCCATGTTGGCTGTTATCGCTTCCAGTTCACGCCCCACGATGCGTGAGGATAAGGAATTCACGGCAGCTACACACACCTCATTTCCGCGACCGATGGTGAAGGTCAGGCCGTGACCCTCGCGCCCGTCGTCTGCATCTGTGGAAAGTACTACGTAAGTGGCCGAATAGTCGGGGGCAGCATTCATGGCATCTGAGCCGTCTAGGTCCCGTGAGGTTGGGAAGCGGATATCGCGCACTTCGAGGTGAGTTATGGTGGTCATCTTTGCTCCTAGGAGGTCGTTTTTTAAATCGTGGTAGGGTCAAGCGTCCTAGCAGCGTATGTGTACTCTTTGATATCTATCCAATCAAAAATAAGTTTTAGCGATTCGTTTTGGTTATCGGTGGTCTGGTGCCGTGATGTTCTGCGGGTGGGGGGGCACAGCATGGGGAGAAATTCACCTTAAAGAAATTTTTGAATACGAATGTATGTTTCTTGGTTGTTGTCCTTAAGTGTCATCTCGTGGAAGCATTGGTGGTTCCCCCCCCTAGCAATATCTATTTCGAGGTGCTGGCATGGAACTGATCAATAATTTACATGTGCTGGTCAGGCTGGATGATGCTGATAATGTAGGTGTTGCTACCCGAGCTATCCCTCAAGGCTATCCTGTTGACGGTAGCCAACATCTTGCCAAGCAGAATATCGATGCAGGACACAAGGTGGCGGTGATATCGATCGCTAACGGCGAAGAGATCATCAAATACGGTCAAGTCATCGGTGTTGCCAGTCGAGATATTGATATCGGCGAGCACGTGCACACGCATAACTTGGCAATGCGTGAGCGCGACTCTTCATTGATGAATTTCGTTTCAGCCGAGAAGACGGCGGTGATGGCAAATGATCGGACCTTCGACGGCTACCATCGAGACAATGGTCAGGTTGGGACACGCAACTACATTGGCATCCTATCGACGGTGAATTGTTCGGCGACGGTGGCCAAGATGGCGGCGGAATCACTCAATTCCAGCGGAGATCTCGAGGCGCTGGGGTTTGATGGTGTTGTTCCGGTTACTCATGGATCAGGGTGTGCCATTAACACCGAGTCCGACGGCTTCACTTTCCTCGAAAGAGTGATAGCGGGGTACGCCCGACATCCTAACTTTGCTTTCGTGCTAATCATCGGTCTGGGCTGCGAGACGAATCAGGTCAAGAAACTGGTCGAGAAGTCAGGCCTGACAGATATCTCACACATTTATTATTTCAATATTCAGGAGGCAGGGGGCACTCGCGCGAGCATTCGACTGGCCAGCGAGAAGGTGCTGGAAATGGCTCGCGCGAAGGGGCCCGTGGTGCGGCGTCCGGCGGCGCTAAATCATTTGACCGTGGCGCTGCAGTGCGGTGGTTCTGACGGTTATTCGGGTATCTCAGCTAACCCAGCCCTTGGCCATGCTGCAGATCTTATTGTGAAACACGGCGGGAACGTGATCTTAAGCGAGACGCCTGAGATCTATGGGGCGGAGCATCTATTGCTTGATCGTGCCATCGACAAAGAAGTGGCGGTCAAGTTGCTAGAGCGCCTTGCCTGGTGGAAGCATTATACTCGCATTAATGGGGCAGAGCTCAACAATAATCCGTCGCCGGGCAACAAGGCGGGAGGCTTGTCGACGATTCTCGAGAAGTCGTTGGGAGCGGTGGCTAAGGGTGGAACATCGAGCCTCAATGATGTACTCGAATATGCCCAGCCGCTCGTGAGAAGCGGACTCAATTTCATGGATAGCCCCGGTTATGACCCAGCATCGGTGACCGGGCAGATTGCTTCGGGGGCCAATATGGTCTGCTTCACCACCGGGCGGGGGTCGGTATCGGGCTTCAAGCCTGCGCCTTGTCTTAAGCTTGCGACCAACACTCGTATGTTCGAGGCCATGCGTGAAGACATGGATATCAACTGCGGTATCATCGTCGAAGGGGGGGGGAGCATTGATAGCGTTGGTCGTGAGATATTCGAACACATCATATCGGTAGCCTCCGGTCAGCTCAGCGCTAGCGAGACTCTTGGTTACGGTAATAACGAATTCGTACCTTGGATGGTTGGAGCAATTACCTGATCAAAACGGGGGAGCTCTCGTAAATATATTGCTAAAGGTGATTATGTAATTTTTTGTCAATTGATTATATGCAAAATGTACTGAATTAGCGGTAATATTACGGTGATATACCTTACGAAATAGCCCTTGTCGGATATGATGGGTGGCGTCATGGTTATCGACCGCATGCCACCCTTAATTACCAGCTTTCGCATAGCCGGCTGGGGCTTTTCGTAAACAATCGGATGGAGTCGCACAGCTAGACTTCGACGTCCGGTAGTGTCACAGCGCTGGTTAGTAGTACGGCGTAGGCGCCGGTATCCACCTTGACGGTAGGTAAGACCGGCTGTTCCGCCACACGGGCCATGGCTTCAAGGTCGCGATTCGCGTGGCGGAACAGTTGGTTAAAATTGGTTTTGAAGAATCGAGCGCCGGCGCTGATGGCCTACAGATTCCCAAGAATCACCAGCGGCGGTAAGGCGGCTTTAAATGCCGCGAGCACCGGTGTAAATGGTGTAGATGGAGCGGCTCGCGGTCATCAGTAGTCGGTTGCGGTCCTCGCCGGCGAAGCAGACATTGGCACAGACCTCGGGCAGTAGGATGCGCCCGATGCGCTCACCCTCGGCGGTGAAGATGCTGACGCCGTCCTTGCCTTCGCCGCCGGAGGTTCCGACCCAGAGATTGCCGTCCTTGTCCACGGCCATACCATCGTAACCTTCGCCCTGACCTTCGACCAAGCGCTCGCCGTCTGAAACGGCCTTGCCGTCCTCCGAGAGCATGAATCGGAAGATGGCGGGTGGCTGGTCGGGATAGTGCGATGGCGCGGTATCGGTTACGTAGAGTGTGCGCCGGTCCGGGCTGAGAGCGATGCCGTTGGGCTTGTAGGGCGCTGTGGTCAGGCGCAGCGGCTCGTCCAGGGTATCGTCAACGTAATAAACAGCCGGCTCGATCTCCAGATCGCGCTTGTGGCCCTCGTAGTCCACGTGAGCGCCGTAACCGGGATCGGTGAAGATGATGCCGCCGTTGGGCAGCGTGACCAAGTCATTAGGCGCGTTGAGACGCTTGCCCTGCCAGTCGTTGGCCAATACGGTCACGCTGCCATCCCACTCGTAGCGAACCACCCTGGCGGGCGAGTGCTCGCAGGCGATGAGCCGGCCGTGGTCGTCGAAGGCATTGCCGTTGGAGTGACCGACCTTGTGGCGCAGCACACTAACCGTGTTACTGGCCTCATCCCAGCGCATCTGGCGCGCGCGGGGGATGTCGCTGAACACGGCAAAGCGACCGACGGCGTTCCAAACCGGACCTTCGAGCCACAGCCCGCCGCTCCAGATCCGCTGCAGCGGTGAGTTGAATAGCATGTAGCGTTCGAACCGCTCGTCGAGCACCTCCCAGCAGTCGTTAGGATAGCGCTCGGGCGCTTCGGCGCGGGCGAATAGGGAGGGCGAGCTCGCCGCAGCGGTCAGTGCGGCGGTCCCAGCTAGGAATTGACGGCGTCCAATCGTCATATATCACCTCATGTGAAAGCGTATTTGTTGTTCGGGGGTTCTTTAATGAGAATGACCTGATGGAACGTATGTGTAACTGCGACATACGTATGGTTAACATTTGCAGGGGGTGGGGTTGCCGACGAAGGAAAATGGCCGCCACGTCGTTGCGAATTTCGGGCTTGCAGGTGACACCCGATGAGGCGTATTTCTCTTGACCACTGTACAAAGCGGCCTGATGATGTTGATGATCCGATCCGAGCTTGGATAAGCTGTCAGATGATTCAAAGAATGAGGGCAGTTTCAGCTGTGTAACCCAAAGATCTGACATAACTTCTGTCTCGTATGGCTCGGCGGTCTCAATGACCAAGTGCAACACGTGACCCATCAGGTACGGTGTTGCCATGAACCACTGCTATCGCCATCTT